>CAZCAA010000001.1:0-10645 GCA_964496585.1 uncultured Ferruginibacter sp.
ATTCTTCCAATCAGGTTGCCTTTATAATAAAGTTGCATGCTGTATGTGCCTTTTTGAAACCGGTCGGAATTTAGTGCGAATGATAACTTCTTGTTTTCTCCTTTAGCGTATTCAAATTTAACTTTACAGGAATAAATTCGTTTCCCCTCTTTACTGTCAAATCTTCCTGTTTCCCAGGCTGAAGCCTGAAGTACTTTATTATCCGGTTGTAAAACCACCACAACGATCTCTGTACTATTAAATGCGGAAGCATTATTCTTAACCGTAAAGCTTCCTACAAATTTATCAGTTTGCAATGCCTGGTAAGTTTCCTGTTCCCTGTCTTTATCTACCATCATGGCTGTTAGCCGCATATCCGATGTTATAAAACTGGCTGCAGGAACTGAAATTTCAGCAGGCTCTTTACTATCAAAAACAACAGGTTTGGCAGATTGTACCTGCTGTTGAATGGCTTCTTTGGGAGCATTTGTTAGTTGCTGCAAAACAGCGTATAATCGCCTGTTTTCTGTTTCTACATCTAAATTTTTATTGCGAAGCTGATCTACTTTTTTTTGTAATTCCCCGATCTTTGTTTTTGCCAGATCCAGGTCTTCTTTTTTTGCGGGGTTTTTTAAGATAATAGCAATTTCATTTCTTAGTTTATAAAATTCACTCAACTTAATATCGAGATCAGTTTTTAATGAATCGGCATTATTCCAGGTAGAATCTAAGGTGCCAAGATTGGAAATTGTGGCTGTGTAAATTTTTTGAAGTGAGTCACGCGTAGCGTTTGTTGCTGCAGTTGAATCCTTTACGATAAAGACTGTTCCCTGCTTATCTTTTGTAAAATTATTAAAATTGTATCCCCATGTCCACAACAAGGCACAAGACACTAATATCAGCAATACAGAAACAACCAGTAAAAGAATTGATTTAGAGTCTTTCATTAATTTTGGAATATAACTAACATATCAAAGTGTGGCCGGAATTATTTGGAAACACTCTGATTTACATACGCACTGATCCATCCAACCTGTCCATTTTTTACAAGGAAAAATTGTTTTTTCTCATAGATCCCTTCAAACTGACGCATGATCTTTAGCAGTAATCCGGTACCAGCCATCAAAGACCTTTGGTCAAAAACTTTATTTACCCTTTTTACATCTTTTCCAATGGCCGCTTTATCTAATGTAGGATCCAATATCGATTTTACAATGGCGGAATCAGACAATGATTTGTAATTGTTGTATAATTTTTCACTGAACTTCAAAACCTCATCATAGGTAACAAGTACTACGGGATTATCTATCATCTCCGGAAGCATTAAAGTGGCTACCGACCAGGCTATACCTCCGCTGAAAGCTATATTATCACTCATGTCATAAGCGCCGCTCAAGTTCACTTCATATACAATCTGGTCGTTTGCATCCCCAGATAAAACGCGATATAATTGTTTAGAAAAATTGGTGATCGTTTTGTCGTTTTCCAGCCTGGTTTCGGTGGCGTTGGCGACGCTTTTTGTTCCCCAGGAGAGTTGAAACAATTTTATGTTTTTGGAATTTCCATGAGGGAAATAACCACCTTTAGTGTTGCCGCTTCCGATATCAATGAGGAAGGTAGAAAACCTGCGTGATTCAGGAACGATTCCCAGGTGAGAAAGCCTTGCTTCGTCAGCAACATCAATTACGTCAAGAACACGCTTCGGATCATTTATTTTATTCTTAAATGAATCTGACAAATTACTGATCCAATTCATTTTGCTTTCCCTCTCAGCCAATGCTTTTACACCGCTGCTCACCACAGTAAATATTCTATCCGATGGAATACTGAAATCATTCAAAGCCATATTATACAATCCGGATAAACCGTCTAAAGTTGCATGAAAAGTTGGTTGCGTGAACGAGATGAAATCAGTGTTTACCGAAGTGTCTTTAAGAATATTGAAATTGCCGTTCTTTTGAGAACTTTTACCAACTTCCAACAGACTCATTTTAACTCCTTTAGACCCCACTTCTATACCAGCATATACAGTGGAATTGCTGTACTTAAGTTTAAAACTATTTTGTGCAACTGCAATGTTGGAAAGTGAAAATAATACAAGTGAAGCGACGAAATTTCGAATTAGGCGTAGCGTTAACATCATATAGGTTGTTTGGTATTTAAAATTACTAAAATATCTACTGGCGATTGGCTGTAGATCGGTATTGTGAGGAAAATGTGATTAAAGGGTACAAAATTACATTCCCTGATTTTTATTCAATTTTCAGGAAAATAAAAGAAGCTGGGTTTTAATGAGGATAGGAACTCCTTTACGCAATTGTAAAACTTTATAAATTCGCCAGATTTTTATGATATTAATTCTACTTTTTCCATAATGTCTCCTCCCCTGATGTCATCTATCACATCTAAACCGTCGATAATTTTTCCGAAGCAGGTGTGAACCCCATCAAGGTGTTGTGTTCCCTGGCGGTTATGACAGATGAAAAATTGAGATCCACCGGTATTTGGACCGCGGTGAGCCATTGAAAGTACGCCCCTGTCGTGGAATTGTTTTTCGGCTTTTGTCTCACATTGAATAGTATATCCCGGTCCGCCTGATCCCGTTCCTGTTGGGCAGCCTCCCTGTATCATAAAATTCGGTATTACCCTATGAAAACTTAATCCGTCGTAAAATCCCTGGTTGATAAGCTTTTTAAAATTTTCTACTGCTATTGGTGTAGCATCGTCGTATAATTCAAAAGTTAGTATTCCTTTAGCGGTATGAATTTTTCCCTTTGTAAGTGCGTTTTCGCTCATGATTGGTTAGTGTTTAAGTTGCAAAAGTAGGAAAATATCCGGCATATTGCATCCGGTATCCAGTATCCAGCATCTCGTATCCAGCATCTCGTATCCAGCATCCCGCATCCAGTATCCCCTATCAATAACAAACAATCTTTACTTACCCGTTTCCACTATTTTGTGTTCAATAATGTCTTTTTGGCGTTTAGCCATGGCAAATAAAATAATTTCAGCATTAGTTGGATTAAGCACTCCATTGTCATTTAACTCAATTTTGCTCACATAGGTATATAATCCTTGAAAAAGGCTTTCAACAATCCATCCTTCTATTTTTTTAATATCAAGAACAGAATTGTTTTTGAAGAGTATTTGGCTTTCTGCGTTGCCATTTTCCAATAAAATTTGTATTGCCCGATTCTCAAGATTTGGCGTCGCAGAATCCGAAGTAATAACCAGGAAGGTTCCATTCGAAAATATAGCCCAACTTTTAAATTGCGATTTGATAGTTTTTTTAATCTGGGCTAACTGTTCCCTATCTGACAGACTTTGTGACCTAATTGAGGTGCAAAACGCAATAAGAAATGATACTAAAATAAGTGAATATTTCATAGTTTTCGCCAAACAAAATGGTTCAGGAAATTTTAACTTGTTACACAGTAGTTGATGAGAAAATGTGTTGGCGGAATGCTTGATCTTTTTGTTATTTTACATAAAACCTGATGCCATTTATATACTCCAGCGACCTGCCGGTTTTTCTGGCACCACGAAATTCTATCCTGTCGTACGAAGAGTAGTAAGTGTAAGAAATATTTCCGACGCTTTTTATTCTTCCAGCAAAAGCTTTATCATCGAAACTGGAATAGTATGACAGGCTACTAAGTCCAACCTGCCTGAGTTTTCCACGAAACGCTTCATTATCAAAAGATGAATAATAGGCAAATTCTACTCCACCGATTTTTCTTAGTTTACCTTTAAATGCCTTGTCTTCAAATGCCATGTAATAGCTGAGTAAACTGGCTCCTATACTTTTTATTTTACCTTTTAATGCTTCATCATCATATGATGCGAAATACGTAATTTGAGTTTTTCCAATATATTTCACTTTCCCGCGAAAGGCTTCGTTGTCATTAGCAGAATAATATTCTACTCTTCCTTCGTACGGATCCAGTTTGTCTGTGTAATCTCCAAAATTTTCGGTACGGAGATTATACGGTTCCAATCCATATTTTAAAATATTGCCCTGATCTGAAAGATGGATAACAACATTGTCATCAACCGTTAGGGAAATCATCTCCAATTCGCCACCGCGGGCCAACGTAATTTTCGAAATTTGTTGGGCTATTCCGGAAAAAACCAACAGCGATGAAATTATTAAAAGGGACATCTTTTTCATGTTGGTAAAATTAAAAGTTAGAATTTAGATTGAAAACGGTTGAGCGTTACTCAAACTTGTCCTGAAAGTTATAAAAAATTGCTGATAACCTGAAAAGCAATATGCTAATAATTAATATATTTCCGTTTGCCCGCTTAGTTAGACTCGAGCCTTTTTCTTGTCTTTTTCCTGAGCGGAAAATTATTTGTGGGGTTGTTGCAATAGTCCAGAACCGTTTTCACAGCACTTGTTTCTATCAACCTGCTGTTCATGCCCAGCGGTTTATTTTCAAGGCAAAATTTAACCATAGAAGGTATAAAGAGTTGCATCAGATTTCGATCTTCCATCATTTCTCTTATTATTCCCTGCAGTGAAAAGTCATACTCCCGGTTTCCTGCTGTCCATTTAATCAGGAATGTGAATGCATTTTCTCTTTCCGCATCTTTTTCTTTAAATGGCGTTGTTAAAAGGTAATTGGCTGCTAGGCTGGCAAATGGTTCTGCTGTCTTAAAATCGGCCGCTTTTTCCAGGCTGATCTCCTGATAAGGATAATTGCTTTGTGCATTGCTTACAAGAAAAAAAAGTAAAAAGCTAATAGATAATATATACCTCATGGATTAATAATACAAGTTGTTTTACAGTACTCTGCGAAAATAAGCGATTTTAGCGGTTCGGCGAATTGCTGAGTGGAATCAGTATTTGTAGCCAGCGGTTTAGCGCAGCATCATCGCCGATAATTCTGAGGGCATTGATAAGACTCCGAGTCGTAATTTAATCCTCGCGATTACCCCTGCATGGGCCGATATAAAATATGATAAAATAGTTTTCTAACTGTGTCGACTTGTCTAAACAAATCAATGATTGTCCGGAATTAATTACTACACTTCCAAACTTTTCAGGAGAGTTATCGAAGTAAGTGAGATAGAAAGTATCCTTTGCTGTTCTGTAAATACCGTGATACCTATCCAGATAGCCCGTTTCACCTTTCCATTTAATTTCAAAACTTTTGTCGGCTCTAAATCGTATTGTAGCATTACTATTTCCTCCCTCATAACAACCACGTAATACAATGTTGCTTTCCAATTTCTCAGAATCCAGTTTAAATGGACTGAAAGTATATAGAATAGCGATGAGTAAAATAATGGCAGGAATATAAAATATAAACTTAAGCTTGATTCTACCTTTTGATTTTTTTCTTCTGCGAAAAATTTTGAAGATCTGTATGCCAAATAGAATAACAAGCAGGATAAGAATTACGATGATAATAATATTCACAGGCAACCCTTGCAATATATTTTCAAGGTGATATTGAAAGATATTTAGCAGCAGGTAAATTGTGCTGAAAGTGATGGCAAGAAAAAGTTCTTTTCGAAGTTTAGGGTGCTTCATAAATTATATTCATCTTACAATAACGGGTAGTTATTGGTATTTAAATTATTGCAAAACCGGTGCGAATGTATATAAAAAATTTTATTCTTACATTGATACCAATTACTGGTTTGTGTTCAATTCGGAAACTTTCTCAAACAAAGTTTGCTGAAGCCGAACATTTTTTCGAGAAACGTCCTTTTACAGGATCTGTCTCAGTAATAACCTTTGCCTTTAATTTGAGCTGTTCCATCACAGTTTTATAATATCCACTAATCTTAAAAAATGTTACAAGGCTGCTTTCGTTCAAACATTCTGTCACAATTACATATTATACGCTATTACGGTTAAATCGGTTTTTTATTCAAGTTAAAAAGGATAATATTTACTGTTTAAAATCAGTTATAAACTTCTCAATTATCAACTAATCAAAAACGAAACTTTATAAACTATTGAAATTTAAAAATAAGAGCGCAAGTAAGCGCCCTTATTTAACTAAATCAGTATAGCATTGCTTTTACCTAAATAAAAGTTGATGCTACACGCTTATTCAATGATCAATTGCATACTGGTTTTTTTGCCATTTTCTGCGCTGATTATTAATTGATAACTACCGCTATTAACTTTTCCATTAAGGTTTACTGATTTGGTAATAGTTTCGGCGTTAACAGAAACCTGTCCTTTATATAAAACCTGGCCAGCTATATTGGTTAATTGAATACCATAATTTCCTTTCAGCTGTTGCATAAAACGGATGTTCATAATTTTTCCTGCAACAGGATTTGGGTAAACACTGATAGACGATTTTATTGAAGTGGCTTCAATTTTTACCATGTCGCTATACAATGCTCTTCCATTGTTATTCAGAGCCTTTATGCGATAGTATAGTACTGACGCAGTTGCGTTCTGATCAATTGCCGAATAGGTAGTATTTGTACCATTATTTTCTTTTGGAAGTATGTTGTTAACGACTGTAAAATTATTTCCATCATTGCTGCGTTCAATTAGATATTGATCAACATTAATTTCATTCTCAATTTTCCAGTTTAATTTTATTCCGTTATCACTGTTCCGGTTAGCTGCAATGCCTGCAAATTTCATCGGACTCGTAGCCAGAAGTTTAGCGAAAACAATTCTGAACCTGTCGGAAGCGTATGAGCCTGGTATATTAGCAATACTGAAGTCCACCGTTGTAGTATCTGTAAAGCTGATGGCTTTCTTTGTATTGAGGTAGCTATCTTCCAGAAAGGCCTCAACCTCATCCTGCATTATATTTTCTGCGATAAACTGAAAACGGTATTGCTGCACCCGCACGCCGGCGAGGTTTAAATAGATAGTGTCATTTGATTCAATTTTTCTTCTTCTGTCTACCACAAGCAGGTCATTGCCATTCTTTACCGATAAGTTTAAACCAAAATTTGATGTCTTCCTGGCATCATCTCCATCAACTGAAGTTGAGAAATGCTCGTTGAATTCATTGTAAACAGCATCTAATAATACAGTGCTCGCATCTGAATTTATTGAATAAACATTTGTTTGTAAACCCTGCGATTGTGCGTTTTCGTTAGATGAGCGACTAACAAGATTATTACTGCTAACCTTTACATTTTCTTTCAATGCGACCGTACCACTTGAAGTGGTTGAGAAAACCATAAATGACTGTCCACTTTCTATGTATGGATCAACTGCGCCTGATGACGGATAACTTCCACCACCCGGAATTGCCTTCCACACACCAGCAATCTTTGTTATGGTTTGATACCCGCCGATACCTGCTGCGCCTGCTTTTGGATCGAACACGTAAAATTGCTCGCTGATACCTGTACTGTTTGAAAATATCCTGGTAAAATCGAGAGCAGAAACATAACTATTGTTTATTGCTACAACCTGGTTGGCTGTAGTTAAAGATTTATTGATATCACCTTTGTAAATTTCACCTGATGTACGCAAAACAGTTGCTTTTGGCGCTTGCAGGTATCCATTTACAGTTCTGTCTCCACGAATAAATGTCATATATCCACCTTTGCTATTGTCGAACGGCGAGAGTGTTGAACTAACACCTGCCCAGGCACCGGTTGCAGGCAGGAATGTTTTTAACGAGGTTGTGCTGGTATAAAGATCAAAGCCATTTGGAAAAACGTTACTGGTAATCTGAATTCCTTTCCCCGAAAGTGATGTGTTATTTGCCGGCTGCCCTTCCTGCCATGCTGCGTGGATATTTTCAGTGCCATTGGTTGGAACAGAAAGGAATCGCCATCCTTTTACGGCCGAAATATATCTTTCAATAATAAATTTCCCTTTCGTTGATCCTGAACCGTTATACACAATTGAAACTAAAGACGGCGTAGTAATTTCTACAATACTGGCAGTTAATGTTGCATCCGATTTTAATGTAACTGTTTTTGCAGATGGTATGGTAAAAGAAATTCTGTCATTTAATTCCAGTTTATTTCTTATGCTGATATCATTTGTGATAACTTTTGCTGCCGTTCCCGAACCGCTTCCATTTGTAAGGGTAAGATTGCCATATAACGGTGCCGCATAAATAGTTTGTGTGCTGCCATTAACGGCATTGTATTCTACTATACTATTTACTTCAGTTGTTACGGTGTTGAAATTAGATGGGAAGTTACTTCCAGATTGGCCGCCTGTGGTGCCTGCGAGTTTCAAAGTAGCAGTTTCATCAACTGTAATATTTCCGCCTGATGAAGTACGGTTTAAAGTTCTGTTTCCTAAATTTAAAACAGCATTATTTGTTATAAGTAAGTTGGCTGAACTGGCACTTGCTGTTAAGCTGGCATTTGATGAACCTGCTACAGTAACAACCGGAGAATTTACTTCACCAATATTTACATCAGAAAAATATACACTTGCGCTTGAAACCGTCAATGTTTGCGCTACCGCAGCATCAAAGTTGAAGCTTTTCGGGTTATAAGAAGGATCTATAAATCCAAGACTACCAAACGTAAGGTTGTTTCTAAAATAAAACTTCCCTGTAGATGTTCCGGGATTAGTTGTACTTAAAAATACTCCTGAGGATCCTGAAGTGCCCAACACAACAGCACCATTGAAATTTACAATACCCGAATTATTTACATCAAAGTATATCTGGTTGAAACCGGTACTATTTGCTGTTGTTGTTCCATTAACTGTCAGCGTTCCACTACACTTGATTGCTGCAAGCGTGAAACTTGATGAACCCGAGCTAACAGCAAAGGAACCTGAAGATACCAATGAGGCACTATTACTAACGTTAATGTTTAACAGTGGATATCCGAAAAACCCGCCTGTTCCGGTTGCATAAACGCCAACAGAACCACAGGAAACAATTCCTGCCGTTATATTAAAAGCGATTTCATGATCTGCATTTCCGGAAGTACTATTTGTTATAGACAGAGCATTAGTAATATTGATATTTTTGCTTGTATTTATAATTACCCGTTTCTCTGCAAATCCGTTCCCATTGAAATTTATGGTAAGCGATTTGAAACTCAATGCAGCAGACTGCGTTAAAGTAAATGTATTGAATGAACTACTAGAACCTAACGAGCTACTAAAACTCATAACATAATCATCGGTTGCTAATAAGGGAGTTCCACCATTCCAGTTTGCTGCAGCGGAAATATCTTTTTTAGAAGAAGCTCCACCTGCTCCCCAGCCTATCCACGTTCTTGTTAAAGCACTGGCATTAGCAGTGATTAAAATGCAAACCAGGGAAAGCAGCATTGCTGATTTAGACTTGAGAAATCTTTTTTTTGTTGAAGGAGGTAAAAATGAATTCATAACCTTTGGGGTTTATGGCATACGCCTGTAAATAATAATTATTAATTATTGCAGGATAATTCTTGTGAGCCTTTTTGTAGGATGGAAGGGAACGAATACTTTTTATATCAAGTTAGGGCTTGCTAAAAAAGAGCGTTTCTTAAGAAATGGAAAATGTAGTAATGGCTAAGATTTCAAGAGATGGGTGGATCTTGAGAAAAACGGTGTACGGGTAAGCTTTCTTGATGTAAAGATATAATTGGTTATCACAAATTCAAATATTTCAGGGATTATTTTTTTAAAGTTCTTCTTATTACTTTAAAAATAGCTAACAGTTGCAGGTTGGCATTTATCCACAACGTATTCATTTTCAACATTCCTGATAAGTATAATCTTACAGCATTACGTTCTTCAATAAAAGATTTACACTGCAAAATATAGTTACTTATTATAAATCAGACAAAATTACGGTGTGATTTTACATTGTGATAAGTAAGTAAGTACTGCTGTAAAAGGTGAAAAATCTGGGTTTATTTGTCGAGAATTGCTTTCAGATTATTTAAACCGGTTTGAAGATCATTACCTACCATTTTCTCCATTCCAAAAATTCTCATAAGGTTAAAAGGGTAAGGCATGTGGCCACTGAAAGCCCATCTTACTTTTGTTTGTTGTTCTGAAACGGCTTCCGTAATCATATAGGACTGCGCTACAGATTCCCAGGGCTTTTTAAAACGAATTTCGTAGTCAACCCTTTCTCCATCTTTAATTTTTTTTATCTCCTGTTCTCCTTGTCCAACGTCCTTATTACCTTCCCAGGCGGAAATAAAACCGACTGTTGCATCAGTGCCGGTGAATTGTTTGGTCATTTTAGGATCCAGGCTTGCCCATTTGCTAAATTCATTCTGGTTTTTCAAATACTTAATATAGTCATACACTTCCGATTTAGGTTTGTTTACCAACACTTCTCTTTCGATTGTATAATGTTTGTCTACAAACAATGCCGCAACTAATAATATCAGTATGATCAGGCCAATCGTTATCAATATTTTTTTGAAGATTTTCATCTTATTTAGTTTTGCTGTAAGAAAGATACTGAATTATTTCAATATGAAGGCTTTCTTAGTCTGGTTATTATATATAGTAAAACGAACGATATTACCAATTTTCAATTGGATAACCGGCTTGTATTAAGAATGAATTTAAAAAGGATAATATTCTCAAATTAAATACATTCATTTTACCATTACCTACTAAATTTTCTTAATATTACTATACCAAAACTAAAACTGCCACTATGAACTTTCGTATCATTATTAGCATTTGCATGTTAATGCTATGTTCTCAACTCTCTGCACAGGTAAAGTCAGGTTTCAAATTTGGAAAAGT
>CAZCAA010000001.1:10745-51003 GCA_964496585.1 uncultured Ferruginibacter sp.
CCGAATATTAAGGAAGGGTCGATTATTGAATTTGAATATGTACTAAGGTCTGATTTTACATTTAATCTTCAACCTTGGGTTTTCCAGGGAAAGTACCCTTGCCTCTGGAGCGAGTACAACGTAGGGATGCCACAATTCTTTTATTACGTAACGATGGCGCAGGGATATCACCCATTTTTTATCAAAGATCAGAAAGACCGGACTGAGAGTTATATGGTAATGGAATCCAAGGGAACCCAGGCAACAGAACGCACTTCTATTACAACCGGCGTTACAGATTTTCGTTGGGTGATGAAAGATATACCAATGATAAAAGAAGAGAATTTTACCTCTACAATTAACAACTTTATTGCAAGATTGGATTTTCAACTCGCAGAGTATAGAGATCCCTTAAATTTTAGGCTGATCATGGGTTCCTGGAGACAGGCTTGCCTGGATTTGCTGAAGAATGAAGATTTTGCCTATACCTTAAAACGCGATAATTACTGGCTTAGCAGCGTGATGGATGAAGCCAGAGGCACTGCAAAAACAGACCTTGAAAAAGCAAACAATATATTCACTTATGTAAGAGATAATTTAACCTGTACAAATTTTAACAGGAAATACCTTGAACATCCATTAAAAGCTGTTTTAAAATCCAGAAACGGAAGTGTGGCAGAGATCAACCTTCTGCTAACAGCGATGCTGGCAAAAGCAGACCTGGAAGTAGATCCTGTTATCTTGAGTACGCGACCTCACGGTTTTGTATATGCGCTGTATCCATTACTCGATAAATTTAATTATGTGGTAAGCAGGCTTACAATTGGAGGGAAATATTATTACCTGGATGCCAGCAGGCCTGGATTGGGATTCGCTAAACTTCCATCGGAGGCATACAATGGTCATGCACGTGTTGTTAATGAAGATGCCACGCCGATTGAATTAACTGCAGATTCGGTGCTGGAAAGCAAGCTAACGTCAGTAATTATTATTAACAACGAACAAGGGAATCTCGCAGGCAACCTGCAGCAAACGCCGGGATATTATGAATCGTACAAATTACGGAACAGTATAAATGACCAGGGTAAAGAGCAATATTTCAATGGCATTAAAAAGGCGTTTACAAGCGAAATTGATATTACCAATGCCACAATCGATTCATTGAGGAATTATGAAGACCCTGTTTTTATAAAATATGACTTTGTTTTAAAAGCTGAGAAGGAAGATATCCTTTATTTTAGTCCCATGTTTACAGAAGGAATGAAGGAAAATCCATTTAAATCTGCCGATCGCTTCTACCCTGTTGAAATGCCTTACACTTTTGATGAAACCTTTCTGATAAGAATGGATGTGCCATCAGGTTATGTAACAGATGAGTTGCCTAAACCAATAAAGGTAATGTTAAATGAAAACGGCGATGGCTTTTTTGAATTCCTGATTGCCGAAAACAACGGAACTATTTCTCTCCGCTCCAGGATTAAATTAAAGAGAGCTATTTTCTATCCTGAAGAATATGAAACGTTAAGAGAATTTTTCAACCTCGTTGTAAAAAAGCATAGCGAGCAGATTGTATTTAAAAAGAAAAAATAATTCCGATGAAAAACACACTGCTTTTAATCAACCTTTTGTTAAGTTATTTTTTTGCAATTGCCGGAGAGGGAGAGTTTTCTGTCTTAAAGATAAATCCGCTATTATTAAAAAATGCCAATGCGGTAGTGAGAATTGATGAAACGAGCTTTACTATAAAAAATCCTTCCCAAACTGTTTTAACTAATCACTATGCCATTACCATTCTCAATGAAAAGGCTGATGACTGGGCGATCTTTTCAGAATATTACAACAAGCATCGCAGGATAGAATCAATTGAAGGGTACTTATATGATGCTACTGGAAAACAAATTAAGAAGATCAAAAAAAAAGATGCGGAAGATATTAGTGGCGTAGACGAAGGAACATTAATGGATGATAGCAGAATTAAAAAACACAACTTCTATTATAAAGTATATCCTTATACTATTGAGTATACTGTAGAGATAAATAATGAAAGTTCTTTATTTTTTCCAATGTGGGCGGCACAACCAGGTGAGAATATTTCGGTAGAAAGAACTTCGATAGAAATGAAATATCCGCTCGATTATAAACTAAGATTTAAGGCATTTAATTATAAAGGAGATGCGTTAATCTCCACAGATAAAAATGAGCATATTCAAAAATGGGAAGCAACAAATTTACCAGCTATCAGAAGGGAAAGTTTTTCTCCGAGATGGCATGATATTACAACGGTAATAATTTTTGGCCCATCGCAATTTCAAATAGACGACTATCGTGGAAACATGGTAAACTGGCAGGATTTTGGAAAATTTATCTATTCTCTTAAAGAAGGGAAAGATCAATTACCGGAGGATGTAAAAAAAGCTGTGCATAATATCGCTGATGGATTAAATACTAACAGACTCAAAATTGAAGCGTTGTACAAATATCTTCAGGATAATACGCGTTATATCAGTATACAACTTGGTATTGGAGGTTGGCAACCTTTTGATGCTAAAGAAGTAGCCTCAAAAAGATATGGTGATTGTAAAGCCCTCACCAATTATATGTATAGCATACTTAAGGAGGCTGGCATTCCCTCCTATTATACACTAATCCGGGCTGGAAAAAATGAACGCTATTTAACCGAAGATTTCCCTTCACAGCAGTTCAATCATGTAATTTTATGCGCCCCGTTGCCTCAGGATACAATTTGGCTTGAATGCACCAACCAAAATGTTCAGGCTGGGTATCTCGGATCATTTACAGCTAATAGAGCAGCCTTGCTGGTTGATGAATCGGGCGGAAAACTGGTAAGAACTCCTGAATATAAAATGAATGATAATATCCAATCCAGAAAAATAAGGGGAAAGCTTGATGGCGAAGCTACTTTACACCTTAGCAGTTTTACAAAGTACACAGGTTTACAACAGGATGAACTGCATCATATTATCAATGATTTGTCGGCAACAAAAGTAAAAGAGATTCTGCATGAACAGCTCGACTTTGCCACTTACAATATTAACAGCTTTAGTTATAAACAGGAAAAAGGACATGTTCCTATAATAGATGAAACGCTTGATATATCGGCCAGTAACTATGCCACTATTACGGGTAAACGATTATTTATAATTCCAAATACAATGACCAGGTGGAACCGGAAATTAAACCCTGATTCTACCCGAAAATACGATATCGAACTTGGTTATGAATACATGGATATTGATTCAGTGGAAATAGAACTGCCTGTTGGATATGTGCTGGAAGCACTTCCTGTTGCTGTACAAATAGAGAGCAAATTTGGAAAGTATTCGTGTTCTGTTAAGATTTCGGCTGATAAAATGTACTACTACCGTAATATGGAACATTTTAGCGGGCATTATCCGGCATCGGATTATAATGAACTGGTTAAGTTTTATGAGGCTATTTTTAAAGCAGATAGAAGCAAAGTGGTGTTGGTAAAAAATTAATCGGGAATTAATGCGATAGGTATAATAAACTCCCAACGACCTTTGGCACCCGGATTTAAAATATCGGTATCGAATAGGCGCGAATACCGCACACCAAAACTCACAGGCAGTGCATTCCATACTTTTGTATCAAAAAATAACTCAGCACCTGCACTTCGGTTGAGCCTCTCTTTTAATAGCGAATTTATTCTTGCATAGAAGTTGGTTTGATCATAAAAAAAATTGGCTCTTATCCGTTGAAAATAAACAATATTTCCTACTCCTATTTCCGGATACAAGACAGGGAGTTGATAATTTATTCCGAATTTATACATTCGCCTTGTGCTTATTGCTTCATATCCTCTGGAATACGAAAAGGTATTGCTAAACAGATCGGAAAGCGTATCTCTTTTTTGGTAGGCGCCTTGCAATACGATGCTGTGATTGGTAAAGAAGCCCGGAAAAAAGAAACTTCCTGCTCCAATCAATTTCCTGTTTTCATTGCCTGAAAATGCATGCCTGTAATTAGCTGAGATACTTTGTGCCCACCGCGGATTTACCTGTTGAATCGCTTTCCTGTTTGTATTACTGAATAAAATACCTGCGTTGATGTAATGAAGCGACTCATTTTTAAAAATATTTTTTCCAATGCCGGTATAATATAACTGCTCAATATTATAACCTGCATTAATCCGGAAAAATTTATTGGTTCTGCCACCAATATAGTTTAATGGTATTGCAAATCCGGCATTCAATTTAGCTGAGTTAAAAGTCACTTTTTCTCCATTGCCGGTATATGCGTTACGGTTAAAATTGCTTTCTGCCCCAATGGACAAAAGAGGAAACCAGCCGCCATAGAAGCTTGCAAATCCAACGCTGTGGCTCCTTTCATTTCTGTTATACCTGTAAGTTGCGATGTTACTAAAGCTACTTAAAATATTATCGCTATAAAAATTATAGCCATACTCGGGATCATCAGCAAATGGCCTCCTGCTATGGAAATTGAATAACCTGAATGAGTTAGCAAATCGTGTTGACAGTAATTGATCTTTCGGTAGCGAATCCAGCAGTGAACCCGTATCGGTTTGAAGGCCTTGCGCTGAATAAGCCGGCAGGCTGGTTTCAAAGAAGTCGTTCATCTGCGGGAACTTTTTATGAGCAGTTTCAATGCTGATTAATCTGTAGCCTTTATTAGTAAATGCAGCTGCCAGCAAAGTTCCTTCTTCATTTATTACCGGGTAATATAACGCCGTTTTACTTTCGCTAATTAATGTAACTGTTTTACTTGCCAGATCCAACCTGAATATCTTATCCAAATGGCCATTCATGGCATTAAAAAAAACGGCACCATCTTTTACAAACGGGTAGCCAATAACGTTATAGGAAAAAGCTGTAAGATTCTCCGTTACACCGGATGAAAGATTGATTGTTACGATCGCCATTTTACCTTCTCTGTTCCTTACAGCTGATATTGCCAGCGTATCGTTTATGTAAGCTGATTGAGTGAATAAATAATTGTTCTTATTGGGTAAGGTTGCAATTACATTTCCGTATAAATTCAGTCTGATCAAATTACTGCTTCCATCGTAGGCGAGCTTTACCAGTAATATCTCAGTAGCATTTTTATTAAGGCAGGGCGAAAAATAATTCGATTTAAAACTGAGTTGTTGCTGCTTTCTACTTTTAATATCTACCAATTGTAAAACACTATAATCCCTGTTTGTCCAACGGGGATTAGATTGAAAAGATACATAAACGATTTTGCCGGCACTATAGTGGTAGTACTCGTCTAGTCCGGTGTTTCTGATCCGTAGTCTTTTTTCGCTGCCATTTACTAACAGATAAAATGAGCTAACTGATCTATAAGATTTTTTTGAAAC
Organism: uncultured Ferruginibacter sp.; assembly: GCA_964496585.1. Lineage (GTDB taxonomy): Bacteria > Bacteroidota > Bacteroidia > Chitinophagales > Chitinophagaceae > Ferruginibacter. The sequence goes on from CAZCAA010000001.1 coordinate 16,084, forward strand.
TAAGATACTGTCGTTGCTGATATAGCTTGGAAATTGGTAATCAACTACATTGTTCTTTTTTGTATTTGTAATATAATGTGGCTTCTCTGTTATCGTATCTATGTAAACTTTCACCTGGTTCTCAAAATAGGCCATCGCATCATTCCGGAACTGCTTATAGCTTTTACCTGAATATCTTTCAATTGCCCTGTTAAAAGAATAAAAAAAACTTTTAAAACGAACCGCATCTCCTGTAACTTTTTTCCAGAAATCTTCCCCATACTTTTCATATCCATAGGCAATAAGCAAGTAGCCGGTACTGTAGCGGTCCGGAACAAGATCCTGGTAAGAACCACTTCTCAATTTCATCCAGGAATATTTTTTTTCAGCCTGCCATAAGGAGCGATAATCATTATAAAAAAATGGCATTCTTCCCCTTCCCTGTTTACTTACGAGGGTTTCCTGCCAAACGGCATCTCCTTCAAAAAAGTAATCCGGTATAGTGATGCCGTTGGCGAGTAGCTGTCCTTCCTGACCCAACAAAAATGAAAATAATTTTGTAAGGCCGTTATTAAAGTTGCTAAACTGCTGCATGTGGCGGCTTTCATGAATGGCGAGATTATCTTCCCAACGCAAACTTCCATTCACAAAATTATCTTGTCCGGGAATCATATAAAATTCACTCATTACCGGAGCGAGCCTTACATAGGCATTGGCTACTGTTGTTTTATTTTGAAGTATAATATTCCATTTACGCCATTTGTTACCAATTGTATGTAGTGTACTACTATTCAATAGTTCAATAGTCTTGCTAATACGAATGGCCTGGCTATCGCAACCTGTTGGAAAGATAACCCTGGAGGTATTGGTATTGATCTGCTTCCATTTTTCTGAGGAAGGATTACCACCAAAATTTTGTGCTTGTAAAAAAACAGGAATTAAAAATGATAGAATTAAAAAATGAAATTTAATCGGTTGAAGCATAAAATTAAAGTTATGTAAATCAACTTTAATTTCAATTTTCTGTGACTGGTTATCGATAGTTATTAGTTGCTTTTAAAAAATGAGTCTAGTAAGGCAATTTATTTGTAAAACGGAGTTTGAGGTAGTTGACAATCGTAAAAAATGAGTGAAATTAAGAGGGTTTATTAATTAATTAACTGAAATAAATCCAGCCTTTTTCTATGGAAGCAAGCACACTTAATAATTATAGATATACTTTCAAAACTTCTTTCATGTTCTATTCTTAGCTATTTAAGTGCTACCTTTAAAATTCATTCACCAAAGAAAAAGGAGGTATTATGCAATCTACAGATAAAGCATGGACCACTTCAGTTTACAAACGTTAACTGAATCCATCTAAATAATCTGAAACGTAAAGCGTTTGGCCACTAATTCGTTAGTGGCTTTTTTTATGGTTCAAAGAACTCGCTAAAAGCCAACTAATATAAATGCGGAGGTAAATACAAAACTTATTTCCATTTTAGTGGCGTTTGACATAAGCAACAAAGGTTGAACTTGAAAGCATTTTGAATAGAATATGTATTATTTTGATATATGGCACGATTTTTATTCCTTCAATTTAAAATTAAAATATGAACAAACTGGTACGCGGACTAATTGCCGGATATGGCGCAAAAAAACTTGGTGGTGGTTGTTTAAGCACTGTGCTGTTATTTATAGTAATTTATTATGCACTTGGTCAGTGCAATTAAATTAAAAATTCCAGCTTTTTTTAAAAACATTGTATTATCTTACTTCGTTAAAGTATTTCTAACACTGGATTAAGACTATTAAATTACAAAAAAAACACCCATGAAAATTTTTGTTGCAGGATTACCTTACGATCTTGACGATGCTGAATTGACCGAGATTTTTGAAAAATTTGGTACAATTGCATCTGCTAAAGTTGCAATTGATAAAGAGACAGGCAAAAGCAAAGGTTTTGCATTTGTTGATATGCCTAATCGTGAAGAGGCAAAAGATGCCATTGAAAGCCTGAATGATATGTCATTAGGTAAGAAACCGTTAGTTGTAAAGGAAGCAGAAGAACGAAGCGGCCCACCTTCGGGTGGTATGCGTAGGCCAAATCCAGGTGGAGGTGGTAGTGGAGGATTTAACCGTGATAACAGAAGTGGTCCTTCAAACAGAGACAGCCGTGGAGATGGAGGATATAACAGAGATAGATAAAATACTGAGAATTATTAAGTTTATAATCTGCCGGAGATTTTTTCTTCGGCAGATTTTTTTTCGACTGTTTCAACTAAGAGCTTATTTAACAATGCTAAGGATCAATCCAGATTATTGAATTATTGGTTCCAAATTCATTTTCTTCCCAGAGCTTGTTTTCAGGATCTATAATCCAGGTGCCATCAATAATGAATTTATATAGATGTTTACCTGCTGAAAGATGTAGTGTAAAAATCCACTCATCTCCTTCTCTTTTCATTACAAAAGCGTCTGTATTAAACTGGTTAAAATCTCCTGCGAGTATTACAGTTCGGGCTGTTGGATAACCTTTTAACCTGAAAGTATAATTAGGTTCCAGAATTAATACTGAATTGGCTTTATACCGGTCAGATCCAGACAATACATCGTTCTCTGGATCGGCTATTTCTGCTCCATCAACGATAAACCTGTATTCAAAATTTCCGGCACCAAGTGTATACGGCAGCTCCCAGCCCGAACCTGTTTTCTTCATAAATAATTCATCTTTCCTCCAAAAATTGAATGACCCGGTTAACAGAACTTTTTTAGCTTCGGCAAATCCATTCAGTCTAAAGAGGTAAGGTTTACCTACTTGCAATACAGAATTAAACTCACCAAATTCATTTGGCAACTTATTATTGTTGCCAGGATCTTCAAACCATTTTCCATCGGCTATGAATCTGTAAGTGTATGTTCCCTCGGCAAGGTAAATGGGCAACTGCCAACCGGTTGAAGTTTGTCGCATTGCTAACTTACCATCTTGCCAGTTACTAAAACTACCGGCTACGTATACACGTTTTTCATTCAGATAATTATCTAAGTGAAACATTGTATTTGTCTTAAAATAAACAGCGTTGATATTTCCCTCATTATCGCTTTCCTTTAATTGGTTATTTTCATCTGTCTGCCATTTTCCATCGGCAATAAATTTGTACCAATATTTTCCCGGAGAAAGTTTTACCGTTGCCACCCAACCGCTGTCAGTTTTCAGCATAGGCAATGAGGTTGTTGAAAATTCATTAAAACTTCCTGAAAGCATTACTTGTTTTGCCTCGCTGTTGTTTCGATTAATGAAAGTAACAAGCGAATCATCTACACTAAAATCTCTTTGCTTTTTAAATTTATTCACTCCAAATATTACTCCGCTGTGCTCAGACGGAAATCTGCCAGCAATAGCTAAACTTAATCGTTCTCCAACTTTATTAATATCATAAGAACTTAATAATGGCTTAGAAATCGCAATCTCGTCTGAATTATTTATTTCAATCTGCCATCCACTTTTCAAAACTGAATCTTTAATATTTTGAAGGATGAAATTTTTAAGCCCAATCCCGCTTAGATTAAATTTAGAAATAAAACTATCTATTGAAGCTTCAGGCAGGTGTTTGTTTAGTTGAATAAACATCTTTCCTTCCTTTACAGTATAGTGCATTCCGCCGGTTTGGGGATTGGCAGCAACATGACCTGTTGGCGGTTGTGCATTAACCCCAATTGCCGCAATAAAAAATAGCAAGCAAAAACAGAGATACTTTCCCTGATTTTGTAAATACTGCCTGCATGATTTTACTTCCATATATACATTTTACGTTTTACAAAGTTAAATCCAATTTTATGTAATGACAGAAAATTAAAGCCGAGCATTCCATCTAGACAGCGATCGTATGCAATACACATTTTCTCCAGATTTGTAATAATTACAGGTAATGTACCAATATCAATTTTTCCAAGTTTAAGATTTTTAAGATTTCCAGAAAGTGCCTCAGTTTTTTTAGCGCCGGTTCCGGAAAGCAGTACCCTGCCGGTTACAGAAACATTATCAAATATTTTATCAGGTAATCGGCTATCAACTACATTGGTTTCGGCACCTGTATCAATCAAAAAAGTAAGCTTTTTTCCTTCCATTGTAGCTGTTGTAAGCAATTTGTTTTCGCGAATTAATATTGGCAATACGTCATATTCTGCTGTATCTTCCAATTGGCTACTGCTGTAAGATTTTGCCTCCTTTTTTCCGATAAGATGAAAATAAAGAATGCTCTTTTCATAATTAATGATCATTTCAAACCTGGAAAAAAGATTAAGACCAAGCAGCCCGAGTATACGAATTCCCTTGCTGTTTTCGAGATGACCAAGGTTAATCCTGTCTGCCTCAATTGTTGAATATTTAATAGGGCCAAATGATAAACTATTAATTAGTGTTGGGTCTGCGGCTGCAATTGAGCCTGTAATGCCGCCCTGCTCCTGGCTGACAACTGAAATAGATGGGAACTCGCGAAAATAGCTCAGGTTCAATACAAGTCCGGGCGCACCGGTATCCAAGATAAAATTGCCCACAACTCCGTCGGCGTTTGCTTTTACAAGTATCAGGTTTCCCGCTTTGGTAAATGGTATTACGGCTGTAAAAGAATCACAGCTAACAATGGGATCAGAAGCTAACCTCATACTTTTTAATGGAAGAAGCGAATCTGAAAATATATTTCTGAAATTTTTGCTGCTATTAAAACTATAAGCATGTAAAGAAAAGAAAAGGATGCCTCCCACAACAATCAACCTTATAATTGATATCATTACCCGCATCAGTTATACAAAAAATTAAGAGGGGAAAGTAGGCCTAATTATTTAAAGCAAGTTTACCGCTTGTCATCTTTTCGATGTTAGTTTTTTCAGTATCAACTAACTAATAAACGCCATTCGTCTTCCAGCATACTCATTTCTATCATGCTCCACCATTCGTTATTATGAAGGAGGATATCTCTGTTAATTCCTTCATTTTTAAAACCACATCTTTCATAACAACGAATAGCCGCTGGGTTGTTTGTATATACACCCAGGCTGATGCGGTGCAAATGAAGGTCGTCGAATCCTATTTTTAAAATAGCTTTCACCATTTGTTGGCAGATGCCGGCTTTTCTATCCTGGTTATTTCCTACCAATACCCTGCTAACTCGCGCAGAACGGTTTTTAAAACTTAGTCCTCCCAGGGAAATATGGCCAACCGTTTCGCCCGTTTCGTTATCAACCGCTTTGTAAATGAAAGCTTCAGAATTAGCAAGGTCGTTGCTGTCTTCAATGTACCAATCTAAACTATCCTCATTTAAAGGAAATCTGAATAAACTTCCAGACCAATGTGTAAGCAATGTTTCTGAGTCAACCCAACTGATCAACTGCTTAAAATCCTCTTTCGTAAACTGTTCTAACCTGATCATATATCCTTGCTTTTTTCCTGCGAATAATTTTTACTTACATTATTGAATTAAAAAAAGAGCCTGTAAAAGGCTCTTCCTTGTATCGAAAGATAGTTATTATTTTTTAATGAATTTTACAGCGCCGGTTTTTCCATCCGGTTCAACATACCTGATGAGGTAAACTGCATTGGCAAATTTACTTACATCGATATTCATTACTGTGCGGCCAATTCCTGTTAACACTTTTTTCGTAATTACCAACGCGCCTTTACTATCGATGAACTGCAATATCAGGCTTCCAGCAATTGAACTGTTATATTCAAGATTTAACTGGCTGCTTGTTGGATTAGGATAAAGCAAGATCATATTTTTGCTTTTATCAAAATTAACTGCAGCTATATTACTGAATGTTTTAGTTCCATCAAAGTCTACTTCTTCAATTCGATAATAATTCCATTTTGAAAGGGGTGATTGATCTTCAAAACTATAATTCCGCAAACTGTTGCTGTTTCCAGCTGCGTTTACATCACCTATATTAGCATTGAAATTTATCCCATCTGCAGAACGTTGTATGTTAAAATAATGACTGTTTTGTTCAGAAGCGGTTTTCCAACTCAGTATTGCTTTGGCTCCCTCTTTACGGGCGGTAAGGCCCAGGAATGCTGTTGGAACAGGACTGGTAATAATTACAGTAACCAGGTTCTTACTAAAATTAGCGCATAAAGTACCAGGGTTTGCAAAAATATTTGTTATCAGATTACTAAGACTTCCACCAACATAGGTAGGTAAAGTTGTAACAGTATTTAAGTAGGATAATCCATAAACAGCATAAGTGCCGGCTGGGAAGCTGGTTGTGTTTGTAAGGTTGGCAGTGGAACTCATTGCAGTAATAATACCGGTTGCCGTATTTACTATTACATATAAATAATTATAGGATGCACCCGGATTAAAATACGACGTCCCTCCCGAAAAGATCACGCCACCTGCAGGAGATGCTGAGCTAACGGCAACGGAGAAAGGATTTGGCAATGTGGGTTGCACAGAACTAAACCCTGTAATCGCCATTGCGTAACTGTTTCCGGCTGTCAATACCAAGCTATAAGTTGAGGAAGCAGTTGGAGTTACTCCATCGTAGCTTAAATTAGATTGTAAGAAATTTGTACAGGGACTGGCTGGGTTAAAACTGTTACTATATAAATTCATAACTGTGCCAAGTGCCGCCGTTAAAGTAAAGGTATACGTTGCCGTTATGCTAGGTGAAAATGAAAATACCTGGTATTTTACAACATTACCTCCAAAATTTGCGCAAGATCCTGATACCGTACTTAACAAGGCAAGGCTGCTGGTAGGATCTCCGGCAACCAGTGTTCCAGATATTATTAGAGGAGAACTGTATTGCGGGCTTAAACCAAGGTTAAGCGCAGCATTTCCTGCAAGCGCAATTACTGTTTCGGCAGGCACAACAATGGCACCTTCTGCTCCACAGCCAGAAGTAATGCTGATATTTACTGAATTGATATTAAAGAAAATATTGCCAATCGACTTAACCATTATTCTTCCCTTTGAAGTTACCTGGGCCGGTATGATAATATTTTCTGAACCATCGTTGGCTGTAGAATTTATTAGTGTGTAAGGAAAAGTTAATCCTCCATCTGTTGAAAATAAAATTGAAACGTTACTTGTATTGTAAGGAGCTGCCGTTGTACCTGCCACGTTCCAGGTAATTGCTGCTGTATTAGAACCATTGGCAACCCAGTTGGTAGCAACAGCCTGAGATGTAACTGTAAAAGCCGTAGCACCTGCGGTAGTTACTTTCATCTGATCAAAACAAATTCCGGCACCACCTGCGCGGTTATCCCTTGCCGTTAACCTGAAATTGATATCGCGTACATAACTTGCTTTTATCTCGCCGATTGTTGTAATGTTATTTGCTATATCACTCATCCGGGGAAAGGTTCTGGAAGGCAATATTTGGGGTGCAAACGAGCGAAATAACGGTGCAACACCTGCTGGCGCATTCCAGTTTCCAAAAGCTCCACCTACGTCAATTTGTTCCCAGCTATAGGTCAGTAGGTCGCCATTTATATCTGATGCAGATCCTGTTAGCATGAACGGTGTTGAAATGGGAATAGTATAATCTGCACCTGCATTTACAACCGGTGGTGTGTTTCCCGTAGCTATTGCGGTACCGCAGGTTGATCCACCATTGTTTCTGGAAAATATTCCCAGTTCATTAAAACTAATAGCCTGAAACTGAGGATCACTATTTGGCTGCAGGTCATTTGTTGTACAAATTCCGGCATATCCCATTATGGTTGATCCACTTCCGGGCTCTGCATTTGCTGCAGCAGATCCGTTTCCGCTGCAGTTTCCTGTTGCAGCGTTAAAAGTATGTCTGCCTCCAAACTGGTGACCAATTTCATGCGCCACAAAATCTATGTCATATGCATCGCCAACCGGGTTTGGTGATCCGGTAATTCCACTTGCTTTTTGAGAATTTGTGCAAACTACTCCAAAGCCTGCTAATCCGCCACCACCTGTACTGAAGGTATGACCGATATCATAATTAGCAGCACCTATGTTCGAATTAATTACTGTTTGACTTTCAACTATTAGCGTTGTTGCAGTGCTGTTTCCTGCAAAAGGATCTGTTGCAGGATTAAGGAATTCAATCAAGTTATTATTAGCTATTAATACCAATCTGATAGTTACTTCTTTTTCATACACGCCATTTACCCTGTTTACGGTAGTAACGATGGCGGAATGAAGCAATGCCGCAGTTGTACCACCTACGGCAACAGCATACTCGCCGGTACAAGCTACCGCAAGGCGATAAGAACGTAAAGTTGCACCAAGACATGGGCCACTGGTAGGAATTGCATTGGTTATTTCTCCATCTCCTCCTCTTCCACTGTTATCGTTTAAAACCCCGATTTCCTGCAAGGCTCTGGGTGTAAGGTCCTTTTTATAGTATGAAATATAATTGGTTTTTGTTCCTCTTGCATATGGATCAATCCAAACTGAACCACTAACAGGCGATAATATCATAGCATGAAAACCAAAAAGTGTCCAGTCAATCTTAATTGTAGCGGTACGGTCTTCAATACCTTGTCCGCTGTACGTCTTAATTTCTGGAAATTTATCAGCCAAACCAGGCTCCATCATACTGTATTCTACTATGTTGAAATGGTTGATAGTTCCATTGGGCATTGGAATTGCGATAGTAAATGGATTTATCCTGCTTTCAGCCGAAAATTCTTTTGGAGCCAATTGTAATGCAGCCAATAATTGTGCTGTATCAAGTGATAAAACGTTATAATGTTTTGGTATAATCGTTCTTTTCTGGTTTGTAACTTTAGCCTGTTCTTCTGGAATTAGTTTCCAAAAGTTCTTTTGGGCGTTTAGGGAAATTGAAGGCAGACAAACTGAAAGAACCAGGAGTAATTTGTAAATATTTCTCATTTAAAAAAATTAGGGGTTAAAGTTCCCGAAAAAACTGCAGAAGTCAAAATATTTAACAACAACCCTTACAATGCGTTACATCAGAATTATTACAGGCTAATATGTTGCAATTAAATTATTACCATTATATCGAACAATTTATAAACAAGGATAATTTTTCAACATTGTTTTCGATGCACGTAATTTCCATGACTTTGAAAGTAAAGTTCTAAGGTCTGTTGTAGAAACCCGTTCCAGGTCAACGAGCAATATTGGATAATCTTTGTAGTGATCAGTAATAAAAAACACATCTCCATCGGAGGCGATCCATTCATCACGATCGCTGTTATACACAACCAATGTTTTTGCATCTTCTTTAATGCGAGTAAAAAATTTCTTTTCTACATAAAATGCAGGTGTTCCATGGCATAACTTCTCATACACTTCCGGTAACGAGGAAGCAATATGAATAACTTTTTGCCATTGTGAATATGATTTACCGTCGTTCATTTGATTTTCATTTTTCCTTTTAAAAGGTCTGTGCTGGAAATCAACATTATTTTTTATTATTGTCGAGTATCATATCAACTAATCTTACATCACGCTTGTAAATGTCATTTCTGAAATTGAGATTTCCTTGTCTATCTACCCAGGAAGTGAAATATGCAATGAATACGGGCATTGTTTTTTTGAGTGTTACATACTGTTCCTTTCTGCTGTTCATTGCAGCTGTGATTTTTTTTTCATCCCAGGCAGAATCGTTCCTTAATAAATACTGCGCTAGTCTTTTTGGTTCGGCCAGTCGTATACAACCATGACTGAAAGCACGTTTGTCTTCATTAAACAAAGATTTTGCGGGGGTGTCGTGCAGATAAATATTATGTGAATTTGGAAACAAGAATTTTACCAACCCAAGGGAATTATTTGGTCCGGGTTTCTGGCGTATGGATCCTCCATTCCATTCCATATTATGCGAAGCTAAATAGTTTCGATTACGTTTAATAGCAGGCAATACCTCATTCTTCATAATACTGCCTGGAATATTCCAATAAGGACTAAAAACTATATACTTCATATCACCGTTAAATACAACTGTTTTATGTTGATCTTTCCCCACTACAACATTCATGTTCCAAACCAGACTATCATTTTCATACACATACAATTTATAATCAGGAATATTAATCAGTAGGTAATCTGTATTTAGTTGTTCGGGTACCCAACGACATCTTTCCATATTTACAATAATCTGGTTGATTCTTTTTTCGATAGGTACATTCATTTCGGTTATAAGCGTTGCCGTTACCAAGCCATCTTCTTTGTATCCAAATCTTTTTTCAAATTGTTTTACTGCAGTAAGTAAAGAAGAATCAAATACGGCGGTCTGATTATTCTCTTGCAAGTCACCCAGCAGAAATAGCCTTTGTTTTAATTCTTTAACTGAAGCTGATGAATCACCTATTTTATATATTTTACGGTCTGCTTTTATGGAATCCCATCCCCCGTTTATTTTAATTTCATTGTATTTTTTCAGATATTCTTTCAGCAAAAAATATTGCCGGTATACCGGTGCATTTTTAAGCACATCTTTTCCTGAAAGCAATGAATCCAGCATCGCCTGATAAGATGTTTCTTTCCGGGGTAATAACCATTCCAGTTCTATGGAAGCAGAAGTACTAATACCATTCCAAACCAATTTGGCATAATCGAGGTATTGCGCTGTGAGCATCAGATCAAGGCCAGGAGATGGCCGCTTATCGTTTGATTCCATCTCAACTAAATTGATCAATTGGTTTTTATAGGGAAGTTTATCCGGTACACCTTCTTCAGTTATGTTGAGAAGGCGGTTAAATAAGTTACTTGCAGGTTCAATAAGTCCCTGCTGATCAAACCAGGCAAAAGAAAAATTCCTTTTTTGATAAAAAGAGAGAAGCTCATTTTCAATTGGTTTGAACAAAGGAAAACTATCCATAAATATCCTGAATTCAGTACTATCGAATTGGAGATTGGTTTCCGGACTAAAACTTCCCGGAATACTATTATCTTTCGATATTGGATTAATGATGGTATCTGTATGAACAGATTTTGAATCGGTATTTCCGCTGCAGTTAACCAGGAAAGGAACAATCATTAATAACCATACAATTATATTTGTTACACTTTGTTTCATGTCATTATTCTTATATCGGTTTAATGCAAAAGCAAAAGTTGCATCTTCAATCTGAATTTAAATTATCTCTGCAAGATCCACATCACAAAATAATATTTTAGTGATTTATTAGAATGGCTATCAACCCTACATCACAAACTATCTAATTTGGAGTTATAACGAGGTATTAAAATTTAGGTACAAAAAAAAATTCATTTTTTAACCATGATAAACCCTTGACTTTACAATTAGTTCATTTTCTATCTCTAGTATTTCTGCCACCATCATAACCGGTTCGCCGCTAACATTCCTCTGGTATTCCATCAAAACCTGTTCTTTATCCGTTAACAGGTTTTGAAGCTGGTACTGTAAAGTTGGTAATCGATTAAATGCATCCTGCCACCAATCTCTTAAGGAAGGCTTTCCTTTTATCAAACCGTTAGTTTCAGGTTTCCTGATTTTTAATTTGGGGCTAAAATGAACTGCCTGTTCATCGTATAATTGGAGCAGTTTTTCTAGGTTGTGTTCATTGAATGCTTCAATCCAGGCTAATGCTATCTTTTCATTTGTTTCACTTGGATTCATATTATTTACTTGTTTTTTTCATTCGAGAATAAGGGAAGCCCTTACAACCTTTTTTTGGGTTGTGAGAATCTGCAGCAATAGTTTGCCATGCCGAGATTTCTGATTCGGCATTGTAGATGGTATAGCAAAATCCCCAGGTAAAGGGTTGCATATTTTTGAACTCCATATAATCAATCCTGCTGTATAAACCAGCATCTGTAGGATTGCTGTCAGCGTTTCGTGCGATTATGCATTTTTGCTTTTTATCCCAATGTATTATTTGATATTTTGTATTGGGATACTGCAGCCATACACTGTCGTTAATAGTATATTTTATCTCGTAGTCATCAGTAAAATCACCAACGAAAAGAAATGATGAATCTACTTCAGTCTTCACTGCTAATTTGTATACCGGAATATGCTGCTGTAGAAAAATAGAAAATGTTACTACAATCACAAATGCGGCTATTGATGCTCTCATGAATTCCAATTTATAACTTGTGGAAAATATATTACAATTATACCACAATATCAGCCATTCATTGAACTTTGACCGAAAGATGTTGGAACATTAATTTCTTACCGTAGTATTAGCAAATAAAAAGAGGGACCTAGATAGAAATCTGGTCCCGTTTTAAATCCAATATCCTTGAAAAACCAAACAGTATAAGACTATAATCATGCCAAAATTATTTATATTGCTATTGATGATGTCGGCTTCGCATATCTTCATTTTCTAAATAATTAACCTCTAATCTTAATGTGCATGAAAAAAATCCTGATAATTGCGTTATTACTAACGGTTATACAGCCATATTTATCACAAAGCCAGTCGCTAATTAAAAATGTGCAGGTGATAGATGTAGAGAAGAGAAAAATTTTATCCGGATATGATGTATTGTGTCTGGATGGAAAGATTATCTCAATCGAAAAAGGACGAATGTATAAATTACCTGAAGGAACAAGAGTAATTGACGGCACAGGTAAATATCTTATACCTGGTTTTGTTGATGCTCATGTACATTTTTTCCAAAGTGGGGGATTATTTGCCCGCCCTGATGTAATAGACCTTAGAAAACATCAGCCTTATGCAAAAGAGTTGAAGTGGGTGCATGATCACATGGCAGATTTTTTACATCGCTATTTGAGCGCCGGCATCACTTCTGTAATTGATGTTGGTTCCAGTTTCGCATTCCTTTCTCAACGGGATAGTTTTGTTGCTAAAATAGATGCACCTCATATTTCAATGACAGGACCTTTGCTAACAACTTACATACCACCTGCATTTAAAGATCTTGGTGATGAAGGACCTTTTATAGAAATTAAATCTGATGAACAAGCACGGCAATCAGTGAGATACCAGGTAACACATAAAGCTGATTTTATTAAAATTTGGTATATCGTACTTGACAAAGACAAGGAAGCCGGAGCTAGAAAAAATCTTCCTCTAATTTCGGCTGTAATTGATGAAGCTCATAAAAGCAAATTGCGTGTAGCCGTTCACGCTACCGAAAGGATTACTGCTCAACTGGCAGTAGAAGCAGGTGCTGATTTTCTTGTCCATAATATAGACGATGAAGTAGTTACTGAATCATTTACTTCTCTGTTAAAGAAAAAGGGTGTAGTACTTTGCCCTACCATGGTTGTTGAAGGAAACTATGAAAAAGTGCTCGCTGACAAATACAGCTTTAGCACAGACGAACTTTCACTGAATAATCCTGTAACGACAGCCAGTATTTTAGACTATCCCTGGCCAGATACAACACTTGCGAAATTATACATTAAAAATTTAGCAGCCCGGGCACAAAACAAAGATTTAAAGGAAGAGCCTACAGCTATTACAAATCTTAAAAAGCTATATGCGGCCGGTGTTACAATTGCAACCGGTACCGATGCAGGTAATATTGGAACACAACATGTTGGTTCATATTTTAATGAATTGAAAGCGATGGAAAATGCCGGGATAAAACTTTGGGATTTATTAATCGCATCCACCATAAATGGGGCAAAAGCCGCAGGCAGGCAACTTGAAAGCGGTTCTATCAGTAAAGGTAAAGAAGCCAATATGGTTTTGTTAAATAGTAACCCGTTTGACAGCCTGGCAAATTGGAGGAAAATCTCTATCGTAATAAATAAGGGACAGGTTTTAGATCCAAATAATATAATAGAAAGCAGCCCGGAAATATTAGCTCAGCAGCAATTGAATGCTTATAATGCGCATGATGTAGAAGCTTTTTTAGTTCCTTATGCAGAGGATGTAGAAGTATATGAATTCCCATCGAAACTTTTATCTAAAGGAAAAGAACAAATGAGAAAAGACTACCAGTTTATTAAAACTGTTCCTGGTTTGTATTGTAAGCTGTTGAACCGTATTGTACAAGGCAACATCATAATAGATCATGAAGAGATTTATATAAATGGACGCAGGAATATTTATGGTATTGCTATTTATCAGGTAGAAAATGGTAAAATAAGCAAGGTGTATTTCCCGAAATAAATATTGAGCAAAGAAAAAATTATCTGATCCACTTTAAACAGACAGGATTTCCAATAGAAATGCGTTTACCCGTATCAGTTAATTTTCCGTCGAATATGTTTCTTTCAAAAACAACTATTTCATTGCTATCCTGATTTGCTACTAAAAGGAATTTTCCCGATGGATGAATTGTAAAGTTGCGTGGAGTTAAGCCAAGCGCAGGCTGATAATCAACAAGCTTAAGAAATCCGGTTTTACTTATGGAAAATATAGTTATAAGGTTAGCATCTCCCCTGTTGCTGCAATATAAAAAATTACCATCGCTGGAAATATGAATATCGGCTTCACTTATATTCCCTCTATAGCTCTCGGGCAGTGCATTGATGGTTTGAATTTGTGTGAGATTGCCTTCTTTGATTAAAAAAGCAGTTACAAATCCAGACATTTCCTCTGTTAGATAAATTATTTTTCCATTAGGGTGAAACTCGATATGTCGAGGACCTGCACCTGGTTTAGTTGCGATCTGAGTATGTTCACTTGTCATTCCTGTTGCTTCATCAAATTTGTAGATTACAAGCTTGTCTGAGCCTAAATCTGCAGTTAGAATATACCTGTCGTCTGGTGAAAATAGGGAGCAATGAACATGTGGTTTTTCCTGCCGTTCTTTATTTACACTACTTCCATAATGATTGATTGTAGAAGTAGCCTTACCAATTTCGCCATCTGGCTTAACAGGGAAAATTGAAAAGTTCCCTCCAGTATAATTAGCAGCCAGTAGCCATCGGCCAGAGCTTGAGATTGCTATGTAGCAGGGATGGTCACCTTCCGTAGGCTGTTCATTTATTTTTTTGAAAGAGCCATTAATTTTGTTGAAGGCAAACGACGATACTTTTCCCGAGCCTTGATCTGCACCAAGTTCATTAACGGTAAATACAAAATTCTCATTTAGTGAGGGTACAAGGTAGGATGGATCAGCAGTAATTGAACTATCAATCAATAATGTGCTACCTGTTTTATTATTGAATTGGAAACTATAAATGCCTTTGCTTTTACCACCTGTATATGTTCCTATTAACAGATGTGTGGATGAGATGCTGTCTGAGGGTTGTGCAAGGGAAAATAACGGATAGAAGCAGCATACCTGTAACAAGAGTATTTTAATCATGTATGCAAAATACATCCAATTTGCTATGTAATGTAATTTACAGCGTTAGGCATCAGTTTGGTGAAAACGGAAATCTACAGCGCTTTATTTTTTAAAACGTTGACGAGAATTAAAAAACAGCAACGGATATGTAAAATTATTAATTGCATGCTCTTTATTAAAAAATGAGAAATGCCCATCCAATGAACAGGCATTTAAAAATAATATCAGGTGAAGGCCTATTTCATTTTTGGAATTACGGTTTTATTGTTAGCGAGCGAAGCCGGCATTGGATCTTTTTTTGATTTCGGCGTGTTGTATTTTTTAGCCATAAAGAAATCCAAAGCTTCAGGATCGTCCTTGATCATCAAATTCATCGTTTCTGTTGTATATGCCAGAATCTGGCCATCATCACCCATTTGAACAAAATATTCATCTACGGCAGCGACTCCATTATAATATTTTTTCGTGTACACATTTACTTTACCTTTTGCAATCCTGATTGCAAACCCTGGTAACGCTTCTTTGGCAACATATGTTCGGCGACCAGAAGTGAAACCTTGTTGAGAAATAGCATAGTGACTATGGTTTTGGTAAGCTTTAATTTCCTTAGCACTGATATGATGTTTGCCATCTGCCAACAAGTAAGGTGTTTTCATAACACCGGTAATAAGTTTAAGGCTTTTATAGGGCTTTATAGTGCCGTCATTCATTTCAACAAAGCAAGAATTTATAGCTTCCTTTGATTGTTCAATATCGGCTTTTCGTTGTGCCATAGCTTCTTTGGAGGAGTTGCATGAACTTGCAGAGATTAGTATGCTTAAGCACACCGTTGCAAGTTGTAAGGTCTTTTTCATAGTGTAGATTTCCTTAAAAACGGATGTTAAAGTAAAATATTGTAATATGGCAGCATTAATTCTATTACCAGTTCAATTTTTAGAAGATTTCTCACTGGTTACTGCATCTATCATTTGCATTACTTTCACAGCGTCTGCTCCACTACAGGGATTGGGGGCTTTATTAAGGAAATAGGATACTACTTTTTGGATCATTGGCAACTGAACATGAATAAGAGGCTCGAAAGATAATATTTCTGTTTTGTTACCTAATGTTAGATTAAATGTTTGACTATCAAAAACACTAAAACTGATCTTTCCTTTTGTGCCAATTATCTCACAAGTGTCAGCGTCCATGCCGGGGGCGGCAGCGAATGACCATAATCCGTTAAAAACTACGGAAGATTTAAAGATAATGTTGGCAGATACAATATCATCTGCGGGATATTTGCCAGCCTGGTTTAGAGAAAAACCCGAGGCTTCTATAAAATCACCAAAAAAATAGAGCATTAAATCAAGTTGGTGTGGGGCAAGATCATGAAACAATCCTCCACCACTAACATCCGGGTTTACACGCCAGGAAGTTTTTTCAACCTGCAGTGCTTCAGTTGAAAGCGACGGTCTTAAAAATTGTAAAGTACAAAAACGTATATCTCCAATTAAACCCCCATCAAGCAGTTTTTTTATTTTGATAAATTTAGGTTGCTCTCTTCTGTAATGTGCAACGGATAATCGTATATTTCTGTCTTTTGCAAAGGCTGCAATTTCAGCAGCTTCAGTAGCATTCAAGGCCATTGGTTTTTCCAGGTATACCGGTTTACCAGCGTTGATGGCAGCCATTGCAAAAAAATGATGCGTAGAAGGAGGTGTAGCGATATAAATTGCATTAACATCGGGATCGTTAATTAGAAGATTGGCATCGCTATACCACGTCGGAACATTATGACGGGATGCATAGCTTGCGGCTTTTTTGGCGTCACGTCGCATTACGGCCACCAATGCCGAATCTGGCACTTTGTTAAATGCGGGACCGCTTTTAAGTTCCGTAACATCACCGCAACCTATTATTCCCCATTTAATTGACTGCATATTCACAAATTTACAATTAATACGGGATAGGGTTAAAAGACCAGATTTTTATGTTTAAAACCCCGGAGATATTGAGATGTCAACTCTAAATATTGGAGTTGTCAACTCTAAATATTGTAGATGTCAACTCAGTAAATCGCTGATGTTGAGCGATACTTTAGATTATATACCCAGCACTTCTTTCAGTCGACCATAGCCTGTTTTACTCACAGGAATTCTCTCTCCTGTTGTCAATAGCAATGAATAGCTTTCTTTTTCCGCAAGATCTATCCGGTTAATAAATGAAGAATTGACGATATAGGAACGATGGATTCGGATAAATTCTTGCCTGTTTAAACTATTTTCATAATACTGCATTGTTTTTTTCTTAAGAAATACAGCATCCGTAGAATGTATTTTTATATAATCGTCAGACGCTTCAAGATAATATACCTGTGAAACTGGAATTATCTTTATTTTTCCATTGTCTTTTACTACTATCCTGCCTGATAAATGTGGAGCACTCAAAGCACTTTGTACAACTGAATTAGTATCATTTGTTTGCCTAGCCATCATTTTTTGCATAGCCTTATCAAACCTGTCTTTACTAAATGGTTTTAATAAGTAGTCAGCAGCATTTGCATCAAAAGCCTTAATAGCGTATTCTTCAAAAGCGGTAGTAAATATCACCATTGGCGGATGGTCAATCAATTCCAGCATTTCAAAGCCATTTATTTTTGGCATCTGGATATCCAGGAAAATGAGATCAGGTTTATGAAGTTGAATTGCTTTCATTCCTTCAAATCCATCATTACACTCCTCCAATATCTTTACCTGCTGATATGCCTGCAGGTACTCTTTCACCAACATTCTAGCCAAGGGCTCGTCGTCTATTATTATAGCGGTCATAATATTTGTGGTATGCTGATTATCGTAATAAAATTACCGTCTTCCTTTTTCACCTGTAAAAGATCATTGCGTGAAAACAACAAATATAGTCGCCGTTTAATTGATGATAATCCATAGCCTGTACCCTTCACCGGTAGTGCAGTGAATTCATCAAATGGATTTTGAATACTTACCTGGAGCATTCCATTATTTTTTTTTGCAGTTATTAATATGGTCACTTCTCCAACGGTATCATAAAGGCCAAATTTAATAGCATTTTCAACAAGTGGCTGTAACAATAAAGCTGGTAGTTTCATTGCAAGTACTTGTTCTTCATTTTCGATATGAGTCTGCAGTCTGTAACCAAAACGTACTTTTTCTATTTCAAGATAAAGTTGAAGATATTGAAGTTCTTCTTCGTAGCTTGTAGTAAGTTGTTCTTCTTTTCGGATTGTTCCTCTTAAAAAATCTGCCAGTTGCTGAATCATATGCCTGGCTTTTTCAGGATGGCTACCTGTTAATGCGCTTATAGAATTTAAACTGTTAAATAAAAAATGTGGCTGTAGTTGTTGTCGCAATTTATTAAGTTCAGCGTCTTTTGCGAGCCTGATCATATCTGCTTTTCGCTTGTTGTCTTCTTCCTGCTCAAGTCGGCTATACCACAACAGGCTGAGTGTTGTGATACTTACCAGGTTCAGGAAGCCAAATGCATACCTGATACTCGAACTGTTACCCAGAAAATCAAGGTAAATCACATCTGTTTTATAAATCAATTTAAGAATTAGTTTTAGCAGGAACAACCACAATGAACTTAGTGCAACACTGATCACCAGAATGTAAACCCATCGCTCCCTTCCCGGCAAATAGTATCTCATGTTATTAAATAGCAATAAGCAAAATGAGGCTAGTAATACATTACTAATCAGTGAATCTACTAGTCCTTTTAATGGTTCTATATTTAAATCTTGCAGAAGTACCCATTGCAAGATGAACCAAAAGCTCCACCAGACTGTAAAAATAATCAGGAAACTGATCTCTGGTTTTTTATTGGAAGAGACAATACGTGCCAATATTTTTTTATTTAATTTAGTCCGGTAAACTTATGCAATCCAGTTTGTAATAATTGCGAGGCCCTTTTTTGTGTTAAGTTAATATACTTTTCAGCATTATCCTCTTCGGTCACTCTCGAATAAATTTCTGCGCCGTCTGTCATTTCCGACAATAAATGTAATTCACTTACATCAATAAATTTCCATTTTACAATTTGGGTAATTTCATCAATCTGTTCGTTCTCTCCCACTAACCTCGCTTTATGAAATGCGTGCAAGTCATCCTCAGCACTTATAAGTCTTAACTGCTCATCAAATTGCGGTCTATGATCACCGTTAGAAAATACTATACGATAAACCAATTTTGCCAGGTACCATTTCATTGTATACAATTTTATCTAATGATAGAAGATGGGATCAATAACTTTTAATTTCTACACCACCGAATATAGTAGAACCTCTTAGTATCAGTACTTTTGCGGGATCTATAAAAACATTTGCATTGTATCTTCTTTTGTCTTCTACACTGTGAAATACGCCTTCAATTTCATTCTGTACACTCCAGTTAGCTGGTACTATAAGTTTTACCCCACCGAAAACTACATCTACTTTTAGTACGATGACAGTTTTTATATCAGCTTGGGAGCAGTCAATTTCAGCACCTCCAAAAACACATGATATTTTGCCACCAAGGAAATTTTTCGATAAAACATTTCTGTTTACGCCACTAAATACAGATTCTATTTTCAATACATCATTATTATCACCGGATACAGGCGAGCTTTCATCAGCATTACCCGTCAAGAGAGGTTGGTTAAAATCAGATTTCTCTTTGTTTTTGCAGAAGAAGTTTTTTTTTGAGGGGCGAAAAATAAAAAGTAATCCCAATCCAATTATCACTAATGGCCAGAATGCCGGTTGTAACCTGATATTTGGCAAAAAATCATCTATTAAAAAAAATGAACCAATTGCTATAAGAATGATCCAGGAATTATTTTGAAAATTGTGTCTAACTCCGCTATAAACTCCAACAAGAATAAGAATCATTGGCCAGGTAAACAGCCAATAAGGTAAAAAGTAGCCCATATTGCGCAGTAATAGAGCTCCTCCAACAATTACCAGTATTACACCTCCAACCACTTTGGCACTGTCTCTGTTCGTCATTTTTTTATTATCATCCATAGTATGTGCGATTTTGTAATGTAAACATAATATGGATTAGCCCATTATTAAATATACAATAGGTTGTTAGCAGTAAAATGTCGGCAAACTACGTAATCTGGTCGGTGAGATATATTCTGCGAAATTGGATACTGAAATGAAACATAAAATGGTATCAATTCTTAGATAACTCAAATCTATAAGGTTTGAGTTGCTGGTGTCGGCAATATTAGGATCAATTTGCGTGAATTAGAGCCAGGATGTTTGCTGCGATAATGTTTTTTTTGATGCTTCCGTATTTCTTTAGAAGGTTGAGAGATATTGGATTTATTTTCTAACAATTTATTTTGCATAACAACTACTACTTATAGAAAAAGTCAGGATTAGCAAAAAAGATGGTTTCTTAATAATAACTTACATTTCGGCTAAAAGTATTGTTTAACTCTTTTAGCTAAACTGAGCCAGCATTGATATTTAGCTAACTGCTACAACAGTTATAATTTTAACAGCTGAATATTTAGGTTTTAAAGAATATTTTTGTAAATCAATCATGAAATTTTGAGTAGCAAGTTATTATTAATTACACCAGCATTTACGCAATTGAATACGCCGTATCCGGCAACTGCATATTTAAAAGGGTTTTTAAATACGAAAAAGATTAGTTCAGTACAATGTGATCTTGGTATTGAGGTAACTGTTGCTTTATTTTCTAAAAAAGGATTGCAACATCTATTTTCTTCGATTTCCCAGGATGCTCAACTTTCGGAGAATTCTAAGAGAGTGCTGCGATTAAAAAACCATTACATTAACAGTATTGATGCAGTGATATTATTTTTACAAGGTAAAAATGCAGTTTTAGCTTCGTTGATATGTAAAAGAGATTTTTTACCTGAAGCATCCAGATTTGCACAGGTTGATGATCTTGGCTGGGCATTTGGCACTATGGGTAACCAAGATAAAGCAAAATACCTTGCTACCATGTACCTGGAAGATCTCTCAGACTTGATAAAAGAAACAGTGGATCCTCATTTTGGATTTAGCCGTTATGCAGAAAAGCTGGCAAGAAGTGCAAATAGCTTTGATGAACTTTATAATGAATTGTCAAAACCTCATTCCTTCATCGATTCAATCATGTTGAAAATTCTGGATGAAAAACTGAGGCATGTCCAACCAGAACTAGTATGTTTATCGGTCCCATTTCCAGGAAATTTATATACCTCACTAAGATGTGCGCAATGGATAAAAAGACATCACCCGAATATCAAGATAGCCATGGGGGGCGGTTTTGCTAACACAGAATTGCGTTCCCTTACTGATGAACGTGTTTTCGAATTTTACGATTTTATTACATTAGATGATGGTGAAGCTCCGATAGAGAATTTAATAAAATATATCGACGGAAATATAGATCTGCTTCAATTAAAGAGAACATTTACTTTAGTAAATAGTAAACTTACCTATGTCAATGATACAGCTTGTCCAGATTACAAGCAAGGGCAGATAGGAACGCCTGATTACAGTGATTTTTTATTAGATAAATATATTTCTGCTATAGAAATAATAAATCCGATGCATAGTTTATGGAGTGATGGCAGATGGAATAAACTAACGATGGCGCATGGTTGTTATTGGGGAAAATGTACATTTTGTGATATTAGTCTTGATTATATTAAATTATATGAGCCGATAACGGCAGAGATTATTTGTAATAGAATTGAAGAAATCATTGCTCAAACAGGTGAAACCGGTTTTCATTTTGTAGATGAAGCTGCGCCACCTGCACTGATGCGGGCTTTGTCGTTGGAAATTATTAAAAGAAATCTGATTGTTACGTGGTGGGCTAATATCAGGTTTGAAAAAAGTTTTACTCGCGATCTATGCTTATTGTTAAAAGCTGCTGGTTGTATTGCAGTATCGGGCGGTTTGGAAGTAGCATCAGACAGATTACTAAAATTAATTGATAAAGGAATAACGGTAGCGCAGGTTGCCCGAGTAAACAGGAATTTTAGCGAAGCGGGTATCATGGTACACGCTTATCTCATGTACGGCTTTCCAACGCAAACATCGCAGGAAACTATTGATTCACTTGAAATGGTTAGGCAATTATTTGCATCAGGGATATTACAATCTGCCTTTTGGCACCAGTTTACCATGACAGCTCATAGTCCGGTTGGATTAAACCCTGAAAAATATAAAGTTAAAAAACTAACGGAAACCCTTGGCAGCTTTGCAAACAATGACATAGCGCATCTTGATCCAACTGGTGCCGACCATGAAAGTTTTGCTTATGGATTAAAAAAATCATTGCTAAATTTTATGCATGGAAGTTGCCTTGATTATCCATTGCATAAATGGTTTGATTTTAAAATACCCAAAACTACAATTTCGTCTGATTTTATAATGAAAGCACTCGAAGAAACCGGGGCGCACACTTCTAAAGATTCTGATAAAATAGTTTGGTTAGGAAACACGCCAGATATTGAGATCATTAGCAAATCCAAAAAAGGCAGCCAATGGGAAATGTGCTCGCTGACTTTCTATAGTAAAAAAGAGACTATAAATATCAGTACAGAAAAACAACAGGGGCTTTGGTTTTCGAAGATGTTGGAAGTTATGAGTATTAAAAATAACAAACTACTCACTCGTGCAGATATTAGAAGAGATTATGAATCTTCAGATCTGGAAGATTTTGAATTATT
This sequence comes from uncultured Ferruginibacter sp., assembly GCA_964496585.1. GTDB lineage: Bacteria > Bacteroidota > Bacteroidia > Chitinophagales > Chitinophagaceae > Ferruginibacter. The sequence goes on from CAZCAA010000001.1 coordinate 38,928, forward strand.
CTGGGACAACAAGCCCATTAATACTCTATATAAAGTTGGGCTTTTAGCAGTTGGTTAAGGAGAGAATGAATTGGGAAAATTACAGAGTATTTTATTGACGTGATCTCAGAGATTTTGAATAAAATCTCATTTACCAATGAGTTGACATCTCTAAATTTTTGAGCTTGACGACCTTCCATTTTGAGTTGACATCTCAGTTTATTTGTGCTTAACAACATTCAATCTTGAGTTGACATCTCTGAATTTCCTTGCTAATAGCTAAAAAGTATTCATTTGACACCTTGGCATATGGTGATTTAGATCATTGAATCCTTAGTTGACATCTCTGAATTTATGTTTAAAAAAACACATAGATAGCATTGGATTTCAAATCTTTTCAACAGGCTCTTGCACATTAATCTATTTTCGATGATTTCTTGTTACTGTTAAAATGTAGCTCGGATATTCGCATTTCATCAAGACATTCAGACTACTAATCTTAACCACAATATATTTTTCCGAACATTGCAATAAATTAACAGATTTAGTGGATAAAATAAGAAATGAACTCAGGAAAATATAATTACAACATTGGTCATTTTTCAGATAATGCTGAGTATTTGTTATTCTTGATCAGCCAAGCAGCTACCTGATAAAACGCGATTGCTTTCCTTTCCAAACTATCAACTGATTTAATCTTAAGCGATTTTCCATTTGTAAAATCAGGTTGAAACATATTTATTTTTTTTAAAGGGGATTGTATTACCAATTTATTGTTTTCCAGAAAACCTAAACCCTGGTAGGTACTAATAAATGCACGTTCTGATATGTTTGTGCTGTCTAATACGTCTACACCAAAGAACTTGCTTTTATACGAAAAATTTAGCAAGCCCAGAATTGTAGGAGGAATGTCGATCTGAGCAGTAAGTTTATCAATTTTCTTAGGTTCCAATAAAGATGGCGCAAAAATTAGTAGAGGAATATGATATCCTGTAACCGGAAGATATGCACTGCCAGCGCTGGATGCACAATGATCTGCCACCACTACAAATAGAGTGTTTTTAAACCATGGCTTTTCCGCAGCCTGCTTTATGAAATTACCAATAGCAAAATCGGTATATTTTACACCCCCTTCCCTACTTTGATTAGAAGAAGGAATATCGATCCTGTTTTCAGGATATGTAAAAGGCCGATGATTTGATACTGTCATTACCTGGGAAAAAAAAGGCTTCCCGGTTTGGTAGTTTTCATCCATTCTTAATAGTGCCATGTTAAAAAGGTCTTCATCTGCAACACCCCAGATATTAGCATAGTGGATATCAGCAGGTTTTATTGCAGACCTATCAATAACATCATAATTATTGTGTGAGAAAAAATAACTCATATTGTCGAAGTAAGCATACCCACCGTAAATAAATTGGGTGATATAGCCTTTACTTTTAAAAACAGATCCTAGTGAGAATAAATTTTCATTCTCAGGCCTTTTCACAATACTTTGTCCTGGTGTTGGTGGAATTGAAAGGGATAGTGCTTCTAATCCCCTAACGGTGCGTGTACCCGAAGCATATGTTTTTGTGAAAAACAAACTATGTGCTGCCAGGCTATCCAATTGAGGAGTGATACTCTTTGTATTTCCAAATGCACTCATGAAGTCTGCACTCAGGCTTTCAACACTTATTAAAACAACATTCATTCTTCTTTCGGGCAAAATGGCTTTCACATCTCTTTCTATAGTTCTTGTCTCAGTTCCCGAAATTCCTAATTCTTTTCTTACGATGGCAAATGCTTCATCGTCGGGAATAGTTTTATAGAACTTATAAAAATCCAGTTCGTTATTTTGAAAAGCTTGTATAAACTGATAAATACCATTGCCTGCAAGTTCATTGGCATAATTATTAGAACTAAATGATGCCCAAACTGGCTTTATTGTAAAAAGAAAAATTGCAGGTATACTCAATAATACCAACGCATAAACAATTCGTCGTTTCCAGTTAGCAACAAGCCAAACAGCATTGCGAACTCTTTTTCTTAATATAATTAACACAATCAAAGTCACTAACGTTACTGATGTAATGATGGTGGTTACAGGATACGATTCTCTGATATTCCCAATAACCTCATGAGTATAAACCAGATAATCTACGGCTATAAAATTGTATCGACCCGAAAATTCCTGCCAGAACACGATCTCACTAATTACATTAAAGAGTAATAGGAAAACTGCAATGAAAATCAAAAATAGCAAAATAAATGTTCGCCATTTCTTCCGGAAATCTGGAGATTGAAAACAAAGAAACAGGTAGATTGCAAATCTGAAAATAACATAGTACTCTAATACTTTGTAAAGATCTTTATTATAATCTTTTGGAAAAAGGTTTGTAAAAAACAAGGTGAACAGTAGGGCAATAAAAAATAATATCGTTAATAGTCTACCATTTTTTGTGTAGATAAAATTATTTGTAAAGACTATCTGCAAAACAAAAGGAATAATAATAAACGAACTTACTACAATGTCATATAGCATTCCAATAAAGAAACTTCCAACAAATGGAAAAGAAACACTCATATTCTTCCCAAAAAGTATCAGAATCAAAGTGCGGGTTATAAATGATGTAATTATTGAGAAAATAGCTACAAAGTATGCAGGAGCAAATTTATTGCTAATAGAAAATAAGTTTTTCATTAATGTAATATTCAGTTAGCAAGATATGAAAACTAATGAGAGAAAAATGTATCTAATACCAATTGCAATATGTACCAGGTTTTAAATTATCATCAATACAACCAACAGTAAATTAGTCCCTTACAACAAATCTGGTTATTTCAAAGATTGCTTCATTTACTTTTACATCTGCTTGGCAATTATTATATATTTCTCGTTGAATCAACTTGTCGTTAACATAAAAATCACAAGCTGTTTCAGACCAGGCATTACCGAATTTCTTATGTCCACTAAAGATACCTTCCTCTTTTTCGCCATTTTTAAATTTTATAAATTTAATTATCACTAATTTTTCCTTATCAATCCATAATTGATTTGACTTTTCCGAAGGTTCATTTGCACCAATAACAAATGCTTTCTTTCCCAACCAATCTGTCATATAAAATTTTGTTATGTCATATCCGTCTTTGATAATCTTTTCCCGAACTGCTTCATACTTTAAAAAATACATTCCTCCTAATAAAAATGTAAGATTATCATCGTTGTAGGTAGTCCGCAACAGCTTGCCTTTTCTAAAATTGTAAACAGAATCTTTCAAAAAAATGACTGCATTGCTATCCTTTTTTTCGCCAAAATCAATTCTGAATTTATCCGGAAAAACGATTGCTTCATACCAGGTAGAACTTTTAACAATGCTGTCATTTCGATATTGGTCTGTGGTTTGAATAAACACAAAGCTTTTATACCACTTTCCAGCGTACCTATTATACATTCCTTTTAAAAGCCCTTCTGCATCTTTATATTGACCAAAACTATTCAAACCAAACATCATTAATATTGAAATCAACTTCATCTTCGTAAATTTTTTGATATTAGTAGAAGTAAGGTAATAAATGTCCGGTAGTTTTTGCAAACTTCATTTCAAATGTATAAATGAATGTATGAACGGAAACTGTTCCCCAAGGTATATATTAATATTCTGGCTAATTTTTTGTACGGTTTTTATGGCTACTAAGATTTTTTATTAAGGCCCTAATTTGGTATATTCAATCTAATTTAAATTTATCATTATGACAAGATCATATACATTTCTGCGATTTCTTTCAATATCCCTTCTTTCATTTTTATTCCAAAACAGCCTATTGGCACAACCACCTGCGATAAGTTATGCGGTTGAATTTGGAGGATTAAGCGGTCCTGTAGACATTGCCAATGCTGGCGATGGTAGTAACAGACTATTCATTGTTCAACAGGCGGGAACAATTGTGGTAAGGAACGGAGCCACAGTAACACAGTTCGCTGATTTTGGAACTACCGGCGCAAATATTATAACCAGCGGAGGAGAGCAAGGTTTATTGAGTATGGCTTTTCATCCGGCTTACGATGGTATTACTAACAGGTTCTTTTTTATTTATTACAACGATTTAAGCGGAGATATTGCGGTTAGCAGGTGCCAAACAACCGCCGGAAACATAAATACTGCTGATATTAGTACACTTACTCCCATTATCACAATCTCACATCCTACTCAAAGTAATCACAATGGAGGCAAACTGAATTTTGGCGCAGACGGATATCTATATTTTGCAACCGGAGATGGAGGCGGTGGAAATGATGGTCCAAATAATGCTCAAACCGGAACGGTGCTTTTGGGCAAAATGTTGCGCATTGATATCGACCAGACCAGCGTTACTTATGGTAACTACGCAGTACCTCCGGATAATCCCTATGTCGGCAATCCTTCTATCGATGAAAGAATTTGGGCAATCGGACTTCGCAACCCATTTAGATGGAGTTTCGATACCGCTACCGGTGATATGTGGATCGGAGATGTTGGCCAGGGGTCACAGGAAGAAATTAATTTCAGGCCAGCAGGTAGTACAGGAAATGTGAATTACGGTTGGCGTTGTTTTGAAGGCTATCCTTCTACTCCTGCTGTACCCGACTGTACACCCGCAAATTATGTTCCTCCGGTTTATGACTACCCTAATCCCGGGGCTGGACCCTCTTCTGTTGTTGGAGGATTTGTTTATCGTGGTAGTGAATATCCAACTTTACCAGGATACTACATAGCTGCAGATGTATATTCAGGAGATATATTCATTCTTTGGCCAAACGGAACTGGTGGTTTTGATTCGGCAGTCCAATCTTCCGCAATTTCATTTATAGTTGGTTTTGGTGAAGGCGAAGACGGTACTTTATACGCAGTATCACAAGGTACCAGTACACTTTATAAAGTCGTTGGCACTGGAGGAACAGTTTTGCCGGTTAGGCTTTCCACATTTTCGGGTATGCGTAATAGTGGTTACAACCAGTTAAAATGGAAAACCAGTTCTGAAATAAATACTATTCGTTTTAATATTGAATATAGCCTGAACGCTTCATCATACTCATCCGCAGGAAGTGTAGCGGCTTCTGGCTTTAGCAACGGAGGAAATTATAGTTTCCGGCACATGGTAGATAATCAACAGGATATTTTTTATAGACTAGCCATTGAAGATAATAATGGTTCGATCAAATATTCTAACATCATACGGATCGCAGGTTCTAGGCAGCGAAAAGTGATCGTTTATCCCACAGTACTTAATAGTCCTGTGTTAAACCTGGATCTGAATGGTTTGGCAATAAAGAATATACAGGTCGTAAATAGTTCAGGTATACAGGTTTTTAAAAAAGATATTTCTACAGCATCTGGCAAAGTTATAATGACTTTACCGCAACTGGCAACAGGTATTTATCTTGTAAAATTGCGGGGTGAAGCATTAGAACAAATAGAAAAAATAATCATACAATAATGCTAAAATGTTAACAGCAACAGGCAACTAACCCTTGCCTGCTTTTTATGTAATTGATATCGGATTTTAATAATTGCGTTAAAATGAAAATATCTTCGGCAATGGATAACGCTGCAAATTTGCAATTTTTATCAAAATGATGTTTATTGTAATCCTCATCTCAAATTTAAAATACAGCTTTTTACTGTCAGGTTATTCAGGTTAACTCACTTTAAAAACAAGACGACTTATAGCTGGTTACTGTAACGACTTCTTTTTGTACATGTTAAAATTGAAATTTACCCGTTAAACGACGCTACTTCATTTCTATGATATGAAAAAAAAATCCCGTTATCTTATTAAGATAACGGGATTTTAATTTGTTAAATGTTGCTTATTTACTAATGATAAGTTTTTTAACTGTCTTAATTCTGTCTGTCGTACAACTTACCAGGTAAATACCGCTTGGTAATTTATTATTCAATCTCAATTCAATCATTCCTTTCGCATTATTAAAAGTACCCTGATAAACAATCTGGCCAAACTCATTGCTTATTATAATCTTACTTGCAGAAATGGCTTTGTTGTTGGTTAGGTTAATCTTAAAATCACCGTTAGATGGATTAGGATAAACCTGCAGGTCATTTTCAGAAGCCATCACAATTTCATTGGAAGATTGTAATGCTTGCCTGCATGCAGTGAATGCAACTGACAATGATGCAACACTTCCTGATGCACACGAATTAATGCCTTTCACTCGTACAAGTCCTGCAGTAGTACCAAAATTAACTGTAACGCTGGTAGAAGTTGTTGTAAGGTTTGTTCCAGTTGATGTAACTACGCCATCTGAAATTTTTGATCCGGTTGGTGCGTACCAGGTATAAGTTGTTGCTCCTGGAATCGCAGCTATGGAATAGGGAACTGCAAGCTGACCTGCACAAACAGAGGTATTTCCAGTAATTGAAGTAGACAAGGCTGGTCTCGCATAAACTGTTAGACTTCTGGCGGCAGATGTTCCACAAGCATTCGTTGCCGTTACCCTCATTGCTCCGCTTACATAACCTGATCCAAAATTAGCTGTAATAGAGTTTGTCCCTTGTCCGGAGGCAATTGTAACACCTGCAACACTTGAATACCAATTATAAGTTACACCGGCAACAGCAACTACAGAATACGGTATCGAATTGCTGTTGCATACGCCGTATATTGTTCCTGTAATGGCACCTGGCGTAGCGGCTGCAGAATTTTTATTGATCTTTAAAGCTTTTGCTACACTGGCTCCACAAATATTGTTAGCGGTTACCCTAAGAGAATCTCCCACTGTAAATGAGGCAGTATAAGTTATCGTAGCAGCATTTGTTCCTTGTCCGCTTGTAACAATTCCACCAGCAGGTGCTGTCCATGTATAAGAGGTGGCGCCGGAAACGGCTGAAATAGTATAAGATTTGCTATCTCCAGGACAAACCTTTGCAGATCCTCCAACAGTTGTTATAGTTCCCGGCCTGGCAGGAACTGTACATGCTCCGGTTACATTGGTTTGTAAACTACTTATATTATTACAACCATTTGCGTTTGTATATGAATACGTGATGCTGTAAGGTCCACCCACTCCTGCTGTTGCAGGAATAAATGTATTTCCCGATATTCCAGGTCCCGTAAAAGTTCCTCCAGCCGGAGAACCTACCAAAGTTACCGACCCGTTGCTAACACTATAAGACGATGCTAATCCGCTGAATGAAACTACAGGTAAAGGATTAACTGTTATAGAAGCTGCTGCACTTGTTGTCGTACAACCATTTGCGTTAGTGAAAGTGTAGGTATAGCTGGTTGATGGTCCGGTATATGGATTAGCAACACTAAATGTACCACCTGCAGGCGAACCTGACAAGATAATTGCATTGCCTGCACATCCAGTTACATTGGACGCTGTTACTGTTGGCAGAGGAATAACTGTAATAGATGCCGCAGCACTTGTTGCCGTACAACCATTTGCGTTAGTGAAAGTGTAGGTATAGCTGGTTGATGGTCCGTTATATGGATTAGCAACACTAAATGTACCACCTGCAGGCGAACCTGACAAGGTAATTGCATTGCCTGCACATCCTGTTACATTTGATGCTGTTACTGTTGGCAGAGGAATAATTGTTATAGATGCCGCAGCACTTGTTGCTGTGCAACCATTTGCATTGGTGTAAGTGTAAGTATAGCTGGTTGATGGTCCGTTATATGGATTAGCAACACTAAATGTACCACCTGCAGGAGAACCTGACAATGTTATTGCATTGCCTGCACATCCTGTTACATTGGATGCTGTTACGGTTGGTAGCGAATTCACTGTCACCACAATTACATTTGACTGAACACTGCCACAACTATTTGTATTTGTTACGAAATATGTGCCTTCTGTACTAACGGTAATAGATGCCGTAGTTGCGCCATTACTCCACGTTCCACCAATATTTCCGCTTAATACAACAGTAGTTCCCTGACAAATTGCTGTAGAACCAGCTGCTGTGATAACAGAAGCTGTTGGTACCGTAACTATAGAAATATTTGATCCATTATCTGAACCTGTTACAGTCGGATTAGAACTAACAACCCTTATACGATAACCGGTATCTGAAACTGTCAGCACTGGTATTGTTGCAGTGATCGTTCCTGATGTAGTGCTTGTTAATGTACCAATTGCAACCGGGCTCGAAAAGGAACCTGCCGCATTGGATAATTGGGCTGTAAATACATTCCCCGCATTTGCCGCTCCATTTGTAGTGAAAGGTACACTAACTGTAGCTCCCGCACAGTAGCTAAGCGGACTAACTGCAGATGTTGTTATACTGGAAAAACTACTTCCGGAAGTAATGGTGAAATTAGTATTTGAAATATCAAAGAAAATATTTCCAACAGCTTCTACTTTTATCCTGGCCGTTGTTGTAGGCGTATTTGGGATGGCCAACAATTCTGAACCGTCATTTGGCGTGCTGGCAATTAATACCGTTGGGAATGTTAATCCTCCGTTAGTTGACAACGATATCTTTACATTCGCACAACTAACAGGAGCTGCGGTAGTACTTGCAACGGCCCATGTAATAGTTTGAGACGACCCACCAGCGTAAGATACTGCTGTGTTTGGAACACTAACAGCAAATGGACCGGAAGCGGTACTTACAGTTACTACCATATCAGTGAAGTCTGTTTGTCCTACTGAAACAGGAACCGATGAACTATATATTGCATTATCCCTTACTGTTAGTCTGAAGTTCAGCGTACGCGCAACAGAACTCAAAGCCTCCGTATTAGCTCCTGCATCTCCACCCGGAAGTGGCCCACTGATCAATGCACCTGCAAGTATTGTTGCTAATTTTGGAAAATACCTCGTTGGAGAAGTAGTTGGACTAAAAGAGATCCAATTTGGCCCGGATGCTTTTGTTGCACTGGCAACACTACTGGTTCCCGAAACTGTTGAATTATCATTTTGCTCCCAGCAATAAGTTAAAACGTCAGCAGCATTTGCATCTGTTGCCGAGCCGGTAAGCGCAAACGGTGTGCTTTTTGGGATAGTGTAATTCGCTACTGCGGCTACAACCGGTGTAGCATTGGTTGATGTTATTACTGTTGTAACCGGGCAGGTTTTTGTCAACAAATTAGCTTGAATCTGGGCAATTGTTGCTTCGTGATAAATATCTATTGAATGATTTGATACATCCTGGCTGGTAATTCCAGCATAACCCATAATTGTTATTCCTGAACCAACTTCTTTATTTACTCCCGTTCCTTCCAGAGATTTAGAAAAAGTGTGATTTCCACCAAGTTGATGTCCAACTTCGTGAACAACATAGTCGATGTCAAAATTGTCGCCTTGTGGTATGCCGTCTGCCGGCGATGTAATTCCACTTCCCTTAGAGCCGTTTGTACAAACGCATCCAATACAACCCGCATTTCCGCCACCGCCAGAAGCACCAAACATATGACCTATATCATAATTTGCTTCACCAATAACAGCTGTTAAGGTTGATTGTAATTGTGAATTCCAATTAGATAATGACGTATAAGGATCAGAGGACGCCGTGTAATAAATAACGCTGGTAGTGTTAGCGATCAGGTTTAAATGTAAAGCCAGGTCTTTTTCATAAACGCCATTACAACGGGTTAGTGTTGCATTAAATGCTGCCAATACCAATGCCACTTGTGAGGCACTTGTTGCACCAAAATAGTTGGAATACTCAGCATTACAAGATTGCGCTAAGCGCATTGTTTTTAAATTGCCACCAGATCTTGACATAGATACTGTGTTAGCTACCTGTGAATTTAAACTAATTGCCAGGTCTTGATCAGGTGTAGAACAGGTCCATGGTAATTGCCCAGGTTTTCTCTGAGATGTAAAAACAGCATAAATGGTATGATCACTTGAATATGGTTCTATAAATTCATTTTCTTTTTCAGTTCTGAAAATCATTGTTTGTATCCCCTGATCTGAAATACTCAATTTAAGTGTGGCAGATCTGTCTGAAATACCTTTCCCTGAAAAAGCCCTGATGCTGGGAAATTGAGCCTGAAGTGCGGGTTCGAAATTTGACGCTTCTACCACTTCAAACTGTTCTAACTGCCCATCAGTATTTGGTAAGGAAATAATTGTTGAATGCCTTGATGCATGGTTATCTACAACAGCAAATAATTCCTGACGTAATACGTTCGTATTTAAATTAAACAATTTGAATACAGTCGGAAAAGACAGCCTGGCAACAGCCTTATCCTTACTGATATTTGTGGCCGATTCGTAGCTTGCACTCCAGAATTTATCCGTTTGTGAAAAACCTACAGTTGTAAACATAGCAAACAACAAAGTTAGCAGGTAGACTTTTTTCATGTTTATTTTTTGATTGATAATTGTAAAATTTTCGAAACAATATCTACTCGGGGGGAGCAGCGGTTTTTTCATAGATGTTATTTAAATGAAGCTATCAAATGTATTGAACATTTATTAAATAAAATAAAATTACAAGTTGAAAATGATTTTTTTTTTAAATAAAATACTTTTTTGTAGAACAAATCGTAATTCTACGTGGTACAATCCCGCTAATTACTATTACAAAACGGATAAGTTGGTGTTAAAAGCAAGAAAGAGTTGTCATTTATAACTACCCTTTCAGATAAAGATTAAAAGAATGCTATTTATTTTGAACGAAAACAATTCACGTTTGTACAGACCATTATGAGATACATTTATCTATTAATTATTTTAATGATGACTTTCAACCTGCAGGCGCAAAGTACTAGTGAAAAAGCAACGAATATAACTGCCAACTTATCAGCAAATGAAAAAAGCAATCTGTTGTTTAAGGATCTGCCTTACAGTACCTGGAAGCAGGCTCTGGAAAGAAAACGGAGCAATGCAGATGCCTGGCTAGATTATTATGTGTGGACGGAGCGGGACAAAAAACTCGCACGCCCTCAAAAAACAGCTGCATTGAAAAATGCATTTTTAGCTTCAGAAAGCTATATCAGTGGAAGCTGGCAATTCAATCTTATGCAATTTCTTCAATCGAATAAAACCGATAGCATTGCAATATATTCCGCAACGGAACTTGCCGAAAACAAAGCAGCCGTTCTACCTTTTCTTATCCAATATAATATTATTACAGGAAATACCGATGAACTCAACAAGAGCACATTTGCTCTTAACAAGTTGAAACCATTATCAAATGAATTATACGAATATCATTACAACACTTTAATGTCGGCTGGTAGAAATGCCGTTATCTATGCTAAAGGACTTCAGGATTTGGTGCCACTTGCCATCATTCAACGACAGTTTCATGTAAGGCAGGATATCTTATTAAAATATTATAATGGAAGATTACCTAAAACTGAAAATAGCTATTTGTGTTTATCCATCGGCAAAGAAATAATGGAACTATACCCCGATGCAGCTTATACCGGATTGCTGATTAAATTAGATTCAACAAATGCATTTAAGGAATTGGAAAGTAATTATAATTTTCTTTTTGATCTTACAATTTTAGAAAGCGAATTATATACTGCTGAACACACAATACAACTTTACAAAAATTATTTACCAGGATTCATTTTATTGTATCGCTTCTATCGCGCTAATAATGATAAACGAGCAATTCAATTGAAAAATATAATCTTAAAAATTGCTTTAAAAGCAGGCATAGAAAAAAATATTCTTCAACTTATAGACGGGTAAATACATGGCCCTTAGAAATGTTTCTTACGCTGCTTATACAGACGAACTTTTAATGCCACTTATTGAAGCTGGCAGTAATAGTGCATTTGATGAAATCTATAAACGCTATAGCCAGAAAATGTTCAGCTATTTTTTCAGGATGCTGTGGAAAGATAAAGAGTTAGCGGAGGATTGTACGCAGGAACTTTTTGTTAAACTCGTTAAAAATGCCGGCTCGTTTGAACTTGAAAGAAATTTTTCAACCTGGCTGTATAGTATTTCAAACAATATGTGCAAAAATGAATACCGAAAAAAGGAAACAAGGCTAAATCACCTTTCATTGGTGAAGGATGCCATTACAACTACCGATGCAGTAAATCCGGATTTAAAGAGATTTAAAATAGCAGTTCATTCCTGTACAAATGACCTGGCTGATGAAAAACGCACTCTCTATATTTTACGCTTCCAGGAAAA
>CAZCAA010000001.1:51103-80248 GCA_964496585.1 uncultured Ferruginibacter sp.
TGATGAACAGGAATATAATTTACTAAAAAAGATGCTGCAGGTTTCTGCTGAAGAAACATCAGACGTGCCTTTATTGAATGACAATATAAAGATTCCGCTGGATACTGTAATAAGTGAGCGCAAATTAAAGTCAAGTCGCTTGGTCTGGTATGCAGCAGCCGGTATTTTGATAATTGCTTTTTCAACCCTATTGGTTTATAATTATAACAAAACAACCAAGCAGCCGGCTTTTGTAGAAACCAAAGAGGAAAGTAAAAAGGATGAAAGTTTGCAAAATAATGCTGATGAGAATAAAAAGGTGGCAGAGGTAAAAATAAAGTCTGACAGCAATTTATTTGACAATAAGATTAACACTCAAACAACTCGCCTCGTATCCAATAAAAATAAATACATTGCTATCAATCCAACAGTTAGTTCAGATCCCAGGTTACTTACTTTGGTAACAGAAGTTTATTAAAAAAAATTGAACGGTTTTATCTGCTTCGTGTACAGATAAGAAAATTATTTATGAAAAAAATATTCTTGTCAGTTTTAGTTACTACAGTTTTAGTTATCGTCACGGTGAATAGCCAATCACAAATTTTGGGAAATGCTTATTTGGAGAAAAATATCTTGTCTAACAGTAGTGATTACTCGCAATCTTCCCGTTCGGTGGATTTAAACATCCAAAGTTATAGTAGTAATTTCTCAAATTTGCTGGAAGCTAACGTAATGATAAATGTTAAAGCAAATTCTTATGTCGCTATTTTTAGTCTTACACAATATGGAAAAACAATAGAGGAAGTAGAAGCTGCAATGAGCGCTCGCTCGGAGATCTTTAAAACAAATCTACAGAAAGAAGGCATGGATGAGAAGCAGATATTTTTTGATCCCATTACAATGGTGCCAACTTACGAAACGGAGGTGACAGAAAAAAAACTGAGCCGAACCTTTAATGAAGTGCCTACTGGTTTTGAAATGAAACGGAATATACATCTTACATTTTATAAACAGGAACAGATCAATCCGATCATTACAGTTGCAGCTAAAGCGGAAGTATATGATCTGGTTAAAGTAGATTACAATATTGAGAACAAGGATGAAATTCTGAGCATGCTGAGACAGGAAGCATTAAAAATATTGCTTGATAAAAAAGCGGTACTCGAAAAAGCCGGCATCTTTACAAAATTTACTCAAGTTGGCGAAATGCACAGTTCCGCCTATCCCTCCGAACGGTATGCGGAATATTATGCTTTTAGGTCGGGTATCGCGCCAACGTTTATGAATAATAGTAAAAAGGATAAACCTATCCAGGTATCTTACAATTATGCAGAAAAAAATAAAACGATATATTACGATAAAGTTTCAGTTAAACAGTTTGACAAAGTGATCAATCCGGTAGTAAATGAGCCGATGGTGCAGGTTTATCTAACATTAAAAGGCCAATATCAGATAGTTGATCCCGAAGCTGCTATTTTAAAGAATACATACGACGAAAAGGTTCGCAATTTTCAGCTTAGATCTATGGAACTTGACCTTGATGCGAAAAAGCGTGATATTGAATTAAAAGGAAAAGTAATGCCCGTAGTAGAAATAGTAAAAAAGAAAAACTAATTTTTTTGCAGCAGCTGGCGTAATTTTTTATGTCAGCTTTTTTAAACAAAGCTAATGAGCAGTGCCGGATGCCTGTAATCACAATTTCAATTTCTATATAAATAATGTCATAGCGACTTATGATTATTATCCTGTTATTTATTTTTGAATTGTTGGAACTTTGCACTAAATAATAAATAAATGATCCATCCATATAGTTATGTTTCTGCGGCAGATGCAGTGTCAATAGTTCAAAGTGGACAACGAGTATTTATACATGGAAGTGTTTGTACACCTCATCACCTGCTTCAAGCTCTGGCAATGCAACACGAAAGGCTAAAAGATGTAGAACTTGTATCGATATCTTTAAAAGGTAACATAGAAGTAGACAAAGCAGAATACCAGTCGTCATTTCATATAAATTCCCTTTTCGTGTCAGATTCGGTAAGGTCAGCCGTTGCTGAAGGAAGAGCTGATTTTGTACCGGTATTTTTAAGCGATATCCCGGATCTTTTCAAAAGGAAAATATTGGAAATAGATGTTGCGATGGTACAGGTTTCAGAGCCTGATGTACATGGTTATTGCTCACTAAGCCTATCAATTGACATTGCCCGTGCTGCAGTAGATAACGCTAAATATGTTGTCGCACTTGTTAATCCAAATTTGCCACGTACACATGGCGATGGTATGATGCATACAGAAAGATTTTCGAAGATGGTTTATTTTCCTTCTGAATTGGTAGAAGAAGATTTTGGCAAAAAAGTTGGAGAAATTGAAATGTCGATTGGTAGAAATATTGCCGCTCTCATCGAAGATGGAAGTACTATTCAAATGGGCATTGGTACCATACCAGATGCAGTTTTAAAATTTTTGCATGACCATAAAGATCTTGGAGTACATACAGAAATGTTAAGTGATGGGATTATTGATCTCATAGAAAAAGATGTTATCAACAATAAGAAGAAAATTATTCATCCAAACAAAACTGTTACATCTTTTGCAATCGGCACCAGGAGACTTTATGATTATGTAGATGATAATCCTTCTTTCGCTTTTCTGGACATTGATTTTGTGAATGATCCACACTTTATTCGAAAAAACCCAAAAGTAATTGCCATCAATAGCGCCATTGAGGTGGATTTAACCGGACAGGTTTGTGCCGATAGCATCGGAACAAAACAATATAGTGGAATCGGTGGACAACTCGACTTTATGCGTGGTGCTGCATTAAGTGAAGGTGGCAAACCTACTATCGCTCTTAGTAGCAGAACTGCCAAAGGAATACCCAGAATAGTGCCGTATCTTAAAGAAGGCGCAGGTGTTGTTACAACTCGTGGGCATATCCATTATGTGGTAACGGAATATGGAAACGCATTTTTATTAGGTAAGAATTTACGGCAACGTGCAAAAGCGCTGATAGATATTGCACATCCGGATGACAGAGAAAATATGTTGCGTCAATGTTATGAAAGGTTTAAAGTGTTTATTTGATAGAATAAAATTGCCTTGGAAACATCATTATAAAAGGAAATCTCCAACGTTATCTTTTTTTAAGTTATTGTACTGCCCAATTTTGAATAAATTCTTTAATTTTATTCTACTTCCTTTTAAAAATCAATTTAGTAATTTCTACACTAAACTTTTCTATTTTAGCATACACATGGTTAGCTAACAACATTAATTTCCTTACAGTTTAGTAGTTTCCGTAATTTTATAGCATAAAAAAAGAACACTATGTCTTATCCATTTCAAATTACTTCATTTGAGCAGTATCAGCAGGACTATAAAAAGAGTGTGGAGGCTCCGGAGGAATTTTGGGATGAAGTTGCTCAACATTTTTCCTGGAGAAAGAAATGGGACAAAGTATTAGATTGGAACTTCACCGAACCAAATGTTCAATGGTTTAAAGGGGGTAAACTCAATATCACCGAAAATTGCATAGATAGACACCTGGAAAAATCCGGCGACAAGCCTGCTATCATTTGGGAGCCTAATAATCCCGATGAAAGAACAAGAGTGGTAACCTATAACAGGCTTCACAAAAGAGTTTGTCAGGTAGCGCAGATGTTACGAAACAATGGAGTAAAAAAAGGAGACCGAGTATGCATATATATGGGTATGGTTCCAGAATTAGCCTATGCTGTGTTGGGGTGTGCCCGCATTGGTGCTATTCATAGTGTAGTTTTTGGAGGATTTAGCGCACAAAGTATTGCCGACAGGCTGGAAGATGCCGCCGCTGAATACATCATTACCTGCGATGGAGCATTTCGTGGAAATAAAGATATCCCTTTAAAAAGTATCATAGATGATGCCTTAATTGGAAATAAGACGATAAAAAAAGTGATTGTATATACCCGCACCAGAACTCCTGTATCTATGATAAAAGGAAGAGACCTTTGGTGGGAAGATGAAATGGAATATGCAGAAACGCAAATTGAAAAAGATGGTATTGTTCATTTTCCTGCAGAAGAAATGGATGCAGAAGATCCACTTTTTATTCTTTATACATCAGGGTCTACAGGAAAGCCAAAAGGTGTGGTTCACAGCATTGCTGGCTATATGCTTTGGACAACCTATACTTTTGTAAATGTATTTAATTATAAAACGGGAGATATTCACTTTTGTACAGCAGATATAGGTTGGATCACAGGACACAGCTATATTGTTTATGGACCACTTTGTACCGGTGGTACTTCACTAATGTTTGAAGGTATACCTACCTTTCCTGATGCCGGTAGATTTTGGGATATTGTTGATAAACACAAGGTGAATATACTTTACACTGCTCCTACTGCCATTAGGAGTTTAATGGGTTATGGTCTCGATCCGCTTAAAGGGAAAGATCTTTCTTCTTTACGAGTACTCGGCACCGTTGGTGAACCCATAAATGAAGAAGCATGGCTTTGGTATGATGAACATGTAGGAAAGAAAAAGTGCCCGATAGTAGACACATGGTGGCAGACAGAAACTGGAGGTGTACTGATTTCCAATCTTGCAGGAATTACCTCATCAAAACCGTGTTGGGCAACTTTGCCGATGCCTGGCGTACAACCATTACTGGTAGATGATCAGGGAAAAGAAGTTACAATAAAAGATGAGAATGGATTTCTAAAAGGTAATCTTTGCATCAAAGCTCCCTGGCCGGGAATTATCCGCACAACATATGGTGATCATGAAAGATGTCGTACAAATTACTTTGCCACTTATGAAAACTTATACTTTACAGGTGACGGAGCGTTAAAAGATGATCAGGGTAATTACAGAATTACCGGACGAGTAGATGATGTATTGAATGTAAGTGGCCACCGCATTGGAACCGCCGAAGTAGAGAATGCGATCAATATGCATGCGGGCGTGGTTGAAAGTGCTGTGGTTGGTTATCCTCACGACATAAAAGGGCAAGGCATATATGCTTATGTGATTTGCAGTCATATGCATGGAGACGAAAATTCAACCAGGCAGGATATTTTACAAACAGTTTCCCGTATCATTGGCCCAATTGCAAAACCCGATAAAATACAGTTTGTAAATGGGTTGCCTAAAACAAGAAGCGGTAAGATCATGCGAAGGATTTTGAGAAAAATTGCAGAAGGCGAAATCACTAATCTGGGTGATACAAGCGCTTTACTAGATCCGGGAATTGTGGATGATATAAAAATCAAAAAAATATAGTTAAGGCCCGGAAAACCGGGCTTTAATATTGCTAATAGTTATTCAAGTTAGCGGGTATTGATTTTTTTATTTTATTCAACCTTACTATTTTCACGCCATGCCCGAGCAAGATCCGCATATACAGAATCTGATACATTGCATAAATCTGGAAGAAAAAGAGCAGGTAAAACGTTACAGCCTCGATCAGCAACATACACTTAAATCATTGAAGTCCGAAGGTTTGGCACTTCATCCTATTTCGGTTACCCGCAAGAATTTTGGTTATGCAGATTACCCGGAAATAACTTTCAGATTGAATTTTCCCGCGGAAACAAATTTATTCAGGGATGGCGCCGCTATTGAATGCTTTATTTCCGGCGAAGAACCCGTTAAAGGGGTTTTAATGAACCTGGATGGCAAGAGTGGAGAATTT
This sequence comes from uncultured Ferruginibacter sp., assembly GCA_964496585.1. GTDB lineage: Bacteria > Bacteroidota > Bacteroidia > Chitinophagales > Chitinophagaceae > Ferruginibacter. The sequence continues at coordinate 56,760 of CAZCAA010000001.1, forward strand.
AGATTATTTGCACCGGATTTTCCGGATTGGATAGAAGATAATGGCGTAGGTATTAAACTGGCTCCCGATCAACGAACAACCAGCATCATGAAAGATGTATTAAAAGGGCTTCCTGCAAATAAAAAACTTTTCCAACTTTTTAAAACATTGCATGGAGTGTCGGCATCTCCGAATAATTTTATTCCCCCTCCTATTAATTTATCATTTAATAATAATAAATTAAATGCGAGCCAGCAAAATGCTGTGGAAGCAATTGTTTCAAATGATTCGATTATCATCGTTCATGGCCCACCAGGTACTGGAAAAACTACCACTCTGATAGAAGCTATTGTGCAGTTAAACCGCAAAGCTGAAAAAATACTCGTGACAGCTCCCAGTAACACTGCGGTAGATAATATCGCCAAAGGCTTGATTGCACAGGGTTTAAATATATTGAGAGTTGGAAATACCAGCAAGGTTGATGAGACGATATTTAGTTATACTCCTGAAGGAAAACTTGCCAATAGCAAACAACAAAAAGAGATCAGGCAACTAAAAATACGAGCAGAAGAATTTCGAAAAATGGCCCTAAAATACAAAAGGACTTTTGGTAAAGCTGACAGGGAACAACGCAATCTCCTGTTTAAGGAAGTCAAAAATATTCGGGTTGAAATAAAAAAATTACAGGCATACAATGAAGATAAATTATATGCTGAAGCTGCTGTTGTTCTAGGAACACCGGTTGGATTATATGATTCAAGAGCAGAAAAAATTCGCTTTGATACATTGTTGATTGATGAGGCCGGGCAATGTATTGAACCTCTGGCCTGGTGTTTAATGCCGCTTGCAGAAAAATATGTGCTGGCTGGTGATCACCTGCAGCTACCTCCTACTGTTTTAAGCCAGGAAGCCGCCAATTTAGGTTTAAGCCGTTCAATCCTTGAATTATCTATCGGGAAAATAAATTCTGTCTTTCTACTTAACACACAATACAGAATGCGAAAAGCAATTGCAGATTTTTCCGGCAATTATTTTTATAATGGATTATTGCTTACGGCGAATCACTTACAAAATGAACATAACAGACATGTAACATTTATTGATACTGCAGGTTCCGGTTTTAATGAAAAGCAGGGAATTGAAGGAATGAGTTTGCAGAATGAAGGCGAACTTAACATTGTTGTAAAACTCATAGAATCAGAATTATTGGATGTAAATAAAACTGCATTTATTTCACCTTATGCCGGCCAGATTGCTGCCGCAAAGGAATCATTGCCACTCGAAATGCGCATAAGCACTATTGATAGCTTTCAAGGACAGGAAATGGAAACAATTATACTATCACTTGTAAGAAGCAATGATGATCTTGTAATTGGATTTTTGAAAGACTATCGCCGAATGAATGTTGCCATTACACGAGCTAAAGAAAAATTGTTTGTGATTGGTGATAGCGCAACTATTGGAAGTGATCCCTTCTATAATGCATTTTTAAGTTATGTTGAAAGTTCTGGAAATTATCTGAGTGTTTGGGAGTTCAACCTGGATATCTAAACTCCACATATTGACGACACTGAATTGATGTAACAAGAAAACGAATAAATTTATTTCTGAAAAACTTTTTTAATAAATTAACGCAGGCACCGTGAGATGAAGGAATAACTCACTTTCACTTAATTTAAGTCTGGATAAATTCTCTTAAAAATAACAGCAAGCAGCAATCAAACTATCAAGGCTAACAATAAAGAATTTTATCCAACGTCGTGGAAATTTTTCGAAAATGGTTAATAGAATGAAAGATCAACTGTCAGCAATAATGATTACCGGGAATTCATTTGTTTCACGAGCCCATCTGTATAAAAGTTCACTATCTATGGGTTCGTAAATATCCTTTTTCATAGGATCAGTAGGCAATTCCTTGAATGGAACAAGCACCAACATTTGCGGCTCAACATATTCATAATGGTTATCAACCGTAAGCCCTTTAACCTGAAAATACTTAAAGCCGGCTTTTTGGAGGTCATCCATTGCACTTACGCTAAAGCTCGTATTGGCGATGCTAGCATCATATACACCCTTTCGCATTTTTTAGGTTTTTAGTGTATTATTATAACAGCTAACAAGAGAATTAGTTTTAAAAATTCGACTATTTATTATTGCAAATACATTTGTTTAATGTTCACGTTTTAGCTACCGGAAAAAGTATTACAGCCGAAATTGATTATATTTATCCTGTTATGAAATCAATCTTTAATCATGGCCCCAATATCGATCTATTAATAAAGGAAAATATTTGCCATGGCTTCTTGGAGGGAAACAGATAACTTGAAATAATGTGTTAATTATCATAAAACTAAACTCATGGAAAATAAAAAACATCTTGAAGAAATAAACCAGGAAAGCTTACAAAAGCTTGAAGAGTACATAAAAAAATCATCCGCTTCAACAGAAGAGCATCATCAAAAAATGGACGCAGCAAAAGCTAAATGGCAAGCTGCCTGGAATGAATTCTTAGAAACCCTACTGGTTCTGGAAAGAATTGAAATATAGTTGGGCATCACTTTTGGATAATTTGCAATAACAGTATTTGGATAAAAAATTTCTTAAAAATCCAGTAACCAAGCAATCTTTATATAAAATATAAATATCTTTAAAGTTCATTAGGCCTGATAAGCAACCTCATTTGTCTTATCAAATTAAATTATAAAACTCACCTAATATTTTCTTTTAATTAATAATATTGACATCGTTTAAGAAATCATGGCTAACTATCTTATTTGTTATTCTTGGATTTCCTTTGTTTGCGCAACAGGAAATAGATTCTAATTTTATCCGGCATTTTGAAAAGAATAATGTTATAGAAATTTATCCAGGACTTTACAGCACACGTTTCAATTTTACTCAACCGAAAGACAGGCTAAATAATTATAGATTAGTAGCAAACAGCAGCGGCTTTGTTGGCGTATATTTTGGCTATAAATGGCTTTCATTAAAATACTCATGGGCCATACCAGGAACCGAATTAGCAAAAAAAGTCAGGCTACAATCCAGATCGTTAGGAATTAGTTTTGGGAACAGGAAGTGGAACTTCAGGCCATTTTATAATACTTATGATGGTTTACTTGTTCCTGAAGCTCCCGGAAATCGAGAATTCAGGGTATTTAGAGATATTAAATTCTCGGATGCAGGCGCCGATATACTATTTATTTTGAATTCAAAACAATTTTCTTTTAGAGCAGCAAATTCATTTTCCGAACGTCAGGTTAAGAGCCGTGGCTCATTGTTTATTAAAGTAACGCCCATGTGGCAAAAAATTAATTGGAAATTGCCTTCTAGAGATGTGATTACAGATTCTACAACATACAACCTCCTCGCTTATGATCCCGAATGGTTTTCAATTATTTCCCGTATTGGATATAGTTATAATTTAATTTTAAAAAATAACCGTTGGAGTGTGGCACCTGCAATCCTTGTTGGAGGAGGTGCGCTTAGGGAAATTAATACCGGAGTTGATCATCTTCAACTGGTTACAGATATTCAGGTATGGATGAGATGTGGATATAGTATCCCAAATTATTACATCTATTTTACGGGACGTTGGGGGCATCTTCAAACAAATTTGTTCATTAAAAATCTTCGTCAGGTTAACACAAATTTTTCTGTAACTGGAGGTTATCGATTTGGGAATTTAAAAAAGAAAATATTGAGGCTGTTGTAAAGCCCTTTTTTTTTAAGTTGACATCTCAAAGAATTAGAGATTTCAACTCTGTTTTTTAAGTTTTTAACCCTTATATTTCCAGTAATTTCAACAATATCTGTAGTGTTTGTCCAACATAATTTAGAAATGTCAACCCTGAATTTCTGAGATGTCAACTCTAATTTGAAGAGATGTCAACTCACAATACTTGCACCAATTCCTCACCTCCACAAATGTAATTCACCATCCACAACCGTACTACGCTGCCATATCTAAAGAAACCAACCCTTGATCACTTATCAATGTCATCAGCCGTTGGGCCGCACATTCCCGGAAGTGGAACATTCAATAATCTGAGGTACACAGTTAACTGCCCTCTGTGATGATAAAGTTGATTCAAACACCAAGTTCGAACAACAGTCGCTTTAGGTTAAGTGAAATATACCTGGTCGCCGCTTCTCATTGCCCACGACTTGGAAAATTCATTCTCGGCAATATTATTTAATATTTGTTCCGCTTTACTAACTAATTCATCATGCCATGCAAGTAGTTGCTCAGTTGAGTTAATTTCTTTTATCGAATTACCTGGTTTCGCAAAGTCAAGCTCGTCAGCCAACAGGCAATCTTTCCACCAGCCTGTAATTTCAGTTACATGCAAGACAAGCCTTTTCAAACTCATCGACTTTTCGAGAGGCTTAAAATCAAATTTATCAAAAGGAACAACAGATAGAAGCTTCCTTGTGCTTGAAGACTATTGTATTAACTCTGCTAAAAAAATATGTGCAATACTCATAAGAATTTATTAAATGAAAATAAATGTAACGATTTATTCTAGTTTCACGCAAATCAAATTTAAACATTTGTACATGATGTAATTACGAAATCTGCGATATTAATTCTTCACAAATAGTTCAATAAAGTAGTTCTCTAACTGGATTATTAAAAGGTCTATTCAAATGCAGATCCGAAATTTGTCTACAACATCTATTTGTTTAATTGTTTACCCAATTTCGAATTCTCCTCCCAAACAATTTATATAAATATTGATCTGATTATCTAAAATACCTGATTTATTGCCAATAAATAAATTAAATACGAAAATATTCGTCTTTTTTAGAAACCTGCTTTCCATTCCTCCCTACTGGTTGCCATCTGGATAATTATAGAACCTTTGATGTTTGCTTAATAAAATATTTAAAACTCTTTCAATTAGGTTGTGCTCTAAAGTAAAAACAACAAACATGAAAAAAATTATCTTATCGCTATCACTGATAGCCTGCTGCGGAGCAGCTGCCATTGCCCAATGTAATCAAACTGTGAGGTTCATCACTTCCAAAACAGATTTTGTAAATAAAACAGGGGCAATTGATCAATCAAGGAATGAACAAACACAGATTACATTCAATGATTCCGAAATATCTTTGTTAGTAAATGGTAATGTAGATGAACAGTGGATAGGCAATGTTCGCTCAGTAATTTGTGGATGGAAAAAAAATAACCGGGAAGGAAAGACAGTATTAACTGCCTTACTTACCAATAAAAAAGGTGAATCACAGAATGCGACTGTTACCATGGAAGGGAAAGATGGTGATATTAATATGTTGCTGGAAGTTGAAAATCAACCAACAAGAAAAATGCATATGACAGCTGAAGATTTTGCATCATTGCAATAAAACCCAAAGTGTAAAAGCAGCAATAGACGCGTTTCATTCTTTTGCTGCTTTTACATTAACCTATTTCATTAAATCAACATTCAAGTTTAATATTTGCAGGTAGCTGCTCGAAATGTAAGAAATTAATTTGAATACCTTATCAGCGTCAAAATCTCTTTAACGCCACTCCTATTCATATCAAATACAAGTGTATCGATATTTAATTTATTTATCTTAACCATAATTTCCTGACCTTCTGCAGGTTTGGTAAACAACATTTCATTTTCTACTTTATAAGTTCCTTTTTCTAACTTGGTACCATAAAGAAAAGTATAAGCGCCTTTTTCATCGAACGTGAATTTTGTTTCTGCAACATTTCTATCAGATTGTTTTTCATCAATCAGCCATTCTGCTCCTTTCCAGTTCCCTACTATGTTTTTAGCATTTTTATTATCTACACATGAGTGCAACGTTAAGCTGTAAACGATCAGTAACAAACACTTTAATAGTTTCATAAAGTTTTTTTAATTCAACAATCAAACAATTGATATTTTTAACCTTTTAATGGAATTGAACTAACTATAATTCTCCTAATCTTTGTTTGATATCAAGGTTGTATTTTCTTGCATAATCTTTTGCTACATCGTAACCTGCATCGGCATGCCTTATCACTCCCATCCCAGGATCATTTCTCAACACACGGCTAAGCCTGGCCGCAGCTTCTGCTGTTCCATCAGCAAGAATTACCATACCCGCATGAATACTATATCCCATTCCTACACCCCCTCCATGATGAAGACTAACCCAACTAGCACCACCGGCCGTATTAACAAGCGCATTTAAAACCGGCCAGTCTGCTACAGCATCACTGCCATCTAGCATAGCTTCCGTTTCCCGATTAGGTGATGCTACAGAACCTGTATCCAGATGATCACGGCCAATAACGATTGGCGCTTTAACTTTTCCCGTACGTACCAGCTCATTAAAAGCCAAACCCGCTTTCTCTCTATCACCTTGTCCAATCCAGCAAATACGGGCAGGCAATCCCTGAAATGCAATTTTTTCCTGAGCCATTTTCATCCAACGCAGCATAGCCTTATTTTCAGGAAATAATTCCATCATAACCTGATCGGTTACACGAATATCTTCAGGATCACCACTCAGTGCAGCCCAGCGAAAAGGGCCTTTCCCCTCACAAAAAAGCGGACGAATATATGCTGGTACAAAGCCTGGGAAATCGAAAGCATTATCCAAACCCCATTCCTTTGCACGGGCACGTATGTTATTTCCGTAGTCAAAAGTAATAGCTCCCATGGTTTGCAATTCCAGCATCAGTTGCACATGTAATTTCATAGTATCATAACTACGCTTGATATATTCTTCGGGATTAGTTTCCCTTAATCTATTGGCTTCCGGCAGACTTATATTATATGGTACATACCCTACCAATGGATCATGCGCCGAGGTTTGATCTGTTAATGTATCAGGAACAATCTTTAATGCGATTAACCGTTCCAGTAAGGCAACAGCATTACATTCTATACCAATACTTTTTGCAACGCCTTGTTGCTTGTAGGCCAGTGCCTTCTCTATAGCCAGATCAATGCTGGTATACTTTTCGTCAAGATATTTAGTTTCTATTCGTTTATCTATTCTCCATTCTTCTACTTCAGCTATCAACGCAACGCCTTCATTCATAGTAATTGCCAGAGGCTGAGCGCCGCCCATGCCACCAAGGCCTGCAGTAACATTCAGGGTACCTTTAAGTGTTCCTCCAAAATGCTTATTTGCAATGGCTGAATAAGTTTCATATGTTCCCTGTACTATACCCTGAGATCCAATATAAATCCATGATCCTGCTGTCATCTGACCATACATCATCAATCCCTTTTTCTCCAGTTCATCAAAATGCTTCCAGTTAGCCCAATTTGGTACTAATTGCGAATTGGAGATTAGCACACGTGGAGCATCTTTATGTGTTTTGAGCATGGCTACCGGCTTTCCACTTTGAATAAGCAATGTTTCGTCATCCTCCAGCTCTTTTAAAGCTTTAATAATCAAATCAAGCGATTCAATATTACGTGCAGCTTTTCCGCGACCACCATACACAATTAACTCTTCCGGCCGCTCAGCTACATCGGGATCAAGATTATTTAACAGCATTCTCAATGCCGCTTCCTGCACCCAGCCTTTACAACTTATAATATTTCCAGTTGGTGTTTTATATTTTGCAAAATCGTAAGTAGAAGCTATTGTTGTCATAATCGGTAAAATAATAACGTTTGTTGATTAATTGATGTGTAAAATTAAGCATTTAGCGAATATGCTAATGGCTATAAGATGTAATGTTTCAATGAGATCTTGACTTGTAGCTCGGATTTATCGATTATTTTTATTGTCGATGCCTAATTCCCTAATAACGGTTTCATGTTCAGGGAATAAGTGTGATAGTTTATCTGAATCAGCAATTTCAAAATCAGCAAAATCAAATCCTGGCGAAACAGTACATCCTACAAAACTGAATGCAGCTCCGGTAGCTGGCCGGCTGGCAAACCAGGTATTGGCTGGAACAACATATTGAAAAAGTTGACCTTTTCCGATATCACTACCTAATTGAATTACTTTCATCTCTCCTTTTTCATGCAAGATATAAACCAACAAAGGATCACCCGCATAAAAATGCCAGCATTCATCTGATTTAATTCGATGAAATGCTGAATGATCATTCTCTTCAAGCAGAAAATAAATAGCTGTTGAAAAGAACCTTCCACCTTTAAATCTTTCGGGCAAAGCATGAGCTGCAAAGATCTCACCACTCCTATACGTTTCTTTATACCATCCTCCTTCCGGATGTCTTTCTAACTCAAATTTATCTATCAAGTGAGCGGCAGTAAAAATCATGATAAAATTATTAACTCTAAGGAAGAAATATTATTTATAGATTTTCTTACAAATCAAATTTAACAACATGCCTTATTGGTTATTTTCAAACGAATAGGTTTGTATAAAATTCACTGCATTCACCATATCATTGTGCAACAGCCTGTCTATTTCATTAAACGATACAACTTTTCTAAAAGCGACAAGCATTTTCTCTAATTCAGGAGAAGTTTTTAATGGCCTCCGGAAATCAATAGCCTGCGCAGCAGTGATGAGTTCTATCGCTAATATTTTTTCAACATTGTCAACTACTCTTTTGCATTTTGTTGCTCCATTAGCACCCATACTTACATGATCTTCCTGATTATTGCTGGATGGGATCGAATCAATTGAAGAAGGTGTACATAACTGTTTATTCTCACTTACAATACCTGCAGCCGTATACTGAGGAATCATTAATCCTGAATGCAGGCCAGGATTTTTAACAAGAAACATCGGTAAGTTCCGTTGTCCGCTTATAAGCTGGTAAGTTCTGCGTTCAGAAATACTGCCTAATTCACTCATGGCAATACAAAGAAAATCCAAGCCTAACGCTAATGGTTGTCCGTGAAAATTACCTCCACTTACAATAATGTCTTCATCTGGAAAAATATTTGGATTATCGGTTACAGAATTGATCTCCTTAATAAATATCTTTTGAACATAGTTGATGGTATCCTGCGTAGCGCCATGCACTTGCGGAATACAACGAAAAGAGTAAGGATCCTGTACCTGCGCTTTTTGTTGAACAGCAATTTCGCTACCTGATAACAAATCCCTGAGCGTGCCTGCTACACTAACCTGGCCATCATGCGATCTAACACGATGAATATGCGCATTTAGTGGATCCAGAATGCAATCAAACCCATCGAAACTTACAGCCGAAATCATATTTGCCCAACGCATTAACCGATCTGCCTTTACCAAATTGTACAATCCATAAGAACTCATAAATTGCGTGCCATTAATAAGCGCGAGCCCCTCTTTACTTTGTAAAGAAACAGGTTCCCATTTCATTAATTTTAACGCTGTGTCAGCTGACATTTTTTTACCCTGGAAGTATACTTCACCCATTCCAATTAATGGAAGGCAAAGATGGCTAAGCGGCGCCAGATCACCGGATGCACCCAATGAACCCTGGGTATATACCACTGGCAGCATATCATTGTTGTGCATATCCATCAATCGATTTACCGTTTCTACTTGCACACCAGAATGGCCGTAGCTCAATGATTTTATCTTTAATGCCAGCATTAACTTTACTATCTCTTTCGGAACCTCTTCTCCCATCCCACAAGCATGCGACAACAACAGGTTTACCTGTAATTGCTCCAACTGATCTTTATCAATCTGTACATTTTGTAAAAAACCAAAACCTGTATTGATGCCATATATTAACGCACTCGAATTAGCCATTTTTTTGTTGAGATAATCCCTGCATTTTACTATTTTATCATGGGCATCAAAACTTATTGAAACCAACTGGCCGTATTCAAGAAGATTCTTTATTTGTTGAAAATCAGTATGGCTTTTATCAAGGGGCAAATAATTGTAACTCATGCAGACAATCCCGGAGGAATTTTAGTTTTAATTTTAAAATCCATTATCTTTTCAAAAGTAAAACAAAAAACCTATTTCGTTATGAATTTACTGGTGCTGGCTATTGCCCCCGGATTGGCGATTTGCCTGTTTATTTATTTTAAAGATAAATATAACAGAGAGCCTTTGAAATGGCTTATTCTAAGTTTCATCCTTGGGATGGTTAGCATTGTACCTGCGGTAATTGCCGAAATACTGCTGAAAACACCCGCCGAAGTTTATTTTGGAAGCGATATGACCGGAACAGCGATTTCAGCTTATGCAATCGTTGGTTTAAGCGAGGAGTTGAGTAAATTCTTGGTGCTTCGTTATGCCATTTACAATCGCTCGTCTTTTGATGATCCCTTTGATGGGATAGTTTACTCCGTGTTTATCAGCATGGGGTTTGCTACCCTAGAAAATATAGGATATGTAATGCAACACGGTTTTGCTACAGGTATTATGCGCATGTTTCTTTCTGTTCCTGCTCACGCAACATTTGGCGTACTAATGGGATATTATGTAGGACTGGCAAAATTTAATCCTTCCAGGAAAATGCGCTATTTATTTATAGGCCTGATGTGGGCAGTTTTGTTTCATGGCACTTTTGACTTCTTCTTATTTTTAGGGAATACATGGATGCATGTTGCCGGTGCTTTGTTTTCGTTTGTTGTTGCCATCAGGTTATCACGTAAAGCAATCAATAAGAAACAGGCAATATCAGGCGCCTATTTTCAAAATAAAGACTATCCTGAAAGCAGTAACAAATCATTGTTCAACGATTAGTTTATAACTACCAACTAAATTTGTAGTGCCGGATTAAAATCTAAAGAAATCATGAAATCTAAAATATTTTACTTTTTCCAGATATTATTATTACTTTCTTCTATTGGTCATGCCCAGTCTGTACAACTACTTACCAGCGGCACAAAAACTTCTATGCGTGGATTGAGTGTGGTAAATGACAAAACGGTATGGGTTAGCGGCAGTAATGGCACCGTAGGTTTATCAATAGACAGCGGAAACACCTGGAAATGGATGACCGTTGAAGGTTTTGAAAAAACTGACTTCCGGGATATCGAAGCCTTTGATGACAAAACAGCTATTATAATGGGAATCGATTCTCCGGCATTTATTTTAAAAACTTCAGATGCCGGAGAAAATTGGAAAAAAGTGATGGAAGACCATACCAAAGGAATGTTTTTGGATGCGATGGAATTCTGGAATGAAAAAAGCGGTATCGTTATCGGAGACCCGATTGGAGGCAAATTTTTCATTGCCCGCACATTTGATGGAGGAAATACCTGGCGTGGCATTCCCGAAATTTTCAGACCGGTGGCAGATAGCGGAGAAGCCTGTTTTGCCAGCAGCGGCACCAACATCAGAGCGCTCACAAAATCGGAGGCGGTATTTATAAGTGGCGGCATTACTTCAAATGTTTTTATTAGAGATAAAAAGATCAATATCCCAATTATACAGGGAAAAGAATCTACAGGTACTAACTCAATAGCCGTTAGGAACAGTAAGATTATGATGATGGTTGGAGGCGATTTCACCACAAAAGATTCCTCGAATAAAAACTGTGTTTTCACAGATAATGGCGGCAAAAGCTGGAGAGCTCCGTCTGTTCCTCCTCATGGTTACCGGAGTTGTGTAGAATGGTTGGGTGGAAAAAACTGGATAACTTGTGGCTTAAATGGCGTGGATATAAGCACAGACGATGGCAAAACTTTTACCTGGATCAGCAAAGATGGATATCATGTTTGTAGAAAATCAAAACAAGGATCTGCAGTTTATTTTGCCGGCGGTAGCGGAAGGATTGGCAAGCTTATATTGTAAAATTGCGGCTTGTCTTTTGTTCACAGTCCAATCTTTTTTGAAGAAAATTTCGTTTACCGTTTTAACTCGATTTATTTTTTAAACATAAAATATACTGCTCCCAGCAACAGGCTAAAGCTTACCAGGTATTTCCAGTGAAAGGGCTCCTTAAGATAAAAAACGGCAAATACAGAAAACACGATCAATGTTATTACCTCCTGGGTCATCTTTAATTGAAACCCACTAAATCCATTTGAAAAACCCAGCCTGTTGGCAGGTACCATCAAACAATATTCAAAAAAAGCAATTCCCCAACTTATTACAATCGCTTTCCAGATCGGCATACCGGTATTTTTAAGATTTCCATACCACGCAAATGTCATGAAGATATTGGAGGCAGTTAAAAGTAGAATAGTTCGAAACATGCTTAACTGGTTTTTTTTAGTCATTAAATTTAAATATTCTTGAAATACAATCACTCATGTAATAAAACAAAAACCCGGCCTTAGACCGGGTTGATATTATTAAATTATATGCTAAAAAGCTTGAACTTTTTTGATTATTAATTAAGGCTTCTAAAATCTACTGGTACCAGTTTACTCACACCTGCCTCCTGCATTGTAACGCCATAAATCACATCTACTGCACTCATCGTTTGTTTGTTATGAGTAACAATAATAAACTGCGAATTTTCGCTGAACTGTTTAATCATGTTGGTAAATTTCCCTACGTTGGCGTCATCCAGCGGAGCATCTACCTCATCCAGGATACAAAATGGTGCAGGCTTAATCAGGTAAATTGCAAATAACAACGCGGTTGCTGTTAATGTTTTCTCTCCTCCACTCAACTGGCCAATACTACTCGGGCGCTTTCCCTTTGGTTTTGCAATGATATCAATACCAGTTTCTGCCAGGTTCTCAGGATCTACCAAAACCATGTCGGCAGTATCCTCATCTGTAAATAAAGCTTTAAATACTTTCTGAAAATTTTCCCTCGTTTTATTAAATGTATCCAGGAACTGCTGGTTAGCGGTAGCTTCTACTTCTTGAATCGTCTGCATTAGGCTATCCTTTGCCGTTACGAGATCATTCTTTTGTTCAAGAATAAATTCATAACGCTTTTTCATTTCTGTATAAGCTTCAATGGCAGTTGGATTCACTTCACCCATATTCTCCAATCGTTTTCTCATACGCTCATTCTTTTCCTGCAATTCTTCCAACGGAGTATCCCCTGTTCTCGGCTCATCAATTATCGCATCCAGATCTACTTTAAACTCTACGCTCAGCCTTTCCTTCATACCTGCAAGCTGTAGTTTAAGATCCGTTAATTTATCTTTGATCTCATTCAAAAGATGATCAATTCCTTCTTTCGATTTCTGTTTATGCCTTAGCTCGCTTTCTTTTTCAGTAAGTAGGTTTCTAATATTATAATACGCCTGGTCTGCCTCGTTCAGTTTCTTTTCTTCCGCTTCTTTATTTTGAAGCATGTTCACCAGCAATGTTTCCAATTCATGCAAAAGAACAGCGGTCTCCTCAATATTTTCGGTGATCTCACTTTGCTGTACACTACTGCTTTCTACCTGAACTTTCAGATCATTGAACTGGTTTGATTTAAATTCAAGTTCCTGTTGTATTGAAACGATTTTACTCTGTTGTTTTGTAAACTGAAGATTTACATCATTATATGTGCTGTTGGCAAAATTGTATTCCTGTTCTGCAGATGCATAATCCATTTCAATTGCCTGCAACCTGTCTGCAAGTTCAGCTAACTGAGAATTAAATTTTTCCAATTCATCCCTGGTGGCAGCGATAGCATCATGATTGTGCTGCAGTTGCAATTCGAGTTCCGCAATTCTGCTGCTGCTGGTTGTTTCCAGGTGATGCAAGTTCTCAATTTTATTCTGCAAGGAAAAAACCAGGTTTGTTAATTGATTAATATCCTGCTGAGTTTGCTTAATTGCATTCTCTTTAAGTTGGGTATTATAGGCAATCACTTCATTGTGACGCACCTGTATCTCTTCTTTTAATTCAGTTACAATTTTATTTTGTGTACTGATCTCTTCCACCAGCTTTTGAAGGTTCTTTGCCCTTCCAATCTTTTTACCTTCAAACATTCCAACACTTCCACCACTTATGGCATACTTACCTTTTACATATTTACCAGATTTTTCCAGGATTACTGCACCATTACTATCTTTCAGTGCATCCTCATTTTCCGCAATAAACACGTTTCCCAAAAGATGCTGGGCCAAATTTGCGTATTGGCTATCTATCTCTATAACTTCCAACGCCGCTACTGTGCCCTCAGGTTGATGTGTTGCTTCCTGGTTGCCAAATTTATCTAACAGGAAAAAATTCGCTTTCCCTTTTTTGTTATCATCCAGTAAATGAACTGCCTGTAATCCTTCCTGCAGATTGTTTACAACATAATAGTTCAGGTATGGCTCAAGTACATTTTCAACAGCGGCACGATACTGTTCTTTCACATAAATTATGTCTGACAGTAACGGCGCTTTATGGTTCCAGTTAGTATTTTTGTGCAGAAACTTTACACTTTCAGGGTAGCCTTCCATGGAGTCTACCAATGATTTTATAAGATCGTGCTCATTCTTTTTTGAATCTAGTTTGCGGCTCTCTTCTGCAAGATTATTACGCAAGCCCTCCATCCTGTTTTGTGTTTGCAGGATTTGATCTTTGGTAAATTCGTGTTGCTGCTGCAATTGTTCAAGATCAGTCTGCTTTTGAGCCAACTCCTCTTCCTTAATCTTTTTATCCTCTTCCAATTGCTTTAACTGCGCTTGCCGTTGAGCTTTTTCTTCCTGTATCTGAGCGATTGTACGTTGAAGATTTTGAATAGAGGTATCAGCAACGGCTACCTTTTTTTCTGCTTCAAACTGGTTGCGTTGAATAGCCTGGTTTTCTTTTCTCAACAAGTCGATACTGCTTCTCTTATCATCAAAAATCCGGCGTTTATCTTCCACTGCATCTTTAAGGTCTTGCAATTTCTCTTCCAGTTGTTCCAGTTTTTGTTGTTCATCGCCGATCTGGTTTCCGGAAAAACCGATGCTTTCCTCCAACCCTTTTAATTGCCCCGCTGCTTTCTGCAAAAAATCATGCAGACTTTGCTGGCGTTCTTTTAAATGCTGGAGCCGTTGTGCACTCAGGCTTTTTTCACTTTCTTTATTCCTTACTTTATCCAACATTTCATTGTAAGCATGCTGCATTTGCTGAAGTGCCTTTTCCTTTTCTACAAAAGCAAGTTTCTCCTGTTCCAACGCAGCGTCTTCTACTGAAATGGCAGTTTCTAATTCTATACGTTTGTCTACTTCCTGTTGCTGCTGTTGGTTTAAATCGCGATAGGTTATATTAAAACCTTCCAGCGCAGCTTTGGCAAGTTCAATACTTACTTCCTTGTAATCTTTTTTTATCTCAAAATATTTCTCGGCTTTTTTGGCCTGGCTTTCGAGGCTTTTTAACTGATTGTTGATCTCGAATAACAAGTCTTCAATGCGGGCGAGATCCTGTTCTGTTGCATCTAATTTTAATTTTGCTTCCTTTTTCCTGGTTTTGTAAATGGTGATACCCGCAGCCTGCTCAAGCATTTTCCGGCGGCTATTTTCTTTGTCTTTGATGATATCATCTACCATCCCTAATTCTATGATTGCATAACTATCAGTGCTTACTCCGGTATCCATAAAAAGATTATGGATGTCTTTTAACCTGCAGGCTACATCATTGAGCCGATACTCGCTTTCACCACTTTTATAATATTTTCGAGTTACCGTCACCGTGTTAAATTCAGTAGGTAACAGATTTTTA
This sequence comes from uncultured Ferruginibacter sp., assembly GCA_964496585.1. GTDB lineage: Bacteria > Bacteroidota > Bacteroidia > Chitinophagales > Chitinophagaceae > Ferruginibacter. The sequence goes on from CAZCAA010000001.1 coordinate 72,218, forward strand.
GTATTCTCGAAAGTAAGACTCACCTCTGCCAAACCACTGGCACTTCTTGTTTTACTGCCATTAAAAACAAGACTTTCCAGGTTCTCACTTCTGAGGTTGCTGATCTTATGCTCCCCAATTACCCAACGGATACTATCAATAATATTGCTTTTCCCGCAACCATTGGGGCCAATCACACCTGTAATTCCTTCATCAAAATTTAAAACGGTTTTATCCGCAAAACTTTTGAAACCTTTTATTTCTAAACTCTTTAAACGCACTTTTTCTATATTTTAATAAGGCGGCAAACCTACGTGAAATTGATTAACTTTTTGAAGCTGTTGACAAATTGGAGTTATCCCCATATTCAACAAAATGCCCATATAAGCTGTTAAACGTAAAATATACTTAGACAGACTAGTAAATATAGCTGAATCCCTTGTAAGGGAAGAGTTTATAGCCTTCAACACGCGTTAAATTATACACAGTTTTTTCACAGTTATTAAAGTGTGTTCAGTTGGATTTAGATTAACTTGGTGCCGGTAAACTATTTGTTATTTTTAAATACATTATTATGGAAACTTCAGCAAAAGAAAAATGGGTAATTGATCCTACACACAGTGAAATCAGTTTCAAAATTAAACACTTGATGATCAGCAACGTAAAGGGGCAGTTTAAGTCCTTTGATGCGAGTATTTACACAACAGGCGATAATTTCATGTCGGTGGAAGTTGATTGCTGGATAGACGTTAATTCGGTAGATACCAATAATGCCGACCGCGATAAACACCTGAGAAGTGCCGATTTCTTTGATGTTGAAGCCCATCCACAAATGTCATTTATTGCAAATACAGTAAAAAATGTAGATAAAGACGGCAGTTATGAATTATGGGGCGACTTAACCATTAAAGGAATCGCGAAGAAAATTAAGTTAGATGTTGAGTTTGGAGGTGTTGTTAAAGATCCCTGGGGAAATGAGAAAGCTGCATTTACTATCAACGGTACTGTAAACAGGAAAGATTGGGGACTGAATTGGAACGCGACAATGGAAACCGGCGGAATTTTAGTTGGTGAAGATGTAAAAATCAGTTGTGAAATTCAGTTAATGAGAAGCGCTTAGATTTCTTATAACCGCTTTTACAACTTTATAAACAGCTTAAAAAATATCATTATTTAGTAATTATTATGAAAAAGTGTATTCTAATACCGTTACTTCTTCTTGCGACCGCAACTTTTGCACAGCAGAAAATTATTTCCCAGGCCATTATAAATACTACCACTAATATTATTGCTCCCGAAGAAGATGACCTTCAAAATCCCGGCGGCGGACCTGGCGGAATGAACTTCAGGAATATTATGGATGGTGAAACTAAATCTGTAACCTATTTAAAAAATGATCTTGTAAAAACTGTACTTAAATCAGACGTTGGAAGGTCTACCATCATCAGAAACAACAGCACTAAAATTACTACTACCCTGCTGGAGATCATGGGAAATAAAACTGGTTTTTTTGTATCTGATTCTGAACAAACTGAACTCCGAAAAAAAGCGGATAGTATGATGCAAAACCGGCAGAAAAAAGATTCTTCTGTCTCTATTCCAGTTGATCAAAAACCTGCAACAACGGAGTTGGTTGATGTAGGCGAAACAAAAAAAATAGCAGGTTATACTTGTAAGAAAGCACTGGTTGTTACAACAAAATTTCCCATTATAAAAGATACCGTAATCGTGTGGTACACGAATGAAATAAAATTACAAAATATTTCATCTACAGGCGGCCTGAGTGGCTTTGGAAACATGGGTGCAGTTAACGGTCTCGAAAAAATAGACGGCTTTGTAATGCGTTACGAAATGAATATGCGGCGTGATAGAAGAATGGAAGTAGAAGTTACTAAAATTGATACATCAAAGGAAATAGCAGACAAAGAATTTGACATTCCTAAAGATTTTGAAGTTAAACCGATGAAAGATATGAAGGGAATGTTTGGTGGTGGAAGAGGTTTTCAAATGCCAAGATAATTTCGGGTTTTTATTGATATTTCCCCTTTTTAGTTTATAAAAAAAGCTGTGGTTTAACCACAGCTTTTTTTATAAATTAAGTTCAGTTTATTTATCTATCGCCTTCAGCTTTGCTTCGTATTCAGCCACTTTCTTCATATCTTTTTTAGCGCCATACATTTCGCTAAGATGATCAAGTATAATCCGGTGATTTGCTTTTTGAGCCGGCTTTAACGGGCTGTGAGTTTCAAAGTATTTGATACATGCCTCAGCATAAGGAATCGCTTCGTCAATTTTTGCATTCATTTTTAATTTCAATTCATTCTTCTTTTTTACATCTTCAGGTTTAGTTCCTTTTATCAGCAGAATATCATTTGAAAGATCTGCAAACATGTTAAATTGATGATTCGTCATCAAAACATTTGCATCAACTCCTGAATCAGCAGCAATAGCAATTTTTAAAACCGACGTTAGTTTTTCCCTTACCGCAGGATTATTAGCTTCTGTAGCATTTTTACCAATCACACTGTTGTATAATTCCACCGCGTAATTATATGCCAGCACAAAATTAGATGGATCTTTCACCAATAACTCATCGTACTTAGCATACAATGATGCTTTATCGCCATTGTCTTCAGCTGATTTTAATTCTATTGCTGTCCAGTAATCATTTTTGGGATACAGTCTTTTAGCTTTCTCCAATAACGGTTTTAAAGCAGCCTGATCTGGCTTTTTGCTGTAATAATCAACGAGGTATTCGTAAACGTCCATATAATCTGGACCAGAAACTTCTGCATCAGTTAATTTCTTATACAGTGCAATCCCTTCATCCATTCTTTTAGCTAACAAAGCTGATTTTGCGGTGTTGGAAACAAGCGCAGTATCCAATGGTTGTAGTTTAATTTGAGTGTACTCATATTTTTTGGCTAACGTGTAATCTTTCACATCCAACGCTTTACTGAAGGAACGATAAGCTGCATCGAAATTTTTCGCATTGAACTCCTTGGCGCCCAGATCATAAAAACCGGCATACAAATCCAGGTATGAACCAAATTCTTCCAATTTTAACCAAATGTCTTTTGAATCCAGTTCCTGGTATCTGCGAAATGCAGCATAAGCATCATTTTTAAGATTAAATTGACTTGAATCAGGAGTAGCTTTGTCCTGTGAAAGCGAATTGTATATCCTTCCTTTGTAGTACCAGGCTTCAGGTTGGTTAGCATTTTTTGCATTTGAAAGGAATTTATCGATTCCCGCCTTGCCTTCTTTAAACTGCGATTTGTTTATCATCTCCTTGATTGATTCAAGGTCCTGAGCACTCCCTGCCATCACGCTAAAACCAAGCAGGATTAGAAAATAGATTTTTTTCATATTATATTAATTTTAAGAGATTAAAGATATTAGATTATTCAGACTAAAATTACATTTAAAGCCGCTTTTTCATAAATTCAGGTCATTCTTAACAGTATAGCATCGTTATATAAGTTTGTGTTCCATAACTCGGTTAACTATAAAGCTAGGAGTAAATTAACCGGTTAAAACTGGTGCTTTATAATTAATTTTACTGTCCAGGTTAAAAACAACCTTTCTACATTGATCAGCCAAAATTCCATACAGCAAATACAAAGCAGGATCGATATCATCGACATTATCGGTTCATATGTGAAATTAAAGAAACGTGGAACCAATTATTTGGGCTTATGCCCTTTTCACAACGAAAAAAGTCCGTCTTTTACCGTTTCACCCGTAAAGGAAATTTACAAATGTTTTGGTTGCGGCAAAAGTGGCAATTCTATCGGGTTCCTCATGGAACATGAAAAACTTAGTTATACGGAAGCGCTAAGATGGTTGGCCAATAAGTACAATATAGAACTGGAAGAAACAGAAACCAGCCCGGAGTTTAAAATACAGCAGCAGGCGGCAGATAGTTTATACATCATCAATAATTTTGCTAAGGATTTTTTTTCGAATGCCCTATTTAATTCCGTTGAAGGACATGATGTGGCACTGAGCTACTTAAAAGAACGTGGTTTCAGGGAAGATATCATCAAAAAATTTCAACTGGGTTTTAATCCTACAGCCCGAGATGAATTCACACAGGCAGCATTGGCCGCACAGTACAATAAGGAATATCTGATAAAAACTGGTTTGGTATCCCAACGGGACGATCGGCTTGTTGATAATTACCGCGGGCGAATCATATTTCCTATTCACAACCAAAGTGGAAAAATACTTGGGTTTGGCGCCAGGATTATTAAATCAAATGAAAAGGCGCCCAAATATATCAATACGCCGGAGAATGAGATCTATATAAAAAGCAAGATTTTATATGGTTCTTACTTTGCCAGGATGGCGATTGACAAAGCGGATGAATGCTTGTTGGTTGAGGGTTATACAGATGTTGTGAGCCTGCACCAGGCAGGAGTAGAAAACGTTGTGGCCAGCGGCGGAACTTCTCTAACGATTGATCAGCTAAGGCTGATAAAAAAATATACGAATAATCTTACCATAATTTATGATGGCGATAGCGCAGGAATTAAAGCGGCGTTACGTGGATTGGATCTCGCTGTGGAAGAAAGCCTGAATGTAAAACTGGTGTTGATCCCCGATAAAGAAGATCCCGACAGCTATGTAAATAAAATTGGAGCAGAAGCTTTTACGAGATTCATCAACACAGAAAAGAAAGATTTCATTTTATTTCAGCTGGAAATTGCCTTAAAAGATGCCGGTGATGACAGCACTAAAAAATCTGTGATTGTAAACCAGATAGCCGAAACTATTTCCAAAATAAACAAAACGGCAGAGTTTACGAAACGGCAGGATTATATAAAGCAGGTTTCAGAAATATTGAGGATTGAGGAATCGGGATTAAATGCGTTGGTAAACAAACTTCTTAGAGATAAGATAACAAAGATTGAAAACACTGCCGGCAAAGCAGAAGAGTTTAATACGCCAGTTGATACTCCTTCGCCGGATACAGATGAATCTTTTAATCTTTTTAATAAAGATGAAATTCATGAACAGGCAATTGTTAGAAGCCTAATAGAATTTGGTTTAAAAGAATGGAATGAAGAGCAAACAGTTGCTGCCTGGCTTTTTTCACAGATCGAAGACAATGACCTGGATAAAATGTTCGACAATAAATCATTGCTTCGCATCCTGGAATTGTACAAAACATGGTATGAAGAAGGGCTGGAACCTACTGATAAAAGTTTTCTTTATGGAGACGATCAGCAAATGAACAGAACTGTTATCAATTTAATGGACGTAAATACTGAAATAAGTCCTAATTGGAAAAAGCATTATGAGGGACATATCCCTACGCGGATAGAATATTTCAGGGAAGAAGTAGTTTCAACGCTTAATTACTTAAAAATCCGTAAAATAAAAAGGTTGATCGCAGAAAATGAAAGTGATCTTCAAAAATCTACAGATCCTGAAGAGCAGTTAATTTATCTGCAAACACAGGTTCATTTGAAAGAAATGGAAAGGGAAATAACAAGAGAAGCCGGAACAGTTTATTACAAATAGTTGCTGCTATCAGTGTTTATAACTTCTATTAACGGAGAATTACAGTTGGAACAATAAATAAAGTCACCGCCAATTAAATCACAGCAAGTTCTTCCATCACTTTTCTAACTTTCGGCCTTAATACTTTTTGTATTGGTAAAATTTCATTCTTTTTAAACCTCACCGCCGTCCAGGTATTATCAATTGCAATTTCACAGTCAGTTTCAAATCCCAGTTTATCAGTTACCTCCCATTTGCAGTCGCGGTTAAGGTCGCTGGCAATTTTGGAAGCAAGTTTTGGATAAGCGATCCATAATTTAGCATTGGGCTGAAGTACCGGAATTACATCACTTAAAATACCACACAGCTGGCTTTTACTAACGGCAAAAACAAGGGCAAAGTCAATTTTTTTTATCTTAAGCAAAGGTGTTACACATTTAGCGAAGGATAGTTTTATAAATTGCTTTTCGATGGTAGAAGGGATTCCCTGTATCAATAAGTTCTTTTCGTCTTTAAGTTGGAGTTTTTCGAAAATTGTACAATCAGACATAATGAGTAGATAATTTTTAATGATAAATTCATTAATACTTTAAATAATTCAGACATCCTCAGTTGCTGGGAGATGAATATATTTAGGGCAATAATCTTGGGAGGGTAAATTTACCATTTTTATTTATCATAGTCAACTTATTTGAAATAAAAACTCCGCATATTGCGGAGTTTCCTTCATATATTACTGATATTCAGTTACTTTACGGGCTTATAATAACTTAAGGCTTCATCCATGTATCCTTCCAGTTTTGTTATCCTGTTTGCATCACTTGGATGCGTTGCCAAAAATTCCGGAGGCTTACCTGACCCCTCGCTTGCGGCAGCCATTCTTTTCCAAAAAGCAATTGCTTCTCTGGGATTGTATCCGGCCATTGCCGAAAAAATCAAACCATAATGATCAGATTCGTATTCCTGGTTTCGGGAATTGGGAAGTAAGACTGCTATCTGTGCCGTTGGAGCAAAAACATTGTTGAAAAGAGCATTTGCCTGAGATTTATTTTGTGTAAAAATATTTCCGGCTATCTCTAAACCCTGTGCCAAAGCTCCCTGGCTCATTCTCTCATTACCGTGATGAGCAACAGCATGGGTGATTTCATGTCCCAATACGATGGACAATGCTGCTTCATTTTGAGTTATTGGCAACAAACCCGTGTAAACAACTACTTTACCACCAGGCATACACCAAGCATTTACTTCCTTGTTATCCACCAGATTAAATTCCCATTTATAATTTTTTAGTTCGGCGGTTAAAGACGGATTGCCTGCGTAATAAGTAGTTATCGCATTTGCGATTCTGGATCCTACTCTTTTAACCATTTCCGCATCTTTGTTAGATGATGATGCCACAACTTTGTTCTGGCTTAAGAAAGACTGATACTGTGTAACCGCTTCAGCCTGGAGCGTAGATTCCGGAAACAATGCAAGTTGTTTTCTGCCGGTTACTGCGTTTGTACTACAACCAGCTACAAAAGCAAGTATGACTATTACAGCCAGGATTTTTTTCATGTTGTCGATTTTATTCAGGAAGTTAATAAACAATTGCTGTACCAAAATTTTGGAAATCAAAAAAGTGGCAAGCTAAAATAGGAATCTAGTCTTCCATGCGCCTGCGAGACTTGCGCCTGTCGCGATGTTTCAGAATTGGGATGCGGCTTTCTACCCCACGTAAAATTCTGCCAATATTTTTCTGGTGCGTAATTACAACCATGAAAGCCACTAGTAAAGCAAATATCCGGTAAACCACTTCATTCTCGTTCCATATCCAAAGTACAGAAACGGGAAGCATCATGGCAGCAAGGATAGAACTTAAAGAAACGTAACGGGTAAGGTATAATACAATGAGAAAAACGCCTACACAACTAACAGCTACTACAGGTTGAACTGCGAGGATCATTCCAAACAAAGTAGCCACACCCTTTCCTCCTTTGAATCCTGCAAATACAGGAAATACGTGACCAAGCACGGCTGAAAGACCCAAACCAATCATGAAATTAGTACGCTCAACGTCGTTGCTTAAATAGTAAGGAAGAAAGAAGTATAATGCAACAGCCGCCATTCCTTTTAAAATATCGAAAACCATTACAATAGTTCCATATTTTGAACCAAGAACACGGAATGTGTTGGTGGCTCCCATGTTTCCACTACCATAGTCTCTTATATCAATATCAAAGAATTTTTTGCTGATGATAAGTGCCGTAGGAATTGAACCCAATAAATAAGCAATAATGATAAGAATCAATTCTTTCATTTATGTTTCTTTAGTTGATGAAGTAGTGCAAAAATACTGAAAAAAGCTATGCGTTTATCGTTAAATTAATATTGCTATTAAATGGCTTTTTATGCTGATACGTTTAGAAGCAGCCAGTTATCTTTTTCTACACACTCATTTATAGAAAAGTTCCCGGATGCAAGCGCATCGGTTATTTGCTGCTTATCCTTAACCATTATACCACTAAAAAGAATAATAGTTCCAGGTACACAGGCAGCCCTTAT
>CAZCAA010000001.1:80348-223120 GCA_964496585.1 uncultured Ferruginibacter sp.
TAATGGTCCATAAAAGAAAAAGCTGCAGCATTAACGAGTTAACCTGCAGCTAGATTTAAATTTAATAAAATTATTACCTGCTTTCCTGTGGCTTTTGTGGAGCTTCAGGTTTTGGTATCAACACTTTGCGGCTTAATTTAAATTTACCGGTTCTTGGATCTACTTCAAGCAATGTCACTTTCACTTTATCTCCTTCTTTGAATATACCATCCATAGTTTCCAAACGCTTCCAGCTAATTTCGCTGATGTGTAGAAGCCCTTCTTTCTTAGGTAAGAATTCTACAAAAGCGCCAAATTCTTTGATACTTTTTACAGTTCCTTCGTAAGTATCTCCCACTACAGGTACTGCTACCAATCCGTTAACCCAGGCTACTGCCCTATCCAGACTAGCTTTTTCCTTAGAGAAGATACTAACTTCTCCGTGGTTGTCAACTTCCTCAATATTAATTGTAGCACCAGTTTCACGCTGTATTTCCTGTATAACTTTACCGCCGGGCCCGATAACAGCACCGATGTATTCTTTGTCGATGATAAGTTTAACCATTCTAGGAGCATGGGGCTTCACTTCTGCTCTCGCAGCAGGTGTGCAGGCGTACATGGCATCAAGAATATGCAGACGACCTTTTTTAGCCTGGGCCAAAGCCTGGCGCATAACGTCCATACTCAATCCATCCACTTTAATATCCATTTGCACACCGCAAATTCCATCACGGGTACCGGTAACTTTAAAATCCATATCTCCCAAATGATCTTCATCTCCCAGGATATCTGTTAACACAGCAAATTTGTCGCCTTTGCTGATCAAACCCATCGCTACTCCACTAACGTGTTTCGGAATTGGCACACCTGCATCCATCAATGCTAAAGAACCAGCACAAACAGTTGCCATAGACGAAGAACCATTACTTTCTAAAATATCACTTACCACTCTTACAGTGTATGGATATTCAGATCCTGGCATCATCTTTTTTAAAGAACGCATAGCAAGGTTACCATGCCCAACTTCACGACGACCAACACCACGCATCATCTTTACTTCACCAGTAGAAAATGGAGGGAAATTATAATGTAAAATAAACTTTGTATAGTCAGATTTGTGAGCACTTTCTACTAACAATTCATCTAAAGGAGTTCCTAAGGTAACAGTTGTAAGTGATTGTGTTTCACCTCTTGTAAATAATGCCGAACCGTGAGGAGTTGGTAGTGGACTAATCTCCATTTCCAGTTGACGAACATCTTCTGTACCTCTTCCGTCCAAACGCCTTCTGTCATTTAGAATCATATCTCTAACCACATAATATTGAAGTTCTCCTGTGTAGTGGCCGATCAATGCTTTATCAGCATCAGGTAATTCTGTACCTAAAAATTCAACCACTTCCAGGTGCAATGCTTTAAATGCGTCGCTTCTTTCATGCTTGGCAGTACCTGCAGCAGCGATGGCATGCATTTTATCCCTTGCAAAAGTGGCTATTTTTTCGTTTAACTCTTCGTTGCGGTAAGGTTTTACGTAATCTCTTTTTGGAATATTACCTAACAACTCCCTTAATTCTTCCTGAGCTTTTACCTGAATTTTGATAGCTTCATGAGCCATTTCAATTACTTTGATCAGATCTTCTTCCTGGCACTCATTGCTTTCACCTTCCACCATCATGATATTTTTGCTGGTTGCAGCAATAATAAATTCAAGATCAGCAGTTGCTAGCTGGCTACGAGTTGGATTGATGATATACTCACCATTTACTCTACCAATGCGTACTTCTGAAATAATTTCCTGAATCGGAATATCCGAAACCGCCAAAGCTGCAGACGCAGCAAGACAAGCTAATGAATCGGGCATTACTTCTGCATCAGAAGAAACTAATGATACAAGAACCTGTACATCGCACAAATAATCTTCGGGAAATAAAGGACGAAGTGCCCTATCTATCAAACGTGAGGTTAATATTTCGTAATCGTTAAGCCTGGCTTCCCTCTTAAAAAACGAACCGGGAATACGACCTGCTGAAGAAAACTTTTCCTGATAATCTACTGATAAAGGGAAAAAACTTTGTCCGGCTTTAGGTTCCTTATTTGCAACCACTGTTGCCAATAAGATACAATCGCCCTGGCGAACAGTAACGGCTCCATCAGCCTGACGAGCCATTTTGCCTGTTTCTATGGTAACAGATTGGCCGGCAGCTATATCAAATGTTACTGATTTTGGGTTTAATAATGACATGTAATCAATTTTTGTGTAAAACAGGGGAATTCCTGTTGTCAATTAAAGTAGGCATGTATAACGAAATATTCCCAACGGCAAAATACTGTTGGGAATAAATCTTATTACATACATTAAAATTTTATTTGCGGAGACCTAATTTTTCAATCAAAGCCCTGTATCCAGTTAGATCGTGTTTGCTCAGGTAAGTCAATAAACGCTTACGCTGACCAACCATCATCATCAGACCTCTTTGGGAAGAAAAATCTTTCTTATTCACCTTCAGGTGATTAGAAATATGGTTGATACGCTCTGTTAAAAGCGCTATCTGGCCTTCAATAGACCCTGTGTTAGTGGCTTTCCCACCAAATGTTGTAAAAATACTTGCTTTGCTCTCGAGTGTTAAATGCGACATTTCTTTGTTTTTTTAAAACGGTATGTTTTATTTTTTGTTATAATTGGCTGCAAAAGTAAATGAAATAAATGAAAATAAACGTAGAAATGGCAAGTTTATATGAAAGTTTTATAGAATTCCGAACTAATAGAAATTACTTTTTGTGTTATGCAGTAAAATAAAAACAATAATGTTTACATGGATAGTTGCAGATCGTCAGAATTTAATCTTCCCAAAATTAAATAAAATCAAAAGACAACCCGAAGAAAAAAAGCAATTTCAGGCTGGCGATTCAAAAATCCTTTTTTCTCTCCCAATGACAAAATAATGCAACTTTGCAATATGAAATTTTCTTTTGCCATAATTGGCTGCGGCAGAATTGCGGAGAAACATGCGGAACAAATAAATAAGATCGGCAAACTCGTTGCCGTATGTGATGCAGATCTGAAAAAAGCGGAAAAATTGGCAGCAACCTATAATGTTCCTTATTATGATTCGATTGAAACTTTATTGGAAAAGGAAAAAAACGTTGAAATTGTAAGCATTTGTACTCCCAACGGTTTGCATACAGTTAATACGTTGACTTGTTTGGCAGCGGGGAAACATGTATTATGTGAAAAGCCATTGTGTACCCGTGTTTCAGACGCATTGAAAATGATACTTGCTGCAAAAACTGCTGGAAAGAAGCTTTTTATTGTCAAATCTACTCGCTACAATCCGGTTGTACTAGCTACCAAGTCGCTGCTCGACGATGGTAAACTCGGAAAGATATATAGTTTTCAATTGAATTGCATTTGGAACAGGCCGCAATCTTACTATTCAAATTCCTGGAAAGGCAGTATTGATATGGACGGAGGAACTTTGTTTACACAGTTTAGCCACTATATAGACGTAATGCTTTGGTTTTTTGGTGAAACGGCAGCTATTGATGGCTTCCGTAGCAACCTGGCACATGAAGCCAGTATTGATTTTGAAGATAGCGGATGTATTGCAATCGAGATGAAGAGCGGAGCATTGGGAACCGTTCATTATTCTGTGAATGCGATAAACAAAAACCAGGAAGTTTCTTTGTGTATTGTGGGAGAAAAAGGGAATATAAAATTGGGTGGAGAATACATGAATGAGTTGGTTTACCAGGAACCTACATTAATAGATAATTCAACTTTAATAACTGAAAGCTCAGAACTGTTTGTTGTTAAAAGCAAAAGTTCGATGAGCAATCATGATAAAGTTTATGAAAATCTGGCTAAGTCTTTATCCGGGGAAAAAAGCGCTATCACTGATGGAGAAGATGCTCTAAAGACAGTTGTATTTATCGAAGAATTTTACAAAAAAACAAAAGTAAAACAGCAACATAGTTGAAGCGTTTAATTTTCACCGTTACTACTGATCTTTCTTACGACCAGCGTATGATCCGCATTTGCACTTCGCTGTCAAATGCAGGGTATGATGTTTTATTGCTGGGAAGAAAATTAAACAATTCTATACGCCTGAAAGAACAGCCATTTAAACAACATCGCCTCAATTGCTTTTTTGAAAAAGGAAAACTATTTTATATAGAATATAATATCAGGTTATTTTTCTTTCTTTTATTTATTAAGATGGATGGGATCTGTGCCATAGACCTTGATACTATACTACCCTGTTATTATATATCCCGGATTAAAAAAGTAATTCGTATATATGATGCACATGAACTCTTTTGCGAAATGAAAGAGATCGTTACCAGGCCACGCATTTATCGTGTTTGGAAATGGATAGAACGGAAAACTGTACCACATTTCAATTTTGGCTATACCGTTAATGAACCTATAGCTGAGGAGTATTTTAAAATGTATCAACGTCGGTTTGAAGTGATCAGGAATATCAGTTTGTATGATGAAAATTTTATCTACCCGCCAAAAGAAAAATATATTTTATACCAGGGAGCCGTAAACGAAGGCCGTAGTTTTGAAACGGTGATACCGGCAATGAATATGGTTAATGCAAAGCTTATTATTTGCGGCGATGGAAATTACATGAAGCAGGCAAAACAATTAGTGGAGAAAGAAAATTTAGGCGATAAGATTAGTTTTACAGGCATGCTGGATCCTGTTAAATTAAAAGAGTACACTGCGAAAGCTTATATCGGTATTAATTTGATTGAGAACAACGGCATCAATAATTATTATTCGTTGGCCAACCGCTTTTTCGACTATGTTCATGCAGGCGTTCCTCAATTGTGTGTAAGTTACCCGGCTTACAAGGTTTTAAATGATGAATATCATGTTGCATTGCTGGTAGATGACCTGCAAAGTAAAAATATTGCAGATAATATGAACAAATTACTCGATGATACTGTTCTTTGGGAAAGGCTTTACAATAACTGTAAAAGTGCTGCGAAGGAATTGAACTGGCAACAGGAAGAAAAAAAATTAATAGCCTTTTATAAAAATATTTTTGGATAAACACCTACATATCGTAACACATGATGTTCCCTGGCCAGCCGATTTTGGCGGAACGATGGATCTCTTTTACAAGATAAAAGCCTTGCACAACCTTGGCATAAAAATCCACTTACACTGCTTTATAAATAAAAGACCTGAGCAGGAAATCCTGAAAAAATATTGTGAGTCTGTTCAGTATTATCCACGTAAAAAAGGGTTTGCGGCATTCTCTCTTAGCATTCCTTATATTGTTCAAAGCAGAAGTAACGAAAAACTTTTTGTAAACCTTTCGAAAGACAATCACCCTATTTTATTGGAAGGAATACATTGTACTTATCTGTTACAAACAGGCAGGTTACAAGGCAGAAAAGTTTTTGTAAGGCTACATAATGTAGAACACAAATATTATCGAAAGCTTGCTGCCCATGAAAATCATTTCATAAAAAAGACCTACTACAATATTGAAAGTTTTTTACTGGAGAAGTATGAAAGAAAACTGGCGTCAAAGGCTATTTTTTGGGCAGTAAGCAAAGAAGATGCAGACTATTATAAAGAAGAATTTCAGGCTACCCAGGTAAAGTTTGTGCCAGTTTTTTTACCCTGGAATACTGTTGATAGCATTACAGGAAAAGGTCCATTTTGCCTGTATCATGGAAATTTATCCGTTAACGAAAATGAAAAAGCAGTAGAATGGTTATTGAAGGAAGTTTTTAATGGCCTTAACCTGCCGTTGGTAATTGCCGGTAAAGATGCTTCAGCATATCTTAAAGAACTGGAGTCGTTGCATCCTAATAGTTGTATCGTAGTAAACCCATCTGAAGGCGAAATGCAGGATCTTATTCACAAGGCACAGGTAAATATTTTACCTTCTTTTAATGATACCGGAGTTAAACTTAAAGTACTAAATGCTTTGTTTAATGGGCGTCATTGTTTGGTAAATGCTGCAGCAGTGGAAGGTTCGGGAGTAGAAGACCTTTGTACAATAGTCGGCGCTGCATCCCAATTCAAAGAAAAACTAATTGAACTTTTCTCGAAGCCATTTTCGGAAGACGACCGCATAAAACGGGAAACCGCATTGAAACAATTATACAATTCGGAACAAAATGCCTTGAAACTTATTGCATGGATATACTAACATTGTCCCATACCTTACCTGCTTCTGTCTTAATAGTTCTTGCAGGGAATTTATTAATTACCATATAATCATGCGTTGCCATAACAATAGTAGTGTTGTAATCTTTACAGATATGGAAAAGCAATTGCATCACTTCATCACTTGTTTCAGGATCGAGGTTGCCAGTTGGCTCATCTGCCAAAATCAGTTTGGGCGAATTCAACAAAGCCCGCGCAACATCGATACGCTGTTGTTCTCCACCACTCAATTCAAAGGGCATTTTAAAACCCTTAGTTTTTAAACCAACTTTATCCAATACATCAGCAATTTTCTCATTCATCAGGTTCTCATCTTTCCAGCCTGTTGCTTTGAGTACAAACTTTAAATTCTCATTTACATTTCTGTCTGTTAACAATTGAAAATCCTGGAAAACCACACCAAGGTTTCTGCGTAAAAAAGGAACTGTTTTCCAGGTCAACTCTTTCAGATTGTGGCCTGCCACCCAACCCTCACCCTCCCTCAATGCAAGATCGCCATACATGGTTTTAAGCAAACTGCTTTTACCCGTTCCCGTTTTACCAACCAGATAAACGAATTCACCTTTTTCTACCGAAATATTTACGTTGCTAAGAATCAGGCTTTCACTTTGATAAATGTTAACGTTTGTAAGTTCTATGATGGATTGAGACATAATTTATATTTTGTAAAAAGTATTTCACGAAAAATTTTTAAGCTGAAGCAAGTTGATCTTTAATTTTGCTATGGTTTTCTGTGAACCCTTTCCGGCAAATTTAATTGTTTGAACATGAGTGAAGAAAAGAATTTTCCCGAAAGTCTGTTAAAATGTGGATAACTAAATTATTAGTTATACAACTAAGTTTATAGTTTTACTGCTTCAAAGAATCAATTATGACAAAGACGTTAACAAAAGCAGAAGAACAGATTATGCAGGTACTTTGGAAATTGGACAAGGCTTTTCTTCGCGAAATCATAGATGCGCTTCCAAACCCAAAGCCCCACAACAATACGGTGGCTACAATTATTAAGATTTTAGTAGAAAAGAGTTTTATAGGTTTGCAGGTATTTGGTCGTACGCACCAATATTATCCACTTGTAAGCAAGGATGCTTACAGTAAAATGACTATGAAGAGTTTTGTAAAAGGATATTTTGAAGGTAGTTTCAGTAACGCTGTTTCTTTTATGGTAAAAGAAAATAATTTAAGTGTAGATGATCTGGAAAGTTTGCTGAAACAACTTAAGAAAAAGTAAGGTTTATTAGGTTATAGTCAGATCAAGAAAACGCCTTCGGATCCTGTCATTTATTTAACAATATCAAATTCTCTGTCATGTTAGCACTCGCTTATTATTTACTAAAAGTGATTCTTTGCAGCGCAGTATTATATGGATACTATTGGTTGTTGCTGCGTAATAAGATTTTTCATAGTTACAATCGTTTTTATCTTCTTGCCATAATTATACTATCGCTTGGTTTACCCTTATTGGAATTTAATTTATGGCAACAGGAAGCTGCACCAAAAATGGCGGTGATACAAATGTTGCAGGTGGTTAATAATAGTGAGGAATATATGGACGAGATCATTATCCAGGGAAATACTGATCACATCAGTATAGCAACAATAGCAGGTTGGTTATTTGCGGCGATATGTTTGGTTGCTCTTTTAATATTCATACACACGATCTATAAAATCCGGATATTAAAAAAACAGCATGAGTACCAGGTTTATGAGGGAATACATCTTATACATACAAATGATAGGAGAACGCCGTTTTCTTTTTTTAAGAATATTTTCTGGAACGATAGCATAGATATTAACAGCAGCACGGGCCACCGAATATTAAAACATGAGCTGGCGCATGTACAGGAAAAGCATAGTCATGATAAACTTTTTATAAACATGGCACTCATCTTCTTCTGGTGCAATCCAATATTCTGGCTCATCCGCAAAGAATTAAACATGATCCATGAATTTATTGCCGACAGAAAAGCGGTGGAAGATGGCGATACCAGTGACTTTGCAGCAATGATATTACAGGCTAGCTATCCCGGCCACCGGTTTGAACTTACTAATAATTTTTTCTATTCACCCATAAAACGTCGCCTTAGTATGCTCACAAAAAATAACAAAACGAAAGTAACCTACATTAGTCGTTTGCTGGTGTTACCGCTTGCGACTATTGTGTTCGCTGCATTTTCTTTAAGGGCAAAAACTGTCGTGAACAAATTACCTGAAAACAAAATTATTACTGTTGTAATTGATGCCGGGCATGGTGGAACCGACAAAGGAGGCATCGCGATTGATGGAAGTTATGAAAAAGACCTTAACCTGGAATTAGTAAAAAAGATAAAAGAATTGAACAAAAATGAAAATATCAGGATTATTTTAACCCGTGAAACCGACATTTACCAGCAACCTAAAGAGAAAGCAGCGCTGGCAAAAAAACTAGGTGCAGATATTTTTATTTCGGTCCACATCAATTCTGAACCTTTCAAAAATTCACCGTCTGGTAGCGGAATGGATGTGCTGGTTTCGAAAATCCAAAACAGTAATAGCAAAAAAAGTAGCTTATTAGCAACGGCAATAATAAATGCTTTCGGCAATAACTATAATTTAGCTGTAAGCAAATCGCCCATTCAAAAAGAGAATACAATACGGGTATTGCAGGAAGCTACCTGCCCGGCAGTGCTGATTGAAGCAGGCTATCTTTCTAACCAAAATGATCTCAATTATTTAAAGTCGGCTGACGGAATGGTACAATTTGCAACAAACGTACTAAATGCCATTACTTCTTTTGCAGTTGATCCACAAACCGGAATAGAAAAATTAACCCAAGTAAATTATACAAGTCCACTAAATAAAAATTTGAAGCCCGAAAGTAAAGTGATGAAATTTACCAACGCTACTGTGCTAACAAATGTTGAAGGCAGTTTTCAAATTGATGCAGATGAAAGTGATTTAAATGCAACGGCAACCCAGGAGTTTAAAAACAATCCATTACTAATTATTAATGGAAAAGAATGGAAAACAGCAGATCTCTATAATAAAAAGATAACAGCCGAAAAGGCATTTTCGTATCCCGAAAATGATGCTGAAATGATCAAAAAATACGGCGTTAGAGCAATAAAGGGTGTATTTATTTTAGAGAATGCTATTGTGAAAGAACTTACCCAACAAGATAAAGAGCCAACAATCGCAGATTTTAAACTCTCAACAAATTTAGATTCTACTTATGCCATTGATGCCAGCCAGGATATAAATATCAGCGGTCAGAATTATGCAGCAATTAAAAAGTTGCAACAACTTAGCCTGATGAATGAAAATTCTCCATTGGTTTATCTGAATGGAGAACTTAGCAGCCAGGATATTTTGAAAAGCATTTCCACTGAACGCGTTCAAAGGATTACTGTTTTAAAAAATGAAAAAGCTAAAATGAAATATGGCGATAAAGCCAATAACGGTGTTATAGAAATATTTTTAAAAGCCGATCCAACAGTCTCCTTGTCCGGCATTTCCAGTTCCAGGATCAGTATTAGCAGGTTGAAAGAGATCACAGAATTAGTTTGTTATGATCCTGAATACAAAATTGTTTCTGCTACGGTATATTTTAGCGGTGCAGGATTTCCACTCGTAATTGTGGGTTCAATAAATAGTTCGTCATTAAAACCAATTGACAAATATTTTTCAAGTGTAACTTCGGGAACGACCGTAATTTTTGACAATATACAGGTATCGAAAAAAGATGGCAGCGGGCTAATCACAATAGCAGGAAAAGGCTTTAGTTTTTTCTAATGCTGATCAGGTTTATACTAAACATTTAATAAATTATCTCTTCTCCTTCGAGGATAATATGTAGTTGCTTTTTTTCGGCAGCTTCTACCCTGCCAATCACCTGTGCCTCGATGTTAAATGAATTTGCAGCATCAATCATGATTTGAGCATCGGCAGCATCGCAATAAATTTCCAGCCGGCAGCCCATATTAAAAACCTCATACATTTCTCTATTACTGCTGCCGCTGTTAGTTTGAATGATCTCGAATATCTCTGGAGGAGTAAATAAATTGTCTTTTATTATTTTAAAATCTCCCGGAAGGTATTTCATGCACTTCGTTTGTCCGCCACCGCTACAATGAATAAGACCATGTATTTTATCAAAATGATCCTGCAAAAGTGTCTTCAATACTGGTGCATAGGTTCTAGTGGCACTCAGCAGTAATTTACCAATGCTTAATGATGAATGACCGCTTATCTGAACAGAATCGGAGAGTTTATTCTTCCCGATATAAACAACATCATCTGCAAGATTATTGTCGAAACTTTCTTTAAAGTTTTCAGCATAAAATTTACTTAGCACATCATGTCTGGCAGATGTAAGACCGTTGCTTCCCAAACCACTATTGTATTCTGTTTCATACTTTGCCTGACCAAAACTGGCAAAGCCGACAATTACATCACCTGCCTTGATTTTATCGTTACTGATGACCTTATTTTTGGGCCAGCGGCATGTCATGGTGCCATTTACTGCAATGGTTCTTACAACATCTCCAACATCAGCAGTTTCTCCACCAAGAAAATGTATGTTAACGCCAAATTCTTTTAATTTATCAAACAGCTGCTGAGAGCCATTAATTATCCCTTCCAAAACTTCAGCTGGAATTAATTTTTTGTTTCGGTCTATCGTTGAATTGAAAACAATATTATCATAAATACCAACACAAAGCAGGTCGTCAAGGTTCATCACAATAGCATCCTGTGCAATTCCTCTCCACACTGAAACATCGCCGGTTTCCTTCCAATACAGGTAGGCAAGTATACTTTTAGTTCCGGCGCCATCAGCATGCATCACATTAACAAACGTATCGTCGCCACCAAGATAATCCGGATAAACCTTGCAGAAGGCGTTAGGAAACAAGCCCTGATACAGGTGTTTGGTCGCCGCATGCACTTCTTCTTTCTGGGCCGAAACCCCTCTTTTGCTGTATAAACTCATATAATAGCTTGTTCTGCAAAACTATATTTCAATTATCAATTAACCATTAATAAATTATCAATTAGTTTTGCACGGATTTATATGAATGTTTATAAAAATACTGACCATTTACCGGCATTTAAAAATGCGGTAGTCACCATTGGTACTTTTGATGGCGTTCACCTGGGACACAGGCAGATAATTGAGCAATTAAAAGAAGAAGCTGCGCGGGTAAGCGGAACGCCTGTTCTGATTACTTTTTACCCACATCCGAAACTGGTAGTTTCCTCACAAAAGAAACCTATTTTTATTTTAAACAGTCCCGAAGAAAAATATGCTTTGTTGCATGAAGCAGGCATCAATAATATTGTGGTGGTGGATTTTAACGAGTTTTTTGCCAACCAGCCTGCCACAAAATACATCAGTGATTTCCTGGTTCATAAATTTCATCCACATACCATTATCATTGGCTATGATCACCGTTTTGGGAAAAACAGGGAAGGCGACTATAAATTGCTTGAGCTTGAAGCGCCAAAATTTAATTTTAAAGTGAAGGAAATACCAGAACATATTTTGCAGGATGTAACTATCAGCAGTACACGAATAAGAGAAGCGCTTTTGACTGGAGAGATAGAGACGGCAAATAATTTTTTAGGGTATCAATACTTTTTTACCGGAACAGTAATTGAAGGAAATAAGCTAGGGCGAACCATTGGCTATCCTACTGCCAACTTGCAAATGGAGGATGCGGAAAAACTGATTCCGGGAAATGCCGTTTATGCCGTTGATGTAAAAATTGAAGCTGTAAATGGACTGTTTAAGGGTATGATGAATATAGGTGTAAGGCCAACAGTTGATGGTATCAATAGAATGATAGAAGTAAATATATTTAATTTTAACGAAGACATTTATGGGCGTAAACTAACTGTTTACCTTAAACGAAAACTTAGACAGGAAATAAAATTCAATGGACTGGAAGAATTGAAATCACAACTTGCAAAAGATAAATCGGTTGCAATGGGAATCTGAGTAACAGAAATTCAGAATATTTTATTGACTGTATTTTAATTAACCCAGCATCATTTTCGCTACCATCTCTTTCATCAGTAACGCGCCACTTGTGCCGCTGTCTCCTACTCCAACCGCTTTTAAATTATACTGGTGAAGCAGCAGGATCAGTTTCTCCATTCCGTTATACCCATAGTTTTTCATCATTTCATGCGCCTGCCTTAACGAATTGGGATTAAAATAGAAGAACGGTTTCAGAGCATTGTCGCTTTTATCATTCATGCCGTACACAGCATATACTTTGCTGAATTGTGCATACAAGGCAGGTAAAGCCATTTGTATAGGTACTGCTTTAGGATTGCTTTCAAAATAATTGATTATCTGAATCGCTTTTGACAGGTCTTTCCTGGCAATTGCAGCGAGTAACTCAAACACATTATATTCTTTACTAATCCCGATATATTTCTCAATATCATCTTCATCAATATTTTTCTTGCCTTTTAAATTTACCGAAAGCTTATCTACTTCATTGGCTATACGGCTAAGATCATTCCCAATATGCTCTTCAAGCAAGCTGATGGCTTTGGGAAGAATCGTAAATCCTTTCGATTTTACAAATTCAGCAATCCAGTTGTGAATTTTGTCTTCCTTGATTTTCGCAGCATTAAAAGTTTCCGCATGTTTTGCCAACAGTTTATGCAACTTCGTTCTTTTATCGAGTGATTTAGCCTTATAGCCAACGATAAAAATTGTAGAAGATAAAGGTGATTCAACGTAAGATTCCAGTTTTTCAATTTCTTTCATGTGCTGGGCCTCCTTTAAAATCACAACCTGCCTTTCAGCAAACATAGGATACCTTTTACAGGCATTTATAACTGCCGCCCAATCTGCGTCTCGGCCATAAAAAATACTTAAATTGAATGCGGCCTCAGATTCCGGTAAAATTTCGTGTTCAGCATAATTAATCAGCAAATCGATGTAATACTCTTCTTCCCCATCGAACCAGTAAACAGGTTTAAAATCCTTTTTTTTCCAACTCGCCAGTATTTTTTCAGCACTCATTTAAAAAACAGTTTAATTTTGCAATGTAAATTAATTTCCATTATTGTTGTGAATACAAAATTCAACGGAATATTTGGCACAGTTTTGGAAAATAGGTATATAATTCAGGTGTAAAAAATTACAACTGTGTTGAAAATCATACATTTACCTACTTGACTACCGGCAATATTTTTATTAATTAACAGAAAAACCAATTAACATGGCATTTGAAAACTTTCCAGAGGGAGAAAAACCTTACGAGGAACTCACCATGCCCCAAAAAAATTCTAATGGCAATATGCGTGGTATTTTAACTGTTACATTGGTAGTAGCGTTGTTAGGAACCTGGGGTTATATCATTTGGGATAAAAATAATGTGAAAGAAACATTACAACAAAAGGAAACAGTGATCGCTTCTACTTCCAATCAGCGTGATGAGTTGCAAAAAGATCTTGAAGATGCTACCATGCGTTATGATATGTTAAAAACATCTAACTCAAAAAAGGATAGCACTATTTCATCAAAAGATCGTGAGATTGAAGAAAAGAAGTCACGAATCCAGACTTTATTGTCGAAAGTTAATGCTACAGCGGCAGAGTTGCAAGAAGCTAAGGGCTTAATAAATTCTCTGAATGGAGATATTGAAGGTTATAAAACTACCATTGAAACTTTACAGGGGCAAAAAATACAATTGGCTCAGGAGAAGGCCGTAGTTACCCAACAGCGCGACAAGATTCAAAAGGATTTCGATTCTACAACGGTTGTTGTAAGGGAGAAGGAAAGTGTTATAAATATTGGTTCAACTTTGCATGCTTCTAACTTTAATATTATCGGCGTAAATGAAAAGAGTAACGGCAAGGAGAAGGTAACCTCTACAGCGAAAAGAGTTGATAAGTTAAGAATCTCATTTGATCTTGACGAAAACATGATCACTCAATCCGGCCAGAAAGAATTGTATATAGTTATTACCGGCCCCGATGGCAATCCTGTTGCTTTAGAAGAGCAGGGTTCAGGAAAATTCAGTACAAGAGAAGGTGAAGAAAAAACTTTTACGCAAAAGATCGATGTTAATTATACTCAGAATAAAAGACAAACTGTAAGTTTTGATTGGAAACAAAATTCAAATTTTGAGACCGGCAATTATAAAATTGAAGTTTATAATAATGGATTCAAAGTTGGTGAAGGCGTTAGACCACTTAAAAAAGGTGGATTATTTAGCTAGTTAAATATTAATAGTTATCCAATATTATAAAAAAGCGGTAAAGTAATTTGCCGCTTTTTTATTTCGTAACTTCTATAATAGTTTGCTAAAAAACAGCTCTCACAGAAGCTCTGCCGATGTGTACAGTTCGGGAAGTACCTGGTTTACGGCCTTCGTACTGAAAGTTTACTTCGATGTTACCTGCCAGCCGTTTAGTATAATCCAGGTTCCACAGGTAATTTTTGCCGGGCACCAGCCCATCCAGTAAAATATAACCAACGGTAGTGTTAGCGGCACCGTTATAGGCATTAAAACTTATTTGGTTAAGGGTAAATTTTGCATTGATGCTACTGTTAGAAAGGATATTGTATTTCATGTCTGCCGATAAGGAATTGCTTTTGGAGCGCTCCATCGAATCAATCATATTTCGTTTTGAGGAAATCGTGTATCCCAAAGACAAGCGAAGGTTTGATTTATACACGTAGGTGATATTTGGCTCGATTGATTGCTGATTTACGATATAATTCCTGTTGCCAAATTTTACTCCGGTGGTAGCCAGGCTGTTTTTAATATTTCTGAATACGAGGTTTGAAACAAAATTCCGGTTTATATTCAACCTTACTCTATTGGTTAAATTTCTGAGATTACGTGCTTCAAAGCCATACGCCAGTAATGATTTTACTGATGATTTACTGTGAGTTGTTTCCAGCCCCCAACGTGAGCTGCTGCGGTTATAATAGAGTGTGTTGGAGAAAAATGAATTCAGACTAACCAATGATGTATCTATAAGTTGTGTAAATGGATTGAATAGAAACTTGCCGGTAGCAATATTTTTTTTACTGATCTGCAGCGCAGATGAGCTGGAAATTTTTGAGAGTATTTTTCTTATTCCTGTTGGTGATTGTTCTTTAATCAGCAGTTTAGGATTAAGGTTAATATTGTAATTAAATTGCAGGTAATTTGCTTTCACGTATTCGTTACCGGGAGTGTACACTCTTATATATTTTTTTTGGTCCTGAAAAATGGCTACTTCAAATTCATTTAGTTCTTCAATTCCATTTCCATTATAATCTATCCAGGTATACTCACCTGTTCCAGCGGGAACAGGCACATAGGCGAATTCTCTTTTTTGTTCTTGCCCGGAACCAAGTTCATATAAAAAACTACCGGTAACAAAGCCTTTTAACTCATTAACTGCATATTCGGCGCGCCCTATCAAACTGTTATCTTTCTTTTGTTTACTTAATAAAGGATTGAGTATTTCCAACCTCCTATAAGTTACCGTTAATTTAACCTGGTGCTTTTCGTTTGCCAGCAACTCCGTAAAGAAGTTTACATTGTTACTTTTATCGGCACGAAAAAGGCCAGCTTTACTAGGAAGCCTGTCGTTTCGCATAAAATAACTCACTCCCCATTTATTTAATTTTGTGTCGTTGGAACGCAGGTAAATTTCATAAATATTAAAGGCAAAACTGGCAGGTGTGAGCGTATCTACCAGTTTATCATAAAGCCTGTTGTGTTCACCTGTGTATTTTAAACCAATCTGAGCCAGTTTAAATTTTTTCAATTCCTTTTTTATATCTATTCCCGGACGGAAAAAAGTACCTTTTTGTAGCCTGCTGTTAAAATTTACCAGGCTAATTTTTGTAGTAATTTTCCATTCCCTGATGGCTGAGTAATTATCTATAACGTTCCGAAATCCATTATAGTCGTCATTGCGACGGTAGTTTGTTATCTCATATTTTAAAAGATTTCCCTTTACATCTGCAAGCTTAAAAGAAACGTTGGCAATTTTTTCGTCGGCCATTTCAGACTCATAAGGCAAACTCCAGTCGCGTAAAAATTCAACATTTCTAAGTCGTTCTACGGCCTTGTATTTCTTTTGTACAAATTCATAGCCTACAGCTGATTGAAAGAGTAATTTTTTCGAAAGCAAGTTTAGTTTTCTATCATCGGTTCTTAGGGTGAATTTACCAGCAAGCCCTTTATCATTATCCTTATCTTTAATTGAAAAGAGGTTTACGTCATAATTGCTTAATGCAAGTTCCGTTGTTAGCTTTGTACCAGGAGTAAACACATACTCTACGCCTAGGGAAAATACCTGCAACTTTTTAGGTGTAACAAAAAGCGTCACTGGTTCCCAGTCGCCCCTTAAATCGCCCGGTGAGCTTCCCGGTTGTACCCATTGAAATACTTTTCCATTCGTTGCATTCAGCAGTTGGGTGTAATTGCCTTTACCGGGGCCAAGGTAAGTGAAAGACAGGTTGTACAACACATTTGACGGATCAGAAGATTGAACGAAAATTGAATCATGTTGCACACCGTTATAAAGTGTATCAATTTTTTTGTACAAGATCTTTCCTAGTATAAAGGTATCAACAAAAGCGTTGGATAGATAGGCATTGTTTACGCTGTCGCCGATTCCTGCTAAAAATTGTTTCTGCGGTAGATCCAGTGACTGGTCTATCGTAGTATTTTTTGCATCTACGTTAGAATAGGCTGCGAGATTGATGAATAATTTATTTTTGTAGGCAAATTCATTGCTGCCATAAATCTGAGAATTAAGATAATTGCGATCGGCATATTCAAATTCTATTTGTATCCTGCTGTCTTTTGTAATAAGGCGTTTAGGCGTAAATGTTAGTTCAGCTGTATTGTAGTTAATCACGTAATCCTGATCTTCTCCCCTTTGCAATAACTCTCCGTCTATAAAAACTTTTTCGGTACCGGCCAGCACTACAAAATAAAGTTCATTATTACCTCCTCTAAGGCGGTATGGCCCCTGGTTGCCTTCCAGTGACGTTATTACATTTCTGGTAAACTTGCCCTTTGCTATAGCACCACTGGCTAAAAATGAGTTATTGATGTTCTTGCCAATATTATTATCGGTACTGAATGAAACGCCTTGCAGCCTTTTGTAAAAGTTTACAAAATAGTTTTTTCGCTGCCGTAAATCAATATCTCCAAAACTTAGCTGCCAGCCTTTCTTTTTAACCTGTAGAAAAATACGGTCGAAATCTCGGAGATCCTGCGTATTGCCGTCCGGCTGTATAGGAATTGTATTGTCGGTGATAGCAGCCGTTAATTCAAGGCTATCACCAATAAAGCCGTTTAGCTGAAGGTTCATAGTGCTATTCACTACTGCGTCCTGGCTATTGCCAAAAGAAATTGCTCTGCCAATACTACCTTCAGATTGCAGCCCGGTAAAATCTACCAGTGGATTTGACTGTTTTGCACCAGTTTTAATAGTCAGAGGCTTCTCCGCAAGAAAATTACTACGGATACTGTCATAATTGAAACGTTGCTGAACCGCATTTAATTTAAAAGGAAATACACGATAGCTGATTACAACAGAATCTGCGTTTGGCTTATTTATCCATTGCATGGTTGCATTAACCTCATCTATTTTGTAATCGGAAACTGAAATATTTTGAACTGAAACTGTTCCTGGCGCAATGCTTAGCGAATCAAGCTGTTGTTTAGTATGGGCAGTTGAAATGTTTTTTTTTCGAAGGTTAGATAATGGGGCTGGCTTATTCTGGGCAAAAAGCCCCTGCACCAAAAAACAGGCAAAGAAAAGCAGGTATATCCTTTTTTTATTCAAATGCTGATAGAAGAAAATTATTCTTTTAAGTTTTACAGAATATTTCCAGGCGTATGAACCATCTATTAATTTAAAAAACAATTTTTACGTTGTTAGTAATTGACGACTAATTCTGATGAACCATTTCCTGTTAAAATTACTGTTTATTATGAAAGACTCTTAAAGAAGCACTTTTGCTGCAATAAAAAATACCTTCTCATAACGAGAAGGCATCCCTAATATTTACAATTGATCATTATTATTCCTCGGTTCCCAAACCGGACTTAAGATACTCGCTGTTTAGTTTAGCAATATTTGATACAGAAATCCCTTTTGGACATTCTGCTTCGCAAGCGTAGGTGTTGGTACAATTACCAAAACCTTCTTTGTCCATTTGAGTAACCATATTCAAAGCCCTGGATTCCCTTTCAGGCCCACCTTGCGGAAGGAAAGCTAATTGAGATACCTTAGCGCCTACAAATAACATGGCACTACCATTTTTGCAAGCAGCTACGCAGGCGCCGCAACCAATACAGGCTGCCGCCATAAATGCGTCATCTGCTTTCTTTTTATCGATTGGGATCGCATTGGCATCTACCGCATTTCCGGTATTAACACTAATAAAGCCACCAGCCTGAATTATACGGTCAAAAGCTGACCTATCTACAACTAGATCTTTCAACACGGGAAAAGCCTTACTGCGCCATGGTTCTACCACGATGGTATCACCGTCTTTAAATGCACGCATATGCAATTGACAGGTGGTATTTTGCTGCCACGGTCCATGTGGCTGACCATCGATGTACATGCTGCACATTCCGCAGATACCTTCCCTGCAATCATGATCGAATGCGATGGGATCTTTTTCTTCGCCAATCAATTGCTCATTTAGCACGTCAAACATTTCCAGGAAACTCATTTCCGAAGAGATATCTTTTACCTTAAAAGTATCAAAAGTACCTTTTGATTGCTGGTTTTTTTGACGCCATACTTTCAACGTCAGGTTCATGTGGTAATGTTCCATATAATAGCTATTGGCTGTTTGCGTTTAACAAATAATATTAGCTAAGCGCTTAAATTAATTATTTATAACTTCTTTGGGTTGGTTTTACAATTTCAAAATGAAGCATTTCTTTGTGTAATTCCCAGTTATCCTCACCTTTCAATTCCCAGGCAGCTACGTAACTGTAATTTGCATCATCTCTTTTTGCTTCGCCTTCTTCTGTTTGGCTTTCTTCCCTGAAGTGGCCGCCGCAACTTTCATGACGATTAAGTGCATCCATACACATCAATTCTCCCAATTCAATAAAGTCGGCAACCCTTCCTGCTTTATCCAGCTCTGTATTAAAATCATTTATCTCTCCCGGTATTCTTAGGTTCGACCAAAACTCCTTTTTTAGATCCCTTATCTCTTCAATAGCTTCTTTTAAGCCCTTTTCGTTCCTGGCCATGCCGCATTTGTCCCACATGATCTTACCCAGGCGTTTATGGAAACTTTCTACTGATAATTTTCCTTTGATATTCATTAACCTGCTAAGCCTGTCAGCAACTATTCTTTCAGTTTCTACAAAAGCAGGATGATCTGTAGCGATAGCATGGGTACCGATTTCATTTGCCAGATAATTGCCCAGTGTATAAGGAATTACAAAGTATCCATCTGCCAATCCCTGCATTAATGCAGAAGCGCCCAAACGATTGGCTCCGTGATCACTAAAATTAGCTTCACCCAATGCGTATAATCCCGGAACAGTAGTTTGCAATTCATAATCTACCCATAAGCCACCCATTGTATAATGCACGGCCGGGTATATCCTCATTGGTAATTCATAAGGATTTTCGCCGGTGATCTTTTCATACATTTCAAAAAGATTACCGTATTTCTCCTCCACCACTTGTTTCCCCAGTTGCCAGATACTTTTATCCTCCGCTTCTTCATTACCTGTTTTGCCAGCCTCAATTTTTCCATAACGCATGATCGCATCTTTAAAATCGAGGTAAACTGCCATTTTCGTGGTTCCTACACCATAGCCCTCGTCGCACCTTTCTTTTGCTGCTCTTGAAGCCACATCTCTTGGTACAAGATTACCGAAAGCAGGATATCGTCTTTCCAGATAATAATCTCGATCTTCTTCCGGAATTTCGCTTGCTTTCCTATTGTCGCCTTTTTGTTTAGGCACCCAGATTCGACCATCATTTCTCAAACTCTCACTCATCAACGTTAGTTTGCTTTGATGATCTCCACTAACGGGAATACAGGTTGGATGTATCTGTGTAAAACAAGGGTTTCCAAAATAAGCACCTCTTTTATGAGCTTTCCATGCAGCGGTAACATTGCTACCCATTGCATTTGTGCTCAAATAAAAAACGTTGCCATAACCACCGCTACATAACAGTACGGCATGGCCGAAGTGACGTTCCAGTTTTCCATTTACCAGGTCTCTGGCAATAATGCCTCTGGCTTTGCCATCAATTTTCACCACATCCAGCATTTCGTGGCGGGAATACATTTTTACATTTCCCAAAGCCACCTGGCGTTCCAGTGCACTGTAAGCGCCTAATAATAATTGCTGGCCTGTTTGTCCGGCAGCATAAAACGTACGTTGTACTTGTGTACCACCGAAAGACCTGTTGCTTAGCAAACCGCCGTATTCCCTGGCAAATGGCACTCCTTGTGCTACACATTGATCAATAATGGCAGCGCTAACTTCTGCCAGGCGATGAACATTACCTTCTCTCGAGCGATAATCGCCACCTTTAACTGTATCATAAAATAAACGAAAAACTGAATCTCCGTCATTCTGGTAATTTTTCGCGGCATTTATGCCACCCTGCGCCGCAATACTATGTGCCCTTCGCGGACTATCCTGAAAACAAAAAGCTTTCACTTTATAGCCCATCTCCCCCAAAGCAGCGGCGGCCGAAGCGCCCGCTAATCCTGTACCGATAACAATCACTTCAAGTTTTCGTTTATTGGCGGGGTTTACCAGTTTTACATGTCCCTTATAATCTTCCCACTTATCTTTCATTTCTCCATGTGGGATCTTTGCATCTAAAGCCATATAAGTAGATTAAATGATTTGCTTTAATTTTCAGAAACAGGTAATTAATTTCAGGTACCGGTTACTATTAGTTTTTATTAATTTATCCAGTTCATATAGATTGCTATTGGCATAGACGCAAACAGCAGGCAGATAATCGTTGAATAAAATACTCCTATTCCTTTTATGATGGGTGTATATCTTTTGTGGTTAATGCCAAATGTTTGGAATGCACTTTGAAACCCATGAAGCAGATGCCAGAATAATGAAAACACACCTAACACATAAACAATAACAACTATTAAATTGTTTTGAAAAACCTGTTGCATTGCCAGGTATAAATTATGCGCTTCCTGGTTATCGTAAGTTGTTAGCGTTGCCGGCTCTAACGCCTGAATATTTGCCATACCTCCAAATCGGGAAGGCAACCAGAAATGATAGAGATGTAAAATTAAAAATAACAGAATCAATGTGCCGAGAAGGCCCATACTCCTGCTAAACCATTTGCTGTTTTTTTCAGCCTTACTAACGGCATAGCCTACTGGTCTTGCTGCCCTGTTTTGTGCCCACAACATTAACCCTTGTACAGCATGTAATATTAGAAAAGCAAACAGGCCAAGCTCCATAGTGCGGATGATAAGGTTGCTGCCCATGAAATGCCCCCAATGATTAAATGTTTCACCATTATCATTAAAGAAAATCATTGCGTTGATACCAGCATGCACAATTAAAAAACTAATAAGGAATAAGCCCGTTAGGCCCATTGTTAATTTTTTTCCGATAGAAGAAGTAAAAAAATGCTTCCAGGTCATATAGTGATGGTTGAATATAAATTAAAAGCAAAAATAAGGCAGATATGGGCAAATTAACATTTTATTAATGTTTTTTGTAAGTTTATGACAACAATCATAAACAAAAATTATTCAAGCCGTTTCATCTTCTCATTGTCTATCAGCTGAAAAACAAATTCCGGCTTCAGGGTACGCCACTGCGGTAGCTCCATTAATTCAATGTAATTCGTAAGCCTCGCTTTTTTAAAATCATATTTGCTTTGCTCCGGCATATCTAAAATTACTACCCAACCATGTTCATCTTCCAATTGTTCGCGCCACTCTTCATAATAGCTATCGTCGCTGCTGTGAAAGTTGAGCACGTTTTCTGTTATCAGAATAAATTTTATTATTCCCTGCCTAAAAAGCTGGTCGGTGATGTTCCGGCGCAAGGTCATTATATCATTCTCAATAGCATCGTTCCATTCACCTAATAATTCAATGATTGCATAATGCTGGTCGTAATCAACATTTAAAACTTTCATGTACAGCGTACGTGAGCCAAAATCGTCCCACTGCGGATGTATGTAGTAATTGTAGAGGGTTTGCGAGTATTCAAATTCACTATACGATCGTCCAAAAAATGGCGATTGTGGATCTTCTTCAGCGGTATACAAATGTCGCCAGTTGTAAAATGGTTCTATATCCTGCATTGAAATATTTTCAATACAAAATTCAGATAAAAAAATTAAACCTGAACATACTCATGTTTAATTATAATATCTCTCCTGCGTTTAATTTAAGTAAATATTTGAACAATGGAGCAAAAAAAAGAGGCTACCTGCTGGCAGCCTCCGACTTATTAACCCAAAATATTATTATTGAACTACGATTTTTTCTTTAATGATCACTGCGTTGTTTTCATCAATTACTTTAACCATATAAACACCTTTTGCTGCGTTAGCATTAAGGTTTACTTTTTCCGTTTGCATTCCTTTACCAACGGTAACTGATTTGGTTAACATGGTACGTCCGGCAAGATCAGTTAAGATGATATTATAATTTCCTTCTTTTCTGCCATCGAATAATACGTTGAAAGAAGAATTGGTTACCGGATTCGGATATACTTTTGAATCTCCGATTGCCTGTGCAGTTGTTGGTAATTTAGCATTCTCCATAGAGAACCTTGTTGCAGCATCTGCTTCTTTTTGTAATAACAAATTTCCGTTTGCAAAATCAGATGCATTATACTTTACATCAGATCCTTCAATTTTAACTGCTGCAAGTTCTGCCAATGTTAATTTGTAATAGCCGTCAAATTTATTTGCGCTTCCTACAACGATATCTCCATCACTGTTAACAGCAGCTGCGTTTGTTGTGTAACCAGCTGGCAAACCTTTGATAGCACCTTTGTACGTTGCAATACGGGTCTTAATATCTATTTCAAACACATTGTGATTAGCAGAAATTACATGTAGTTTTCCAAAAGCATCTGCAATCATATCTCCACCCCAGCTGCTGCATTTATTGTGTATTGAAGTTCCATTATTGGATTCAGCATCAACGATATTACCAAGGTTAGTAATAACAGGTTTTTTGCCGGTTGTAAACATGATAAAATGATTGCCATCATTGCTCATAGCGTAACCGTTACCGTCTGCTCCAATTACCATTCTGGTAATATTAGTAGCTTCATCGGCGGGATTAACATTTAAAAGATCTGAACGCAAAGTGTAAAACTGTGCTACGTCAGATTTTGAACCAAGATCTAACCAGCGTAACTCACCCATACGCATAGGTGTAAAGAACAGCTTATTACTTTTACCATCATACGCTGCTGCTGCAACATAAGTACTGGTTGGATAATCTGCTGATGTGAAAATATTTCCATTGGCAGTAGCTGTTTGATTAACCGTTCTTTTACTGTTAACATCAGTTAAAAGAAAGTTGGTTTTACTGCGTTCAAACAAAGTTTTAGTAACCTGTCCTGAACCAAGATCAATCTGGCGGATGTTCATCCAGATATAATCGTTGTTGCCATCACCTGTAATTGCATAGGCTTTATTAGTTTGGGCCATAGAAGTGAAAGACGCAGCCACAAGCGCTGTTGTAAGTAAAATTTTGTTGTTCATAAGTGCGACTATTTGGTTAGTGAATTAAAATTTAGCGTTTATTTAGGAATCTAATTTACGTAAAACTGTTAAGTGTTCCAACTATTTCTCTAATTCGTTTATTTGTAACAATTTTTTAACACTGCCGTAGCGAAGAAGTTCTGTTCGGGTGTGTTCATAATTGGTCCAACCGAGCCTGCTCATTACCATAATAACACCTCTATCTATAAGCTTATCGTTGGTAAGTTGCATGTGTACCATTTTATTGTCTTCTACCCTGCCCAATTTTACCATTACCGCCGTAGAAATCATATTTAGAATTAGTTTTTGCGCTGTGCCTGCTTTCATGCGGGTGCTCCCGGTAACAACTTCCGGCCCTGTGACCGCTTCTATGGGAAAATCGGAAAACTGGCTTATCGGAGAGCCGGGATTACAACAAATACTACCGGTACTGATGCCATTTTCCCTGCATTTTTGTAAAGCCGCCAATACGTATGGTGCAGTTCCACTGGCACTAATTCCGATTACGAAATCAGCATTTTTAATTTGATGTTGTTGAAGGTCGTGCCAACCCTGATCTTTATTGTCTTCTGCAAATTCCACTGCATTAGTAATCGCTTTTTCGCCACCGGCGATAATGCCAATTACCAGTCCGGGTGCTATACCGTACGTTGGTACACATTCACTGGCATCCACAATCCCTAAACGGCCACTGGTGCCGGCGCCAATGTAAAATAACCGACCACCGGCCAGCATTTTATCAGCAATATTATTTACCAGTAAGCTTATAGCGGGAATGATATGGGAGATGATCAATGATACTTTTTGATCTTCCTTATTAATTATCTGCAATAATTCATCCGCCCCCATATTTTCTAAATGACGATAAGAGGAATCTGATTCAGTTATTTTTTGAAATTCCATACTGTATACTGGTTACTGATGAAATTTCACCAATCCTTCCATGGGGTTTTTGAGCACTTTTCCAAGCTGTAATTCGTAGGAACTGCACATTTCTTTCAGAACATCTTTAAACCCGTAAGCTACACTTCCAACAAAATGAATGGGTAACGTCCAGCTTTCACGGTACTTATAAATATGATTAAAGAAAAAATCATTGAAACTGTCTTCAATTATATTTTCAATCATAAAGTGCCCGCGGTTATCGATTAAAAAACCGGCAAAACCCGCCAGATAGCGGTTTGGTAAAGGCCTTTTATAAACATTGTCCAAAATTTCGGAAATATTCGTGTTGTATTTCTGATTGAACCTATCCATCAGGTCTGGATCAAAGGTATTATACAGATAATATTGAACTACTTTTCTGCCCAGATAAGTTCCGCCGCCTTCATCACCTAATACGTAACCAAGTCCCGGACTGTTTTTCACAATCTTTTTTCCGTTAAAGTAGCAGGAATTAGAACCGGTACCTAAAATACAGGCTACCCCTTTTTCATTACCACAAAGAGCTTTTGCCGCTGCCATGAGATCATGGTCTACGGCAATTTTTGCCTTTGCAAAAACGGATTTTATTGCCCTCCTTACAAGCTTTACGTTCTCAGGATTGCTACAACCGGTTCCATAGAAATAGATTTCATCTGGTGTTTCATTTTTCAGTTTCGTGACTAACTCCTTTTGAAGGATCTCTTTGATCTGTATTTCAGATAAAAAATAAGGGCTGATGCCCTGTGTATTGATGTATTTCTTCTTTTTACCATTTACCAGGCACCATTCTGTTTTGGTGGAGCCACTATCCGCAATTAATTTAACAGGCATTGATAATATTTTTAAATTGAAGGTTAAGGTAAAACATTCACATGAAATTGATACAAAAATTAAAAGCTAGCAACAAAAAATTAACTTTGTTCTCCAATTAAAGCGATGAGTAGTCGTTTTTTGAAAATTTTACGTTCAAAATGCAGAAAAAGAAATTACAGGTTTGGTTACCATTGCTTTTTAGTATTACTATGATAGCAGGTATATTTATTGGCTATAAAGTGAGGGACAAAATCCCGGGAAAATCATTTTTCTACCTGGAAAAAAGAAGGCCTATTCAGGAGATCATGGACCTTGTGGAGACCAAATATGTGGATGATGTAAACATCAATGCTTTAACAGACACGGCCATAGAAGCTATGTTGGCCAAATTAGACCCTCACTCTGTTTTCATACCCGCCAGCAGCCTCGAAGAATATAATGAAGACATTAAAGGAAGTTTTTTTGGGATAGGTATTGAGTTCAATATTTTTGACGATACACTGCACGTGATCAATGTTTTAAAAGATGGTCCGGGATATATTGCAGGTATTAAAGTTGGCGATAAAATGCTGAAGGCCGGTAACATTGAAATAGCCGGAAGAAAGATGAGTGTAGATTCAATAAGGAAAACTTTGCGTGGAGACAGGGGAAGTAAAATTGAAGTAGCTATTTTACGCAATGGCAAACTACTGCAAATCGAAATTGCCCGGGATATAATACCTGTAACCAGCGTGGACGCTTACTATATGATTGATAGCATTACCGGGTATTTACGACTAAATAAATTTACAACCCAAACTTACCGTGAATTTATGATGAGCCTGGAATCTTTGAAAAAGCAAGGTCTTAAAAAGCTTGTACTCGATCTTAGAGGCAATGGTGGTGGCGTTTTAGACGAAGCTGTAGAAATTGCCGATGAATTTTTAGATGGAGATAAACTTATTGCTTACACAAAGGGAAAGCATTCGCCAAATAAGGAATACCGCTGCCGTAGACAAGGCCAGTTTGAAAAAGGTGCGCTGGTTGTTTTAACTGATGAAGGAACAGCCAGTGCCAGTGAAATATTAGCTGGTGCGTTGCAGGATTGGGACCGCGCCACGATTATTGGTCGCCGTACATTTGGTAAAGGTTTGGTACAGGAACAATACGATCTCAGCGACAAAAGTGCATTAAGGCTTACTATAGCCAGATATTACACGCCTTCAGGAAGAAGCATTCAACGCTCTTATGCCAATGGAGGTAAAGCTTATTATGAAGATATTTCTAAAAGGTTTATCAACGCAAATGATTCAACCAGTAAAGACAGTGGAAAAGTTTATAAAACCCAGGCCGGAAGAAAGATTTATGGCGGAGGCGGAATTGCACCTGATGTAAGTATAGCAGCTGATACCAGCAGGTTTGGAATTGTTACGGCAAAAGCATATTCAAAAGGGATCATAGCCGATTTTGGTTATAAATATTTCATTCAGGATCCTACTTTGGCCAGTAAGTTTAAAAGTCCGCTCGATTTTGCCCGTACATTTTCAATTGATGAGGAAAGCTGGAAACTGTTTGAAGCATTGGGCGCAAAGGATTCTATCAATTTTAGCGGAATTAATGACATCGAAAAGACTTACCTGAAAAAGGCTTTGAAAACTTCCATCGCTCGCCAGCTTTGGCGCACAGAAGGTTATTTTGAGGTAAATAATACTGAAGATAAAACTGTGCAGAAAGCACTGGAAATACTAAAATAATAACGGAAAGTATACAAAATAAAACAGCCCCCGATTGGAGGCTCTTTTATCTATTAGATTGTATTAAGCAGGACAAATAGTCTTTCCTTAATCAATTGAATTTTATGTGGATTTTGTCGTGGGATATTTTATTAGTACAAATGTAATGTTGAAACACTGAATAAAATGTAGTTGTAGCTGTTGATGTTATGTAGAATATCTACTACATCTGCATAAGTCATTAATTATATATAAGTTAGATGATATTTTTTGAGTGAAGCTAAGGTTTTGAGTTGTTTTTATGGTAGCCTGAGGGGAAACACAATATTTCTGTCACAATTATAATAGCATTTAAAACATCAACGCCAAGTAAAAACTGGTATGTATTTTTCTGGTTATTTAGATATAAATATAGAAATGATGTTACGTAAAGATATTGTTTCAGTTAGTCTTGCAACATTCTACTTATTCATTCACTGGGAATTATTACAATTTGAAAATACCAAGGATTATGCTACTGTAATATTTTTGTTTTCTGCTTTTGTAATTCTCTGGATGGTATTTTCTGTGGTAAAACGCGGAAAGTATATTGGACATGAATTGGATGATGAAGAATTTGGATATCAGGATAAAGAAAAAGATAAGCTTGGGATATTTTAATAACGTGGTACCAAATCCCGCTCATTTTAAAGTGATCAGATAAAATTTTCTATAAAAATTTCATTTACTAATTGTAGCGGAGAATAAATTAATTATTCAAGCAACAGAAAAATTCTATCATACTTTAAGTAAAGGAGCAGCAAAGATCCGGATTCGTGCGCCAATGAGATTTGAATCCTGGAGCAATAAGTGTAGGTAAAGTTTGCAGCCTTAAATTATCACTAAAAGTAAAATTCAAACCGTAACGCAGGCCAAAGATTTAATGATCTCACCAGGATAATCGATGAATTTTCACTTCCTGGAAGATAAAAAACACCAGCGTCGATAGTAATACCGCTACCTGCTTTTTTAAATAACAAGTCTTTACCTACAGTTAAATTCAATGTGAATTTTTGAGTTGATTTTGCCGAAGGAAAAAATGTTGTTCCCTGGCGAAAAAACCAGGTTTTCTGATTTGTTGCTTCTGCATTCCTTCCGAAGTATAATCGATGTTCCAGATTTATTGTTGGCCATGCTGCACCTGAGGAAGGTCCTATGCCCAAACTTGCACCAAGTTGACTACTATTAGCTACCCTATATGTTATACCTACATGTAAAAGCTCGGGAACTGAAAGTCCTACTAAAATCTTTGTTTTTTTTATTGTTTCTTTTTGTGCAAAAAGATTCACATGTAATAAGACAGATAATATTAACGCTACAATGTATTTCACATCATTTGATTATGTGATTCAAATTCCCATTGAAATGTAGATAAAATGAAATTACAACTTTTTTTAATATTACAAGAAAAATATATAAATCATGCGTGATTTTTCTAAGTTAAGATAGAGTTTTCTTAGTTGAAAGCTGTAATTTTTGCGTTAAGTTCTATGTTCATTAATTGCCAATTATTTAATCAGTTCGCTGTATCCTCAATCGATACCATTTAAGTTATCGTGGAAGCCAGCATCTGTATAACTTTTGCAAATAGAACGGGACAGCAAAGGACTGGAGTCCTGCGCCAATGACAATTTTAGCGTAGCGTAATTATCTAATTATTTAATCAACAGAAAGTATCCATAATGCTTTAAGTGACTGAGCTATATAGGACTGAGGTTCATTGCGCTAATATAATTATGAATTCCCGAGCTTCAGCAATGCTCAACTTTGTGAACAGTTCTTCTTTCGTTTAAAATAAAAGTAAAATGGCACGCCGGTTAGCATTAAAATAATACCGGCAAAAGTTTGCATTGGCTGTGTGATAATGGTATTTACTAAAAGCGCTATGGAAAACAGGATAAATATTACTGGTACAACAGGGTATCCAATCAGGTTTGACGTAATTAGCCCTCTCCTCTTCATTTTTATTAATCCCCACGCCAGCAAAGCATAAAAAAGAAAGCCTGCAAAAATAACCAGGTCTGTGAGCAAGTCAAAACTACCGCTAAATACCAATAAACAACTTATCAGCATTGAGTAGATTAATGAAACGTAAGGCGTATTGAAACGCGGATGCACCTTCGATACTTTTTTAAAGAAAAAACCTTCAACAGACATTTGGTAATATAGCCGGGAATAAGTAGTTATTAAACCATTTAATGCGCCAAAGGTGCTAAGCATGATTAGCAGGGTTATCAAAACTTTGCCTGATTCGCCCAGCACAGATTTTACCATTACCGTTGCAGCAATTTCATTGTCCCCTAAAGAAGCAAGCACCTTGACGGGAAGTATTTTCATAAAGGCAAAATTAACTAACACATAAAGGATTATAACAAGCAGTACTCCTGAGATTACAGCCCTCGGTAAATTGTGGGTTGGATTTTTTATTTCTCCGGATATGAAAGTAACATTGATCCATCCATCATAAGCCCAAAATGCACTAAGCATAGCTGCAAAAAAAGCACCTGTTCCACCGGTGCCTGTAATTGGAACTATCGCTGTTTCCAGCGGAACTTGTCCTTTGCCTCCGTAAAACAATCCAATTGAAATGAGCAGTAAAATCCCGGCAACCTTTGCATAGGTAATCAGGTTATTTAGTTTGGTAGCTTTTGTTGTGCCACGATAGTTAACCCAGGTGAGAAGCATGATGGTTGCAACAGCCAGTAATTTTAAACCTGAATCTGCAAAAGGATCAACGATATATCCCGCAGAAAGATGTTCTAATGAGGCAAATGGATTTCCAAGATGCAGCAATTCATTTACAGAGGAGGTAAAAACTACCGCAATAGCCGCGATAGACGCACTACCCATGATTGTAAAGCTAGACCAGCCAAAAAGGAAACTAACAAAATTGCCAAATATCAGCCGCAGATATTCATACTCTCCACCTGACGTAGTGGTTAGCGTTGACAGACCGGCGACCGTAAATGCTCCAAACATCGTGATAATGCCAGCTACTACCCAGGCAGCAATGATGTATTTTTCACTTAAACCCGAAGCAGCCATCGGAACGATCTTTTTAAATACACCCGAGCCAATCATGATTCCTGCTACCAATAGAATACCGGAAGTTAAACCAATGGTACGGGAAAGTGGCACATTGTATCTGTCTGAATCTTCAGTTTTCGGAATCCCTTCACTCATTCTTTGATGGTTGATTTTCTAAATGTCTGCCATTTGCCGTACGTAGCACTTCTCCATATCCATTCAAGCGGTCCATAATTAAAATAATTTAACCAATAAGTACTAAATATGATTTGAAATATAAAAATCAAGATAGCAAACAAAGTATAATATACCGGACCTACCGACCCCATATATCCTAAACCAGGCGATAGGAAAACAAAATTCCCAATAAGTGAATGCATTACATAATTAGTAAATGCCATTTTACCTACGGGTGCAAATATTGATAATATTTTTGCGGCCGTTTTTTTCTGAAAAACTAACATCAAACCTGCGATATAGGCCAGTGCCAACGGCGCCACGCCTAACGAATAAGCGATCGTTCTATACAATCCATCTATTTTTAAGTTATAATAACTTCCATCATTCGCCTCCATGTAACGCGCCAGTATGAAATTAGCAGGCAGACCTATAATTAATCCTGCAATAATAATATAAGTAAGCATTTTTTTATGCTGTTTTATATTCCTGTAAAAATCACTGCGTCCAATAACAACTCCAATAAACATCAGGCCTAATACTTTTACAATACGGCTTTGAAAAAACAGGTCGCCATACCTAAAGAAGAAACCTGAAATATTCAATTTAAGAACATCCCACCAACTTGCGTTTTTAATAAAAGCTTTAAATGCTTCTTCGCTGTTTATGCCGGTTAACTTATAATCGGCCCAATCTCCTGTTTGGTACAACAGGATTGCGGGTGCATTCAAAATTTTGAAATTCATTTTCAATCCATAAAACAAAATGGGTAATAATAAAAAAATGGCCGCCAATATCAACAATGTTTTATTGGAAAATCTGGTGAAGAATAATAAAATAAAACCTAACATCGCATATAGAAATACAATATCGCCAATCCAGATCATCAAATGAAAAGCGCCTAATAAAAGCATTACTGCAAGCCTCCTTAGAACCAATGAATATGATTGTACGCCATCAATATTTGAACGTTTCAATTGAAGTGCGATTCCCCAACCAAATAAAAAACTGAAGATGGAATAAAATTTCCCTTCTAATAAAAAGTGATGGATAAAAATCATTTTCTTATCAAGGCCTGGTAACAAAAAAGATCCTTCTTTTGCATCTCCATGGCTATCCCAAAAGGAAAATCCATTCAGGTTGGCAATAAAAATACCCAGGATTGCAAATCCCCGAAGAACATCCATGAATATTTCTCTCTCATTTGTTTTTACCGGTGACTGCATATAAGATTATTACTTTGTTCTTTAATTGGTAAAATATGACGTTACGAATAAAAATCTATCCTCAATTTAAAACTGATTGGTATCATTTGAAATAAGACATTACGCTGTAATTCATTTAACGATCATATCTTCAGGTGACACTTCTTTACTTAGCAATTCTCCAAATAATTTCCAACTTTTATCCGGCGACGTTATCGAGTCATCAGCAGATTCAATGTAATTCTTCACTATCTGCATTCCATAATTATAATTGATTACATAACTTCCATACTTTCTGATAAAGCTGATTGATTTTAAAGCTGATTCGCGGTTGTAAAGCCCGTAATCCATGAGCCAGCGTAATGCTTCCGTTTCAGTCATAGTATTATTCAATAACCCGCGGGCAACTTCATTTCGGGAAAAATTAAGTACTGATTTCAATTCCAGCGCCTGAAAGTAAAGATCAATACCTGTTGTATCTAAACCAGCCAATGGTAATAGCACGTTTTTCACAAACATCACTTTTTCATTGTCCGGGAATGCCATGTTTATACCATAGTTGGCACTGCCCTCTGCAATTAACGATTGCGGGCTGAATAGTGGATATATCGAAATCTCCACCCAACCTTTATCATGATAAAGATTCTTTTCCAGCAACATATTATAAACATGATGGCCGGGATAACTTTCGTGTGATGCAACATCAACGGCCCGTTCAATAAATATGTCAAGATCTGTATTGATCTGAATAATGCTGGTATAATTTCCTTTGTACCAGTTGTAACCCGACCATGGTTTTCCTGTAACATATTCGAGCGTAAACTTCTCTTCTTTTGGAAGTTGAAAATGGGCAAGTGTACGTTGCCGTGAGTTTGCAATGGCTGTCTTAAAAATGGTATCAATCTTATTTTTAGGAATTATAAATCTATTTTCCAGATTTTGAAATCGTTCGGAAATTGAGCCGGTACCAGGTAATAAACTATCAAGGGAGTGCACTTCATTTTTAAAATAGCTTTCAGGATGCTTTGGTGCTACAACAGCAAAAAGTTCTTTAGATTCTTCGTCGAAACTACCGCGTTCACCTGAAAAAATTTTCACTCTCCGGCAATAGGCAGTGAGTTGGTTACTTATCCAGTTTGCCCTTTTATTCCATTCAGCATTCTTATTCTTTTCATTAAAAATTGCAAGCCTTTTGATAAGGTTATTAGCATCTGCAATAAAACGTTTTTTAGGAAAAGTTGCCTCTTTTGGAGAAACCGGCTTCAGCGAATCAGGTCCGTAATAAGCATCAACAAAATCAGCATCATATTGACCGATATCTAATCCAAGTTTTACATAGGCAATTGCGATACTGTTCAATTCTGCATCCGAGGGATCTTCTGTTTTATAGTTGCAGGAAAAAAATAACCATAACAACGGCAGGAAAAAGATTTTGATCATGAGCAGTTTAGCAGGGAGATATTGTTGAATTCCTGCATGTACAAAATACGTATTATTTTGGATTTAAATACAAAACTGCGACGATCTAGAGAATAGCGCGGCCGATAGAAATTATGTAGAAAACAGAAGACATAACGCAGGAATAAATGCTACGAAGGATTCATTGTTTTTGTCAGATTTCCCGAACGTCATACGTCATCTGTCATACAATCTTAAATGCTTTCAACTTCAGCAAAAGGTTACTTTCAACAAACCTCATAATTCAACTTTTGTAAATGATATACGATCCCTACCTTTGCGGCAAAATTACTTGCATATGTGGCTCAACAACATTCTTGAAACAATTGGCAATACGCCACTGATCAAATTAAATAAGATAACAAAAGACCTGCCTTGTACCGTTTTGGCGAAAGTGGAGTATTTCAATCCCGGAAATTCTATCAAAGACCGTATGGCTTTGAAAATGTTGGAAGTTGCCGAAGCAGAGGGAAAGATAAAACCCGGCGGAACAATCATTGAAGGAACCAGCGGTAATACGGGAATGGGTTTGGCACTTGCTGCCTGTGTAAAAGGATACAAATGCATATTTACTACAACAGATAAGCAATCTAAAGAAAAAGCTGATATTTTAAAGGCAGTTGGTGCGGAGGTAATTGTTTGTCCTACAAATGTAGAACCGGAAGATCCAAGGTCTTATTACAGTGTTTCAAAGCGACTGGCAACTGAAGTTCCTAATTCCTGGTATGTAAACCAGTATGATAACCTGGCAAACAGGCAGGCGCATTACGAGCAAACCGGACCGGAAATTTGGGAACAAACCGAAGGGAAAGTTACTCACTTGGTAGTTGCAACTGGTACCGGCGGAACTATTATCGGCACCGGCAAATACCTTAAAGAGAAAAATCCTTCTATAAAAATATGGGCGATAGATAGTTATGGCTCTCTATTAAAAAAGTATTTCGAAACCGGGGAACTTGATCAGAAAGAGGTGTATCCATATATTAGTGAAGGATTTGGGGAAGATTTTGTACCTCAGAACTACGATATGACAGTGATAGACGAATTTACCAAAGTAACTGATAAAGATGGTGCCGTAATGGCCAGGCGTATCGCAAAGGAAGAAGGTATGTTCTGTGGTTATAGTGCGGGTAGTTGTTTGCAGGGTGTATTTAACTTAAAAGCCCATCTGAAAAAAGATGATGTAGTTGTTTGTATTTTTCATGATCACGGAAGCCGTTATGTTGGAAAAGTGTACAATGATGAATGGATGCTGGAGCGAGGTTTCCTGGACGTAAAAACGTTTAAAGATTTGATCAATGGTCGTGGTAGCAAAGGGCTTATCAGTATTTCAGAAGATCAGACTGTATTGGAGGCCATTGAGTTAATGAAGAAATACGACATTGAGAATATACCGGTATTTAAAGGAGGTGAAAATATTGGCGCCATTTCAGAAAGTGGGCTATTTAATAAGATCCTTCAGAATGCAGATATCAAAGCTCAGGCTGTTAGTTCCGTGATTGAAAAATCTTACCCTGAAGTTGCTTTTGATACTCCTGTTGAGCGTTTAAGTTCTTTTATCAACAAAGAGAATGGTGCTGTTTTAAGTAAGGATGAAAGCGGCTCATATCATATAGTTACCAAATATGACATTATTCAGAGTTTGACGAAATAGTTGGCTCGTTTTTATACGATTCCGTTGAAACTATTGTTAATGCTGCCTTTAGCGAGGCAGCATTTTATATTTTGTGATGCCTGCAAGATGCAATGCTCGTAAAAATACGTAGTAAAAGGCGCTGGTTTTTATAAGAAATTATTGGGTATTGTACTACTACGCCGGTAAATACTTCATGGCGATAAAAGAGCAATAACGCTCTTGCAGGGAGCAGTTTTTCGCCGCATCTTTGTGTTAGAAGTTGATTGATATGTTGAAATAAAATATCAATCATTTATCCAAAGATCCA
Organism: uncultured Ferruginibacter sp.; assembly: GCA_964496585.1. Taxonomy (GTDB): domain Bacteria; phylum Bacteroidota; class Bacteroidia; order Chitinophagales; family Chitinophagaceae; genus Ferruginibacter. Next base: position 115,537 of record CAZCAA010000001.1, read on the forward strand.
GATTAACCAAAAGAGTATTTTCGCCAATATCCAACTAAGAAAAGCTGTAAAATTCAATATCAGTCAACTTCTAATATTACAAAAAAAAGTTCTTTAAATAGTTGTTTTAAATTAAATCCAAACCAATCCTGCTTATGCTGTAAAAAGCGATGATAGCAAAACAAACGATCCAGATCCTAAAGAAGACCAGAAAATCCAAATCCTGTCTATGCTGCCAATACAGCGAAAATGACAAAAAACCAAATCAGAATCTTAAGTCCTAAGAAAACCGAAAAAACCAATTCCAGCCTAAGCTTCTAACCAGAGCGATGATGGCGAAAGACCGAAACTCTGAACCCAGGATCAAATTATTTTACTATATAGCCAACGCTAATAAGTAAATTCAATCCTGAAAAACCGGCGAGTGATGAAAGTTGGTTCAAAACATTGGCTCCTATGCTTAATAGCATGGGAGTTTTTTTTAGGGCTACCCTGCTCCAATAATCTGATTGCCCCAATTACCTGAAATCATGATTTTACTGATTTGGTTTATATTCACTATTTCAAACAAAACTTTTCTCCTGGCTGCGGTGCTGAAATGAGCTTTAAAAATAATGGACACATTTTCTTTTAAAAAATACAACACTGTTCAGAAGTAAATTAAACTGAAAGGAAATAGAAACACGACAAACATTGATTCACTAAATCATAATAGGGCATTGCGTTTCCGCCATTTCGCTTTTTTATTTCATTCAACAAAATCGTAAATCTACGTATTAGCAGCTGCGTAACTTCCCTTTATTAAATTTGTCAATCTACGATTGCCACGGTAAATACTTCATTGCGATAAAAGAGCAATAACGCTCTTGCACAGCACTCATAACTGTCGCATCTTTGTATCAGAAGTTGATTGATAGACATTAAATAAATATCAATCATTTATCCAAAGATCCAGTAAAACCCAAGACGTTCCAATATCCAATTAAAAAGACCTTATCCAATATCAGTCAACTTCTATTTTTTTAAAAAAAGTTCTTTATAATACCGAATTATCCTTGTGAAAACTAACGATCCAAATCCAATCCTGCTTATGCTGTAAAAAGCGATGATAGCAAAAAAACAAGTACCAATATCCTAAAAAAGACCAAAGAAAAAAATCCAATTTCCGCTTATGCTGCCAATACAGCGACGATAGCAAAAACCAAAACCAGATCTGAATCCTAAAGAAGACCGAAAACAAATCCGATTTCCAGCCTATGCTTCTAACCAGAGCGATGATGGCGAAGACCGAAACTCTGAACCCAGGATCAAATTATTTTACTATATAGCCAACGCTAATAAGTAAATTCAATCCTGAAAAACCGGCGCGAGTGATGAAAGTTGGTTCAAAACATTGGCTCCCATGCTTAATAGCATGGGAGTTTTTTATTTGATTTAAACTTCACATTAGATTTAATTTTACATTTGATAATGACAAAAAAAATCATCGTTTCAATATACTGTTTGTTATTTATCTTTTCACCTTATTTACTTTTCTCTCAAACTGATAGCAAGCTTACTATAACTTCATGGGTTACCACTGCAGATAGAACGAAATTATTTGAAAGACAACAGGAAACTATCACATTATCAACTGCAAATAAAGGTTGGGGCACTCCTATTGTTATTGATGATAAACAAACATATCAAACAATGGATGGCTTTGGCTTTTCACTCACCGGCGGAAGTGCAGGTTTGTTAATAAAGATGAACGCTGCAGAAAGAGCTGCATTATTAAAACAATTGTTTGCCGTTGACGGAGAAAATGCCGGAATAAGTTACATACGGCTTAGCATAGGTGCTTCTGATATGAACAGTTATGTCTTTTCTTACAATGATATGCCTGAGGGACAAAAAGATTTTGAATTGAAAAAATTCAGTCTGGCGCAGGATCTCAAAGATGTTATTCCGGTTATGAAGGAAATTCTGGCTATTAACCCTACAATTAAGATCATGAGTTCCCCCTGGTCGGCACCAACCTGGATGAAAACAAATAATAAAGTAAAAAAAGGATTTCTTAAAAAGGAATGTTACCCGGTATATGCTGACTACTTTGTTAGGTATATCCAGGCTATGAAACAGGAAGGTATTATCATTGATGCCATCACAATTCAAAACGAACCTTTGAATGCAAATAATACTCCGAGTATGCAATGGCTTGCTGCAGATGCAGCAGATTTTATAAAAAATAATCTCGGGCCAGCATTTAAAAATTCGCTTGTTACTACGAAAATTATTTTATTTGACCACAATTGTGATCGTCCGGATTACCCATTGCTTATTTTAAAAGATACCGGTGCTGCAAAGTATATTGATGGATCAGGATTTCATTTTTATGGCGGAGAAATGAGTGCCCTAACAACAGTTCACATGGCGATGCCGGATAAGAATCTTTATTTCACAGAGCAAATGGTAGTTGAATCTCCCGGGGAAATACCAATGAAAATAGCGGACGCAGTAAAAAACCTAATCGTTGATGCTCCCAGGAACTGGAGTAAAAATGTGTTGCTTTGGAATTTGGCTGCAGATTCACTAAATGGCCCGCATACCGATGATGGCGGTTGTCCTATGTGTCAGGGTGCTATTACAATTAGCGGTAATATCATAACACGCAATATTGCCTACTATGCCGTATTACATTCATCTAAATTTGTAAGGCCCGGTTCAGTTAGAATTGCGTCTACAGGTATGGGTGAGGCTGCTGTTGTTCTTACGAATGATGAAGAACAACCTACGGTGATGCGTGTTGCTGTACTGCCAAATTTTGACATACTCCCTAACGTAGCCTATAAGACGCCGGAAGGGAAAATTGTTTTAATTGTTGCCAATAATGAAAGTCAGCAAAAAAATGTGCGGATACAGTACAAAGGTATGTATGCAACATTAAATCTTGCAGCAGGTTCAGTAGGCACGTATGTGTGGTGAAATTTTCCGAATAAAAAAAGTTGATCTAACGAATAGCTTTAAGGATTAGTTGAAAATACACTGGCTTCCTTTAATAGCATTCTTCGGTTTAATTTTAATTGAGAAATGATAAGTTCGGCAAAGTCTTCAGGATGCATCACCCTATCCGGTTCACCTGTAATTAATCCTGCAGATTCGGCCATACCGGTGACAATAGTACTGGGTGCAAGAGCCGTAACGCGAATATTATGCTTTCGTACTTCCTGCATTAGACTTTCGCTCAATCCAAATACGCCAAACTTTGAAGCGCTGTAGGCACTGGTTAAGGCGCTGCCTGCTTTACCTGCCGTTGACGAAATATTGATGATATCTCCCGTTTTACGTTCAATCATTTGCGGCAATACCGCACGCGTTACATAATAAACTCCAAACAAATTAACCTTGATCATTCCTTCCCACACAGCAGGTTCCAGCTCCAGGAATTTACCAAATGTTCCAATACCGGCATTATTTATAAGTATGTCTACATTCCCTAAATCGGATTGTATTTTAGCTACTGCAGCATTTACTGCTGCCATATCACTTACGTCAGCTATTGCCATATGAGTATTTACTCCGAGGGATTTAATTTCTTCAGAAATTTCCAGTAAATCCTTTTTGGTTCTCGCAACCAAACCAACGTGTACTCCTTCTTTTGCCAGCGCCAAAGCCACTGCTCTTCCAATTCCTTTGCCAGCACCAGTTACCAATGCAATTTTTCCTGCCAATGATTCCATAATAATATTTTCTATAAAATTAATGTATCCTTTCTACATAACTCAAAGAGTTGGAGAGAAACGTAAACGAAGTATTTTTTTGCTGCGTGCTCAGTTTAAAAGCAGTGATAAGCTATTAACTTATAATTTTGATCTTTGCTTTTATATATTTCAAAAAAAACAAATGATACCTGTTCGTGAAAAAAAAGTTTTCCTCAGTTGCAGTTTAATCATCGCATTGATCACATTATTTGAAATTTTCAATTTCTATATGTTTATCGCGACAGCTTCCGTCAATTGGCTATTGAACTGGCAACTTCTAATCAAAATTGTTTTTCCAGTTTTAGAAATAGTTGCAGTTGTTATTTTTATAACATCGCAGTTTAAGCGCTCGGAATTTTTAAAAATCTTAGTGTGTTATCATCTTTTTATTCTTCCTCTTCAGATAGCAGGAATCAAATTTTCATTTGATCATGCTGCAAGATTTAACAGCAATCTTTTTGATAATAAGCTATTTGTGATTAACCTTATCCTGACAACTATTTTAATGATAACCTATGTTATTTTACTTTGGCGATTATCGAAATATCAAACACCCAGGCTCACTTATATAACCATCGGAAACGAAAATATTGCAGAATTTACAGCAGTAAAAAAAGGAGTACGATTTGCAAACCGGCTGGTAGACTTAACAATAATTTTCCTTGTTTTATACATAAACATTATTGATAATCGTCAGTTTAGAGAGCTGTTCAGCGGCACCGGTAGTGGTACGTTAATAATAATTGAAGTATCACTTGGGTTTTATTATTATCTTCTACTGGAGGGATTCTTTAATACAACTATTGGTAAAATAATAACCGGAACTACGATTGTTGATATCGAAGGCAAACGCCCTGGATTTAGCCGAATAATTGCGAGAACCTTATGTAGATTTATACCTTTTGAAGCCTTTAGTTTTTTAGGTATTGCCGGTCGTGGATGGCACGACAGTATATCTGAAACTTATGTAGTTAAAGCAGAGAATAATCTGATTAACAATGTAAAGGAGCTATAATAAAAGATCACATTCTTAGAAAGACCTTACAGCTCTCACTGGTTTAACCTGTGATAATTTATCTAAAGCGATATAAGAGCCAATTCCAAATTGATAAAGCCATGCCAGGTTGCTATTGAATTCGCTTGAAGTCCAGTATTCTTCTGTTCCTGTAAAGCCACCAATGATATCTTTATTTAGGTAAATAGCATTTAGTTCGGCTACCGTTGGTAAATACCAATCTGAAAATCCTTGCAAAACGAGGCTTTCACAAGCTTTGGCGGCATAGCTACCTGCACCCAGACTACTAACGATGATCTCCGTGTTTAAGGTACCTTGTCCCAATGCAGTTGAAGTTGCTCCAGTTGCACCATAGGCACCCCAATTAAAAGTTCCCTGGTCTGAAGCTGCCACAATTATCCCGTGTTGCTGATCAAAATCATGGCCGGGTTCACCGGGTTGCAAAATGTGTGCAGCTTTTCCTCCTCCATAAGCGTCTCCTAATACTAAAGGACTTGTAACAAATGTAACTACCTCACCATAACCAGTACCTGCACTATTTGTTGCGTAGGCCCTTAAAGAATATAATGTACCTGGTGTAAGCGAAATCAGCGATGAAGCAAATTGCCCCGTTCCGGAACCATCTGTTGTTTTATCAGTGGCAATTGTAGGATAAACGCTGCTACTATAACAAACGCCCCTGGCAATTACAGCTGCACCTCCATCACTGGTAACATTACCTCCTGCTTCAGCAGTACCAATTGTTATAGCAGTTATATTTAATGAGCTGATTGTAGGGACGGAAATTTTTGGACCATCTTTTTTACAGGCATTTAAAAAAAACATGAAACAACATGCTGCAAAAATTACTTTGATGGATGACTGACTCATAGATGTGTTTATTATTTGCTTAAAAATTAACGTTCCTTCGTTTTAATTTAGAATGTAATCGTTTCTATTTAGTACTTTCTTAGATTGTTGGCTTTAAAAAAATCAAATATAGAATCATCCCGTGTAATTTCGCTTAATAAATTTGTTATACCTGCATTTTAAACTGTGAAATGAAAAATTAAGTAAAATAGTGAAATGATCAACCGGGTTGCTCATCACGAAAATTTCGACAATAAATCACAAAATATTCCCAACCAATTCAAATTAATTTTTACAAAGATTTTTAATCTATATCTGTCTAATTTGGCAATATTATAAAAAAATTGCCCCGGAAAATCCGGGGCAATGAGATGGAATATGAAATTAGTATTGATTCACTTCTTATATATCTGTACTGTATGTGCGAAAGTTTGCGCAGGTTCTTTGTCTTTTTCCCAGGATCTTCTTAAAACGAACTTCAAATTTGCACAGCCTTTTTTACCATTTACACGATAAAAGAAAATCAGCTTTTCTGGAGCGCCCAGTAATTTAGGATCTGCTTCCATTACACTACCTGTTAACGAAAGTACTGAGCAGGTATTGGAAAGATTTTCCCATAGGTAACCTGACCCTCCATAAGCGCCACTTAATTCTACCCGAATTATCGTTCCTTTTGCACTTTTAGAAATCATGGTAATGGAATCCTCTAATCCTTTCCCAATCACAATCGTATCCTGCTGTATCATTGGCAACTGTGAAGCAGAAGCGCCAACACCCAACAGAAGCGGCAGCATCAGAAGCAAAACTATTTTATTCATACAGTATTAATCTATTTTATAAACCAGTCAGTTTTTTCTGGAAATCACCGGTTTTTATTTTGCTGTTGATCAGTGAAAAAATCTCCGTTGGCGTATAAGCATTCCTGTTATCATTACCAACTGCTGAATTAAAAATTGATTTTGTAAGATTTGCAATAGTTGCACTTGTTTTGTTATGAAAATCTTCATTAGAAAATTTCCCTTTCCCTCCGGTTTTTGGTGAATAACCACCCTGGAAATACTTAGGCAACTGACCGCTGGTATAAAATATATTGTTCTGTGTGTTAACTTCCTGCAATGTTCCGGCAGGATCAATCATGAGCACAATATAATACTCTCCTGTTAAAAACGGAACCTGGTAATTTCTTAAAACCGGTTGAGTTCCACCATTGAAGAAGTCTGCCAGCTTTCCACCCGCAGGGATAGAATAATTTATGGTACAGGTACTACCCGAACAATTGTAGGTATTAGGAGCAATACTATTGCTGAATATATCCTGGAAAACAACACCATAATCGTTTGCGTTATAGGCGTTATAATACAATAGATACATTGACCAATTAGACTGGCTAAGGGCAGGTTGCGTACCAATATTGTAGATATCAAACAACATATCCCTGGTATTATCCAGCCCTGTTGAAAAAGCTGTTGAGTAATCATCATACACCCATGTAGCAAGATCAACGTTAGAGCCTCCGGGGTTTGGATTAGGAGTAGGGTTTGGACCACCACCTGTTACGTTTACCACGTAAAGGTTACCTGTTGTTACAAAGGTGTTGATCATGTAATTGTAATCTATCCAAATATAGCCGTTATCTCCCCATGAAGTATTCCAGCTATTTGCGATCCTGAATGCTTGCTTTGCATCATCATATCCTACTATCGTCATCGCATGGCCGCCACCGTTCTGGTTGTAAGTAGCCTGACCTGAAAGCACCTGGCTTCCACCTTGCCAGCTTAGGAACTGATCAGGTAATCTTGCTCCAAAAATAACCGGGTTCTTTTTAGCTAACTCAACTTTTACTGCATCAACCGATTTATCTACAGCACGGTAGTTTGATATCTTGTGATTTAGTGCATCAGCAGCCCAACTTGCCTGCAGCAATGATGATGAACAGTTTCCCAGGTTATCGAACGGAGCCGCAGCAAGTGTGGCTGCACCATCGTTTTGCATAAGGTCGAGCGCTACGGATATCTGTGTACCATTGCAATCTGCACCTTTTAAATTATCGGCAATAGCCGTAAAGATATGTTTTGGACTAAATAAATTACCTGGTGAGGAAAGTTGCGAAGGATTGTAATTATTAGCAACCGCGTCTGCAGCCGTACGGGCATAGTAGCCAGATGCCCATGCAACACAGGTTCCCGTTTGTCCCTGATCCCCGATTGGAGGAAGGTAAGGTGTAAGATCAACACTCGACGGTGTAGCACCACCTGTTGATCCGAATATCTGGTTATTGATCGACTGAGGAACCTGTGAAGGATCATCCTGTCCATTCCAGCCAAGTGCTCTGGTGTTCTGTGGAGGATTCTCCGTGGAACTGGTTTTTTTACAACTGTTCAGTAAAATAAATAAACATACAACCGGTAAAACGACTCTTTTCATAACAAAGATTTAATTAATAAAAATGAATGAAATATTAATGCAGTTAACAGCAAATACGGCTGATTTTTTAAAGAAGATATGGGAAAAAGCAATTAGCGGTACAAACATGCAGAACAAATCTGATTATTCCTATACTCCATTTAGATACCTTTTGTAATAGTTTTTAAACTGCTCAGAGCTTTCCACCACAAAATTTACAATAAACGGCATTTTTATCATGTCCTTCCCGGCCGCAACTGGAACAAACTTCCTGTGTTTCTCCTTTAGTCATCATAGCCATGGCCATTTCTGTAGTTATGATACCGGTGGGTACAGCGATGATGGCATAACCCATCAGCATAATCGCACTTGCCACAAACTTGCCAAGGGCTGTTACAGGAGAAATATCACCGTAACCCACGGTAGTAATGGTAACAATGGCCCAGTAAATACTATCAGGTATAGTGCTGAATCCGTTGGCGCCACCTTCCACCAGGTACATAAGTGATCCCATAATGATTACCAGCGTGAGAACGGTAAGCATAAATATGCTGATCTTTTTCATACTTCCTTTCAGCGCAAGCGCGAGAAAACGCATCTCAGTTATATAATGGGTAAGTTTAAAAATCCTAAAAATGCGCAGTAAGCGCAATGCTCTGAAAACGAGCAGCGACTGCGACCCTGCCAAAAAAAGGCTCGCATATCCCGGAACAATAGAAAGCAGGTCGATGATGCCAAAGAAACTGACCACATATTTCAACGGTCGTTTTATACAAATTAGACGAAGGAAATATTCCAGGGTGAACAGAATCGTAAAACCCCACTCAATTTTTAAAAACAGCTCCCCGTATAGACTGTGCCATTTCGGGCTACTATCGAGCATTACTACAATGATACTTGAGAAAATCAGGAATAACAGGGTTACATCAAATGCTTTTCCTGCAGGTGTTGCGGATTCATAAATAATCTCATGTAATTTTTGTCGCCAGGTTAAATTTTTCGTGACCATTCTTACTAATTATAAAGCTAAAGGTAACCATTGTAAAAAAAGTGGGGATGCTAAATATTACAAACGAGGAATTTAATAATGGCACGATTTTTTAATTCAATAATTAACTAAAAACATTTATTATGGATAAGATGGAAATAAAAGGAAAATGGAACGAATGGAAAGGAAAGCTTAAGCAACAATATGCCGATTTAACTGATGATGACCTGAAATATGAGGAAGGTAAAGATGACGAACTTTGGGGTCGCATTCAACAAAAAACGGGAAAAGTAAAAGACGATCTTGTGAAATGGCTTAAGGACCTTGGATAAGATTATGGCTCACTTTTAAGTGGGCCCTTTTTTTATTCTAAAACAACCTCCGGCAAACTAATACAATTTATGTATTTGAATGCATGGGTAGTAAGAGTAGTTTCGTTATCGAATTATTTTCTTACTTTAAATCAGCCTTGTATGAACACTAAACTTTTATCTGTTCTCCTTACTATTTGCGTGATCTCTATGACATTCACTTCCTGCAAAAAAGATAAGGATAATAATCCTGTAATCGACAACACTGTCTTCCCTACTCCAATCAGCAACCTTGTACCACAATCGATGATAGACAGCCTTCGTGCGGCTGGCACTAATGTTTATGCCGGCACTACTCCTCCAATTGTAAATGGTATATACCTGATGCAGCCAGACAGTTGCGTGTATGACAATTCTCCGGGGAATTTTACAGGCACATTATTTTCCGATTATAAGTTTCGGTTTTCAAACCAGGATAACAACCTGTTTACTATTTTGGTAGATCAAAAAGCAATTCCGTCCGGCACATTAAGTGCTGCGCCTGTATCAACTTATATCTCGGGCAACGGCAACCAGTTTTCGATTTTCTTACTGAGAACAAGCACTCCAGGTGGATTGACTGTTCAGCAGTTTAATATCCTTAGTGGAACTTTAACATCAGATGGTATACAGGGTTTTCAAAATACTTTGTATGTAAGATTCAATGATGGAGGCCCCGCAAATGGCTATCCTGCAACAGGAACAATCCGCAGGTTTGTGAATGGCGGATCCGGGCTAGCCGCCGTTACGCCAGATTTTTAATTTCGATAAATTTTCTATAAATAGAGCAAATCATCCAAAATAGCAGCATTCTTTTTTAGTTGCTTTGCTCTTATATTTTCCTAAGGTACTTTTTCAATTTGAGGATATTTTTTATTCCTACCAGGTCGGGTTGGGTATCTTGTCAGGTATCCCTATACGTTATGTTCGCTACATACTAATTAATTTACTTTGGTAAATTTTAACGATTATATTTCTTCATCAGCTGTTGAACACGCTGGTGCGGTATACCAAAAAAAGTGTTGCCGTTGATCCCTTCCATATCGTCTGCGGCTACAAGCGCATTTATAATGGCTTCTTCTGTTGCTTCAGCGGTAGCTTTAAATATTGGATCCAGCAGCCATTTTGGAATTACTTTCCAGGATTCTTCAGAATTATCGCGGTTATATTTGGGCGTTGCCGTACTTAGGGCAAGGAATATCTCACCCGACCCATCGTGTGAGTATGTGCCTGTTCGCGCGATACCATGGGCAATTCGCTTTGCAACTAATTTTAATTGTCCGGGCAACAGCGGTGCATCGGTGGCAACTATTACGATCACAGATCCATCTTTTCTTTGTTGACCTGGAATCACCGGCATAAACGCTGTAATTTCCTTGCCTACCGGCACGCCGGCAATCACAAGTTCCTTTCTGCCGCCAAAATTTGCCTGTACAAATACGCCTAATGTATATTGAACAGAATCGATTGTAAATACCCGGGATGCCGTTCCGCTACCGCCTTTAAATGCGTACAGCGCCATTCCGGTGCCACCACCTACATTCCCTTCTTTTATTTTACCAGCACCAGCACTATCCAATGCCTGAAAAACATGCTCCTTCTTTACATGAAATCCATTTATGTCGTTTAACATCCCATCCCATGTTTCGGCCACAACAGGCAGTCCAAATGAAAAATCAATAAAGGCAGCTTTCGAATATCTCTTGAAACTCCATTCTCCAATGGCATCTCTAACCACGCCCACACTATTGGTGTTAGTAATCCCAATTGGACCGTAACCAGTGCCGTAATCTTCAATATAGGGCAGTCCTGTCATTTCTCCATCTCCATTTAACGAAAACCAGGCCGCAGGATAACTGTCATCAGTCTTGCCCTTGGGCAAGATAACGGTAACCCCTGTACGCACAGGACCTTTTCCGGCTTGCAATTTCCCACTCCCTTCAATAATCGTTTTGTATCCTACTTCAAGCCCGGCAACATCGGTAATGGCATTGTTCTTTCCGGGGGTACCATCGAATGGTATTCCCAGATCACGGGCTCTCGGTTTTTGTTGGCCATGAGTTATTATTGAAAATCCGCTAGTAGCAACTGCCATCAACAGACAGCTGAAAAGATTTTTCATGAGCATTAATATTTTTTTTGAATAGTTAATTTTGACCGCAAGAAGCCGTTGGAATAAAGTAACGAAAGATTTTTGAACATTCGAATAATTTGTCCGTCAGCCCGGTTATTTCTCAGCCATGCAAATCAGCCTTGTACTAAACCGTTCGCTCCCGCTTAGCGATAAAGCCTTGCGAAAAAACCATTAGTCTGGTTATTTTCGTCGCATTTTAATTATTGATAAATTTTAGAATACATTTGGTTCTTCATTTCCCGCAATAAAAATGTTTACATGAAAGAAAAGCCATTTTCAGAAATGACCCTGCAAGAATTAAAGAAAAAAGATGATAAAATCACGAAGCTTACTGCTGTAATGGGCGGAGCCATCATCGTGTTGCTTTTTTCAGGGATATATTTAACGATTCTAAAAGGATTTTCCGTTTTTTCCATGTTTCCAGTAATATTTTTTCCGGTTTTCGCCGTTATGATCGCAGGAAGAAAAAAAATACAGGAAGAAATTAAAAAGAGAGAAAACCTATAAATTTGTAATCAACAGCCATGCAAAACGGCATATTCACTGTTACCAGTTTGCGAAACCAGTTGCTGCATTGCCTAATTGACACCCGCTCCTTTCTCCTGTCTTCACAATGTAAAATTTTTAAACCCAAACTGAATCGCTTCGATTGATAACCGAAACATGGTTTTAACCAACCTATCCCCATTTACTTTTCTATTTGGCTGTTAAATGAAATGCTGTACTTTTGCTAAATATTTTAGTAATCAGTATGCAGTTTTTTAAACACCTCACATCTGAAAACGAAATCCTTGTCAGCTGGTTGGATTTCAAAGTACCCGCCGGCTTTCCATCGCCGGCTATGGATTATATGGAGGAGCGGATTGATCTCTTAAAGGAACTGGTTCCAAATCCTTTAAGTACATTTTATGCGGCATGTGAAGGAGATTCGATGGTGGATGCGCATATACCTCCGAATGCGATCCTCGTAATAGACAAATCGATAACAGCGAGGAGCGGCGATATTGTCGTAGCGTATCTTAACGGCGGGTACACGGTAAAATACCTGAAAGTCAAAGCCGGGAAATGTTTCCTGCTGCCCGCGAATGTGGCAAGGAATTACCCAATAACGGAAGTTACGCCAGACATGGAGATGATCATATGGGGAGTAGTAATCAATGTCATCATTCATACAAAACACCTGAGGTTATGTACGCTTTAGCCGACTGCAATAATTTTTATGTTTCCTGCGAAAGGGTTTTTGATCCGAGCCTGATTGGCAAACCCGTGATTGTACTCAGTAACAATGACGGCTGCGCAATTTCCCGCAGTGAAGAAGCTAAATGTATCGGCATAAAAATGGGTACTGCACCACACCTCATCCAGGAACTGATCAGGGAATATGATGTAAAAATGTTTAGTTCTAATTATACGCTTTATGGAGATATGAGTGACAGGGTGATGAAAACATTGGCGCAGTTCGTTCCTACCATTGAACTTTATTCAATTGATGAGGCCTTTCTTGATCTTACGGGCCTTCCTCCAGCAAACCTGCCGACGCTGGGCACAACGATCCGTGAAACGGTGTATAGGAATACAGGAATTCCTATTTGCATCGGTATCGCTCCCACCCGTGCGCTCGCAAAAATGGCCAACCGTTTCGCGAAGAAAAGGAAACGGGGAAACGGAATACATGTAGCCATCAATCAACAGCTGATAAATGAGATGCTGGAGGCAACCGCTGTTGGCGATGTTTGGGGTATCGGTGGCCAGTATGCACAAATGTTGCAGCAGCGGAATATTAAATCTGCCATGGAATTCGTTAAGACGCCGGAAGCTTTTATTCGCACAAGCATGAGTGTTGTTGGAGTAAGATTGCAGCAGGAACTCAAAGGAATTTCGGCGACAGCCTTTGAGGTTACGGCGGCAAAAAAACAGCAGATCTGCTGCAGCCGTTCCTTTGGTAGTCTGATTACAAATTTATCAGACATCAGCGAAGCGCTTAGCAACTTTGCTGCCACCTGTGCGTTGAAACTCCGACAGCAAAACTCCCTGGCAAATGAACTGAAAATATTTATCAATACCAACCCACACCGTTTACAGGATAGGCAGCATTACGGTTCGGTAGTAATAAAAATGGATATAGCCACCAATAACACGACTGCGATTATTCGTTATGCAATGAAAGGACTATCGATTATTTTTCAGGAGGGCCATCAATATAAAAAATGCGGTATTGAAGCCCGCGACTTGATCGCTGAAGGCGAGGCGCAGGGCAACTTATTTACAGATTCGACCATGGTAACGCATAGCAAGATCATGAATACGTTGGATGAAGTGAACCGGTTGATGGGAAAGGATCTCCTACGTTTTGGAACACAGGGCTTTCAGAAAAAGTATAAAACAAGGGCTGCCATGCTTTCACCGAAATATACAACGAGGCTGAATGACATCATTAAGATAAAACACTGATTATGGCAAATTTCTTTGAGGTATTTCGGGAGAGATACATATCGCGGTTACTGCTTTTAAACAAAACCTGGCTGGTATCTCAAACTTATCATGCAGGCGACGAAACTGATGATGGTTCCCAGAAAACTCCGATCCTTCTTACAGATTACGATGACAAGGGGTTGGCATCCGTGCACAAAGCAGCAATAAAATCAGATCCTTTTGCATCTATCATTGACCTGAATAATTCCCGACACCTTGCTACCTTGCGGGAATTGTTACGGCCAGATTCGCCGTATTATTTGTATTGGGCGGTGGTACAGGACCGGGAACGGTTCAGGAAAAGTTTGGATCAGCATTACAAGGATAAGATCCGACGTTACCTGCAGAAAAACACTGCGTGGCGTATTGGGGCAGATGAAAACCTCAAACCAAGCGTGCAAATGATTTTCGGGGAACTTTTTATGATTTTAAAATGGCGTAAGCAGGAATTGCGTGTTAAATTTGCAGAAATAGAAAGTTGCTGATATGTGTTACGATATTTCTTTTACGGTAAACGTTAAAGCGCTGAGCGATTATTTTCCTGAGCTTAGATTCGACGATCAGATAGAGATGACTTTTCAACCAACCCATATTGCCGGGCATAGTTTCGGCAATCATCCGATTATTTATCGACACCGGGAAGATGGCGAATTACATTGCAGGCTAATGGAATGGGGTTGTATACCATTTTATGTGAAGGAGGAGGATGCCTATAGGAAGCAGCGGGCAACCATGCTAAATGCACGAAGCGAACGCATACTAAACGACCCAAAGAGCTATTGGCACAAAATCAGAAACAGGCGTTGCCTCGTTCCCGTAACAGGATTTTATGAACACAGAGAAGTGAAAGGAATTAAAAATAAGATACCCTATTTCATATCGATGAAAACTGAGCCATTATTTTTTCTCCCAGGCTTATATTCAGTGGCAGAACTGTTGAATAAGGAATCGGCCGAAATTGAAAAGCGTTATACGTTTGCGGTAGTAACCACGGCTGCCAACGATATAATGGCACAGATACATAATGGAGGGGAAAATAACAGTAGAATGCCGCTGTTGCTACCATTTGAAAAAGCCAGGGAATGGCTTGAAGAACCGCTCGATGAAGTTCACTATAACGAGATACTGTCTTATAACCTGCCAGGCCAGCAGCTACAATACCATACCGTGTTCACAATCCGGGGAGGAAAAATGCGCCCTGATAACAAAGAAAAAAATGAGCCGTATTTATGGGATGGTGTTGATGCTATTAAAAGTGATAATATATAGCATAGAATACCAGAAGGCATATTTATTGTTGTAACAAGTGAACTCGTTTGTCTCAAAAAGGGTATTATTTCACAGTAGCTCACGTAAGTACCAACAACTATAAGCGAAATACTGTTTATGTCGACAGCCTTTTTCCGTCGAAATATTTTTCGTATTGGCACAAAAGGCCAATGGTAGAAGTAATTAATGTGTTTTTACACATTAAATGACCGATAACACGTACTTCTACGTGATAGCTACAGGTAGTAACACGTATGTTGTGCAGGTTGATGTACGAGTGAGACGGTAATTACTTCATTGCGATAAAAGAGCAATAACGCTCTTGCACAGCACTCATAACTGTCGCATCTTTGTATCAGAAGTTGATTGATAGACATTAAATAAATATCAATCATTTATCCAAAGATCCAGTAAAACCCAAGACGTTCCAATATCCAATTAAAAAGACCTTATCCAATATCAGTCAACTTCTATTTTTTTAAAAAAAGTTCTTTATAATACCGAATTATCCTTGTGAAAACTAACGATCCAAATCCAATCCTGCTTATGCTGTAAAAAGCGATGATAGCAAAAAAACAAGTACCAATATCCTAAAAAAGACCAAAGAAAAAAATCCAATTTCCGCTTATGCTGCCAATACAGCGACGATAGCAAAAACCAAAACCAGATCTGAATCCTAAAGAAGACCGAAAACAAATCCGATTTCCAGCCTATGCTTCTAACCAGAGCGATGATGGCGAAGACCGAAACTCTGAACCCAGGATCAAATTATTTTACTATATAGCCAACGCTAATAAGTAAATTCAATCCTGAAAAACCGGCACATGAAGTTGGTTCAAAAAATTAGCTCCCACACCTCACCGTGTGGGAGTTTTCATTGTAAGATGGATGTTGTTTCAAACTCGTTTCAATCTATTAAGAGCGTTTTAACTGAAGTAACTTTGTTTTTTAGCTTGATGAGATTGTTCTCTACACAGAAGTTTTCATTCATAATAATATAGAAAGGAACTCCTGAAAACGGGTGGGATAGACTTCAAAAAAATTGCTGTAAGGAATAAGATATCAAATTAACTACAAGGTAAAACTCACGCTATCGGTAGCAAAAGCAAATTTCAACTTAGCTCTTAGAAAAAATAAATAGTGCCTCAAATGTTTCGGGGTACGAACGGCTGATTCTTACGCCATATCAAGAGAAAAAGCAATACTGCTATAACTTTCCAGATTTCTGTCATCATATCCTATTTTTAATTAAAATTGCAACCAATTGGCGCGTCTATTGCAAGAACCTAACTTTCACTTTTACCCAAAGGAATATTAAAAAATCATAAAAGATGACCCCAGTACATAATTTGCAATTCCTTACGAGCGGTGGTGAAATTGCTGAGCTTATAAGAAAAAAAAACTGGTCGGCAACAAAAATCGGAGATCCCGCTCAATGGCCACAGAGTTTGCGTACGACGTTAAATATAATCCTACATTCCAAATTTCCCATGTTTTTATTCTGGGGACCTTCACTAACCTGTTTCTACAATGATGCATTTAGACCAGGCCTTGGAAATGATGGAAAACATCCTGCTATCTTAGGCGAGCCTGGAGAAAATCATTGGGGAGAAATATGGCCAACTATTAAAAGTTCAATTGATAAAATATTGTCGGGAGAAAAAGCGATCTGGAAGGAAGATGTGTTGGTTCCCTTTTATCGCAATGGTGAAACAGAGGAAGTGTACTGGACTGTGAATTATAGCCCGGTAAACGACGACGCTGATAAACTGTCTGGCATATTAGTTAATTGTAATGAAACAACTAAGGAATTTCAATCAAGAAATAACCTGAAAGAAAGCAATTCTTTGCTTCAGCTAACAATAGATGTAGCAGAATTAGCCACTTGGGATCTCGACGTTAAAACAAATCAATTAACAGGTAACGACAGGTTAAAAATTTGGTTGGGACTATCTTTAAATGAACTGTTCTCATTAGAAAGCTGGATGGAAAGGATTTTAGAAAAAGACAGGAAAATTGTGAGGCGGGCCATAGCTTTAGCACAGGATCCATCTGGCAATGGCACACTGGAGTTAGAATTTACGATGAAAAATCTAAATACCAGAGAGGAGAGAATTGTAAAAGCTTATGGTAGAGTTTCGTTTGAAGAGAACAAAATCCCTTTCCGACTGAATGGTGTATTGCAGGATGTTACAACTCAGGTAAACGCCAGAAAAAAGATAGAAGAGAGTGAGCTTAGGTTTAGAAATATGGCAGAAAGTACCAGTATACTCGTTGCCGTTAGTGACGAAAACAGCAAAGTGATTTATTTTAACCAGGCATGGGCAACTTTAACAGGCAGGCCTGAGGAGGAATTATTGAATTTCGGCTGGTCGGAAATAGTTCACCCGGAAGACAGACAACGTTTTCTTGATATTTACCTGAATAGTTTTGATGTTCAAAAACCCTGGAAAGATGAATTTAGAGTTCTTAACGCTGCAGGAGATTACACCTGGCTGCTGGCAACGGTAAACGTTAGACGACATTCTGATGGTTCTTTTGCGGGTTATATCGCTTCAAGTGTAGATATAACGGATTTAAAATTGGCCAGGATTAAATTGGAGAAAAGCGAATCACATTACCGAAAATTGATTGAGGAAGCTCCAGTTGCTACTGGATTGTTTACAGGCAAGGACCATATCATAGAAATGGCTAATGAGCCGATGCTTAAATTTTGGGGCAGAGGAAAAGAAGTTTTTGGATTACCATTGAAGGATGCATTGCCTGAATTGAAATCACAAAAGTTCCTTGATATTCTCGACAATGTTTATAAAACCGGAATTACTTATGAAGAAAAGGCTGCTCCCGTAGAACTTCTGTTGAATGGCACTTTGCGGCTTTCTTATTTCGACTTCATCCATAAGGCGTTAACAGATACTAACGGGAATGTGTACGCTATAGTGAATATGGCAGTAGACGTAACGGAACAAGTACTTGTGAATAAGAAACTGGAAGAAAGTGAGCGCAATCTGCGTTTAATGATCCTGCAGGCACCCGTTGCTATCGGAATTCTGAAAGGCCCTGAATTTATTGTATCGATTGCAAATAACCGTGCTTTGGAATTATGGGGCAGAAGTTTGGAAGAGGTCAACAATATTTCTATACTAAAAGCAATGCCTGAACTAAAAAAACAAGGTATTGATGTAATGTTGCAAAATGTTTTTAAAACCGGAATACCTTTTTCGGCAACTGAACAGCCTATTGAGATTTTGCGAAATGGCAAAATGGAAACACTATATATAAACTTTAGTTTTGAACCTTTGTATAATGTCGATAGTACGCTAGATGGCCTTATGGCCATTGGGTTTGATGTTACTTCACAAGTACTGGCACGACTTAAGATAGAAGAAAGTGAACATCGGGTTAAAACGTTGGTAAACACGGCTGCCTTTCCGATAGGTGTTTATACAGGGAAAGACATGATCATACAATTGGCAAACAAAGCCATAATTGATATTTGGGGGAAAGGGCCGGATGTTATCGGAAAGAAATATGCCGACGTATTGCCGGAATTATCCAACCAACATGTTTTTCAACAATTAAGCGAAGTGTATGAAACAGGTATTCCATTTCATATTCAAAATCAGGAAATTGGTCTGTTGGTAAATGGCAGATTAAAAACATTCTACTTCAACTATAGCTTCACAGCATTATTTGATAATAACGGTAACGTATATGGTGTAATGAATACTGCCGCAGATGTTACGGATATTATGATAGCTAAAAAAATTGCAGAAGACAGTGAGGAAAAACTCAATATTGCTATTGATGCTGCTGAACTTGCTACCTGGGAATTGAATAATGAATCGGAAGATATTGTTTACTCTGAAAGATACCCAACGATCTTCGGCTATCCTTCGGATAAGGTTTTAACAAGAGGCGAGATTTTAAAGCAAATTCATCCGGAAGACAAAAAAAAATGGACACTTGCTTTCGAGCAGTCATATAAAAAAGGTTCTTTGTACTATGAGGTAAGGTATATCTGGCCGGATAAAACTATACATTGGGTGGAAGCCAGGGGAAAAGTCTTTTACAATAGTAAAGGTGAACCGGTGAAAACCCTGGGAACGCTAAAGGACATTACGGAATTTAAAAACCATGAAAAAGATCTCATAGAAAGTGAGCAAAAATTCCGTTTACTGGCTAACTCGATGCCACAATTGGTTTGGACAAGCAATATCGATGGACAGTTTAATTACTTTAATCAATCGCTTTATAATTATTCCGGAATGAGTCCTGAAGATATTCAGGAAAAAGGTTGGATAGGCATTGTTCATCCTGATGATAGAGAAGAAAACATAAGTAAATGGCAATTGGCAGTAACAACCGGAAAAGATTTTTTACTGGAGCACCGATTTAGAAGGGTTGATGGAACTTATCGGTGGCAGTTGAGTCGCGCCATCCCGAAAAGAGATATTGATGGAAACATTCAAATGTGGGTTGGCACCAGTACCGATATTGAGGACCAGAAAACTTTTACCAATGACCTTGAAAACCAGGTAAAAGAAAGAACGCAGCAACTAGAACAAAAAAATGTAGATCTGGAGCTAATGAATAAAGAGCTTCAATCATTCACATATATTTCAAGTCATGACCTGCAGGAACCTCTGAGAAAAATTCAGGCATTTTCTGATATGATTATTGAAAGTGAACTTGAACGGCTAAGTGAAAAAGGAAAAGATAAATTTAACCGGATAAAAAATGCTGCCAGCAGAATGCAGCAATTGATAGATGACCTCCTTTCCTACTCCAGAACGACTACTGCTGAAAGAAAATTTGAAAAAACTCCTTTGAGGCGTATCATCGAAGATGTGAAAGAGGATCTGGTAGACGAAATCAAGGACAAAAATGTAAGCATTGTTTTTAAGGATGATTGCGACCTTAATATTATAAGCTTTCAGTTTCGTCAACTGATTTATAATCTTTTTAGCAACGCAATTAAGTTTTCCAGGCTGGATTTACCCTCAGTGATTACGGTGGAAAGTGTTGCCGTTAATGGATCTCAGTTGAATATTGATAAACTTGCGAAAGAGCAGTCTTACTGGCTTATCACCGTAACTGATAATGGTATTGGGTTTGACCCGCAGTATAGCAGTAAAATATTTGAACTATTTCAACGATTGCATGGAAGAATTCAATACAAGGGAACAGGCATTGGATTGGCGATCGTTAAAAAAATAGTTGAAAATCATAATGGGGCAATTCTGGCAACAGGCGAAATAAATAAAGGTGCAAGGTTCGAAATTTATATACCATCTTAAAAAAAGATAAGCAATTCACTTTCACATAAAAGTGGTCATGGCTATTAGAAACAGCTGTTAGCAAGTTTATGATTAGATAAATGTATACTACTGTCCGTATTTATACGTGTCTGCAGGAAGTAACTCCCCTATTAATGTTATGGTTTAAGTACGATTACCACAGTAATTACTTCATTGCGAAATAAACGCAATACTGCTCTTGCACAGCCCCTTTTTTCGCCGCATCTTTGTATTAGAAATCGAATGATAACAATCAAAAAAAATCACCGCTTTCAAAATCCAATCCCTACTAAAGAACCAAAAAACCAAATCCTGCCTATGCCTTAAAAAGCGATAATGGCAAAACCAAAACCGAATCCGAATCCTAAAGAAGACCAGAAACCAAATCCAAATCCTGCTTATGCCTTAAAAAGCGATGATAGCAAAAACCAAAACCGAATCTAGATCCTAAAGAAGACCAAAACCAAATCCAAATCCTGCCTATGCCTTAACAAGCGATGATGGCAAACCAAAACGAATCTGAATCCTAAAAAAGACCAAAAACCAAATCCGAATCCTGCCTATGCTGCCAACACAGCGACGATGGCAAAACCAAACCACTGAAACCTGGATAAAATAATTTTCTGCCATAATGGTAACCCACAAAGAAATTAAAACCCAGTCCTGAGCAACCATATAGTAAAAAATTGGTTCAAAACATTAACCTCCACCGTACAACGCATCATGCGACGTGTAGTGGAGGTTTTTAATTTTTCAGTAACTTTTATAAGCTGCCTTTGTGCAATTGCTGCCAGATACTAAGATGCCCTTCCGTGTAACGGAATCTATTTATTACTCAATTGTAATTATTTCTCAAAATCCCGTAGCATGTCAACCACCAGTTGAGATTTCATTATTTTTACCAGATGATGATCATCAACCCCAACGAGTTGAATTATGTGCCAAAAAGGATTGCTTCACTAGTACCATCTCAAACGGAATTGTTGTTTTCCCTCGGATTGGATGAAGAAGTAATTGGTATAACTAAATTCTGTATACATCCTGAAAAATGGTTTGAAACTAAAACGCGTATTGGAGGTACAAAAAATCTCAATCTGGAAAAGATCATTGCACTTTCGCCAGACCTGATCATTGCCAATAAAGAGGAAAATATAAAGGAATCGATAGAAGAACTAAGTAAAATTTTTCCGGTTTGGGTATCGGATATTGCGAATTTTAAAGATTCAATTAAAATGATAAAAGATATAGGGCAACTTGTTGGTAAAGAGAAAGATGCAATCTTTTTATCAAACGAAATTCAGGGACAATTTAGCTTGATGGAGCACAATTTAAAATCGAAAAATCATTTTCCTGTTAACAGCTGCTATTTGATTTGGAAAGATCCATATATGACGATTGGAGGAGACACATTTATTAATGATATACTGGAAAAGGCGGGTTTTAAAAATGCATTTGCTGATAGTTTTCGATACCCTGAAATTACTATTGAAGACATCAGGCAGTTGAATTGTGAGGTTATAATGCTCTCATCAGAGCCATTTCCATTTACTCAATTACATATAAAAGAACTGAAGGCGCAGCTTCCTGAGGCAAAAATCATTCTTGTTAATGGCGAGCTATTCAGTTGGTATGGCAGCCGTTTATTGAAGGCCCCCGGCTATTTTAAAACATTGTTACAGAATGTTTTTGACTAAAATGGGAAGTAAGTTTTATCAAAATACAATTTACCTTACTTTTACAAAATAGCACAGGCTATGTTTAACCTTAACAACAACAATCAAACTAAATTTTATGGGAAAGTACAGCTCAGGCGTTTTATTTGGAAAAGAGTTAGAAGCATTGTATAATGATGCAAAGGATAACCAGTTTGCACTTCCTGCCGTAAACACTATTGGTACGAATAGTATTAATGCTACACTTGAATCTGCAGCAAAAGTGAATTCTCCGGTAATAATTCAATTCAGTAATGGTGGTGCCCAGTTCATAGCAGGAAAAGGTATGCCTAATGATAAATTGCAGGGAAATATATCCGGCGGAGTTTCAGGGGCATTACATATTCATAATGTTGCAAAGTATTACGGAGTTCCTGTTGTTCTACATACGGATCATGCATCAAAGAAGTGGTTACCCTGGGTTAGCGGACTGATTGATGCAGGTGAGCAGTTTTACAAAGAAAAGGGCCAGCCTTTATATAGTTCCCATATGCTGGATTTGTCGGAGGAACCCATTGAAGAAAATATAGCAACTTCTGTAGAATTCTATAAACGAATGGCACCGCTTGGAATGAGCATTGAAATTGAACTGGGTGTTACTGGTGGAGAAGAAGACGGCGTTGACAATAGTGAAGTTGAAAATTCGAAATTGTATACACAACCGGAGCATGTTGCTTATTCCTATACTGAACTTAGTAAAGTAGGAAATATGTTTACTGTAGCGGCAGCATTTGGAAATGTACACGGAGTTTATAAACCGGGTAATGTTGAACTTCGTCCCGAAATTTTACATAATAGCCAGGTTTACATTGAGCGAGAATTAAAAACCGGTCCTAAACCTGTTTACTTTGTGTTTCATGGTGGAAGTGGAAGCCCTCAAAACCAGATTAGGGAAGCTATTGGGTACGGTGCAATAAAAATGAATCTAGATACTGATTTACAATGGGCATTCTGGGAAGGCGTTTTAAATAATTACAAAGCTCATGAAGCATATTTTCAAGGGCAGTTGGGCAATCCCGAGGGTGCTGACAAGCCAAATAAGAAGTTTTATGATCCAAGGGCATGGTTAAGAAAAGGCGAAGAAAACTTTAGTAAAAGATTGGAAATTGCATTCGATGATTTGAATTGCATTAATCGCAACGCCTGATAAATAGTATATCACTTTATCCTAATAATTTTCTTAATGAAACAAGAAGAAGATTTCGATGTAAACCTCACTGGTGAGGAAGGTACATCTGATGAAACGAAAAAGAACTGGTTTAACAGAATGAAGAAAGGCA
Source organism: uncultured Ferruginibacter sp. (assembly GCA_964496585.1). Lineage (GTDB taxonomy): Bacteria > Bacteroidota > Bacteroidia > Chitinophagales > Chitinophagaceae > Ferruginibacter. Next base: position 139,028 of record CAZCAA010000001.1, read on the forward strand.
TCCTCACCTCTACGAAAGATAAGAAGGATGCCCCGGAAGGTTTGTGGTCTAAGTGCCCGAATTGCAAGTATACCTGCACCATCTCGGAACTGGGAGAAAATGAATTTGTTTGCCCAAAATGTGAATACCATCACCGCATTGGCAGCGAAGAGTATTTCGAAATCATTTTCGATGATAATAAATACACTGAATTATTCGGCAACATCAGGTCCAAGGATTTTCTGGGCTTTGTAGATCTTAAGTCTTATAAACAACGGCTGGAGGACACCTATTCTAAAACAGATATACACGACTCTATTACCGTTGCTCATGGCAAGGTAAATGAGCACGATCTTGTTATTGCTTGTATGGATTTTGAGTTTATTGGTGGTAGCCTTGGAAGTGTGATGGGCGAAAAAATCTGCCGGGCATGCGACTATTGTATTGAGCATCGAATACCATTTATGATCATTAACAAAAGTGGTGGTGCCCGAATGATGGAGAGTGCATTTTCGTTGATGCAACTAGCCAAGACATCAGGAAAATTAACATTATTAAGTGAGGCGAAGGTGCCATACATATCTTTATGTACTGATCCAACTTTTGGTGGCACTACGGCCTCATTTGCAATGTTGGGTGACGTAATTTGTGGTGAACCAGGTGCATTAATAGGATTTGCTGGCCCGCGTGTAATAAAAGAAACCATTAAAAAGGATCTCCCCGAAGGATTTCAAAGAAGTGAATTTTTGTTAGAACACGGTTTCCTGGATTTTATAATTCACAGGAAAGAATTGAAAGAGAAGCTTGCAACATTATTATTACTGTTTAAAAATTGATCAGTTGATCAATTTTTAAAAAATCTTTCCTGGAAGCCAGGATGAATTAGGTAACTGGTATGCTGGATAAGAATATGTAGGCTAAAATGCTGAGTTGACATCTCTCGTTTAGTGAGTTGACATCTTAAAATTATTGAGCCAGAGTACAGCTAAATTGCAGTTGACATCTCAAGATTCTGGTGAAATCCAACAAATATTGATGATGAAAATATCTTTAATATGTGACTTAACATCCAATTATTTTCGAGTTGACATCTCAAAAATCCCGAGTTAGCGGACAAAAAATTGCAGTTGACATCTCAAAATCATTGAGTTGAAAACTTCCGTAAAACCCTCCACACACAACCTTTCTGATTAAATTTCCCTTTTCCTTCCCTACCCTTTATCTTTACATAAAAAAGCTTGGAACTCAGTAACCGAAAGGCATATTATGAATATTTTTTTGAAGCAACTTATATTGCCGGTATGGTGCTTGCCGGTACGGAAATAAAATCTCTAAGGGCTGGCAAAGCAAGTTTTAATGATAGCTATTGCGTTTTTGATAAAGGTGAATTGTATGTAAAAAGTCTCCATATATCTGAATATGCCTTTGGAACTTATACCAATCATGCCCCTTTGCAAGAAAGAAAATTACTGCTTACAAAACGGGAATTGCGTAAACTTGAAACGAAAATTAAAGAAAAAGGTTATAGCATCATCCCTCTCCGCATATTTTTAAGTGAAAAAGGTTTAGCGAAAATAGAAATAGGGTTAGGAAAAGGAAAAAAGATTTACGACAAACGAAACACAATCAAAGAGCGTGAATCAGATCGTGACGTAAAAAGAAAATACGGCGTATAATGTCTAGGGTAAAATATAAAAATAAAATCTCAGCAGATTTTTCTATTTAATAAATCTGAATTTTTTCTAAGTATACTAACATTCACTAAGGCTTAACGGAATATTTATTGCCAGGCCACCATCAGAAGTTTCTTTATACTTGCTATTCATATCCAGAGCAGTATCCCACATAGTTTTAATTACTCCATCCAGGCTTACTTTAGCAAAATCCGGTGTACTTTGTAAAGCAAGCTGGCACGCTGTTATAGCTTTAATTGCTCCCATCGTATTCCTTTCTATACAAGGTATCTGAACCAACCCTCCAATGGGATCACAAGTCATACCAAGATGATGCTCCATAGCTATTTCTGCAGCCATCATTGCCTGGCGTTGACTGCCACCAAGGCTTTCCGTTAGTGCTGCCGCAGCCATAGCACTGCTAACACCAATTTCAGCCTGGCAACCTCCCATAGCTGCAGAAATTGTAGCTCCTTTTTTAAAAATACTGCCAATCTCAGAGGCTGTTAACAAAAACTGAATGATCTTCTCATCACTTTCACCGTTGCAAAAAAGAATATAGTATGTCAACACCGCAGGTATAACGCCGGCTGCCCCGTTAGTAGGTGCTGTTACCACCCTTCCAAAGGATGCATTCTCTTCATTTACGGCCAGTGCAAAACAACTTACCCAATCGAGAATATAATTAAACTGATTTCCTCCTGATTTAATTGCTTCAAGCCAACTTTCAAAATCTTGATAACTTTTGTCCTTAAGTAATCTTTTATTTAGTGAAAAAGCCCTACGCTTTACGTTCAATCCTCCAGGCAAAAATCCTTCTTTATGGCATCCTCTGTAAATACACTCTTTCATAACACGCCAAATCTCCAGCACGCCTGCTTTCACTTCAGCCTCGGAACGCAATGCAAGTTCATTTTCCATTACAATTTCATGTATGCTCATACCTGTTGAACGACACCAATGCAGCAGATCGCTATTTGTATTAATAGGAAAAGGCAAGACTACCTGATTATCACTAATTGTTTCTTCTCCTTCCTTAACTACAAAACCACCACCAATAGAATAATAAGTTTCAGCCAGGGTTTCCCCATCTTTAAATTCAACCAAAAAAGTTAAAGCATTTGGATGGTAAGGCAAAGACTCACTGTATAAAAATTCTATATCATCGCTTGGAGTAAATTCAATCTCATGCCTGCCTGCTAACAAAATTCTTTTCATCAAACTAATGTCCCGGATTTTGGCATTGATACTATTAACATCAAAAGTTACCGGGTCATCGCCGCTTAGCCCTAACTGTACTGCGATGTCGGTGCCATGCCCAACACCGGTTTTAGCTAATGATCCGTATAATAAAACTTCAATTCTTATCACGTCATCCAACTTGTTTTTTCTTTCCAACGATGCTGTAAACTGCTGAGCAGCTCGCCACGGGCCAAGGGTGTGGCTGCTACTGGGGCCAACGCCAATTTTGAACATATCAAATACAGATATCGCTTCGTGTTTCAAGATAGAAAGTTTTAAATAAAAAAAGCTTTGATTATACAATCAAAGCTAACAGTAATTTAAAGAAATATCTTAATAGACTGTAATCAATTCAATATTAAATACCAGATAAGATTTTCTTGGTATTGTTATATCTCCATCCGCATTTCTTTTATCAATATCGCCATATGCCAATGTAGGTGGAATATACAAAGTAACTTTACTTCCTTGTTTTACTAATTGCATTACATTTTGCCAGCCTGCAATAACATCAGACAATGTAAAAACTGTTCCACCTTCAGTTGTAAAAGTCTCAAATGGAACGGGGTTACCCATAAAATAACCATAATATTTAACTGCAAGTGCAGAACAAATTCCTGGCAACTTTCCGGTTCCTGTAGAATCTATCCTATAAAAGACGCCTGTTGGTAGCTGGGTGGCGGTTAATGAGTTGGCTATAAGATACCGGCTGATAGAATCGATTTCAGCTGCTGGAGCAATTGTAGTTGATTCGGTGGCTGTGCAGGCTGTATTGTTATCTTTCTTGCAGGCGAAAAAAAAGACTGAAAATCCAAGGAAGAGAAAAAACCATTTTTTCATATTTAATGTTTGTTTTTATGTAAGAGTTAAAAAGTTATTCAATCGCTGCATCTTCCTTTTTTTGCTTTTCCTTTAATTCCTGGTAAAATTGCTCATTCATCTCCCATTTAAAGTGCATTCTGAAGTAGGAGAAAAAAACGATAAATATAAGCACTGCAATCAATACTACCGATGCAGAACCGGCAGCTGCCTGAGATACTTTCGTATACCAGTCAGGAGATAAGAAATAAACAATAGCAACGGCAAATAATATGGGTAACCCAAAAAGAAAAGCCATTGGCAGCCCTCCTACCAATTTGCTGGTAAAACTACTTTCCTTTTCTCTTACATTTTCCCAACGCTGTAAAAATTTAATATCTTTTTCAGACAGCATACAACAAAATTACGTGATTTCCTTCTATCACTTTGTAATAATATGAATATCTTGCATACAAGCTAATTTTAATTCTTTTCATGAAAATAGAGCAACTAATTGTACAATACCTTTATACGAATAAGAAGGTAACACTGCAGGATATTGGAGTATTCTACCTTTCTCCAAACGTTACCATACCCGTGGAACATGACAAGGATACTGCCATGCCAGAGAATGCCATTACGTTTGAATTCAATACCAAGGCAGTACAAGATGATAATCTTATTGATTTTATCGTTCAACAAACAAGAAAGATAAAGCCACTGGCCACGTCAGATCTGGAGTCGTTTACGATACTTGGACGGCAGTTTATGAATATTGGAAAACCGTTACCAATCGAAGGACTCGGAATATTGCAGAAAAACCAGTTAGGCGAATATGAATTTATTCAGGGAAACTCGATCAATCCAAAATTAGAACCTTTGCCTGCTCTTTTAAGAGAAAAAGACAAAGGAGATATCATCTTTACAACGCCTGCTCGGAGACAACAAAGTAAAGCAGGCGCTTATGCATTGATTGCCGTATTTCTAGTTATTGTTGCGGCTACGGCTATTTATTTTGTTTCCAGAAATAATAAGGACAAAAAGACTGAAGAACTTGTAACCGTAAAAGCTGATTCTTCAAATCTTACAAATACAGCAACTCAAACAGCTCCCACCGTAACAAATAAAGATACGGTAGTAAATATACCAGTAGCACCTTTACCTAATGCGAGTGGCTTTACTTTTAGAGTTGTTATAAGGGAATACACAACCAAGGCAACGTCTGATAATGTTTATAAAAAATTCAGCAGCTACGGTCATAAACTTATGCAATACAATACCGACACTTCCACATTTAAATTAGCGATGCCTTTTACATCATCCTTTACTGATACAACCAGAATTAAAGATTCACTTCAACGATTGTTTGGCGGAAAACCTTACATAGAAATATATTAATTCAATTGTTATGCAACTTTTTATCAGGAAAAATATATTGTTATTTTTTTTGATAATAGCCGCATGTGATAGCCTGGTAGTGGCCTTAAATCTGGAGACACTGTATTTCATTCTGAAACCGCTGTTGGTTCCCACATTAATTGTTGCAGTACTGCTTAGTACTAATCTTAGTTTTGGAAGAAATATACTTGTTACCGGCCTATTTTTTTCATTTATAGGTGATATTTTTCTGCTGATAGATGATCAGTATCCTTTTTTATTTATCATTGGTTTGATATGCTTCCTGCTAACACACTTATGTTACTGCTGGTATTTTCTCCAGATTAAACAATCTTCCACTTCTCTCCTAAAACGTAATCCTTTTCTTGCTTTGATTCCCTTGGCGTACACGACAGGCTTGTTATTGATACTAATGCCAACATTAGGCAGTTTAAAAATACCGGTTATAATTTATGCAGTTGTATTGGGTTGCATGTTGCTTTGCAGCCTTTTTGCATTCAAATCCGTTTTCCCTGAAGCCGCAATCTTATTTACGGCAGGCGCCATATTTTTTGTGTTATCTGATTCGCTACTTGCGATCAACAAGTTTTACAAATCATTTAATTCAGCCGGCTTTCTGATAATTTCTACTTATTGTGCTGCACAATTCCTGATTGTGAAAGGCTTCATAAAAAACAGTCATAGTTCACAATCTTAATTTAATTTTGCAGGTGGAATCAAGTAAGACTATTCTAAATAAATAATATGGACTTCATAGATTATTATAAAGTGCTTGAAATAGATAAAAAAGCGGATGCAGACCAGATAAAGAAAGCATACCGTAAACTGGCAAGAAAATATCATCCAGATATTAACACCAACGATAAGGAGGCCAACAAAAAATTTCAACAGATTAACGAAGCAAATGAGGTTTTAAGCGATCCCGAGAAAAGAAAAAAATATGATCTGTATGGTAAAGATTGGGAGCATGGCGAAAGCCGCCAGCAAGCTTACAATTCCCAGCGGCAATCCTCAGGTTTCGGTGGAGGACAGCAAGGTTATTCGGGCAATTTTGATGACGATGGATTTTCTGATTTCTTTTCATCCTTATTTGGTGGAGGTAGAAAAAGCCAGACTAAGTACAGAGGCCAGGATGTAAATGCCACACTCGACCTCAAGCTTTCAGATGTATTTAAAACCTATCAGCAAACTTTCACCATCAATGGAAAAAATATCAGGATAACCGTGCCGGCAGGTGTTGAGAATGGCCAGGTTATAAAACTTAAAGGCCACGGCAGTGCCGGTGCCAATGGAGGTCCCAACGGAGACCTTTTTATAACATTCCAGATTACAAATAACACTCCATTTAAAAGAATGAAAAACGACCTCTACCTGTCTCAGGAAATCGACCTCTATACAGCCGTTCTCGGTGGAGATGTAACCATTGACACCCTTCATGGAAAATTGAAGCTGAAGGTTAAACCTGAAACTCAAAACAATACCAAGATCAGGGTTAAAGGTAAAGGCGCACCGGTATATAAATCAGCAGATGCATTTGGCGATTTGTACGTTACCTATACAGTAAAACTTCCGCAGAACCTTTCAGAAAAGCAAAAACAATTATTTACCGAACTGTCTAAATTATAACGCATGGCCATTCAAAATCTTATTGCCGTAAAAGAATTCTGTGCGCATCATGATATCTCTGCAGAATTTCTATTGGATCTTCAGCACAACGAAATTATTGAACTGGTAACAATAAAAAGAACCAGTTTTATAGATACGAAACAGTTGCCATCACTTGAAAAAGCAATCCGCCTATACCGCGACCTTCAGATAAATGTTGAAGGTATCCAAACTATTTTACAGCTGCTTTCTACCATTGAAAGAAAGGAACTCGAATTAAATTACTTACGCAACCAGCTTGATTTTTATTCTACTCCGGAATAACACTTACACATATCCATATTAAATCAGTATAGTTGATCATCCAATATTGGCAGGTAATGATTGTTACTACTACGTTAACATCTGGTTAATAGGCAAAAAAATGATTTCCTGATATCCAAACATCTGTTTGTGTAAAACAAACAAATGTTCAATTTTCTCGTATTTTTTTTGAGGGGCTTACATGATTTTTTCTTTTATTTTTTTTAAAACTAACAACTAATTTTACTCCATGAAAGCAAAAGTTATTATCACTGGCGCAACCGGCATGGTGGGAGAAGGTGTTCTGCATGAATGTTTACAACATCCAGAAATTTCAGAAATCCTTATTATCAACAGAAAATCATCCGGCATTGTTCATCCAAAAGTAACGGAGATTCTGCATATTGATTTTTTTGATCTTTCTGCCATTGAAGTGAAGTTGCAAGGATATGATGCCTGCTTTTTTTGCTTAGGCGTTTCTTCTGTTGGTATGAAAGAAGAAGCATTTACAAAATTCACCTACACACTTACTATGCATGTAGCAACTACGCTTGTAAAGCAAAATCCGTCGATGGTATTTTGCTATATTTCCGGAGCAGCAACTGATAGTTCTGAAAAAGGAAAAATCATGTGGGCAAGGGTTAAAGGCAAAACTGAAAATGATCTTGGAAAACTTGGTTTTAAGAAAGTGTATAATTTCCGACCGGGATACCTCAATCCTACTCCCGGTTTAAAAAACACTTTGAGCTATTATAGATTTGTAAGCTGGGCGTTTCCTTTTCTAAAACTTGTAGCAGGAAAATACGTTTCTACTTTAAAGGAACTTGGTTTGGCCATGATTCATGTTGCCACTAAAGGTTATCCCAAAAATATTCTGGAAGTAAAAGACATCATTGCAGCGGCAAAAATGGAAGCTTAATAATTCAAGTATTTTCTAAGCCTTTACAGCAGTAAGCAAGTAAACCATTGGAATGTAATTTTCTAAATGTTCAATCCTGAATTTCCCTGTCTCAAATTCTATCATTTTATTAAAACAATTATACGGCGAATAGTCATACTCCTCAAAGGAATTAATTAAAAGCCCGTTTTTTAAAAGATTGCTGATCACTTCTCCTATGCCATGATTCCAGGTGATCATCTCAGTAGTGATAGATGCTGTTTTATCTGCATAAGTACCCTTTTCTATTTCTATGATGGGATTCGATTTTGAATAACTGTATATTATCTTTTCAAAATCGTTATCAAACATCCAAACTACTGGATGAAATTCGGCAAAGACAAATTTACCTCCCGGCTTTAAATATTTAGAAATAATACCAGCCCACTTATCAAGGTCAGGAAGCCATCCAATGGTACCATAGCTTGTAAAAACCATATCAAATTGCTGATCAAGATAAAGAGGCAATTCGTAAATATCACAACAGATGAAAGTTGCTTTGGTATCTGTTATTTCTTTTAATTCATTTGCTTTCCGGATGGCATTGTCTGAAAGATCTACTCCCGTAACAACAGCTCCCATTCTCGCCAACGAAATACTATCCTGCCCAAAATGACATTGCAGATGCAAAATATTCTTTCCACTAACGTTATTCAGTAAACGAAGTTCAATGTCATTCAAAGAATTCTTTCCTTCAATAAACGACTTTACATCATAAAATGCTGAATCAAAGTGATGATCAGTCCTGCTGTTCCATGCGGCTTTGTTTTTTTCAAGATAATTATTAGCATTGTTCATTTTTAACCATTTTTCTCCTCTATTTTTTATGATCTCTTTTATTGTAACGGAATTTTACAGGCGACTTTAAAGACGCTGAATTTTTAATGAATTGAAAAAATCCACAACAATTATTTTCACAAATTTAAATAGATGATCGAATTAAAACAGGATATATTAAAAAAGGTCCTCACTGTTATGTGAGAACCTTTCATTAATTTATAAATAAGCTTAGCTTAGTAACCACCCATGCCACCCATATCAGGTGCACCGTGGCCCATTGGCTCATCTTTCTTTGGCTTGTCTGCTATCACACACTCTGTTGTTAACAACATACCTGCAATAGACGCTGCATTTTCAAGTGCAACACGGCTAACTTTAGTAGGATCAATAACACCAGCTTTGAAAAGATTTTCATACACTTCAGTCCTGGCATTAAAACCAAAATCTGCTTTACCTTCTTTGATCTTCTGAATAACGATAGAACCATCGATACCAGCGTTAGAAGTTAGCGTACGAACGGGCTCTTCCAATGCACGACGAACAATTGCCATACCGGTTTGTTCATCAGCAATTTGTCCTTTTACTTTTGGCTCCAGACTTGCAATTGCACGAATGTAAGCCACACCACCACCTGGAACAATTCCTTCTTCAACAGCAGCACGAGTAGCATGTAATGCATCATCTACACGGTCTTTCTTTTCTTTCATTTCTACTTCTGTAGCAGCACCAACATATAATACTGCAACTCCACCTGCTAATTTAGCAAGGCGTTCCTGCAATTTTTCTTTATCGTAATCTGAAGTTGTATTTTCAACCTGCGATTTGATTTGGTTTACACGGGCAGTAATATCTTTCTTTGCACCTTTACCACCAACGATGGTTGTGTTGTCCTTATCAATGGTAACAGAAGCTGCCTGACCAAGATAAGTAAGATCAACATTCTCTAAATTATATCCTTGTTCTTCACTAACAACGATACCTGCAGTAAGTATAGCAAGATCAGTTAACATTTCTTTTCTGCGATCGCCAAAGCCCGGTGCTTTTACAGCAGCCACTTTAATAGTACCACGCAATTTGTTTACAACAAGTGTTGCCAAAGCTTCACCTTCAAGGTCTTCCGCAATGATCAACAATGGACGGCCACTTTTTGCTACTGATTCAAGGATATGAAGAATATCTTTCATAGCAGAGATCTTCTTATCATAAATAAGAATGTATGGATTTTGCAATTCAACACTCATCTTTTCGCTGTTGGTAACAAAGTATGGAGAAATGTATCCACGATCAAACTGCATACCTTCTACGATATCAACAGTTGTATCTGTTCCTTTTGCTTCTTCAACTGTAATAACACCTTCTTTACCAACTTTAGCAAATGCTTCAGCAATCAGTTTGCCGATTGTTTCGTCGTTGTTAGCAGAGATAGTTGCTACCTGTTGAATTTTTTTGCTATCGTTTCCAACAGTTTGCGACTGGTCTTTTAAACTAGCTACAACAAGGCTAACCGCTTTGTCGATACCACGCTTAAGATCCATTGGATTCGCCCCTGCAGCAACCATTTTAAGACCTTCGCTGATGATGCTCTGAGCCAACACAGTGGCGGTTGTTGTACCATCACCAGCTATATCAGCCGTTTTGGAAGCAACTTCTTTCACCATTTGTGCACCCATGTTTTCGATTGGGTCTTCTAATTCAATTTCTTTTGCAACCGTTACACCATCTTTGGTAACCTGTGGTGCGCCAAATTTCTTTTCAATTACCACATTACGACCTTTTGGTCCGAGTGTAACTTTAACTGCATTAGCCAGGGTATCAACCCCTTTTTTCATTTTATTTCTTGCTTCTATATCGAAGAAAATCATTTTAGACATTCGTGTAAGTTTTTAAAATTTATAAATTAATCCCGTATCCAGTATCTCGTATCCAGTATCCAGTATCCAGTATCCAGTATCTCGTATCCAGTATCTCGTATCCCGAATCCAGTATCTCGTATCCAGTTTCGTTTCTTAGATAATCGCGAGAATATCGCTTTCCCTCATAATCAGATACTCTTCACCTTCAATGTTGATCTCTGTTCCACCGTATTTGCTGTATAAAACAGTGTTGCCTGCTTTTACAGTTACAGGTTCGTCTTTTTTACCAGGACCAGCAGCCACTACAGTTCCGCGTTGAGGCTTTTCTTTTGCAGTATCAGGAATGATAATTCCACCGGCAGTTTTTTGTTCTGCCGCAGCAGGCTTCACAATTACCCTGTCGTGTAAAGGAGTAATGTTTAACTTTTTAGCCATAATTCTATGATTTGTTTTTGATTAAAAATGTAAAATATTATAGATACCCGCTTTTGGGCACGCAAAACTACTCCATTTTTGTACCAAATGTTTAAAGAGCCTTGTTGTCATGGATTTTCCTGCCGCAGCGTCATATAAACAACTTAACAAGACAATTTTACATTTATCGAATATTTATGTGTCACTTCGCCGGGTTCAAGCTATAAAACCTTAATTTTGCGCACTTAATTAAAGTTCTTTAGTAATGATCAGCAGAAGAAATATCAGGGTAAAAGTGATGCAAACGCTTTACAGCATTGACAGTGTAAGCGGCGATACCAAACCTGGTGAGCCTATATCTATACTTACCAAGAAGATTGAACAGAGCAGACAGCTATATACTTATCTCATTTATTTTATTACTGAAGTTGCCCGTTATGCTGAAACAGACGCTAGGCATAAGGCCAGCAAACACCTTCCTTCTGCCAGCGATCTTGCAGTGAATACTAAGATTGCAGGAAATGAGATCATCTGGAAAATACTGGAAGATGGAAGTTTTAAAGGGGCAGTTAGTGGGTTCAAATTGCAGCACGTTCTGGAACCTGATCTTTTAAAGAAAATTTATCTTGAACTGGTGGCCTCGGAGGAATACGCAGAATATATCGAGTTACAATCGAGAGATAAAAAATCAGAAAAAAAAATACTGGATTTTATCTTTACCAATCTGATGTTACCAAATGAAAATTTTATCAGCCACGTTGAGGAACATTTTATTAACTGGGATGATGATGCTGAAATGATGCAGGCACTTGTATTAAATTATTTTAATAAACCAGCCCAGCAAAATTTTAATGATATTTTAAGTAAGGAAAAATGGGATTTTGCAAAAAGTTTACTTACTACGGTGATGGACAAATCCAGTTTCACATTGGAACTCATCAAACCAAAACTAAAAAACTGGGATGCAGATCGTATTGCCGCTTTAGATCTGATAATTTTACAAATGGGTGTATGTGAATTCCTTTATTTTGAAACCATACCCACTAAAGTTACCATCAATGAATATATTGATCTGGCCAAGGCTTACAGCACTGTTCAAAGCGGACAATTCGTGAATGGCTTGCTCGATAATATTCACAAAGAGTTAACCACAGAAAATAAAATTCATAAAAAGAATTTCAAAAACAGCGTTCTTTAAATTAAAATCTGTTTGCAATTATGGTAAGAATATTTTTATTAGCGGGAACTGTTTGTTGCATGATAGCCAGTTGTGATGTTCGAAAAAAAGATAAAATGGCTGTTCCAGTTACAGTAAAATCTGTTCAGGAAGTTAAGTATCCCACTACGGTTCAGATCATCGATAGTGTATATGATTTTGGAAAAACAACCGAAGGTGAAATTGTTGAATTCAGTTATCGCTTTAAGAATACCGGAGATAAACCGCTTGTAGTAACAGAAGCACATGCCAGCTGTGGTTGCACAATACCTGAAAAACCGGAGCGGCCAATATTACCTGGAGAAATCGGATATATAAAAGTGAAATTTAATAGTGATAACCGGCCCGGAGAAGCTCATAAAACTGTAACCGTTAACTCAAATGCAAATCCTCCATTCCCCGAACTACTATTAAAAGGAACAGTAGTCGGCAAACAATAATAATCTCTATATTTTAACCGGCTTACAATAAAGCCAATAAACAAACAACAATGAATTTATTAAGTATTTTTTTGATGACGCCAGACCCAAGTGGTAAAGGCGGGAGTAGTACAACATTAATAATGATGGGTGGAATGATCCTGGTATTTTATTTCTTTATGATCAGACCACAGGCAAAAAAAGCAAAAGATCAAAAGAAATTTATCAATGACATGCAGAAAGGTGATAAAATAGTAACCATAGCTGGTATTCACGGTAAGATCAATAAAGTGAATGATGACAATACCCTGGAAATTGAAACCAGCCCGGGAAGCTATATTAAAATTGAAAGAAGTGCTATCAGCATGGAGTGGACTGCAAACGTGAACAAGCCTGCTGGAGACGTGAAAAAATAATTCAAATGTATGATGTATGATTTGTGATGTATGATTTGGCAAATTGGATATTAATTGATGATTGATAGTTTATGATTGATGAAATTTTTCAAAATATAATTATCTCGTTTTAAATTAAAAAATCACACCTCATCCATCATCCATCATACATCATCCATCATACATCATCAATCATACATCATACTTCATCCATCCAACATCTTTCTAATTTTTTATGCTTAGAATTGGAATAACAGGTGGTTTAGGCAGTGGAAAATCAACTGTTGCCAGAATATTTGAAACACTGGGCATTCCTGTTTACTATGCTGATGATGCTGCAAAAAAAATAATGAATGAAAATGCGGACTTACAAAAAAAGATAAAAGAAAATTTTGGTGAGCAGAGCTATCAAAATGGAATACTAGATCGCGATCATCTCTCTTCGGTAGTTTTTAAAGATCCCGGAAAACTAACATTATTAAACAGCATCGTACATCCAGCAACGATAGCTGATGCTGAAAAATGGATGACCCAACAACAAACTCCTTATGCGATTAAAGAAGCTGCATTAATCTTTGAAAGCGGCGCCTATCAACGTCTTGATTTCGTAATCGGAGTTTCTGCTCCATTTGAGTTAAGGCTTCAGCGTGGAATGGAACGTGATAATTTGCCTGCCGATGCCATTAAAGAAAGGATGAATAAACAAATGGATGAGGCTGAAAAAATGGCGCTTTGTCATTTCGTAGTTCATAACGACGAAACCCAGTTATTGATTCCGCAGGTTTTAAAAATACATGAAACCTTGTTAATGCGATCAACAATAGAGTAGCAATAGCTTCCAGCCTTTTTCAGCAATAAATACGTTATTACTTTTTCAACGCTGCAAGCGCATCTTTGATTTTCTTTAATCCTTTCTCTAAATTTTCTGTGCTGTTGGCAAATGATATCCTAATGCAATTACTTTCTCCGAACGCTTTTCCTGTTACTACGGAAACATGAGCTGAATTCAGCAGGTACATACTCATATCATCAGCATTTTCAATCAATTCACCTGAAGAAGTTTTGCTTCCAAAAAAAGACTTCACATCCGGAAAAACATAAAAAGCAGCAGGAGGTGTATCGCATAAAACACCGGGGATATCCTGCAATAGTTTCATCACCCTATCACGTCTTTCTTTAAATTCAGCCACCATTTCATAAGTTGGACGAAGGTCGCCTAAAAGTGCGGCTATGGCTGCCCGTTGTGCTATTGAATTTGGGCCACTGGTAAACTGGCCTTGTATTTTGTCGCAGGCTTTCGCAATCTCTAACGGTGCTGCCAGATAGCCAAGCCTCCACCCTGTCATTGCAAATCCTTTACTTAAACCATTTATTACAATTGTTCTGTCTTTTAAAAAATCAAACTGGGCAATACTTTCATGCTTCCCTGTAAAATTAATGTGTTCATATATCTCATCGCTCATGATATAAATACCCGCATGTAATTTAAAAACTTGGGCCAGGGCAGTCAGCTCTGCTTTACTATATAATGCTCCAGTTGGATTACAAGGAGAAGAGAACATAAACAATTTTGTTCGCGGAGTTATGGCAGCCGCAAGTTGTTCCGGCGTTATTTTAAACGCGTGCTCCATGTTGGTTTTTACAAGAACCGGTATTCCTCCTGCAAGTTTAACAATCTCACTATAAGTAACCCAATATGGTGTTGGAATAATAACTTCATCGTCTTTATCTACGATGGCTAAAACAGTATTCGCAATACTTTGTTTGGCACCCGTACTTACCACAATCTGGTCGGGCGTGTAATCAAGATTATTATCCTTTTTAAGTTTAGTACAAACGGCTTGTCTCAATTCGAGAAACCCCGCTACCGGTGTGTAATGGCTGTAATTTTCATCAATCGCTTTTTTTGCCGCCTCTTTAATATGGATGGGTGTGTCAAAATCAGGTTCTCCCAGGCTGAGGTCGGTTAGGTCTATTCCGTTGGCTCTTAATTCACGTCCAAGCTTTGCCATCTTCAATGTTTCAGGTTCATTGAAGCGGCTCAAAAGTGTAGATAATTTCATATAGCATTTTTGAGTAATCGGGCAAAAATAGCTTATTTATCGTAGGTGAAAAACAGGTCCGAAAGATCGGGCAAATATTTTCTTTTTCGTTTCATTTCAAGGTCATATAAAATATTGCCCAGGTCTTTCATAAATGGTAATCCGATTTTACTGTATTCATACCAGTTATCATTCATGATTTCATTGCTATTACAATTGATAGTAGCCGCTAAAATAAATTCAATCTTCTTTTCCATATCAACAAAATATGCCACGTCGGTAATTTGCCCATAAGCAATCCCAGACTGGTTAAAAATTCGGAATTGTTTTGGAATAATTCCTTTTTCTCCTCCAAAAAAAATATACTTTCTGTAAGCATCATGATAGCTGCTGTCGTAAGAAGGAGACAATGATTCCCCTGGCAACTGCGACATATATTTCAAAAGAAATTTCCTGTCGGCGATACTTAAATTGAATTGTTCAACTGCTTTTATCTTTTCTGGAAAAACAATACTAATCATCATTTTCTGCAGGTCTTCCAAGCTAATCCGATTCTTGTTGGAAAAATCCATCGAACTATCAATAAATACGCTATCCATATAAAAACTCTTCCTGATCATATCAACTCCCTTCTTGATAACAACGCTACCAACCTGAGCAGGCTGTTTATAAATCAACTTTTTCGTATCATCAAAAAAACTAACAGGGTTTGTATTGCGATTTTCCTCTTCAGTTAACCACACACCCATTCTGTTTAGTACGCGGGCAGATTTATACCCTTTTGCTGCTAATTCCGTATTGATATAATCCTGGCCAAGAAACTCATACAGCCGGTTAAAGGCATTATCATCATTTACCAGCAACAGTTGCCTGATATACTGCGCAACAGTTGGTCTGCCATCAATGGCAGTAGGATCGTTGTATTGCGCCGTTTGCCCCAATAAACCAGTCTCCGTAATCATAGTGGAATTTATGGAGATTCCTTTTTCATTAAGTTTTTGAAGTGCAAGAGATGCTATAGCCAGATTAATGGAGGAAGCCGGATAGAAATAACGGGCACTTTTTCGGTTAAAAAAGTAATCCTGAAAAGTTGGTATTCCGTTGGATCCACGGTTGATTTGAGTATATATTACTTGTAAATTATATTTTTGTCGATTGGCAATCAAACTGTCAAATTTTTCTGGATAGCTTTTGAAAAGGCTTTCAAACCATTCTTCGTCTTTATCAACAGATTTTAAAATAGACGAAGTTGTCTTTTCCGGAACCTTTACCTGGGCCAAAGCGGAATCAGAAAACAACCCAATCACTAAAAAAATCGTTACAATTAACCCCCACTTTTTCATCCATAAATTCATATCGTACATTTGCCTGCAATTTGGGTTAAATTCTAAAAATAACCACCATCAATCTTCAATCGCTTTTTCCCCTATCTTTGCACACTCTAAAAAAATTAACTACTTAGCTAATAAAAGCACATTAACATGAAACTGAAAGGTTTAGTCTGGTTTTTTACCATTGCTTTGATTCTTATTTCGATTTGGGAACTGTCGTACACCTTCGTGGTTCGCAATTACGAAAGTACTGTGAGAACCCAGGCAGAACGCATGGTGAAAGCCAAAACTGCTGGTATGTCTCCCGATGATAAAAAGGCCGTAATTGAAGCTCAAACGCAACACATCCTTGATAGCACCAGGGATAAAGAGATTTACCCAATTGTGGGAACTACGTACCAAAAGTGTAAAGAAAATGAGTTAAACCTTGGTCTGGATCTACAGGGAGGTATCAGCGTAACGATGGACGTAAGCCTTCAGGGTTTATTAAAATCTCTTAGCAATAACTCTAAAGACAGTTCATTGTTAAAGGCAATAAACGTTGCCAATCAACAAAAAAACGAAAGTGAATCAGGTTATATTACATTGTTTACAGAAGCTTTTACAAAAGCAAATGGTAGCGGTAAGTTATCATCACTTTTTGCCGGTCCTGGAAAAGATATTAAAATTGGAGATAGCGATGATGCAGTTGCCAAAAAGATAAAGACAATTGCCAAAGACGCGATCAATCAGACTTACAAGATTCTTGTTAAGCGTATTGATAAATTCGGCGTAGCTTCTCCAAGTATCAACCTGGATGAGAACAAAGGCGTTATCAACGTAGAACTTGCCGGTATCAAAGATCCTGAAAGAGTTCGTAAATTTCTTCAGTCTTCCGCTAACCTTCAGTTTTGGGAAGTTTACAGGATAGATGAATTGGACAAACCTTTACTTGCTGCCGATAAAAATCTTCAGAATTTTCTTAACGGAATCAGCAGCACCGATTCTGCCTCTTTAAATGATACATTAAAGGCTAAACAAAACGAAAACCCTTTCTTAAAGGTTATCAATGTTAATAGTCCGCAAACTGATCCAAGCGGTAAGCAATTCATTCCTGCAGCATTGGGTAATGTTGCCTTAAAAGATACTAGTTTATTCTTCAGCTACATCAATAATGATGCTGTAAAAAGTGTTTTGCCAGCCAACCTGAAATTCCTATTTGGAATTGAAGAAAAAGCAGCAAAAGGAAATTTGCGTTTTTTCCCGTTGTACGCAATTAAAACTATACCTGGTTCTGAAAAAGCGCCACTTGAAGGAGAAAGCGTAGACGAAGCAAAGCAGGATTTCGATGAAATGGGCCGTCCTGCTATTAAAATGCAGATGACTCCAACAGGAAGTAAGATCTGGGCAAGATTAACAGGTAAAAATGTGAACCGCCCTATCGCCATTGCCTTGGATGATATTGTATATAGCGCTCCCAATGTAAATGGTGCTATCGAAGGAGGAAATTCTGAGATCTCTGGTAGCTTTACTGTGGAAGAAGCACAGGATCTTGCTAACATATTAAAATCCGGCAAACTTGACGCTCCGGCAAAAATTGTTGCTGAAACAGTTGTTGGACCAACTTTAGGTGCGGAATCAGTAAGAGGCGGTGCGATGGCATTTGCTATCTCATTTGCAGTGATTTTCATTTTAATGCTGGTATATTATAATACTGGTGGATGGGTTGCTAATATTGCCCTCATCTTAAACCTGCTTTTCACAATTGGAGTATTAACAGCTTTGGGCTTTACCCTTACTGCTGCCGGTATTGCTGGTCTTGTACTAACAATCGGACTTGCGGTTGATACCAACGTAATTATATTTGAAAGGATAAAGGAAGAACTTACTAAAGGCAAAAGTTACCAGCAGGCTGTTAATGACGGTTATCGCCGTTCACTGGCGCCAGTGATAGATGCGCACGTAACTTCATTGCTTACTGCAATCATACTCGTTTACTTTGGTTTAGGTCCGGTGTTAGGTTTTGCTACTACACAGATCATCGGTATCCTATTATCATTGTTCTGTGGTATTCTCGTTTCAAGATTAATCACTGACGTTTGGACTAAAAGGAACCGTCACTTTAATTATTTCACCGGAATTTCAAAAAGAATATTCAAACATGCCAGCTTTAAATTTATTGAATATAGGAAGGTAGCTTACATAATATCAATATTTGTTTGTCTTGCTGGCGTTGGGTCATTCTTCTATGGTTTTCATGAAGGAGTAGAATTTAAAGGAGGCCGTAGTTACACGATCGCATTTGATAAAAAAATTGATGGAAACGATAATTTAAGAGACGATTTAAAAAAGGCTCTTGATGGAGATAACATTACACTTAAAACAGTAGGTAAAGACCAAAAGCAACTGAATATAACTACTGCCTACCTGAAAGGTGTAGATAATGCTGACAGTGCTGTTCAGGCAAAACTATTTGAAGGATTGAAGAAAGTACTGCCTGCGAATGTTACCTATGCACAGTTTGATAAGGATTACATCCAGAGCAGAACAGTAGTGCAGCCAAGCATTTCTGATGATCTGAAAAGAGGTGCTGTTAGGGCTACAATTTTCGCGATGTTAATCATCTTCCTGTACATATTTATTCGTTTCCGCGATTGGAGATATTCTGCAGGAACGATCCTCACGCTTTTGCACGACGTACTGGTAACCTTAGCTGTGTTCTCGTTCTTTAAAGATATCGTGCCTTTCCCACTCGAGATTGATCAACACTTTATTGCAGCGATCTTAACGGTTATCGGTTTCTCTATGAATGATACGGTTATTGTATTCGATAGGATTCGTGAATATAGCCGCGATATGAAAGGAGCCTCTAAAACTACTATCATAAACAGAGCGATCAATGACACGCTTAGCCGTACCATTATGACTTCCGTTACAGTATTCCTGGTGTTGCTTATTCTCTTCATCTTTGGTGGTGAAGTAACACGTGGATTTGCATTTGCGATGTTAATTGGTGTGGTAACAGGTACTTACTCTTCTATCTTCGTGGGAGCTCCTATCCTGGTTGATTTTGCAAAAGACAAACCATTGGGTGCTGCAGATTCTAAAACAGTTATAAAAGCAAGTGAAAAAGCGCCAGCTTTATAAATTATAATTTTCTAAAAATATAAAAGCCTCATCCGAAAAGATGAGGCTTTTTGTTTATACCTGAATTATTTTAAAATTTAAATGGCAGTGGAGAAACTTTATTCCTAACTTAACTTCTAATCAATTAGAGAAGATCATAAATAACGGATGAAATTTCCTCTCCGAAAAACCTTAAACCTTAAACCCTTCAACCTTTAAACGGACTTGTCACACAGCAAAACTACTTCCACAACCACAGGTGGCGCTTGCATTGGGGTTTTTAAAAGTAAATCCCCTGGAGTTTAAACCTCCTTCCCAATTCACTTCCATCCCAATCAGGTATATGCCGTGTGATTTATCGATGATGCAGGATATACCATCAATTTCAAAAATTTCGTCATTGTCTTTCTTCATGTCAAAATCAAGGACGTAGGTCATTCCGGTACAGCCACCACCTTTAACGCCAACCCTTAGTCGTTTTTCCTGATCAAATCCTTCAACAGCGGTAAGCCTTTTTACTTCGGCAACAGCCGACGGTGTAAAAGTTACAGGAGCCTTAGTAATTGTTTCCATAATAAATTCATTTATGCAAATTTAACCTTTAAATCAAAAGCTTATTTCACAGCTATTTGCGAAAGGAGGAATTTGTTGCCTCATCTTGATTATTTTTGCAGCTAAATAAGCAAGATGAAGATATTAGCATTTAATTTTCAATATGTAGAAGTAGCTGTAATGCTGGTATATTTTGTGATCATTGGGATATTATTGTTCGAATTCAGGGCAATGAAAGACCTTATCAAGGAAAGGCTGGATATAAACAATGAAGGGATAAAGTTGAAGTTACAAGCACTGGAAAGACTGACTATTTTTGCTGAAAGGGTTGGATTAAAAAACCTCGTGAGCCGCATAGATACCATGCAGATGAGCGCCCACAGTTTACACATTTCATTAGTTGAAATGATAAAGGCAGAATACGATTATAATGTTAGTCAGCAGATATATGTTAGTCCGGAAGTATGGAATGCCATTACCAGACTAAAAGACCAGAACATCTATATAATAAATCAGTTGGCTTCTACCCTTCCCCAGGAAGCCATCGCCATGGATCTTAGCAAAAGAATTCTTGAATATAGCATGACAGATAATGCTGAACTGAATACTATTGTGCTGGATGCCTTGCAATATGAAGCAAAGAGGGTAATGGCATAATCACAACTTAAATATTTAGCCTGTAATAACTAATCGATATGCCTTCAAAAAAATTAACTACCGACTCGGAAATTGAAATAAAAGAAGTTTACACAGCTGCAGATCTGGGCAAAGTCGACGCATCGCTTCCAGGCGAGTACCCTTTTACGAGAGGGGTTCAATCATCTATGTATCGTGGTAAATTATGGACGATGCGGCAATACGCCGGATTTTCCACAGCAGAGGAAAGTAACAAACGATATCATTATTTATTAAACCAGGGCGTAAACGGCTTAAGTGTAGCATTTGATTTGCCAACACAGATTGGTTACGATAGCGATCACGCACTTGCAGATGGCGAAGTAGGTAAAGTTGGTGTTGCCATTGATAGCCTTGAGGATATTGAAAAATTATTTGAAGGTATTAAGCTGGAAGATGTTTCTACTTCGATGACGATAAATGCCACCGGTTTTATATTGCTTGCATTTTATGTTGCACTTGCAAAAAAACAAGGTGCCGATCTTAAAAAAATAACAGGAACAATTCAGAATGATATTTTAAAAGAATACGCTGCCCGCGGAACATATATCTATCCGCCCAAGCCATCAATGCGTATCATTACTGATATTTTTGAGTGGTGCAGTAAAGAAGTGCCTAAATGGAATACTATTTCAATTTCAGGCTATCACATTCGCGAAGCAGGCAGCACTGCTGTGCAGGAAATTGCATTCACCTTAAGCAATGGAAAAGCTTATGTAAAAGCTGCGCTGGAAAAAGGACTTAATATTGATGTGTTTGGCAAACGACTCTCCTTCTTTTTTAATGCACACAATAATTTATTTGAAGAAGTAGCAAAGTTCAGGGCTGCAAGGAGAATGTGGGCAACGATCATGAAAGACCTTGGCGCTACAGATGAAAAAGCAATGATGCTACGTTTTCATACGCAAACAGGTGGCAGCACTTTAACAGCACAACAACCTTTGAATAATATCAGCAGGGTTACCATTCAAACACTGGCAGCTGTGCTGGGAGGCACACAATCACTGCATACTAACGGATATGATGAAGCGCTAAGTCTACCAACCGAAGAAGCTGCAAAAATTGCTTTACGCACACAACAGATCGTGGCTTTTGAGAGTGGTGCAGCAGACTGTGTTGATCCGCTGGCAGGAAGTTACTTTGTAGAAAACCTTACTGCTGAAGTAGAAAAAGCAGCCTGGGAACTGATAGCTGTTATTGATGCAATGGGTGGTAGTGTAGCGGCCATTGAGGAAGGTTTTATTCAGGATGAAATTGCAAAAAGTGCTTACAAATACCAACAGCATATTGAAGATGAATCAAAAGTAATTGTTGGCGTAAATAAATTTCTTTCTGAAGACCTGAATAAAATTCCAGGATTTAAGATTGATGACAGCATTCAAAAAATGCAGGCAGATAAATTAAAAGCATTAAAGCTGAAAAGAAACAACGATGCTGCTGCCAAATGCCTTCAAAGAATTGCTGAAGCAGCTAATAGTACTGAAAACCTGATGCCGTATGTGTTGGATGCTGTAGAACAATATTGCACGCTGGGTGAAATTTCAGATACTTTAAGAAATGTATTTGGAGAGTATAAGTAATTTTTTCTGGTCAACTATTTCAAGAATCTCCTTTACAATATACCAACGTTAAATTTTCTGTATGAAAAAAATACTAAGTTTCCTGTTCCTTGCTTTGATTGCATCGACCGGAATTTATGCACAAGATGTTATGACAGCAGAATTATTGTGGAAGCTGGGCAGGGTTTCCGGACAAGGAATTTCAAAAGATGGAGAATGGGTTGTTTACAATGTGAGTACGCCAAACGCTGTTGAAAATAAAAGCAGTAGTAAAAGATATAAGATCAATTTAATTAACGGCAGTATTGTTGAAATAGCCGCCGATGACAACCTGCTCCGGGATTCTAAAATTTCTCCAGATGGGAAATACCTGATCAGTCATGAAGAAGTGAAAATAAATAAAGTTTCGGGCAGTGATTTTTACCCAGATCTTACTAAATCCAATGTTTATATTTATGACCAATTGTCTTACAGGCATTGGGATACCTGGGAAGATGGAAAATTCGACCATGTGTTTCTTACTGAAATCAACAACCCATCATCAAAAAAAGACCTGATGGAAGGAATGGCTTTCGACTGCCCCACCAAACCATTTGGCGGCGATGAAGATTATATCTGGAGCGCAGACGGGAAACAGATTGTTTATGTTACCAAAAAGAAAGTCGGAACTGCCTATGCAATAAGTACCAATACCGACTTATTTTCATATGATATCGCCACAGGTAAAACAACTAACATCACCGAAGGTATGAATGGTTATGACATAAACCCGGCCTTTAATACAAAGAACCAGCTTGCCTGGTTAAGCATGAAGCGTGATGGTTATGAGGCAGACAAACAGGATATTATCGTTTGGAATGGTATAAGCAAAATGAACCTAACAGGTTCTCGCGATGATATTCACGTTGAGTCATTTGTTTGGGACAAAGATGGCAGCAAAATTTATTTCACGGCACCTATCAATGGTACGTTGCAACTATTTGAAGTAAATTATCCGGGGTTAACTAAAATAATGCCCACAGTAAAGCAGATAACAAAAGCTGATGTAGATATCAATGGTATTGTTGGCCAGCACCAATCGCAGCTTATTGTAAGCAGAACAGATATGAATCATGCGGCAGAATTATATACGGTTAATCTTAACAACGGAGATCAGAAACAATTAACACATGTGAACGATAGCAGTTATGCCAGCATTAAGATGGGAAAAACGGTTCGCAGAATGGTAAAAACAACTGATGGAAAAAATATGCTGGTGTGGGTTATCTATCCACCGGATTTTGACGCCTCTAAAAAATATCCAACCTTATTATATTGCCAGGGTGGCCCACAATCGCCGCTAACGCAATTTTATTCTTTTCGTTGGAATTTTCAATTGATGGCTGCCAATGGATATATTGTTGTTGCCCCTAACCGTAGGGGTATGCCAGGCCATGGAACTAAGTGGAATGAGCAGATAAGCAAAGACTGGGGCGGCCAGGTGATGAAAGATTACCTGAGTGCCATTGATGATGTGAGCAAAGAAAAGTATGTTGATAAAAACAGGCGTGGTTGTATTGGTGCAAGCTATGGCGGATACTCAGCCTATTACCTTGCTGGTATTCATAATAAAAGGTTTAAGTCTTTTATTGCACACGATGGTGTTTTTGATTTAAGAAGCATGTACGGAACCACAGAAGAAATATGGTTTGTAAACTGGGATTTTGGTGGCGCTTACTGGAACCGTTCTAATGCAACAGCACAAAAGGCAATGGAAAAATTTAACCCAATTAATTATGTTGATAAATGGAATACGCCGATCTTGATTTACCAGGGAGGAAAAGACTATCGTGTTCCAATTGAACAAGGTTTACAAGCATTTCAGGCGGCACAACTTCGTGGGATCAAAAGCAAACTTGTTTATTTACCGGATGAAAACCATTGGGTATTAAAAGCACAGAATGCCCTCGTATGGCAAAATGAATTTTACAAATGGCTGGCTGAAACGTTGAAGTAAAGAATATTCACTGAAAAAAATCAGGCATCAGGAATTACGGGTTCAACTAATTTTGCTAATTTCTCCAGTGATTCCTGCCAGCCGAGGTAGCACATCTCAGCTGGTATAGCTACAGGAATATTTTCCTGAAGTATTTTTAGTTCCGTACCAATCATTACTTTTTTAAGCCACACCGATGTAATAATTTCACCCGGAAGATTTGGGTTATCAAACTTATCACTGTACTTTAAAAACTCATTGGGTTTTATCTCAAGAAATGTACCGCCAAAAGAATGACTGGTACCGGTTGAGAAATTTTGAAAAGACATTTTAAATACTCCTCCTACCGTTACATTCATTTCATGTACCACACAGGTAAACCCATTGGGAGGGTTCCAGGATGAAAGGGCATTACTTTCTGTAAAAGCACGGTATAACTTTTCCGGGCTGGTTTTTAGTATTCGTTGCAACGAAACATTATTGCCTGACATCAAGTTGAAATTTAGTTTGTTTAAAAAAATTGCTGGATATTACTTCTTGATCTTAGATAGTTGGCCTTTTTTTCCCTGTTTTAAAACAATGCACATGATCTTAAAAAACAAAAATTAAATCAACTGGAAAAATAAAGCAACTATAGTTTTCGCTATAAATTTTTAATGTGCAAAGTCGGCTTCAAAATTTCCTTTTATTCTTTCCATTGATGGGTTGAAGTAGCCGAACTTTACATCAGGAAATTCCTCATGGATCAATTCCATAAATTGCTTTACTCCCATACATTCGCCTGTTTCGGCAGCATCTATTTTTTCGAGGTACCAATCGGGATCAATATTAAAATTGCGCCATTGTATCATACACAATCCCGTTTCACGGATAAGCTTTCTTAATGCCTCATATTCTTCAATACTATCCGTCATGCCCGGAAATACAAAATAATTAATACTTGTCCAGGCGCCATAACTTTTCGCAACTTTTAAACTTTCAACAATATCTGCAAAAACATAATTGTTGGGTTTGTAATATGGCGTGTAAATGTGTTCCCTGGCAGAGTTAGTACTTACCCGGATACTATTTAATCCCGCTTCGCATAAAACTTTTACAGCATCTGGCTTACTACCGTTGGTATTTATATTAATACTTCCTCTATCGGTGTGTTTTCTTATTTCGATGATTGAATCGCGGATCGTTTCCCACATGAGAAGCGGTTCTCCTTCGCAACCCTGACCATAACTTACCAATGGGAATGGCGCCGTTTTAAGATGTGGTACAGTAAACTCCACGATCTCTTCGCTGGTAGGCTTAAACGTTAGTCTGTCCTGCGTACTGATTATTGTTTCATCTTCCGGTTGAAATGAAATACAGCCAATACAATTTGCGTTACAAGCCGGCGACACAGGTATCGGGCATTCCCACCTTCCCAGTGCCAGGTTTCTTGCTGCAGGGCAGGTATAAGTCATGCAGCAATTTTCTATGAGATGTTTTACCAACCTGTTATGAGGATATGCCTTTAATAAATGTGCTGCACCTTCATCAATCCGGGCATCATCATAACCTGCCGCTTCCTGCCGTATATCCTGTTCAATTCTAATTGCTGTTACATAGGTTTTGTTATCCAGCCAACCTGCAGCAGTATAACAAAATAAAGGCAATGTTGGTGCATCAGGCATGGTTTCATAAGCCGAAATGTACAAGCCAGTGTGTGCGGGAGGAATGAATGCCGCTACGGCCCAGCCTTTTTCGCAAAGGCGCATCTCCCCTGTTTTTACATCAATGCCAATTCCCCTGCGGCCCGGCAATTCGTATAGCTGTCCGCCTTCAGGCAACAATATCCATTCATCTAATGGAACAGGAAGTGCATCCCAGCCGCTCCGGCCGGTTACATAAAGACTGGTATCTTCAAAAATATTTCCGTTTCCATCGGAATACAACAAGAACGGAGATGTAGTAGGTATCGACACAGTGCAAAAATAATAATTAAAAACTACTTATCTCTTCGATAAGCAATCTGAATATACTATCAGATTGAAAAAAAAATTATGCTGACCTAAGAAAAGAGAGCTGGTTGCAGCTGTTGAATCTCTGCCGGCGCTTTAAGTTGGATCTGATTATCTCTTACAAAACCTCAACTTTCGCCAACATTCTGCTGCAATTGACTTTTACAAAACAGGTTAAATTCCCTTTCATTTATTGCTACGGCTGAGCTATTGTCTATCACTTTTTGGATAAGCGTATTGTTTTTAAGATCAATAGTTAACATACCATCTTTCAGAATCACATTTTCAACCTCATTCCAAGGAAATTCTTTTTTAGGGAAGGAAGGATAACTGATGCCATTATTTGAGAATAACAATATAAATGGCCGTCGGGTATATATTCCAATTATGGCAAAACAAAAAATACTTAAAGAAAGCAGATGCCTGTCCATTAGAAACCATAAAACTGCCAGTATAAAAAAACTAATTTCTATGCGAAACTGTTGTATTTGTTTGGTATAGTTGCTTACTACCCAAATTAAAACCGATAACACACTTATGATAGCTGCAATCAGGCTCAGATTTATAATCCTCGCGTCAATTGAATTCAAGTATATAAAACCTGACAAGAAAAAATTCAGGAGTAAAATAAACAGTGTTACATAGCCATAAGTGGCTGTTTTTTCGTTGGGAAGTATAATCCGGTATTCGTTCATTGAATTTGCTGTAAATATCCGGGGAAAATTTATCCGTTACTAGCTATCATCAGATTACAAAGTTTATACAGCACGCGGGCTCCAACATTTTCATCCCACTCGTCGTTGCTCACTCCTACTTCGTTTAAATCGAAACCAACGATCTTTCTTCCGCTTTGTAAAAGCTTTTTGAAAAGGTAAAATACCTGATCAGTTTCAAAGCCTCCTTGTACAGGTGTTCCTGTATGCGGACAAAGTTTTGGATCCAGCCCATCAATATCAAAACTTATAAAAACATGCTGTGGTAATTTAGCAACGATCTCATCCACAATCATTTTCCAGGTATCGCCTTCAAACTGCCGCTCTTTAATATCTTTATCAAAATAGGTCTCAACTCTTCCTTCCGATGCATTCATATAATCCAACTCTTCTTCACAATAATCACGAATACCAACCTGAACAAGTTTAACAAGTTGCGGAATTTGCTCGATGGCATTGTACATAATTGAAGCGTGTGAATAATTAAATCCTTCATAAGCTTTTCTAAGATCGCAATGTGCATCAATTTGCAGAATTCCAAAATCACCCACCTTTTCTGCAATGGCTTTAAAATAACCTAACGGTGTACTGTGGTCGCCGCCCAGCAGCCCAACCAGCTTACCCTTTGCCATTATCTCTTTTGTTTGTTCGTACACCCAGTCATTTAAAAAGAGGCTACCCTGGTTAATCTCTTTTAATGTTTTGCACATGAACCGATTGTCTTCCAGTATTTCGCCCTGCGAAATATAATTAATGTATAGTTCGGCTTCTTTGCGCAGGTAATCGCTCTTCATCAGAATCTTTTTATCTGGCGTGCGCATATAATATCCTTTTTTCCAGGCATCTTTAATTTCCGGATCAAAAAGATCAACCTGCAGGCTTGCTCTGCAAATATGATCCGGGGCACGGGCGGTTCCGGCATTGTAACTTACTGTTACCTCCCAGGGAATGGGTAAAATAACTAAACGTGATTCCTCTTCCGTAGATGGTAGCCCGAAAATATTAAAATTGGGATTTGCTACGGTATTGGGATCGAAATTTGACAGGTCAGCCATGAC
The DNA here is from genome assembly GCA_964496585.1 of uncultured Ferruginibacter sp. Taxonomy (GTDB): domain Bacteria; phylum Bacteroidota; class Bacteroidia; order Chitinophagales; family Chitinophagaceae; genus Ferruginibacter. Next base: position 167,041 of record CAZCAA010000001.1, read on the forward strand.
ATTCTTTTAAATATCCTGCAAATATAGTAGAAGAATTGGCAGGATTAATTTCAATTATGAACTCGTAATCATTATGCTTCAGGGTTGTATTTTCAAAACGTAGAAATAGCTTTATTTCTGGAGATTAGATTGTTGTTATATATAGATAATAAGTATAAGTCATTGTTGTGTAAATAGTTTATTTTAATCAGCGTTAAACAGTGGTTTTGATTTAACTTCGCGGCAAATTTCAGTGTATGAAAAAAACGCATATTGTCATTCTAATCGGAATTGCCGCTCTTATAATTGGACTATTAACCTACTCCGTTGATTTTTCTACTTATGACACTGTAAATTCAGCAAAATCAAAGCAAGGCAAGTACGTTCACCTGATTGCTAAATTGGATAAATCGCAACCTATTGAATACGATGCCATCAACAATCCAAATTATCTGTCTTTTTATGCAGTAGACAGTCTTGGTGGAAAAACTAAAGTAGTTTATCATAACAGCAAACCTGCAGATCTTGAAAAAAGCGAACGCATTGTGATGAAAGGAAAGATGCAGGCAGATCATTTTGAATGCAGTGATATCTTGTTAAAATGCCCAAGTAAATACAAAGACGATAAAAAAGAGTTGGAAAAAAATATGAATGAACAAACTACTTCGGCTAACTAATCTACATTAATTAAATTCCTGAGATGAAATTTGATGGTGAACATTTATTACCCGGACAATTCGGGCATTTCTTTGTAATTCTGGGTTTTATTGCGTCTCTGCTCGCAACCATTTCCTTTTTTAAAGCTTCGCGGGAAAATGATATTTCTCAGAAACAACAATGGATCCGATTTGGCAGGAGCGCATTTTTTGTGCAGGTTGCCAGTGTGATCACTATCTTCTCTATTATCTTTTTTATTTGTGCCAATCATTATTACGAATACATGTATGCTTACAAGCATGCCTCCAGAGAACTTGAACCAAAATATTTGCTGGCCTGCATCTGGGAAGGACAGGAAGGAAGCTTTTTGTTATGGACGATCTGGCACAGTGTGTTAGGCATTTTTATAATGTTCAGATCAAAGGAATGGCAAGCGCCAGTGATGACGGTGATCAGCTTCGCTCAATTCTTCCTCCTGATGATGATTCTTGGCATTTATGTATTTGGTGCCAAAATAGGAAACAGTCCATTTACACTTACAAGAAATGAAATTGCTGGGCCAATTTTTAGCCAGGCTAATTATTTATCTTTTATAAAAGATGGCATGGGATTGAACGTGCTGTTGCGTAATTACTGGATGGTAATCCATCCGCCCGTATTATTTTTAGGATTTGCTTCCACCATAATTCCATTTGCTTATGCGTATGCTGGTATTCAAACCAAGCGTTATGGTGATTGGGTGAAACCTGTTTTGCCTTGGGCACTTTTCACTGCCTGCGTATTGGGAGTAGGTATTATGATGGGAGGAAAATGGGCTTACGAGTCGTTGAGTTTCGGCGGTTATTGGGCATGGGATCCTGTTGAGAATGCTTCACTGGTTCCATGGCTTTTGTTGATTGCCGGTTTGCATACAATGGTGATTTATAAGGCAACCGGGCACTCTTTAAGAGCAACTTACCTGTTCAGTATTCTCAGTTTTGTATTCATCCTTTATTCAACCTTTCTAACCAGAACAGGTGTACTGGGCGACACTTCTGTTCATGCATTTACCGAAGCCGGCAACGTGATCAATATTATGATTGGTACGTTTGTACTGGCTTTTACTGTACCGATGCTATTTCTCTTCTTTAAAAATTACAGTAAAATTCCCGCTATTCATAAGGAAGAAGAAACAAGTTCAAGAGAATTCTGGATGTTCATTGGATCATTGGTTTTCTTTTTATCTGCTTTATTCATCATCGCTATTACTTCCATTCCTGTTTACAATAAGATACCTTTTATAAAAGGATTAATTGTGAAATTTCACGGCGGTCCATTGGCTATGCCGGAAGACCCTGAATTTCTATACAACAAAGTAATGGTGCTGGTGGCATTTATCATTGGTTTGCTCACTGCTTTTACACAGTACCTGAAATATAAAAACACCAGCCGTGAATTTTTCCTGAAGAAGATATGGCCTCCAACGCTCATAGCAGCATTGTTAACTGCCTTGCTGGCTTTTGTTTACCCACTTACTTTTTATAAGCATGGCCCTGGATTTCTTGGTGCTATTTATGTGGCATTTTTTGCTACTATTTACGCCGTGGTTGCAAATGCAATGTATATCTGGAGTGGATTAAACGGTAAATTAAAGCATGCCGGCGGTTCTATTGCCCATCTTGGTTTTACATTAATGCTGGTGGGAATATTAATCAGCAGCAGCAATAAAGAAGTGATCAGCAGCAGTCTCGTAAATGGCATTAATATGCCTGCGAGTATTGATCCGCTTACAAAAAAACAGGATGACCCCAGGGATAATTTAACCTTGTTGAGAGACATCCCAACAAAAATGGGATCTTACGATGTAACCTATCTGAGTGATTCGATGGGACATGAAAAAGGCAGAAAATTCTATGGTTTAAGATTTGAAAAGCGTGATAAGGCTACCCAAAAAGTAACAGAATCATTTAAAGTTGAGCCGGATGTTTACATCATGAAAGACAATAACATGAGTAGCAATCCTGATACCAAATCATACCTTACCAAAGATGTATTTACATATGTGTCGTATGCCTTAAATAGCGACAAAGTTGAAGATACGGCTCAATTTAAAGTGACTGAGTTAGCAGAAGGCGACACCGCTTTTTACAGCAACGGAATGATGATTTTGAAGAGTGTGGTGAAGAACCCTGTAAATTCGAAATATAAATTTAATCCCGAAGATGTTGCTTTAATGGCTGATGTAGAGATCATAAGTAAAGACAGTATGCACTATAGGGCAATGCCGTTGATACAGGTTGATGATCTTGGTCTTTTACATACTGATGACACTGTATATGCACAAAACCTGTTTGTTAAATTTGTAGGTGTTGGAGAGAATAAGAAAATAAAATTAGGTGTAAAGGAATCCGACAAACCTATCGATTACGTTACGGTTAAATCTTATATATTCCCTTATATTAATTTGGTTTGGGCGGGGCTTATTATCATGGCAATTGGTTTGATCATGGCCATGATCAAACGGGCAGAGTTTTCACCGTTAAAAGCAGCTATTACCATGATTTTCGTAATTATTTCTATGTTCTATATGTTTTTACTGGCAAATTAATGATGCTTTTTTAATGAAAATAGTATCTGTTTCTGTGCTTTTACTGTTATATGCTGTAAACGCCTTTTGTTTTTGTTTGATAAAAAAAGCAGCAACTACCGTTTTTTCCGTATCTACTTTAAATATTAAGGTTACTTTAAGCGTTTTGTTGTATTAAACATCAAATTGAAATACTTAAATTTACAGGAATGTATAGTAGGAAACTGATCCGTTTAAGGTTGAGAATACTGGTATTAATAACCGGTATCATCATATTTACGCAGGTTTCCGTGTTTTCACAGCAAGCTGGAAGTAGAGACACGATCTTACATGAAGCGATTGTTTACAATGGGGATACCATCGAATTAAAAACCCTGCAAAATTATTATAGTTACAGCAGGATGAATAGCGAGCAACGTGCCGCAAGCAGGGCATATAACCGTCTTCGCAATGCAGTATATGTTACTTATCCTTATGCAAGACGGGCCGGCCTGATCATGAATGACATCAATTCAAAACTGGTGGGTATCACAGATAAACCTGAGAGAAAAAAATATATAAATTCCCGCGAAAAAGATTTAAAAAGGGAATTCACCAAACCACTCACTGACCTATCCATTTATCAGGGTAAAATATTGATGAAACTTATCAACCGTGAAACCGGAAATAATTGTTATGAAATCATCAAAGAATATCAGGGAGGTTTAACGGCAAGAGTTTATCAAACTGTAGCCTTTTTCTTTAACAGTAATTTAAAACAACCTTACGACCCCGTAAAAGAGGATGTAGTTATTGAGACATTGGTTGCAGAAGTGCAGCGGATGTATGGTTTCAGCGATATAAAGAAAGCGCAGGTGTTGTAAGTTGACTGTCTGTTTTCAGCATTGTTTTCCACAATTCCACATATTGCTATTTGCCACAACCCGAGGCGCTTTTTTTTGGCAATTTTGATGTAACTTGCACCCTAAATTTCTCAGTTATATATGAAGATTGATGTACTGGCTTTTGGTGTACATCCGGATGACGTAGAATTAAGTTGTTCAGGTGTGTTAATGGTTGAGAAAAACAACGGTAAAACAACAGGAATTATTGATCTTACCGAAGGTGAATTAGGTACAAGAGGAACAGCGGAAACCAGGAAAGCAGAAGCGGCTGACTCAGCAAAAATTCTTGCTATTGATGTCAGGGAAAATCTCAGCTTGCCCGACGGATTTTTTAAAAATGATCAGGAGGCTCAATTAAAAGTAATTGCAGCTATCAGGAAATACAAACCAGAGATTGTGATTTGTAATGCTCCGGAAGACAGGCATCCCGATCACGGAAGAAGTGCGGAATTGGTATCTGATGCTTGCTTTTTATCCGGACTTAAAAAGATAAGCACGTTGTTTGATGGAAATGAACAGGAAGCCTGGAGACCTAAATATGTTTTGCATTACATTCAGGACAGATACCTGAAACCAGATTTCGTAGTGGACATTAGTGATGTATTTGAAAGAAAACTGGAAGCCATCAAAGCATTTAAAACGCAATTCTTTTCACCGGGAATTGATGGCCCTCAAACCTATATTTCAACACCCGATTTTCTCGAAAGTGTTGTGTATCGGTACAAGATGTTTGGCAAAATGATCGGTGTGAAATACGCAGAAGGATTTGTATCAAGTAAAACAATTGGTATTAGCAATTTCGATGCACTGATAAAAATGGATACTTAAAAAATTAAAATATTATTATGGCAACTCCCAAATTTATGAATGTTCAGGGATCTACCTTTCACCAGGAATTGAAAAAAAGGGTAAACAATTATTTTGTTGAAAACAAAAAGTTAAGCACTGGTAATTTTTCCCTTTACTTCAAGGCGATCCTTTTCTGGACACTCTACATTGCACTATATGTGCACGTTGTTTTTTACACGCCAGCTTCATGGATAGCAATCATTGAATGTTTGGTGATGGGTGGATTAACTTCTGCTATTGGTTTTAATGTGATGCATGATGGCGGACACGGAAGTTTTAGTCCGAGTAAATTCTGGAATAAGATGGCGGCATTTTCTGCAAATGCTTTAGGCGCAAGTGCTATCATGTGGAACAATAAACACAATATCGTTCACCACACTTACACTAATATTGATGGAATAGATGATGATATTGAGATCAAGCCGCTGTTGAGGATGTGCCCAACACAAAAAAAATATCCTATTCATCGTTACCAGCATATCTATGTTTGGTTTTTGTACACCTTGTTATTGATCGTTTGGTTATTTATAAGCGACTACACAAAATATTTCAGGCAGAAAGTTGGCGACGTTCCTATTAAAAAAATGAGCGCATTTGATCACTTTGCATTTTGGACAGCCAAGATAGGTTATGCCTTTATGATGATTGCTTTACCTATTTACCTGGTTGGCTTCTTACCTTGGCTTGTAGGTTTTCTTACTTTAACAATGTTCTCTGGTTTTATTCTTAGCATAGTTTTCCAGTTAGCTCATACGGTAGAAGAAACAGCATTCCCTGTAGCGGCAATAGAATCTAACAGGATTGAGAATGAATGGGCTATTCACCAGATTCAAACCACAGCTAATTTTGCTACAAAAAATAAATTAATCTCCTGGCTTGTTGGCGGATTGAATTTTCAGATTGAACATCACCTGTTCCCAAAAATCTCTCATATTCACTACCCTGCTATCAGCAAGATTATTAAGAAGACGTGCGACGAGTTTGACGTTAAATATATCGAGTACAAGAAGATGCGCCATGCAATAGCTTCTCATTCTATCTATCTTAGAAAAATGGGAAGAGCAGATTAAGTGCATCAAAACATAAATAAAAAAAGCGGTGATTGTTGATCACCGCTTTTTTATTTAATAATATCTCCTGCCTTGTAAAGAATATTAAAAATTTATTGAAACAGCATTTTATTAAGAAATCTATTTTTGCTTCTTCGAGTCTTTCTGTCTTCGTGGCGGGAACATCTCTTCGTGCTTCTTTCTGTCTTTCCGTCTTCGTGGCGGGAACATATCTTCGTGCTTCTTCCTGTCTTTCCGTCTTCGTGGCGGGTACATCTCATCTTGCTTCTCCCTGACTTTCCGTCTTCGTGGCAACACCACGCTACTCAAATTCATTCTCTATCTTAAACCCAAACAATTGTCCTTTCGAATACATTTTCATTTCTTTCTTATAACGCTTTTTATTACTTCTTGTAAGCGATTCGGGATCAAGGTCATCTAGATTTGGCTTTCCGGCGTTTACCCATGCCGTGTACCAAAAGTTAGCAGCATCCTGTGTTGCATGTCGTAATTGTCCTTCAACCATACCATTAAGGGCTTCGTGGTAAGCGCGGGCATACTCGTATGAGTGCGTCCATTGTCCAAATTTATTCTTAATAACTTTTCCTTCAGCATCTGTTTTATAAATACGCTCTTTTGGAAAAGTAGCTTTCAGTCTTTTTTCTACTCTTAATAAACTATCTGCGAGGCTGTTAGAATGCTTTATTACTTCCCACGCGGCATTGGTTACATTATCAAGGTAAACAGCATTGTTAATCTTAAAATTATAGCCATTCCCAAAATATTCAGGCAACTGTGCTTCAAAGAAGCTGTGAATTCCCTTTTGATCAGTAAGTTGACCATCATGATTTAAAGCCGTGTGAAGTGGCATGTTGGCATCAGCAAGGTAATGTCCCAGATCTGCAGCAAGAAAAAGAATTTCGGTCTTTCTTTTCTCCTTAAAAGCCTTTGTAAGTTTCTCCATCATTTCCTGAATATACCAGGGAAGAATTCCCATTTTTTGCAAAGTCTTTTCATCATATTTTGCCATAGCATCCTTCATGGTACGAGGTAAACTATCTATCGGCATTGATTCCAATCCTTCTATATTTATATAATGACGGGGATTTTCTGCCTTATCATTCAACGTGTACTTCCTTAGATCAGGAATAGTTGATTCCTCGGTAATGAAATCAATATGGTTAAAAAAGAAACCTCTCATTTCATTGGGTAAGGCAAATACAGCTGCATGATTGATGTGCTGGTGGCCAAAAGTTCCCCAGGCAAATAACAGGCTTATTGAAAAAATAAACATGCAAATTGTGAGAAAGATTTTGTTGGTAATTTTTTTCATAACTGGAAATTAAAATTGATTGAGTAGCTAAAATTATAGCAAAAAAATCAATACTCTGACTGAAATGAATTCAGTATTGCAATTGAATTCTGAAGCGTTCTCCCAAGGTTTGCTGTTTTTGAAAATTGAAGTTGTAAATTTGCACTTCAAATTAATGTATGAGCGAAGAAAAAAGCCTTAATTTTTTAGAAGAAATAGTAGAAGCTGACCTGGCTGCGGGGCGTTATGATAGCATTCTAACCCGTTTTCCACCGGAACCTAATGGCTATTTGCATATAGGACATTCTAAAAGTATTTGCCTCAATTTTGGCCTCGCTGCAAAATATGGCGGTGCTACCAATCTTAGGTTTGATGATACCAACCCTGTTACTGAAGATACCGAGTACGTAGACAGTATTAAAGAAGATATACGATGGCTAGGATTCAACTGGGCCAATGAATTTTATGCTTCAGATTATTTTGACACACTATATGAATATGCAGTAAAGCTCATTAATAAAGGACTTGCTTATGTTGACGACAGCAGTGCTGAAGAAATTGCCAGGTTGAAGGGAACACCAACGGAGCCGGGAAAAGACAATGCTTACAGAAGCCGATCAATTGAAGAAAATATCAGGTTATTTGCTGAAATGAAAGAAGGGAAATATAAAGATGGGGCAAAAGTGTTGAGGGCAAAAATTGATATGGCAGCCACAAATATGCTGATGAGAGATCCCATTATTTACCGCATAAAGCATGCGCATCATCACCGTACCGGTGATAAATGGTGTATTTACCCAATGTATGATTTTGCCCATGGACAAAGCGATAGTATCGAAAAGATCACGCATTCCATCTGCACCCTGGAGTTTATCCCTCACCGTGAGTTATACGACTGGTGTATTGAGAAACTGGACATTTTCCCTTCACATCAATATGAGTTTGCCAGACTTAACATGACCTATACGGTTATGAGTAAACGCAAATTGTTGCAATTGGTTAATGATGGTTTTGTAAACGGCTGGGATGACCCCAGGATGCCAACCATCAGTGGCTTGCGGAGAAAAGGTTATACGCCCGAAAGTATCCGTACATTTTGCGATAAAATCGGAATCGCTAAAAGAGAAAATTTCATAGACCTAAGTTTACTTGAATTTTGTCTGAGAGAACACCTAAATGCTATTGCCAACAGGGTGATGGCGGTATTAGATCCTATTAAGTTGATCATAACAAATTATGAAGAGGGAAAAACAGAAATGCTTATAAGTGAAAATGGCCCCGATGAAGCCATGGGAACAAGGCCACTACCTTTCAGCAAAGAACTATGGATAGAAAGAGAGGATTTTATGGAAGTAGCAGCTAAAAAATGGTTCAGGCTGGCTCCAGGTGCAATGGTACGTTTAAAAAGTGCTTACATCGTTAAATGCGATGACTTTAAGAAAGATGCGGACGGAAATATTACCGAACTACACTGCAGTTATATTCCCGAAAGTAAAAGTAATAACGACACAAGCGGCATTAGCGTGAAAGGCACCATTCATTGGGTAAATGTTGCAACGGCAGTTGAGGCTGAAGTTCGGCTATATGACAGGCTTTTTAGAGTAGAAAATCCGGCAAGTGAAGAAGGTGATTTCAAAGAATTTATAAATCCTGATTCTTTGCAGATCATAAAGAAAGCTTACCTGGAACCATCTCTTGCAACTGCAGGTAAAGATCAACGTTACCAGTTTATCAGGAAGGGATATTTTTGTGTAGACAAAGATTCTACTGCTGATAATCTGATATTTAACCGCACAGTTACGCTAAAAGATGCCTGGAGTAAGGAACTGAAAAAATAAGCTGCTCATTACTTTTTATAAGTGGAGGTTTAGAGTTTGCTATTTTTCATCCGTGGAAAAGTTGTTCCCAATAGAATAAGAAAAGATAATATAACAATTAGGTATATGCCTGGTTGTTTCTCTACTTCTCCATCAAACAAAGCACCTGTAAACAGTATATAAGTGCGGATGCAGTAGGCAAATAACAAAGCTGCTATAAAAAGATTCACACGTTTGGCCCAAAGCCTCGGCAACAACATAAATAGCAATATAATTGAACTCAGCACGGTAATTACAATTCCAGCCTTGCCATAATAAGTGCCTCCTGCAAATTCAGTCACACGAAAACCTGTAAAAGTTTCATTAACGCTATTATAATGAACCCATGGAATAAAACAACAAACAATGATCGTTACTGTTGCAACCAATCCAAGATTATAAGCAATTTTTGAAAACATAGTTTTGAAATTAATATCTCCTCGCAGATCCCAGGCAAATTGCCTGAATTTGGATATCGTATCTAATAAATAATGTGATCTACCAACAAATTTCCAGCAAGCAAACCTTTAGCAATTCAGACACCCACGCTGCTTTCAGGCACCTAAACTGACGGACAAAGATAGGTTATAAACTAACTTTTTTCACTGGATCTAAACCGATAATTATTTTGTATGCGAAAAACCGCATTAAATTTTCTATTTCAGGTTCCATCTTACACCCATATAAAATTCTCTTCCCCGTGTTGGGCCCCACACCGATGAAATATCAAAATAAGAACTAAATGGATTTTGCCAACTGATGATCGGTTGGTTCTGACGAAAGTTGAAAATATTTTCACAACCGCCATACACTTCAAAGTTTTTCAAATTGAAAGTTAGTTGAGCATTCACGGTTGTATAATTCTCAGAATAATCCGGACGCTGGTATTCAATAGGGTTAGATCTTGTATCCGGCAATCGTTGCTTGCCGAACCAGTGAATATTTACATCCGCGTGAAATTTACTACTTACAGTTTTATAACTAAAAGTGGTTAATACTTTATGCTTTGCATTGAAAGGCAGCGTTTCTTTTTTGCCATTATTATTCCTGTATACATCTAAGAAATTGTAACCAGCTTTAAATTCAAATCGATTATAAAATTTTATAAATAAATCTGATTGAAATCCATTGCTCACACTTTTACCAGTAAAATTTTTTACGTAAGCTTTAGTTGGATCAGAATCATAATCCGGAAAAATCTGATTTGTAAAATCTGTATGGTAAAAATCTACGCTCAGGTAACCCGAAATATTTTTCATCCCAAATTTTTGGGTGATATTAATACCGGTATTTAATGCTCTCTCCGGCTTTAAAGCCTCCAGAAAAACAATATCCCTTGAACTTGCCAGCAAACCTATATTTTCGCTGAATAGATTAACAGTGCGCCAACCAGTACCGACATTAGCCCTTATCGTTAGTTTAGATGATGGATCATATTTCAACAAAGTTCTTGGAGTAAAGTTCCATCCAAAACGATTATGATTATCTGCCCTCAATCCTGCAATCCAGGTAAGTTTTCCTTTTAAAAATACTTTTGTGTTCTCAGCAAAGAAACCAAGTATGTTTTCCCTATTCTTGTATCTTCCTCCGTAACTTCTACTGATAACGGTATCCGTAAATCCTATTTTTTCTTCGAGGTTAATACTTTTAAAACTTATACCGGCTTTGAAGCTGTTTTTTTCTGATGCTGTTAATTCATATTGTAAGTTCACAAAAGCATTGCTTTGTTTAGCTATGTAAGAGAGAGATCCAAAAAATGATTCCTGGTTTTGATAAAATCCTGAAGTGTACAGCACAATACGACCAACATCGTTAAAACGATACCCCGATTTTGCCCAGAACTCTGGCTGATTGATAGACACTGTATTTCCGTAAATATTGCTGCTGCCTTTATGCTCGTTTGGTTTAAAAAAAGTTTGACCGCCGGTTCGTGCTTCATTTAAATACCGAACGGCTACCTCGCTACTCCATCCCCAATCATTTTCTTTTCCAATTTTCCATTTGTTTAAAATCATGTAGCGGGTAAGTAATGGAACATCCAGGAACTTATCATCATCCTTATCAATTTTATTGGCAGGTTGTACAGTATGAAAAGCAAGAAGGCTATGCCATTTCCCGGCCTTAAAATTTGTGGCTAGATTCAAATGCTTCTCAGCGAAACTATTAATATAAAAATTAGCAAATAATTTCTGCGATGCATTAGGCTTTTTTGTTTCTACGTTAATCTGACCACTGATACTTTCATAACCTTGTAAAACGCTATTAGCGCCTTTACTTATATAAATATTATCTACTAACGTACCTGGTATACCACTGATACCATAAGTGGAAGTTAATCCATGAATCATCGGAAAACCATCTACCAGCACCTGGTTATAAACGCCTGAGAGCCCCAGAATACGAAGTTCCTTTGCATTGGTTATTACATTGGTGGTTTGTGGTTGTACGCTGGACTGAGTTTCAAAACAGCCAGCGAGATCGCAACAAGCGGATTTTTTTAATTCTACTGAAGTTAATATTTCTGTTTTTATCGGACTAAAATTAGACAATAAAATCCCTGCTTTTTCTGAAGTAACTACAACTTCCTTTAAGGCTTTTTTATCACGTAAAATAAACTTTATTTTTTCCATACCTGATACATCAATTGTATCAGAGATATAACCACTATGGCTTGCCAGCAAAATACTAGTTCCTGTTTTTTGTGCAATAGAAAAACTCCCATCAGATTTAGTAATTGTGCCATTTAAACCTGCAGACCAGAGAATAGAAACATTCTCAAGTGGTTTGTTGTTCTCATCTACAACCTGTCCTTTAACAGTTTGCGAATTGCCTGAAAAAGGAATAATTAATCCTACAATAAAAATAATTCTGAACATACTTATTGCTTTATTTTATAAGGTCTGTCGTTTGGATCCGTGCAACCAGCCGTATTTTCAAATGCAGAAAATATCTCTTTTGCACTTACCATTCCGGTGTTGTAAGTAACATTAAAAACCGATGTTGGGCCTGCTTTCCCTGCTATACAGTCAGAAACGCCCTTCAATTCCTTTACATTTGTAGAAAGTGTTTTAAGGTCGTTCTTGCAAGTCACTCCTTTTACTTTCACAACAATCGTAGTATCGCCATTTACCTGCTTGTTGCCAGCAGCCACTTTTGTATTTACTACAAAGAGTATAAAAAAGCCAATCATAATTTTTTTAAACATGTTTTTAATTTTTAAGTGAAAATTATTTTATGTATAAGTATTGAAATCTTTCAGCATTAAATTTATTTACGCATGCAATTTAATTTATTATTATAATTCCTCTAATGCTCATGACCTTCGGTGTTTGTCATTTTCGCAGATACGAAAAATGCGCCTTTGGTAACTATTTTTGCGTTGGTAGGTATTTCCTTCATCAATGTTATTTCAGTATATCCTATATCTGTTTTTCCTTTTACTACCGGAATGCGCTCAAATGTTTTACCTTTTACTACTTCTTTATGCGTGCTATCATTCGCCTTTCCAGACACAGGCAATACTTTATTTACACTGTCTTTTGAGTCGCCTATTGTTTCATCATTAACCAATACAAAAATGTAATCCTGTCCATCTACAGTTACGATTGCGTCGCTTGGCACTGCAGGCACCGTTGATTCTTCCAGGCTAACTACAGCCGTTACATTCATGCCATCAATTAATCCTGTTTTAACTCCCAAAACTTTAGCATGAACAGATATGGCTTTACTAGCTCCCTCAAAAGAAGAACCCAATGAATATATTTGTGCATCATACTCTTTTTCGGGATTATTAGTAACTGTAAAATGAATAGTTTGATTGTTCTTTAATTTCGGTAAGTCTTTCTCGTAAACGAATAAATCCAGGTGCAATTGGCTATTATCAACAATCTCTGCAACTACAGTGCTCACATCAACATAACTACCCATCTGTACTTTCACTTCGCTCACTACCCCACTTATTGGGCTTGTTAATGATAATACTGAAATCAACTTTCCGTTCGAAAGCCTGGCAGGATTTATACCCATCAGTTGTATTTGTTGGGCGTAAGTTGATCTGGCTGTTCGTAAAGTACTAAGATTAGTTTCAGCTGCCTGTAGATTTTTAAGTGCCCCTGCATTTCCGGCATTCAATTCCTTCTGCCTTTTCACTTCCAATTCTGCCAATAATATTTTTGCAGTTACATTGAGGTATTCGCTTTGTGCATGAATAAAGTCTGGGTTAGCAATAGTTGCAATTGTTTGGCCTTTATTAACGTAGTTGCCTGGTTGCACCAGCAGCGATTTTATTACACCGCTGTAAACAGAGTTTATACTGGCCTTATTTTGATTGGGAACTTTTAATACTCCATTTGCTTTTATGGCCGACGTTAACTGCTTTTGTTCTATACTATTCAGTTCTACACCAATACTTTTTATCTGTTCGTCAGTAAGTGTGGCGGTGTTATCCGGCTGTTCATGATCATGATCAATATTTGCTTCGTTTGCGTTAGATATTGGCTTTTCATCGCTATCAGTTTTACTTGTACAGGAAACTCCAAAAGGAACGTTTCCCATAATTAATATTATAAAAATAAACCTGATCATTTTTTTAAATTTATTGATTGACATAATAATGGTATTGAATTACAGATTGGTTATAACTATTCAGACTCTCCAAATGATTTTTTTGGATTTCGATAGCCTGTGTAAGGAACTGGGAAAGTTCAGACGAGCTGATTTCACCTGAGCGGTAAGCTAATGATGCCGCTTTGATAATCTCCTGTGATTGCCCGATTGCCGCCGATTCATAAAATGTGAGCATGCTTCGGTTCTTTTCAATTTCCAATAACAGTTTACTTTGCTGTGTTATTAAAACCTGCGTGTTATAGTCGTATTGCTTTTCCTGAACGGCTAGCTCAGATTGGGCAGCTTTTATCTTGTTACGATATGCTGCTGTACCAAATAAAGGAAAGGCCGCGCCTATCGAAAATCCGGTAAATGGATCGGCTAAGCCATACAAACGCTGGCTAAAAAACCTTCCTGAAAATTCAGGTTTGTTTTCGTTTTTAACTACAGCAATTCCAGCCTTCGCAATATTTATATTTTGTGATTGTAAAGCCAATTGCGGATGTATGCTATCATTCATAACCGGCATGGTCATTTTTTCCAGCGGTAACAAGACAGGAAGGAATGGTTCGCTGTTATTAAGCAATTGCATCAACTGCTGTTGCTGAATCTGCACATCATTATCCGTTTGTTGCAACATTGCCTGAAGCTCAATCATTCTAACGTTTGCGGATATACTATCTAATCCAGGGCTATCTCCGGTTTTTACTTTTAAAATAGCAGCATTGCTCAACGATTTGTAAATGCTGTCTAGTCTTTGAAATAAGAGCTGTTTATCCTGTAAATACCAAAGTTGGTAATAAACGATGCGCACATCTCTTTTAATTTCCGCATCAATCGCTGTTGTATTTTTATCGAAATACGTGAGTTGTTCATCGTACATTTTCCTCCGTGCCTTGTACAAGCCGGGCCAGGAAATACTTTGCGAAACGCCAATTTTTAAAATCCCCTTCCCATCACTTGGTCGAAAATCTTCATTTTCAGCAAAAATACCTGTTTTAGGAAAAGCTGTAGCGGTATTTACCTGTGCTTTGCTCTTCTGCAACTGTTGTTTGTTTATTTCAAACAACAGGTTGCTTTTAGCCATAGAAAGAACTTCGTCTATTCCTACCCGTTTAACTTCAGGCGATTGTGCCTGCAAATTAGTAACTCCGGCAACAAGCATTAAAATACTGATAATTGACACTACGCGTTGCATTGTTGTCTTTTTATTTTTCTTAGAGAAGATGATATACAAACATGGCAACAAAACCAGCGTTAAAAATGTAGCGGTTATCAATCCCCCAATTACTACGGTTGCCAAAGGCTTTTGTACTTCGGCCCCTGCCCCATTTGAAAAAGCCATTGGAATAAATCCCAAAGCAGCAACAGCAGCTGTCATTAGTACAGGGCGTAGCCGGATCTTTGTTCCTTCTATTACCCGTTGTAAAGTATCTTTCATCCCGTCTTTTTCCAATTGGTTGAAAGTGCTGATTAAAACGATACCATTTAAAACCGCCACACCAAATAATGCAATAAATCCAATTCCGGCAGAGATACTGAAAGGCATTCCTCTGATCAATAGCGCCAGTATTCCGCCAATGGCACTCATTGGAATCGCTGTAAAAATTAACGATGCATCTTTAAAAGACCTGAAAGTAAAATAGAGCAAAAAGTAAATCAGCATTAATGCCAGTGGAACAACAATCATTAGCCTGGCAGATGCTTTTTGCAAATTCTCAAATGTGCCTCCGTAAGTATAATAGTAACCAGATGGTAATTTTATTTTTTCATCAAGTTTTTCCTGTGCCTCTTTTACAACACTGGATACGTCGCGGTTAGATACATTAAAGCTTACATATATTCTACGCTTTCCCGACTCACGGCTTATTTGTGCAGGTCCTGTTTTAAAGGAAATGGTTGCAACCTGCGATAATGGAATTTGATTGCCGTCGCTCATCGGAATAAACAAGTCGCTAACATTATCCAAACTGGTGCGGTGGGCACTGTCTAAGCGGAGTACAAGGTCGAACTTTCTTTCATTTTCAAAAACAACGCCTGCAACTTCACCTGCAAAAGCGGTACGCACAACGTGATTGATATCTTCGATATTTAAACCGTAGCCCGCCAGTTTAGCCCTATCGTATTCGATAGTAATCTGTGGCAAGCCATCCATTCTTTCTACTTGCGGTGTAGTAATTCCTTTTATCTGGCCAATTACTTTGGCAACTTTTGATGCATAAATTGCAAGGCTATCCAGATTTTCTCCAAATATTTTGATAGCTACATCCTGTCTTATTCCTGTCATTAACTCATTGAAACGCATTTGTATCGGCTGGCTCGGCTCTGCAATTACACCCGGTATGTTAGACAATTCGTCTCTCATCATATCAGAAAGTTCATAAAAACCAATACCCTTTCGCCATAATTTTTTGTCTTTTAATATTACCATAATATCAGATGCTTCCATGGGCATAGGATCAGTTGCCACATCGCCAGCGCCGGTTTTCCCTACTACCATTTTTACTTCCGGATATTTCATCAACATTCTTTCTGCCAGCAAAATTGTTTCGGTGGTTTGACTAAGGGATGAACCCTGAGGTAATAAAAATTCAATTGCATAATCACCTTCTTCCAATGTTGGAATAAATTCACCTCCCAAGTTTTTAAAAATAATAACGGCAACCAATAATAGTGTTAAAGAAATACCTAAAACTATATATTTTATTTTCAGAACTCCATGCAAAAACGGTGCGTAAATACGTTGAAAGAAATGCATCATTCTGTCGGAAATATTATTTTTATGTCCCGTGTTTTTCGAGAGAAAAAGTGCACTCATCATTGGGATATATGTAAGTGACAACAACAGTGCTCCCAATATTGCAAAACTTACCGTTTCTGCCATGGGCCTGAACATTTTCCCTTCAACACCTTGCAATGATAAGATGGGCAGATACACGATGAGAATAATTATCTGGCCAAAAGCTGCAGAATTCATCATCTTTCCCGCACTGCCTTCAACCGCTTCATCCATCTCCTGCTGCGATAATTTTCCCGCTATTTTTTTCTTACCCAGATGATGAAGGGTTGCTTCAACAATGATTACGGCGCCATCTACTATCAATCCAAAGTCAATAGCACCAAGGCTCATAAGATTTGCACTAACCCCAAATAAATTCATTAATGCCAAGGCAAATAATAGCGACAACGGAATGGCAGATGCAACGATAAGGCCTGCCCGAAGATTCCCCAGGAATAAAACCAATATCAGGATCACAATCAACGCACCTTCCACCAGGTTTGTCTTAACGGTGTTAATAGCCCGGTCAATCAAATTTGTTCTGTCTAAAAAAGCTTCTATAACAACGTCATCTGGCAAAGAACGCTGCACTATCAGCATTCGTTCTTTTACCAATTTCACTACAGAAGCACTGTTGGCACCTTTCATCATCATTACAATTCCACCAACCACTTCTTTCTCCCCATTGTATGTTACTGCTCCATAACGTGGAGAAGATCCGAACTGTACTGTAGCCACATCTTTTATCAATACAGGAACGTTACTTTGCTTCTTAATAACAATGTTTTCTATATCGCTAAATGTTTTTACCAGACCAACTCCGCGAATAAAATAGGCATTTGGTTTGCGATCTAAATAAGCACCACCTGTATTTTCATTGTTTTTCTCCAAGGCTTCAAACACTTCCGGCAATGTAACGTTCATTGCTTTTAGTCTGGCCGGGCTTACTGCAACTTCATACTCTTTACTTATACCACCAAAGCCTGAAACTTCTGCTACTCCTGCAATTCCAGTTAGTTGTCGGCTTACGATCCAATCCTGCATGCTACGCAAATCCATAGCAGAATATTTATTCTCGCTTCCGGGCTTAGGATGAATAACATATTGGTAAATTTCTCCAAGTCCGGTTGTAACTGGTCCCATCTCAGGCTTTCCTGCAGATTTCGGAATCTCTTCTTCAGCAATCTTTAGTTTTTCTGTTATGAGTTGCCTGGCAAAATATATGTCCATTTTCTCTTTAAAAACCACCGTTATAACACTTAGCCCGAATCGTGAAAATGAGCGCATCTCTTCTATCCCCTGAACATTGGAGAGTGCTTTTTCTATTGGATATGTTATGTATTGTTCAACTTCCTGTGCAGCAAGCGTTGGTGCTTTGGTGATAACCACAACCTGGTTATTTGTTACATCGGGTAGTGCATCAAGAGGCAACCTGGTGGCACTCCACAAACCCCAGATAATTAAGCCAATGGTAAATGCAGCAACAATTACCTTATGTTTTATACTAAAATGAATGATTCTATTAAACATGTTTATCCTGTTATTTCGAGATATTTTGAGCGTCTCGCAACTGATTAACCCAATCGGCTGTGATGCCTTTGAATTTATAGCAAGTGTGATAAAACTTTCAACATCTCATATGTTGGATTTCTGGATATGGTAAATCCATAACTCTTACTAAAATGAATTGTAGTTGCACCATTAAAATGCAAAGCCGGAAATTAAAAAAATAATTAGCCTAATTGAGGAGGTTGCCAGATTGAATAATGAGCTTCGGTAATAAATGAGATATTAAATACCGGAAATTTTATTGACGGACAAAAAGGTTTATCCATTGATTCTTTTGAAAAAGAATTAAATAATATTGGTAGAGAGCAGCAGGAGCAGCTGCAAAACGGCGTACAGGATTCGGTATCATGGTGATGTTGTTCGCGGCTGGCATCAGCAATATTTGTTACCAATGAGGCCTCATCACATGCGTTTATGTCTGCACATGGAAGAAACGACATGTAAAGCATTAAACCCGTTAATATGAAAAATAGGAATCTCAAGTTGCCGCAAATATACTATGAAAATAGCAGATATTATAGTAAACGTCCGATTAAAATGGTACTGTTGTTGCAAAAAAATAAAATTTGCTAATCCTTAAGCTATTGCAGTTCAGACACTTTCTGGTATCTTTTTTAAAATAAGCTGAGAAACTATGTTGCAATGATGAAAAATTTATGGTGTTAACGCTTACATCACCGTATTAAATAAAAACGGGACTATCGTGGAGATAGTCCCTTCTGAGGTCCCTAGCGGATTCGAACCGCTGTAGAAGCTTTTGCAGAGCTTTGCCTAGCCACTCGGCCAAAGGACCTTTTTTTAACGAGGCAAAAATAAGGAATTTTTTAATTAGAAATTGTACGAAATTCGGCATTCAAAATTTTATTTATGAGTAGCATTGCAGCATCGGAACTAATTCTTAACGACAGAGGAGCTATTTACCATGTAAACTGCCGCCCGGAAGAGATTGCGAATACAATTATAACAGTAGGTGATCCCGACCGTGTTAAAGAAGTAAGTAAGCATTTTGATAAAATTGAATTTAAAAATAATCATAGGGAGTTTGTAACTCATACGGGATACATAGGAAGAAAAAGACTATCGGTAACCAGTACAGGCATTGGTCCGGATAATATTGATATAGTTTTAAATGAATTAGATGCCCTTGCGAATATTGATTTTGAAACAAGAACCATCAAAGAGAAAATAACATCGCTCAATATAATCAGGGTAGGGACTTCAGGATCTCTTCAAAAAGAAATTCCTGTAGATAGTTTTGTTGCCAGTACACACGGATTGGGAATTGATAATCTACTTCATTTTTACCTTTACAATAACAATGAGGAAGAAAAACAAATTTTGCATTCATTCAATACCCATACACAAATACACCAAACAACGGCGCCATACATTACCGGAGCAAGTATGGCATTGTTAAAAGAATTTGTAACTGATTTTCACCAGGGCATAACGGTAACCTGTCCGGGATTTTACGGTCCACAGGGAAGAGTTTTGCGAATGGGACTTGCAAATCCGCAACTCATAGACAGGCTTACGAATTTTAGCTTTGGACAACACCGCATCAGTAATTTTGAGATGGAAACGTCTGCCATCTATGGTATGGGAAAAATACTAGGCCACCATTGTTTATCGTTAAGTGCAATAGTTGCTAATCGTATTTCAAAAGAATTTAGTAAAGACGGGAATAAGGCAGTGGAAAATCTTATAAAAAAAGCGCTCCATATCATTTCATCTTCCATTTAATTTAGCATGAAAATTACATTTTATAAATACCAGGGCACAGGAAATGATTTTGTAATATTAGATAACAGAACAGGACTTTTTAATGAAATCACTTCCGCACAAGTTCAATTGTTGTGTGAGCGCAAATTTGGTGTGGGTGCAGATGGCCTGATGTTACTTAACAGCAAACCAGGGTACGATTTTGAAATGGTTTATTTTAATTCGGATGGAAGCCAGAGTACCATGTGTGGAAATGGCGGACGTTGTATGGTTCGGTTTGCTTATCATTTAGGTATACATAAATATACCTATCGATTCCTGGCGATTGATGGCGATCATGAAGCTGAGATCGACAATAATAACCAGATCCGGCTAAAAATGAATGATGTAAAAGAGGTAGATGAACATTCATCTTATGCTGTTTTAAACACCGGCTCGCCCCATTTCGTAAAGTTCGCTTCAGATATAATGAACATTGATGTGGTAGAAACGGGAAGGGATATACGCAATAGTAAGGAATATATAAAAGATGGCATTAATGTAAATTTTGTGGAATCAATCGGTGAAGATATGATCTATGTACGCACCTATGAACGGGGCGTAGAGGATGAAACACTTAGTTGCGGAACTGGCGTAACTGCTGCTGCATTGGTATCTTCACACAACCCGAGAGGTTTTAATCGCGTAGAAGTGAAAACACCCGGAGGAAATTTGAGTGTGGAATACAATAAAATTGATGAACATACTTACGAAAACATCTGGCTATGTGGGCCAGCCGAACTTGTATTTACCGGAGAATATGAGATAATTAATTAAGCAGCTAATATCTACCAAAGGATGATTCAATACTTTAAAATAATAGATCAGCATACGATTGCGGTAGATAAACCAGATGCAGGAACCTGGGTAAATGTGCTCCCTCCTCTTCGCCAGGAAGAATTTACTGAATTAAGTACCGGATTGTCTATACCACTGGATTTCTTAAAAGATTCCCTGGATATAGATGAGCGAAGTCGTTATGAAATAGAAAATAATGTAAAACTGATTGTGATCAAAACCCCAACTGAAAACAATTCTTTTAACGACAGCGATGCATTCTATATTACCATACCGATCTGTATCATACTTACAGGTCAACATGTTGTAACGGTAAACTCATTTGAAAACGAAGCCATCAAGAAATTCCTGAATACCTTTCAGAACAGGCAGCCTGATAAACCCAATATGATGGTGTTAAAGATCTTCGAAAAAGTAATCTTAAACTTCCAGGATTCTTTAAAAGAGATCAACCAGCGCCGCAACATGCTGGAGCAGAAATTGTATGATTCTATCAGGAATGAAGAACTCCTGCAGATGATGAGAATACAAAAAAGTCTGGTATATTTTTTAACTGCCCTTCGCAGTAATGAATTACTAATGATAAAGCTGGCACGTACTAATTTTCTGCAACTGGATGAAAAGGAAAAAGATTTCCTGGATGACCTTGTGGTAGAAACATCGCAGGCGCTTGAAACAGCCAACACTTATACCAATATCCTCAGCAGTACTCTGGATGCATTTGCCAGTATCATTAGTAACAATCAGAATGAAGTATTAAAACGACTTAGTACCATCACTATTTTCCTGAGTATACCCGTTTTAATTGCCAGTATTTATGGAATGAATGTTCCAGTTCCTTATCAACATTCGGTTTATGCATATTGGGTTCCGGTGATCCTCTCAATTGTGATTTTGGCGTTTGTTGTTTTTAATTATTTACGCCGCACAAAAAAATAACAACCATGTTCAATATAAGAGTGTACGGCATCCTGATTAATGAAAAAAAGCAGGTTCTCGTAAGCGATGAGTATATCCGGGGTGGATATTATACTAAATTTTGTGGCGGCGGGCTTGAATTCGGCGAGGGCACCAGAGACTGTGTTAAACGAGAATTTTTGGAAGAGATGAACCTCGCTGTTGCTGTTACCGACCATCTTTATACGACGGATTTTTTCCAGGTGAGTGCTTTTAATCCTGCGCATCAAATTATCTCCATCTATTATTACGTAAAGGCATTAGAAGAAATCAAGATACCATTGAGAGATAAACCCTTTCAATTTGATGAAGAACAATTAAAAATTTATTCAGAAAAAAACGAGATTGAAACTTTCCGTTTTGTAGATTGGAATGACTTCTCATCCGACACTCTAACACTACCTATAGATAAGCTTGTAGCAAGCCTTGTGAAAAATAATTAGTATGTCAAATACTGCCAATATCTACCTTAATACCTAATTTATTCTGAAGATTAATTGAGGCAGACTGAAACCATTTGAAGAAATGCATTACGCTTTTCTTGCTAATTTCAAATTAAAAAAAGTCTATCAGCCATAAGCCGGATTCTGTTATCCCAATTAAATTGGAATGGCCATCATTTATCTGGTCTTAACATTGCTGTTAAGATCTTGCTGCCTACCCTTCAGCGCATCCCGTTAACGGGAACTTGAACGAGCCGCCCTCAGTCGCTGATATACGTGGCATTACAGCACACAAGGTTTACCCGTAAAGACCGTTACCGGCCAGTACCGTGAGCTCTTACCTCACGTTTTCACCCTCATCACACCTAAGCATGACAGTTATTTTCTGTGGCACTGTCTCTTTTCCGAATGAACGGAAAGCCGGCTGTTAGCCGGTGTGTTGCCCTTTGCTGTCCGGACTTTCCTTTCCGCCCTGAAGCGGAACGATAGCCGGCTGATAGATATACAAAAGTAATTTTAAATTATGGTTAAGCATTAGCTTTTGTGAATTTGTAATTAAATAAATTGCCTTCGTATCTTTATCTTATGACGGCTGCCATTATTATCACACTTTGTATACTTTTATTGATCGCTTATATATTTGATTTAACTGCTTCTAAAACCAAAATACCTTCAGTAATATTATTGTTGTTTCTTGGTTGGACAGTTAGGCAAGTATCCAAGCTAACAAATATCGAAATACCCGATCTTACTTCTTTGCTTCCTGCCTTAGGAACTATCGGTTTAATTTTGATTGTTTTAGAAGGTTCGTTAGAACTCGAATTAAATAAATCGAAATTCGGCCTTATCAAGAGATCCTTTGTTGTAGCAATCGTTCCTATTTTTGCATTGAGTTTTTTGCTGGCCTGGCTATTTTCTTACTATGGTGGATATGGTTTTAAAATAAGCCTTTTAAACGCTATTCCATTTGCTGTAATAAGCAGCGCAATCGCCATCCCAAGTGTAATAAACCAACCACAGGAGAATAAAGAATTTGTTATTTATGAAAGCAGCTTTTCCGATATAGGTGGAATTCTGTTTTTTAACTTCATGGCTTTAAATACCACGATCGACGCCTCTTCATTCATGTATTTTGGGTTGGATCTTGTAATCATTGCGGGAGTTTCTTTTATAGCCACTATGGCTTTATCATTTTTACTCAGCCGGATCGATCATCACATCAAATTTGTACCAATAGTTTTGCTGATCATTTTAATATACGAAGTCGCCAAAGTAAATAATTTGCCTTCACTCCTATTTATTTTACTCTTTGGATTGTTTATCGGTAATTTAGATGAACTTAAAAAAGTAAAATGGTTAGAAAGATTAAAACCATCTTTATTGAGTAATGAAGTGGGGAAATTTAAAGAAATACTTATTGAAGGAACTTTTATTGTAAGAGCCATTTTCTTCCTGCTGTTCGGCTACCTGATGAAAACATCTGAAATATTGAACAGGGATACGATTCTATGGGCTTTAGCAATTGTAGTTGGGGTTATAGTTTTTAGATTCATTATGCTAAAATTATTTAGATTACCACTTAGACCTTTATTGTTCATTGCGCCACGAGGGTTAATTACAATCCTACTTTTTATTTCAATTATTCCGGAAAAAAGTATTGACCTGGTAAATAAATCATTGGTGATTCAGGTTATTGTTCTAACTGCCTTGATAATGATGTTCGGACTTATGATCACGAAAAATGATAAGGAAGTAGAAGAATGAAAAGAGTTATTTTAAAAACTTGCAACACAATACTAATCTACAGAATACAATAAATAGAAATATCTTTCATAGTGAAAGATATTTCTATTAAAACGCAATTACACTTAATTACATAACTGGCTTACCGTCCTTATCCAGCTTTACAGACTTAGTTTCATTTTCCTTTGTGAATGTTAATTCATAGTATTCAGAAACGCCTTTTACCAAAAAAGCTGAACTAACCAACCATCCATTGTATGGTTCAGTTTTAGTTGCTTTTATAACTGCCGCGGGCAATGCCTCAGGTTTAACAGGCGATTTAACTTGCTTTTCTACCTGAAGTGGCTTTTCCATTGTAGCATTTTCCTGCACAGGAGTCTGCTTCGTTTCTGTTTGTGCATTAACGTTTGTAATTGCAGCAATAAATAATGCTGCAGATGCGATCAATACCTTTTTCATAGTGAATTGTTTTTATGAATAAAAGACATCACTTTGAGAATATTGTGCCAGTTTTTGTTAGGGGTTTTTAACCTTTCCTAACTATTAATAATAAGTAGAATCAGCACTACAGCAGAACTTTAAATTTATTTACTTTCCTTGTTCAAAGTTATCCAGCCCTTTTGTAAGGTTTACAAAAGCCTCAATAGTAACTATATTATCAAGGCCTGCTAATTGTGTATTAATAAATAAAACTCGTCCAATTTTAGTTAATGGATCAAATGAGATAAATGCTGAAAGACCGGGATCGCTGCCTGTATGCACTATTTTCCCTTTTCTGTTATACGCCCAGAAAATTGCGCGGTTTGGCTCACGGGCATCCATAGTAGCTGGCATATTTTCCGGACTAAACTGCTTTTGGAATAACTTTTCGAATGACGATTTTGTTATTACTCCCGGAGTGCCCGAATAACCCTTTATCATTGCCATTAAATATTTGGTTAGATCTGCAACAGAGGAACGTAAACTCCCATCGGGATAAGTTGCTAAACTGTATGTTTTTAAACTGCCATTTTTATTGAGTATGGTATTATAGATTGGTTCTTCCTGCCTGTTTACTTCATATAAAGTTGCATACCGACTGCTTTTTGCTTCGTCATAAAACCAATGTGTATCAGCCATTTTTAACGGAGATAAAATATTTTCTGTTGTAAATTTATCGAAGCTTTGCTTCGCCTTTATCTCAATGATATAAGCGGCCAAAGCAGCTGCTACATTTGAATAGCTGTATTTTTTTCCAGGTTCTGAGTTGGCAAAATTTTCCTTTGCATAAAATCTCCCCGATTCTGTGTAGTAAGCACTCAAGAAATCTTTCAGTTCTATCGTTGGTTTTTTACCTACCTCATATGCTTTTTCATACATACTTTCATTGTCTATAAGCCCGGAAACATGGGTAGCCAGGTGCTTTACGCGAATGATAGCGTTTGGGTGCCAGGGATTGATAATCTTAAATGGTAAGAGATCATTTATGGGCGTTTCCAATGTAAAAAAACCTTTTTCAATTGCCTGCATCAATGCAAGTGCAATAAAAGTTTTGCTTATTGAACCGACAGGCTGAATTGTTTGTAAATTGTATGGAATCTTCTTCTCTTTATCAGCAAAACCATATCCACCCGAAAATAAAACTATTTCGTTCTTTATAATGGCAACAGCAAAGCCTGGTAATTTTGAGCCAGCCTGAACCGACTTTAAGAAATCATCCAGACCCTGAACTGTTTTCTGTCCGTTTACCAAAGTAGTTATCAGCAAGCTTATTAACAATGGTATACATTGTAGCCGTTTAAATTTCATGTATTTCTATTTAAATTTTTATGTATAGATAAATATCGGTTGTCACAAAATCTATTTCTTTAACTCGGCCTGCAATTCTTCAATTACTGTTGTTAAAATAAAATCTCTCGAAGTTTTCGTATCAGCATCTCCACCTGTGTATAGTTCCCGGATTTTCCCATCCTTGCCTACGATGATACTTGTTGGAAATCCATTATTTTGATTCAAGCGGTAACATTCATTGCGGCTAACCGATGCTATTTTATATTGCACCTTATATTTTTGTTTGAATGCATTTACAGTACTGCGTTTTTCATAAGTGAACGATAGAAATTCAAAAGATTTATTTGCTTTTAGTTTTTTATACAATTCATTTAAGGCCGGCATTTCAGCGATGCAAGGCGGACATGCTTTGAACCAAAAATTTATAAATAAGACTTTGCCTTTAAGTGAATCATTAGAAAGCAAGTGCCCATTAAATATTGCCTTGAATTGTGGAAAATCTTTGCCAATAGATTGCTTAGCCTTTTCTCTGAATAAGGAATCCATGAATTGTTCACCAGGAGTTTTATTTTGCTGTGCAAACGTAATATCAGTACAAAAAAACATAAAAAGTAGCGCCATCAAATATCTCATCATCTATTTTTTATTCTCCCTGATTGCTTTAAATTCAGATCCTTCTTTCCATGCTGGCCATTCTCTGCTGAATGCCAGTCTTCTACCGATGCGAAACAGTAATTTTATATCTTCAATGGCTCCATCCAGTCTCCACCAGGTTGCATCATATTCATCGGATGGACGATGATAGTTATTTTTTGTATAACCTGCAGCCATGGAAGCCCCGTATTCCGGGCCTTCTCCAATAACATTCTTACCATATTTCAGATCCATAGAAGGAACGCCAACTTTTGCAAAATTGAAATGATCTGATCGGTAATAGGATCCCGACTCGGGATGTGGATCATATGTTATCACCCTGTTCACTTTTGTCAACTCTTCCTTTAAATAATCTTCCAGTTCATTCTGACCCTGGCCAACCACTACAATGTCTTTGGTTTTACCTATAAAATTCAACACATCCATATTGAGGTTGGCAATAGTTTTATCAATTGGAAAAACAGGATGCTGTGCATAATATGCACTTCCCCAAAGCCCCTGCTCTTCCGCCGTTACTGCGAGGAAAATAATGCTGCGTTCGGGAGGATGCGGCAAACTTTTAAAAGCTCTGGCGATCTCAAACAACGCAGCTGTTCCGCTTGCATTGTCTAAAGCACCATTATAAATTGAATCGCCTTTTTCATCAGGTTTACCAACTCCAAGGTGATCCCAATGAGCAGTATAAATGATCGTTTCATCGGGATATTTACTACCAGTGATTTTAGCAATTACATTATGCGATTTATCGTAACTGGAAGTAACTTTCATTTTGGTAGATAACCGGATTCCTAACGGCGTTCCTGCAAATCCTCTTCTATCTGCCGATGCTAATAAAGTTGAATCTTTACCCGAAGCGGCTAACAGTTTCTTAGCTGCATCAGAAGAAATCCAACCTACGATATCACAATAGTTTTCCGGTTCTCCTTTTGTATCTAATCTTAATTTTGAGTTGTTCCAGTTGTTTTGTACAACGTTAAATGGATAGCTTGCAGCGGCGGTATTATGTATAATCAGGCAACCTTTTGCTCCCTGCTTTGCAGCTTCAGCATACTTGTACGGCCAACGGCCATACCAGGTCATTGCCCTGCCTTTAAATAAACTTGTATCACCAGCATTGTAGCCAGGATCGTTCACCATTACCAAAACGATCTTTCCTTTTACATCAAGTCCTGCATAATCATTCCACCCATACTCCTGTGCTACAACACCATAACCTGCAAACACCACTTCGGTGCTGTCAAAAGCTGCTAATGAATCTGTTTTATCTGTCCATATTACATAATCATCCAAACCTTTCAATTTAAAATTTACATTGTTGCTGTAAACATCCATAATTGAATCTGCAGTTGTAGCAATGTTCACCATCGGCACCTCCTGAAAATAACTATCGCCATTGCCCGGTTCTAATCCCATTGCTTTAAAATGATCCCTTAAAAAGTTTATTGTTTTTGTTTCTGCCGGCGTAAAAGGTTTTCGACCCATAAAATCATCTGATGATATAGTTTCAATAATTTTTCCCAAGCTGTCTTTGCTAAAAGCAGCCAGTCCATCATCATCTTTAATTACTGTTTTATTTTCACAGGAAAATATTACTAAAAAAATGAATACTGCTAAAATGGATTTCATGTTCAGTTAGATTTAAATCTTATTTGGAAAATTAAGAAAAGAAAAAGCGTGAAGATGAAAATAGTGCATTTGCTACACTTTTTTCAACTCCACGCTCTATCAATTACCGGAAGTTCTTATTTTTTTTCCAACAACTTAAAGAATTGATCAAGTTGCGGAAGAATTACAATTCTGGTTCTACGATTTGCGGCTTTGCCATCTGAGGTATTATTATCAGATACCGGCATGTATTCACTTCGTCCTGCAGCAGCCATGTTGGCCGGATTTATACCGTATTGTTGCTGCAAAATCCTAACAACAGTTGTTGCCCGTTTTACGCTAAGATCCCAATTGTCAGTTAGAATACCATTGCCCTTAAAAGGAACATTATCTGTATGACCTTCAACCATAAACTCAATATCAGGTTGATTTTTTAATACCAACGCTACTTTACCCAACACCTCTTTGGCACGCTCTGTTACATCGTAACTACCGCTCTTGAAAAGTAGCTTATCTGAAATGTCTATATATACAACACCCTTATCTACTTTAATATTAATATCCTTGTCGTCCATATTTCCGATGGCACCTTTAAGATTTGTAACAAGCACCAGGTTAAGGGAGTCTTTACGATTTAATGCCGACTGAAGATTTTGAATATAGGCGTCTTTAGATCCAATATTATCAAGGGATTTCTTAATGCTTTCAGCCTGCGAAGAGCTAATTACAGACAAGTTTTCAAGTTGCTTCAATGCAAGGTTATTATTTTGTTTAAGATAATCAACCTGCTTTTTTAAATTCTCCAACTCAGATTCAAGAGCAGCTTTTTTTCTGCTACCTGCTTCCGTTAGGTCATTGCAACTTTTAAGATCATCCTGCAATTTTGTGTACTCTGTTTGAAGTTGAACGAATTTAGCCTGTTCGCCTTTCAAAACTTTCTTACTCACACAAGACGACATTAACATAATAAAAGATCCGGTAATTATTAAGTGCTGTATCCTCATAAATAAATTGTTTTTGTATTACTGCAAAAGTACTTCATTGATTTTCAACTGCCTTACGATAACAGTTAAAATATGTTAAATCAATGTTTAAAAGTAGGTTCAACGTTTTCTTAAAAGAAATTTAAATATCTATTTTAATACTATTATTTATTCCAAAGTGGTTTTTTTCCGGAAGGACTAATATTCGACTTCCCTTTTACCGGCGCTGTTCTACCATGGTAAGGATCGGCTGGTTTTGCATATTTCTGAGCCGGAGCAGGAAGAGTTTTGAATGCTGACTGCAAAGATTCCTGACTACCAGAATCGATCAATTGAGATTGAACGTTACTTTTCCCGGAAGATTTTAAAACATTTGCTTTGTTCTCTTCTTTAATTGTTCCTTTTTTGCTGGAACCAATCTTCGCCGTAGGCCTATTTGCAGCACCACCTACGTTACTAACAGATTTCTTATTTTTCGTTTGTTTTCCACTTGCAGCTTTCTTTGTATCTCCGATCGATTTTGTAGCAACTAATTTTACGGGTGAGGATTTTTTTAATGCTGATTTTTTATTTGCATCAATAACAGGTTTTTTTTCTACTGACTTCTTTGGTACGACTTTTTTGCCAGCCGCCTTTTTAATAGCCGCCTTTTTTATGCCGGCAATTTTCGACTTTATTTTTTTCGTAGCCGCTTTATTTGCTACTACCTCTTTTACCGAAGTTTTTACTGCGGATGCATTTTTGGAAACAGTTTTAGATTTTGAGATTACTTTAGAAGACTTTGCCATAAAATTATAATTAACAGGTTAGTAAATTATGTAAGTGAATGCTGGTTTAATACACCCAACAATCGTACCATTGACGAACTTCGGATTTTAGTGTTAATCACAAATTATTTGGTACTTATTGTTATTGTAAAAAATATAATGAGGAAAATCAACCCCGATTATGAATGATTGTTTGTATCGTTCAACCGTATATTATTTGTATATTTAAAAAGATGAAAAAAAACAAAGTAGATATATTGCGTTCATTTTATTCTCTGTTGAGATCGGGCACAAATAAAACGCGCTACACACAAGCGAAGAACATCTACGAGTTTAAAATTGAAATTAAAAAATTAGCGGAAGAGCTTTTTTTAATGTGTGCGGGCATCTTATCAGCTGGTTTTGGTTTGAAAGGATTTCTTTTACCTAATGGATTTTTAGATGGCGGAGCTACTGGTATTTCACTGTTAATTTCTGAGTTATCTGGCGTTAGTTTACCATTGTTACTGATTATTATAAATCTCCCATTTATTATCCTCGGTTATCATATCATCAGTCCCCGCTTTGCCTTACGAACTGCCCTGTGCATTATCGGGCTTTCAATTTGTGTTGCGGTGATGCCATATCCCGAAATCACCAAAGACAAATTGCTCGTGGCGGTGTTTGGAGGCTTCTTTTTAGGAGCAGGTATTGGATTAGCTGTAAGAGGCGGTGCGGTAATTGACGGCACTGAGGTATTGGCCATTTCATTAAGTAAGCGATCGGGATTAACTATCGGAGATGTAATCCTGATCGTAAACGTCATTATCTTTTCATTGGGCGCCTGGCTTATTTCTATCGAAGTTGCCATGTATGCCATGCTTACCTACCTCGCCGCCTCAAAAACAGTAGATTTCGTTATAGAAGGTATAGAAGAATATACAGGTGTTACGATCATTTCAGTAAAGTCTGAGAAAATAAGGATCATGATAGTAGAAAAACTTGGGCGCGGCATTACTGTTTATAATGGTGAAGGAGGCTTTGGAAAAAGTGGCGCAAAAGTTTATGACCTCAAGGTGCTGTATACAGTAATCACCCGACTGGAAGTAAGTAAACTAAAATTAGAAATTGAGAAAATTGATCCTAATGCATTTGTTGTAATGAGCAGTGTGAAAGACATGAAGGGAGGAATGATAAAAAAAAGGGCGCATAAATAATGGAAGCATCCTTTGCTACAAAAATTAGAATTTACATTAGTTGCCTTTTTTAATAACCACAAAGGATAGTGAGTTGAGAATAAAGTTTCACAGAGTTTTTGTAAGATCTTTTTACTATGTGATTAATTAAGGTGTGAAATATTTGTAAGATAACTTTTAGATAAACCATCAAATTTTATTACAAATCACATTTGAGCCTTTAGCATTGATCTTAATAGGAAAAATAAATTTCCGTTGCTCCATATCCGTACTGAGGATGAAATTGATTTACAAATGACTTTACGTCGCGTTTATGTCGTAACCTTTCATGAATCTCATCTCTTAACCTTCCTTCTCCAATACCATGTATAACGATAAGTTGAGATTGCTGATGTGCTGTAGCCAACTCATAATATTTTTCAAAAGCATTAAGCTGCAACGTTAGTATATCAAAATTTGAAAGATGTTTCCAGTTATCGGTAAGCTTTTCTACGTGAAGGTCGACTACTGATCTTGCAGGAGTAAGATTTTCTTTTAATGAAGCAGCATCATAGATCCGAAATCCAGCATTTCCTAATCTTGAAAGGTCAACTTTCTCTTCCTCCACTTTATCAGGATAGGCAGTAAAAAGTTCATAGGAAAAAGAAGGTTCATTCTTTGCTTTAAGCTCTTCTATTCTCTTAAACAATTGTTTACCCTTAAGTTTAAGACTTGTCTCAAAATAAGGAGCTTTTTTCTTCTGCTCTTTCACCAGTGAAAATTCAAAATCAAACCGTGGGGCATCGCTTATATCTTCAAAATTTACATCGTGGAGATAAAAATCACTCAATCCTCTGATAGAATTTTTTAAATCAAAATGGCTTTCTCCACCAAATACAAGATTATAATTAAATTCGTATTCTTCCTCATTCTGATTAATAAGGTAAACTTTTAGTTTCTCCACGATATCATCCTCAAAAACATCTTTATCGAATACCGGGATAAAATTTAGCCAAACACCATCTCCGGTTTTCTTCTTAGGCAATGCCTTTTCTTTCTGTACATTATCTATGTGGATCTTCTTTTTTTCTACGATCTTCTTCTGGCTAAACATTTTAAAATACGGAAAATCTATCTGGTCATTATAGGCAGGAAATTTAACGCCCCGAACTTCAATCATCACCATTTTCTCATTCATGATATCAACTACAGTTCCTTCTTCATCGGTAAGCAACACAATGATCTTATCTCCTATTTCGTATTTCATTTTTAATAACCAATTTAAAAAACAACAGCACAAAGTTAAATGACTTTGTGCCGTTATTTATGATAATCTTATTGTAAACTATTCGATTTGTGAAACTGTTAAAGAATATGTCCGGGGAATAAATTAACTGCTGGTAGCCAGTTTACTTTTTCTGTAGCCATATAATAAATAGATCACCAGCCCCAAAACCAACCAGCCACTAAACCAAAGCCAGTTGCTCAGTGTCATTCCGGTAAGGAGGTAAAGACAAGTACTTACACCCATTAAAGGAATGAGTGAATAATTCTTCACAAAACTACCAATCGCTAACAAAATTAATAACAACCAGAATACAACCAGTGAAACTTTGTTTGTTCTACTTTGTGTGGTGTTGTTATCATCTAAGAATCTACTGGTGATAATAACTTTTTCCTGCGCTGTTGCAGCAGATCCAACAGTATTGGAAAATTTAATTAAGGTTGAATCCGAATATTTGTTTGACAGTAAGTGTGCTTCAACCAGCGTTGCGGTATTTGCAGTATCCATATTTCTAGCAGGAACTATTGCAGATAAAGCGTCAACATTTTTTTCAAAAGAAAAATCTACTTTATCCTGAAAATAATTCTTATCGAGTAATGATGCTGTTGCAATTGCCGCGACCACTATCAGAGGGAAAATAAATTTACCATTAACATAAGGAAGGTGAAATCTGCCGGGTATCTTCTCTTTATTTGGAATTAATAAAACTCCGCCGCAAACTAAAACAAACGCGAATAAGGTTGCGATACTTGTAAAGTCGAGTACAAAGGTTTTATCAGTAAATAATATAGGTACACCAACTACCAGGCCGGTAATAATTGTAGCAAAAGAAGGTGTTTTAAATTTTGGATGGATCTTTTGAAAAACGGATGGCATCAATCCATCGCGGCTCATGCTCATCCACATTCTTGGCTGGCCCATTTGAAAAACGAGCAATACACTCGTCATGGCCACCACCGCGATAACGGCAACAAATAGCTGCATCCAGGCGATATTAAGATTTTGGGGTTCAAAAATAAATGCGAGTGGATCTCCTACTCCTTCAAATTTTCTGTAATTAACGGCACCCGTTAACACAAGTGATAACAAAATATAAATGATGGTACAAATTACCAATGAAAGTATCATGCCTTTTGGAAGATCTCTTTGCGGATTTTTACTTTCTTCTGCCAAAACACTTACTGCATCAAAACCAATATAAGCAAAGAAAACGCTTGCTACTGCCATCATCACACCGCCAAAGCCATTGGGCATAAATGATTTTACGCCATCATTATCAGGTGGTGTCCAGTTAAAAGTTAATCCATTCGAGAATATAAGATAGCCGCCTACAAATATTATCAGCAATACTACCGCAAGCTTCAATATCACCATCACATTACTGAAATTCCGGCTTTCTTTGATGCCCCGATAAACGAGGTAAGTGATCAAAAAATTAATTATCAGCGCCGGTAAATCCAGAATCATCCTGATTCCACCTACCAACGGGGCGTTGTTCCATGCCGCAAGTTCTTCTGCATTGCTGCTTCCATTATCAACGGCATGTTTTGCTTCCATGTAACTGGTGGAAAGATATTCTGGTATATGAATATTTAGTTTACCCATCAATGAAGTGAAATAATCACTCCAGCTATATGCCACATAAATATTACCAATAGAATATTCCATGATCAATGCCCAGCCAATAATCCAGGCAAACATTTCACCAAAACTTGCATACGCATACGTATATGCGCTTCCTGCAACGGGAATGCGGCTCGCAAATTCTGAGTAGCACAAAGCGGTAAACCCACATGCAATGGCAGTTATCACAAATAAAATCACTACGCCAGGCCCACCGTGAAATACAGCTGATCCAAGACTACTAAAACTACCGGCTCCCAAAATAGCGGCAATCCCAAAAAACGTAAGGTCTTTTACTGTTAATACTCTTTTCAGACCATGTGTTCCATGCGATTCATCGGCCCCTTCCGCTAATATGCTGCTGATATTTTTTTTCCTGAATAATGAACTACTCATGCGAGAATTGGTTTATAAAAGTAAAATAGGAAAATATGTAGTATGGTAAAAATTTAATTTTACAGTTGGTAAATGTTATTGGCAATTGCATTTATGCTTAGGTCCTTAGTGGTTCTGCTTTTTGTTAACGCTAATAAGCATTGCAACTAAGTTAGGTCATCCTATTTCTATTTCTCCCGTTGCAATAAATACCGCGCCAGCAGT
Organism: uncultured Ferruginibacter sp.; assembly: GCA_964496585.1. Taxonomy (GTDB): domain Bacteria; phylum Bacteroidota; class Bacteroidia; order Chitinophagales; family Chitinophagaceae; genus Ferruginibacter. Next base: position 201,289 of record CAZCAA010000001.1, read on the forward strand.
TCCAATTCTTTTTTTCTTACAGATAAAACGGCAATATCTTCCAGGTGAATCATTGCTTCTTTAAAATATTTCTCTTTCAACAGGTTTGCCCATTCATCCACCTTGCAATCTTTAAATATGCTGAGTACATCGGCAACTTTGTCGGCCTCATTATTTTTTTCTCCCTTCACCTGCAACCAATGCTGAAGTTTATTTTTTTGCGTGGCAGTTGCCACCTCCAGCGCATGTATCATCAGGAAAGTCTTTTTATTGGCGATAATATCACCGCCAGGTTGTTTTCCAAATTTTTCAGGATCGCCAAAAGCATCCAGGTAATCATCCTGCACCTGAAAAGCAATGCCCAGTTTTTTTCCAAACTCAAAGAGGTGATGTTGGTTTCCTAAACCGGCTCCTCCTAAAATAGCGCCCATTTGCAAACTTGCAGCCAGTAGCACGGAGGTTTTTAAGGTGATCATCGTCAGATAATCATCAAAGCTCACATTATCCATTTTCTCAAACTCCATATCAAGTTGCTGTCCTTCGCAAACTTCTTTGGCCGTTCTATTAAATAACGCAATGATCTTCTGAAGATTTGCAGGCTTTATCTTATTCAGATAATCATACGCTGTAACCAACATAACATCACCCGAAAGCAAAGCGGTGGCATCGCCATACTTCATATGAACGGTTTGCACTCCTCGCCTGATCGGTGCTTTATCCATGATATCGTCATGAATCAAACTAAAATTATGGAATAGTTCTATTGCATTACCCACTTCATAAGCATCGGGATCAATGCTGTTAAATAGTTCATTGCCCATTAACACGCAAACCGGCCTAACCCTTTTCCCTCCGATTTCTAAAATGTATTGAGATGCATCATATAAGTTACGAGGCTCCGCAGGAAAATGCCGTTTGTTAAATTGGTTTTCAAAAAGCGTTGATAGCGCTGCAAAAGAATGCATGAATGATTTGTTTTGATACAACTGCCAGATCAGAGATTCAAAAAAAATCCGGATAACTGGCAACAGATGAATTACTCAGACTGCTAAATATTATTTTTTAGATAATCAGGCTGTTCTATTTCCCTTTCTTTACTTTTTTCTTACCTGCATTATCTCCTTTCTTCTCTTCTTTATTATTTTCTTCTCTAACCCAATGATAATCCAGTTGCCTTTTTAACAAATTTGCGGAAACTAATTTTATTTTTACCTTATCTCCAATTCTGAATGTTGTTCCACTGCGCAAACCAACAAGAGAATAATTTGCTTCATCTAATCTGAAATCTTCCACTTCATTCAGGTCTCTCATACTAACAAGTCCTTCGCACTTATGCGCTACCGTTTCTACCCAAAAACCAAAATTAGAAACACCGCTAACGATCCCATCAAATTCATCTCCTACAAAATCCTGCATGAACTGCACCTGTTTATATTTATTTCCTGCTCTTTCACTTTCCATGGCAGCCCTCTCCTGGTCACTGCAATGCTTACACTTTTCTTCCATCTTTTTGTCAATCTTCAGATTCTTCTCCAGGCATTCCTGCAACACTCTATGAGCCATCACATCAGGATAGCGACGAATAGGAGAAGTGAAATGACAATAATTTTCAAAACCCAGACCATAGTGGCCAATATTATTGGAAGTGTACACTGCTTTCGCCATGGTACGGATACCTAATTGCTCCAGCACATGCTGTTCAGGTTTTCCTTGTACGTCTGCTAATAATCTATTAAATGATTCTGCAACTTCTTTCTCACTGTTAACGTTAAACGAATACCCGAATTTTTTTGCAAATGCTGCAAACGGCCTCAGTTTTTCCTCGTCTGGGGTGGCATGAATACGATAAGGAAACGGTATCGGTTCTTTATTACTTTTAATTTTTGATACATATTCTGCAACGGTACGGTTGGCCAGCAACATAAACTCTTCTACCAGCTGGTGTGCTTCCTTGCTCTCTTTAATCAATACACCAATTGGCTTCCCTTTTTCGTCTAAAACAAATTTTACTTCTGAAGATGAAAAATTGATCGCTCCATTCCTGAACCTTTCTTTGCGGAATTGCTGCGCCAGGTCATTTAATAACAACATTGGCTTATAGTGCAATCCATCTTTAGTTTCGATTGTTTGCTGCACTTCTTCGTAAGTAAAACGATGGTTGCTGTGGATAATAGTTCTTCCTATCCATTTGTGTTTGATTTCAGCCCGGTTGCTGATTTGAAAAATTACTGAGAACGTATATTTATCCTCATTGGGTCTTAGTGAGCAAAGCTCATTTGAAATGCGTTCCGGAAGCATAGGATTAACCCTATCTGGCAGGTAAACACTGGTAGCTCTTGCGTATGCTGCTTTATCTAAAATACTATTGGGTGTAACAAAATGACTCACATCAGCAATGTGAACACCAATTTCGTAATTTCCATTATCAAGGTTTCGGATAGAAATAGCATCATCAAAATCCTTGGCATCTAAAGGATCTATGGTGAAAGTGAGAATATCGCGGCAATCTTTTCTCTTACTCGTTTCTTCCCGGCTGATTTTCCCGGATAATTTTTCTGCTTCTTTTAAAACCTCTGCTTCAAATGAAAGTGGAAAGCCGGCATCAATCAAAATTTCTTTCATCGCCATATCAGCTTCATCTTCTGCTTTAATAACAGAAATGATTTCACCCTGTGGCTTTTTATCTGCCTTATCCCATTTAGTAAAACGCGCTAACACTCTCTCACCATCCAAAGCGCCATTTAATTTTTCAATCGGAATATAAAAATCAGGTACCGGCCTTTCGCCTCCCGCAACAAAGAACGCGACTGTTTTATTAACCTGAACATTTCCTATAAAGTCGGTTTGTTTTCTTTCGATAACATCAGTAATCTTTCCCTCGGCTCGCTTACTTCCTGCATCTTTAGCCACCTGCACTTTAACCAGATCTCCATGAAACGCTTTGCCAAAATCATTTGGCCTCACCATAATATCTTTGTCCTGCCCTTCAACCATCACATACCCCATTCCGCTCCGGCTTATATCAAGTTTTCCTTTTAGTATTTGTACCTGTGAAGATTTTTTAGGACTACTGCTTTTGGGTTTACTCGTCATATTAATATTCTGTAATATTTATAAATTGCAATGTTTATTGTCGTATTCTGTTGAAAATTACCTTTGCAATGTACGCAAACTATTTGTTTTAAGTAGATTGGCTGTAAAACCGCCTGGTAATTTAAAAAGATTATGGTTACATTTTCAGCATAATTTGTCAACTTTAGGTTTATTACCGTTATGCTTTCACCTGACGGTAAAATTTCACAGTAAAAAATATTGTATGTACAATTATGACACCGTTGTTGCCGCCCTTAACGGGCTGAAGGAAAGAGGTTATTCCATTGATTTTAACCTGGCATTTGATAAGCTGATTTGCAGAGATAATAAAATCTGCCTTAATCCCGCAAATTTTGAAATTACAGAGGTTCATCGTTTTGAAGGCGACACAAATCCATCCGACGAAGATGTTGTTTATGCGGTAGCGTCTACCGACGGCACTATTAAAGGAGTTTTTTCTGGTGCGTATGGAACATATGCCGATGCCGTATCCAACGAAATGCTCAGAAAATTATCCATGCACACTTCTTAAAAAATATTGATGAATAGAAAGCATTTTATTAAAATGGGCGCAATAGGTTTGTCTGCAATTGGCTTACCCACTTTCAGTCAAACGCCTCAAAAACCGATCGTAATTTCAACCTGGGATAGTGGCATGGCTGTAAATGCAGCAGCGTGGGAAATACTTTTGGCGAAGGGCAAAAGTTTAGACGCGGTAGAAGCCGGCGCCATCTACATAGAAAACCAGATAAACTGTTGCGTTGGATTGGGTGGCTATCCCGACAGGGACGGCATCGTAACGCTGGATGCCTGCATTATGGATGGAATGGCAAATTGTGGGGCTGTATCCGGATTAGAACAAATAAAGCATCCTATTTCTGTTGCAAGAAAAATAATGGAAAGTACGCCACACGTGTTGCTTACAGGTAATGGAGCACAACAATTTGCGCTCGAAAACGGATTTATAAAAGAGCCTGCGGTGTTATCGGAAGAAGCGGCCAGCGCCTATAAAGAATGGTTGAAAAAAAGTGAATATAAACCGGGTATCAACATTGAAAATAAAAAAAGTGGAAATGGCCCTTTTGCTCCCACATTTTTTGACGACAACACACCCAATCACGATACGATGGGATTGATTGCACTAGATAACAGCGGAAACTTATCGGGCGCTGTAACTACCAGTGGAATGGCATTTAAGTTGCACGGCCGCGTAGGCGATTCTCCCATCATTGGTGCAGGTTTGTATGTAGATGATGAAGTTGGAGCAGCAACTAGCAGTGGCGTTGGAGAAGAAGTTATCCGCATTTGCGGCACACACCTGGTAGTTGAATTTATGCGGCAGGGCAATTCACCCGAGTTAGCCTGCAAAAAAGCAGTTGAACGAATTGTAAAGAGGGATAGAAATAAAGCCGCTGAAATACAGGTTGGATTTATTGCGCTAAACAAGAAAGGTGAATACGGCGCCTATGCGATACAGAAAGGTTTTGTTTTTAGTGTAAAAAGCGAAAAGGAAAATAGAATTTACGATGCTAAGTACATCATTTAAACCTTATATCTGAATGATGAAAGCCTGGCCTTATTAAGTTTTGCCAGATGTAAAAACTCTAAATAAAATCATGAAATATATTCTTGAAGTTATAGGATTTACCATTCAATCCTGTGAAATTGCCCAGCGCGCAGGTGCCAATAGAATCGAATTATGTGATAATCCTGCCGATGGCGGCACTACTCCTTCCTATGGTTTTATTAAAGCAGCAAGAAAAAAATTAGCGATAGATCTCTTCCCCATTATCAGACCAAGGGCTGGTGATTTTTTTTACAGCGATGATGAATTTAGTATCATGAAAAATGACATCAAAGTTTGTAAGGACTTAGGATGCGATGGAATAGTAACGGGCTTGTTACTAGCGGATGGCACAATTGACAAACAACGTTGTACGCAACTGGTGGAGCTTGCCTACCCAATGGAAGTAACTTTTCACAGGGCCTTTGATAGAACAGCAGATGCCATGAGCGCCCTGGAAGACGTTATTAAAACCGGTTGTACCAGGATATTAACTTCGGGCTTACATAAAGATGCAACGTCAGGCGGTGCGATTATTAAAAACCTGGTAAAAAATGCCGAAGATCGTATTACTATTATGCCTGGTAGTGGCCTTCGTAGCGAGAATATCATTGAAATTGCTACCGTTACAGGAGCTACTGAATTTCATAGTTCTGCAAGAACATTTGCAGTTAGCAAAATGAAATATTTCAATTCTTTATTAGATGAAAATGGCCAGATCATTATCGTTGATGAAATGGAGATCAAAAAAATGATCGATAAGCTGGATATCCATTTCATGGTTTAACAAATTAATATATAATCATCAAGACAATAGGTAATATTCATTGGTAAGAATTTTTTACCGCATGCATAGCAGTATCGCTATTAAGATAGAATTCAGCATTAATGAAATTAAAAGAAACTATTTTAGAGGAACATTCAAAATTACAATGTGATAAGATTGTAAAGTGGGTGAATGGGAAACAGCATCATTTTGATCAATTGTTTGCATTAATGCTAACAGGCGAAAAGCAGGTAGCCCAAAGAGCCGCATGGCCGATAGGCTTCTGTATCATGTTGCATCCTGTTTTACTAAGTAAGCACTGGAGATCATTGCTAAATAATCTAAAGAAGAATGATATTCATGATGCTGTAAAAAGAAACAGTATAAAAGTGTTAAGTACAATTTCTATTCCACGTAATTATGAAGGCGAGATTATGACCCTGTGTTTTAATTATGTGGCATCTGTTACCGAATCCATTGCTATAAAAGCTTATGCGTTAACGGTGTTGCATAAATTAGCAGAATGTTATCCGGAAATAATTCCTGAAATAAAACTGTTGATTGATGACCAGCCCCGCCGTTCAGCGGCATTCACAAGCCGGGCAAATAAATTATTAAAAACATTCAGTTGATCAGATATTTCGTTTATGCAATACCGATATGGGAGAACCTTTTGCAACAAATAATGACTGAGGAACAGCATTAGTTAAAAAAGAAAAAGCGCTTCCATACAAAGCTGTAAAATCACAATCAATACAATATTTTCTTACGGGGTAAAGCTCCCAGGCTGGATGCTGAACGGCATATTCGAATGTAGTTTCATTATTATATTTTGAATAGCCCCAATAATGTTCAGCAATAAACTGTTCTTCACTTCCATCTTTCATAGGCTGAGTGTATTTTTCAACGGTAGCTTCCAGTCTGTTCCATCTATTTTTATATTTCCAGTGATACCCAATCTCGAAAGATTCATTTTCCTCTTTAAAAAAATGTTTCATCCGCATTGTACAATATTTTTCTCTGTATAGCGTATTGGCAACTATGCTGATAGCTCGCTTTGGCACAATCTCTTTAATAAAAACAGCTCCCCTTTTCCAAATGCCGCTATCATTGTACTTTACATAAAAGCGAAGATTTACTTCTTCAAAATTAACGTGAAAGGGAATTTTCATTCCCAATATCCTGGTATTTTCAAACATAAAGCCGATGAGGCTTACATACACGTTCCCGTTGTATTCATCCAATACTGTATTGGCCGGAATATATTTCGTAAGCAAAAAAGGATCGACAATATAATTCGCCATCACAAGATTATTCCATTCTGCAGTTAAGAATTTTTTGGACATATTATATTCCATTTTGCCTACTCTTGTTTGCAACTTCCAATTCATTTTTCTCAGGTATATTATTTTCTCTGTAAAAGGCTTTAAATATTAATCTGAGATTTTGATCGTAGGTAAAATAATTATAAAGCCAATTGCTAAAAACAAAAAAGCGGTTTTTTACACCTAGTATCAACATAAGGTGTAGGCCCATCCAAATCATCCATGCAAAGAAGCCACCGAAATGAAGTTTTGGTTTCGGTACATCCACTACTGCCAGGTTTCTGCCAACGGTGGCCATGCTGCCACTGTCTTTATAAGAAAACTCCAGAAATTGGGAAGCGGCGCTTTTCATTTCTATTCTTCTTAGATTTTTTGCCAGCATATCTGCCTGCTGCATGGCAACCGGCGCAACCTGCGGGTGACCATTAGGAAATGCAGGCTCTTCCATGTATGCCACATCACCAATTGCATAAACACTGTCGGTGCCTTCAACAAGGCATTGCCTGTTTACTTTTATCCTGTTTCCCCGTGCAATTAAATCTTTGCTGATACCTTCGGGTACATTTCCTTTTATACCGGCAGCCCAAATCACCATGGCAGTATCAATAACTTCCCCATTTTGCAAAAGCGCCTGCCTGCCATCATAATTTGTCAATATAGTATTCGTAATAACGGTAACGCCTAGCTTCTGAAGATATTTTAATGAATCCCTGCTCGATTTTTCGCTCATCGTTCCCAATGTCTTAGCCGAACCTTCTAATAAGAAGATTTTTAGTTTGTCAAAATCAAGTTCCGGATAATCTTTAGGCAACTGGTAACGGCGCATATCTGCTATTGCACCGCTTAATTCTACGCCAGTTGGACCGGCCCCCACAATTACAATGTTCATTAACCTTTGTACCTGATCAATATCGCCTGCATCCTGTGCTGTTAGTGCATCTTCGAAATTGTGTAGCAAACGGTGCCTTAATTGCAATGCTTCCACTGTACTCTTCATTGGAAATGCATATTCACTTAATTGTTTGTTTCCAAAGAAATTTGTATCAGCGCCGGTTGCAATTACAAGGCTGTCATAGTTAAAATCACCAATATCAGTAACTACAATCTTTTCAGCAGTGTTAATCTGCTGAATAATAGCCATTCTAAAATGTATATTTTTAGATTTTTGAAAAACTTTCCTTAAGGGAAAAGAAATATTACTCGCATCAAGTCCGGCTGTAGCTACCTGGTAAAATAATGGTTGAAACTGGTGAAAGTTGAATCTGTCTATCAACGTTATATGGATACCTGGTTTGTTACTTAGTTTCCTGGCTAATCTTAAGCCCCCAAATCCTCCACCTAAAATAATAAGTTTCATAAACTAAAAATTTATACTGCAAAGATAAACGTATTTTCAATATTTACTGAAAATTCAGTATTTTATTTATTTACGACAACCTAGGCTATAAAATGTACCAGCCAGGCCTGTACTTTCCGATTTGAAACCCGTCGGTTTATGCTCGTTTTAGGATTTAATATCGTTGAATTGCAGCAATAACAGTACCATCATAATGAAGCCGGATCTTTAACAATCATCATGATGTACTACAACACAATTAAGGGAAAGTTGCTATACGCATTGATAAGCCAAATGAAAGTATACTAAAAAGAAACAATGAGTTCGAAAGTTTGGAAAAATGGAAAGCCATACATGAAAATAATGAAGTTTATAGCGTAGAACAATCGTAAATGGGAAAAATGTTCTAGCAAATTAAAAGCATCCTTCATGTAAATGCGAATATAACTTATGTTAATGCACGGCAGAGATAAGTAGTTAAAATATCTTCCTAAAAACATCACTAAACAGCACCACATACAATACTAATATAGTAACCTTACCTTAATTGTCTGCTTCACTTGTTTCAGTAATTCTACAGCATGTTTACTTAGGTTTTTATCAATATCCAATACAACGTAACCAATATCTTCATTTGTTTTAAGGTATTGACCAAGTATGTTGATATTATTTTTGCTCAAGGTAGTATTGATCTGACTTAAAACTCCTGGCCGATTGTAGTGTATGTGTAAAATACGATGAGCACCTTCCTGCGGTGGAAGTGCCAAAGCTGGCACCGAATGAGATCCTGTGCTGATACCTTTTTCGAGGTAGTTAAAAAGTTTACTACTAACGTCGAGGCCTATGTTATTTTGTGCTTCCAGTGTGCTACCACCAATATGTGGTGTTAGAATTACATTAGGTAATCCCTGTAATGGTGTTGTAAACGGATCACCATTTTTCTCAGGTTCAAAAGGGTAAACATCAATAGCAGCACCTTTAATATCTCCCGCCAATAATGCATTTCTGAGTGCTTTAAGATCAACAACTTCTCCCCTGGCATAGTTGATTAAGACTGCTCCCTTTTTAATATACTTTATATTTGTTTTATTGATAAGGTTCTTTGTTGTATCAAGTTCTGGAACATGTAGTGTTACCACATCCGACTGCTGCAACAAGTCTTTTAATGATTTGCTGTCTGATGCATTTCCTAACGGCAATTTAGTTTCCGCATCATAAAAAATCACTTTCATTCCCAAAGCTTCAGCCAACACACTAACCTGACTTCCTATATTTCCATATCCGATTATACCAAGTGTCTTCCCTCTTAATTCATGGCTGCCATTAGCGTCTTTCATCCATATTCCTTCATGCGCAGCTTTGTTTTTGTCTGTTATCTTTCTAACCAGCATAATTGATGCGCCAATTACCAATTCTGCCACACTCCTGGTATTACTATATGGCGCATTAAAAACTGCTACGCCAGCTTTAGTTGCGGCTTTTAGATCTACCTGGTTTACGCCTATGCAGAAGCAACCAATTGCCTGAAGCTTTGTCGCTGCATTCATTACTTTTTCAGAAATTTGAGTTTTACTTCTTATTCCTAAAAGGTGAACGTTTTTTATTTCTTTTATTAGTTCATCTTCATTAATTGCAGCTGATATTTTTTTAACATTTTTATAGCCTTCACCCAAAAACTTTGCTACGGCAGCATCGCTGATATTCTCTAAAAAAAGTATATTTATATTCTCTTTAGGATAACTGGTTATTTTTTTCTTAGTCATATTAATTACACCGTATTTTGCACAAATATATTCTATCGGGATTTAATATTTATATGAAACCATTAGTAAAATCTGAACAAGCTAGGTTTATCTTCAGGCCATCTCCAATTAAGTTGATTAAGATTGTATTTTTTCAGTTGATTATTTTGTCTGTAGGCTGTCCACTCTCATTTATATCCTGCACGTCTTCGGCAAAAAAAACAGCTTTTAAAGATTCCACTAATTTTATTCAATTACCTGCAAACAGGCCAATAACCGAAGCTGAAAAAAAGCGCCTTTCAGATGAATGTCAACAATGGTTTGATACTACACTTGATAAAACCGGCTTTAATGGTGCTGTCCTCGTAGCAAAGGGCGGCAATATAGTTTTTGAAAAATACAAAGGATCAGGTCATTTTGGAGGAAAAGATACAATCAATCACATCACTCCTTTTCACATCGCTTCTGTAAGTAAAACAATTACTGCTATGGCAGTTTTAAAATTATGGCAGGATGGGAAACTTGATATAGATGAGCCTTTTAGCAAATATTTTCCAAATTTTAATTATGTGGGCATAACAATCAGGTGCCTGCTAAACCATCGCAGCGGGCTTCCAAATTATCTTTACTTTATGGAAGATCTTGGATGGAATAAGAAAGAATACATAAAGAACCAGGATGTATATGACTACCTGGTAAATAGAAAAGGAGAATTGAAAAATATTGGAAAGCCCGATAGCAGATTCAGTTATTGCAATACCAATTATGCTTTATTGGCATTATTGATTGAAAAATTAAGTGGCCAATCTTACGCAGACTACCTGCAACAGCAATTTTTTGGGCCACTGAATATGAAGCAAAGTTTTGTTTTCAAAAGGGAAGACTCAGCGAAGGTTATTCCTAGTTATGACTGGCGAGGGCAAATGATCCCTCTTAATGAATTGGACCTTGTTTACGGCGACAAAAATATTTATAGTACCGTAGAAGATCTGCTTATCTGGGACCAGGCGCTTCTGAGCAATTTGATCTTAAAACCCGAAGTTTTAAAACAGGCGTATACTCCCTACAGTAATGAGCGTGCCGGCATCAGGAACTATGGACTTGGATGGAGAATGAATATTTATCCGGATGGAAAAAAAATGATCTACCATAATGGATGGTGGCATGGTTATAATGCCTCGTTTATTCGTTTGATTGAAGAAGATGCCAGCATTATAGTATTGGGCAATCGTTACAGCAGAGCCATCTATAAAGCGAAAAACCTGGCGAATCTTTTTGGCACTCAATACCAAAACTCAGAAGAAGAAGAAGGAGAAACTACTCCCGGTAACAAGAGCATCTCCCCGAAAATTAAATAATAAAATTGTTATCCAAAAAATAAATAAGCTAATAAAATTGAGGTGATAATTCCAACCAGATCTGCCAGTAACATAGCGCCAATTGCATAGCGTGTATCCTTTACCGATACTGCGCCAAAATAAACAGCTATAACGTAAAATGTTGTATCTGAAGAACCCTGTAATACACATGCCAATCTTCCTGCAAAAGAATCTGCGCCATTTGCTGCCATCGTATCAACCATCATTCCCCTTGCTGCTCCACCGCTAAAAGGCTTTACCAATGCTGTTGGCAGGCCGTCAACGAAACGGGTATCGGTTCCCATAAGGGCAAAAATACTTTTCATACCGTTGATTAAAGCATCAAAACTTCCACTGGTACGCAATAAGCTGATTGCTACCAACATTCCTACCAAATAAGGAATAATTCTTACTGCGGTATCGAAACCGCCTTTTGCTCCTTCAATAAATGCACTGAAAATATCTATTTTCTTGTAGATGCCACCTAACACTATCAGGATAAATATGAGCAGGATCATGCCACTACTTAATGAACCGGAAAAAATTTGTACATCCGCTGTATTAAGTGTTTTAATATAAACGACCAATGCTGCGATCAATGCAGAAATGCCAAATATCCATCCAAGAACAACGGGCTGCAGCAGGTTTATCTTTTGTTTAAAACTTACGATTAGCATTGCTGCTATTGTTGCAACAAAAGTTGCGATCATACAAGGAATAAAAATATCCATGGGATTAGCCGCTTTGGCTGCAGATCTTAGTGCTATAATTGAAACGGGGATCAGTGTTAATCCTGATGCGTGTAAACACAAAAACATGATCTGAGGGTTGGATGCTCTTGTTTTTTCCGGATTGATTTCCTGCAGGCTCTCCATTGCTTTTATCCCGAATGGTGTTGCTGCATTATCCAGTCCCAACAAATTTGCTGAAAAATTCATGATCATATGGCCCATAGAAGGATGGCCTTTGGGAATTTCAGGAAAAATTTTGGAGAAGAATGGTCCAATTAACCGAGACAAAAACCGAATACCCCCGGCCTTCTCAGCAATACTCAATAATCCCATAAAAAGTGCCAGGAAACCAATCAGCCGCAAACCTAGCGTTACTGCTGTTTGGCAGGTTTCAACAATGCCGTCGGCAGATTGAATCCTGAATTCCAATAGCGTATTGGGCGCCACTCTGGTAAATTTCACATTTCCCCTTTCATAAACCTTACCTGAATCAATAAATTTTACAATGGCTATATCAGCAGTTCCCTGGTCTATTGTACGGATTTTAATCGTATCGCCCGATTTTCCTGTAACCATGTTGGTAAAAATCGTCCTGTTATCAGGAAAAACAAAACACTTTATACCAGCTGTGATAATTGCTATTAGTATAAATGCCGACCAAATCCTGCTTAATGCCATAACACTTTATAAATTAAGCTTGAAAGTTAATGTTTTATCTGAAATTAAAATTGTTCTCCAATCCTTACCTTTGCAGCCGTTTCAGAATGTAGTGCAAATAAAACGGCAATCAGACATTAAATATAATTTAAGAATGACGTTTCTGCCAGGTTTTACAACATTCTGAAAAATATTGAATTAACAAATTAACCAAACAGATAACCATTAACTGATACCATGGCATTACAAGCAGGGATTGTAGGATTACCCAACGTTGGAAAATCTACGCTATTTAACGCAGTGAGCAACAGTGCGAAGGCACAAGCAAGCAATTACAGGTTTTGTACCATAGAGCCCAACATTGGGCTGGTAAATGTTCCTGATCCTCGTTTAAACAAATTGGAAGAGTTGGTAAAACCGGATCGTGTGGTGCCTACCCAGATTGAGATTGTGGATATCGCCGGGCTTGTTCGCGGCGCCAGCAAAGGCGAAGGTTTGGGAAATAAGTTCCTTGCCAACATCAGAGAAGTGGATGCCATCATCCAGGTTGTTCGTTGTTTTGAAGATGAAAATATACTGAGAGAAGAAGGCCCGATTAATCCTGTAGGCGATAAAGAGATCATTGAAACTGAGTTGCAACTAAAAGACCTTGACAGTGTTGATAAGAAAATTCAACGTTCAGAGAAGATGGCTAAAACAGATCCCAAAGCAAAGGTTGAACTTGAGATACTCCTTAGCTGTAAAGCCCATCTTGAAAAAGGGAAAAACATCATTACGCTTGGATTAAGTAAGGACGACAAAATAGCCATTGCTGATCTTTTCTTATTAACAGACAAACATATTCTGTATGTTGCCAATGTGGATGAAGCAAGTATGCATACAGGAAATAAATTCAGTGATGCCTTGATTGAAGCTGTGAAGAATGAAGGTAACGAGGTGATCATTATGACAAACGCCATTGAAGCGCAGATTGCCGAGTTTGATAATCCGGATGACAAACAGATGTTCATGGAAGAATACAAAATGACGGAACCGGCATTAGACAGGCTTATTCACTCTACTTATAAATTACTGAACCTCTCAACTTATTTTACTGCAGGTGTACAGGAAGTGAGAGCATGGACGATAGGCCAGGGCTGGAAAGCTCCACAGGCAGCCAGCGTTATTCATACTGATTTTGAAAAAGGTTTTATTAAAGCTGAAGTGATAGCTTATGAAGATTTTGTAAAGTATGAATCTGAAGCAGCCTGCAGAGAGAATGGCAGATTAAGAATTGAAGGTAAAGAGTATGTAGTAAAAGATGGCGATGTGATGCATTTTCGTTTTAATGTATAATATAAAACGTCTAATACTTACCGTTAGAAAGCAATAAAATAGTTGATTGCTAATGTTCGGTAGTATACATTTATTATCAATCGTTTTTGTCTGAACGATAAAATTAATATAAAAGAAGCCGTCCAGAGATAATCTGGACGGCTTCTTTTATTAAATCATTTTTTATTAAAGCGGTAATGGAATCAACACCTGGTCGATCTCCTGAATCACTCCGTTTACATAATGCTGATCGCTGGTTCCACTTGGATCAGGAATTAACGGTGAAGCATTAATCAGAACATTAGCATCGGTACTGTTGTAAGCACCTTTTACTGTTGCAGCACTAACAAATGGAACGCCGAAGGTTGCCTGAAGTGCAATGCCCGGATGCGTTGGTATAGCACCATTTAATAAAGTTGGTACTAAAGTGGCGCTGGTAGGGAAATTATTAGTGAATGCCCTTTGTCCGAGAATATGATACACTACAATTCCTTTCACTGTTTGTGCAGTTAAAACACCAAACAAAGCTGGATTAGAAAATACACCCGGAGTAGAAGCGATTGCAGTAGCTTGTGCTAATGCTGTTGCCGGAGGAACACCTAATCCTATTAATACCTGTGCAATAGCTCCGGTTAAAGTTTGTTGAAATGCAAGATCTGTTGGAGCAAAAACAGTAAGGTTTGCACCAATGTTTAGCAATGCTGCCTGAAGAGTACCAGGACTGCCAGCAGGAGCTGTTCCACTATCGGCCCGTATGATTGCTGCCGTTAAATAAGTAAGCCCTGGATCTGTACTAATCCTATCCCACAAAAAACGCTGCGGAGGAGTAACAAGGAAAGCTGTATTATGGATAACACCGTTAGAAGCAGGAATATCAACATTAGTTAACGGAATATTGTTAAGCCATGCTCCATTTGCGGTACTTGGAAAAGTTGTAAGCCTAAGCAACGCACTAACTGTGGGTGCAGGATTTAGGATAGTTGGATATTGAAAATTAGGAAAAGTTGCAGGAATATCAGCAGCTGTTACCTTTTGAGGAACGATGTTATAACCAACCAATCCGGCAGCACTGGCAACAGGAAGTGTTGTTGAGATAAAACCTGAATGCACAGCATCTGGCGCTGCAATTGGAATTGCTCCGCCTGAGGCTGCATTTACAAAAATGCGCATGGCGTTATTATCCGGAACAAACAAGGTATAGTTTGCCCCAGGATTATTTATAGTAGTTAATAATCCAGCCCTCTTTACCATTGCAAGGTAAAGGCTATCATCAGGATCTGCCGCAAGTGTTGCTCCTAATGTGTTTCCCGCAGGTACCGGCGTAACCGGATCAGCAAATTGCTCTACATCTTTGTTACACGCTGATAAGATCAGGATGGCCGAAGCTGCTGAAAGAAAACTTCTTTTAAATATTTTTGAATTATATTTCATATACTCTTTTTTTGATATTAAAAATGCTCCTTACGATAAGTCTTAATAAATATTATATCCAAAACTTACATAATACAATCCACCAATATTGGCATTACCTACTGCATTATAATAATACTGGTTCATCAGGTTGGTAGCTCCAAATTTCAAAATGGATTTTGTTTTAGGTAATTTAACACTCACCTGTGCATCCAAAGTTTGTACTGACGGGAGATTTCCGTTTGCAAGGTCGCCCTGGAAATAAAAAGCATCCTGCCACCTGTATGCAATCGTAAAGCCGTAACGTTTAGCTTTTCCAAAACCTGAATTTGATAAAGATGTATTTATCTTATATTTTGGGGAGTTAAAAGAAGCTATAAAGTTACTAGGTACATCCTGTAAATTATCAGAAGCAAGGTTAAATGATATACCAAAATTCTTCGGTAACCTGTAATCTAATCCCAAGCCAAAACCATAGGTTGTAACTTTTACATCAGAGTTAATAGGAACTGAGTATATGTTTCCGGTAGAAGCATCAGCCGGAGTAATTGGTGCACCGGTTTTTGATTGTACCACTACCCTACGTGCAAGGAAATTGGTGAACTGGCCATAGTATCCGTAAACGTCGATCAGCAATTTCGAGTTTAATAGCAAGCCTTTGTAACCAAGTTCGAAAGATGACAAAGACTCTGGTTTTAACTGACCGAAATTTTGTTGAATCGTTTTGCCGGCAACCAATGAATCACGGTCGTAGGCAGGGTTACCAGTGAAATTATAAAATGTTGCGAAGCCTTCGTTACCACCGATCAGCTTATAGGAATTCAAATCAAGGTTGATAAACTGTTGTTGATTTGAAGGAAAACGATAAGCTGTTTGATAAGACAAACGAATATTATTGTTTGGAACAACTTTGTAAACAGCAGTTAACCTCGGAGTAAACCTGCCCTTAAAATACTCATTTTTGTCATACCTGCCCGATGCAGTTAATTTAAGTTTGCTGGTAATATCGCGGGAAGCCTGGATGAAAATACCAAACTCCTTGATACCGATTGGATCAATAGAATCTGCGAATAAGGTTCCCTGTGAGTTTAACACATATTTTTTATAGTTAGCTCCGATGATCACATCGGCAACTGCTTTTGTAAAAGAAGATAAATTATAATTTCCATCTACACTGTACAAATCAGACCTGTCTAACAATCCACCACCAACAGGCACCGGAAGTTTGCGGATCTTATCATATACTTCATTGAAAGCTGCAGTGCCAACAACTGGCCTGCCAACATCTGCCACTTTTCTTGCAGCCGTATGGGCATCCTGATCAGACAATCCATTTAATTTAGAACTTAAAAACGCTTGCCCGTATTGTGCATACCAACCGGTAGCACCTGGACTTGGTTTCCATGACTCGTTAAAGTTTTGTGTAGTAGCAGCGAGATTATAAGAATCTCCTGCATTTTCCTGAGTGGTATAAGCACGCAATGTCCAGTTCTTATTATTTAGTTCAACCTTGTATTGACCCATTTTGAAATTACGTAGAGAATACCTTGACGCACCCGTATAAATGGTGTTCCCAGTTCCCCAATAGGCTGCAACAATAGCTTCAGTTTTTTCGGTTAACTTATAATGTAGTGATCCCGAAATTTTGAAGTTAACTGTATTTGGATTAATAAGTTCCTTTTCGGTATAGCCGGTACGGGAAACATTGATGGGGTTGGTAGTTAAGGTACTGATAAAAGGCGCTAAAAAAGGAGCGGCCGCAGCAACGCCATTTAATACCTGACGAATATCAGCGGTTGTTTCATCACCATAAACATTTACCCCATCATAATTAGGGTCAGTTATCCTGGTACCAGCTCTGAGTTTACCAGCAGAACGATCGTAATCTCTGTAGTCTGTACCTATCCAATCTTTCGCCTGAACCAATTCTGAAGTGATTTTCACTGCAAATTTATCAGAGAATTTTTCAGCCCAACGAAGGCTCCAGTTATGAAAGGATGAAGCCTCGCGCTGTCTTTCATCAGTATGTAAGATACCTTCTTTAATAACGAACGATAAACCCTGGTATTTGAACGGGCTTTTGCTATTCATCAGCATGGTTCCATTCATACCGCCAGAACCGTAAAGGGCTGACGATGCTCCAGACAATAATTCGATATTATCAATATCGAGTTCATTTAATCCAATGATTGATGCAACAGAAAAATTAAGCCCTGGAGCCTGGTTATCCATTCCATCTACCAATTGATTAAAGCGAACGTTTCCGCTACCACCGAATCCACGGGTAGTTGGAGATTTAAAAGTTAAGGAAGATGTCGTCACATCAACACCTTTGAGTGTAGCGACAATATCATAAAAACTAGACGATGGCGCCGTCCTGATGCTAGTTGCATTCACTCTTTCAATTGATACAGGTGATTCCAGTATTTTTTCCGGAACACGTGAGGCTGAAACTACAATTTCCTGCCCGAGAGAACTGGCTGGAATAAAAGCAACATCAGTCTTTTGTTGCGTTGAAACGGTAATTTCCTGTGGTTCAAAACCAATCGAGGAAAAAATAAGGGTAACAGGCAGGCTTTTGGCTGGAATACTATAATTCCCTTTGTCATCAGTAAATGTTCCCGTAGAAGATCCCTTGATGGTAACAGATACGGCAGATACATTTTCCTGGGAATTACTGTTTCGTACATTACCGCTGATGGTTACATTTTGTGCAAAGGCTGCAATTGAAATTACTTGAGCCAGAAGCAATGTAACCAAATAGCTTGTAACTTTTCTCATATTGGCTAGTTTTGGTTTAACAATATTATCTGGCAAAATACGGATACTTCTGTGGTATATTAAATTTTATTTTGAACAGGTGTTGAAATCTTATGATACTTAAATCAAAAGAAAATTAATACATACAGTGTACTTTAGCGTATGGCAACTTTTCATTTCCCCGACCAAACAGATTTTTACAGAGGCAAAGTGCGTGATGTGTACAGTATCGGGGATCATTTGCTGGTTATGTTGGCAAGCGATCGCATTTCAGCTTTTGATGTTGTATTGCCTCATCCAATTCCTTTTAAAGGGCAGGTTTTAAATCAAATAGCAGCTTATATGCTGAGTGCTTGCAGCGATATATGCCCAAACTGGCTGATTGAAACACCTGCACCTAACGTTAGTCTGGGCAAAAGATGCCTTCCTTTTAAAATTGAAATGGTGGTAAGAGGTAACCTAACAGGTCATGCCTGGCGAACCTACAACTCCGGCAAAAGAGATCTGTGTGGCATTCAACTTCCGGAAGGGATGAAAGAAAATGATTTTTTTCCAGAACCTATTATTACGCCATCAACAAAAGCAAGCGAAGGACACGATGAAGATATTAGCAAAGAAGATATTCTGGCAAATGGATTAGTAACTATCTCAGAATGGGAACAAATTTCCTCATATGCACTTCAATTGTTTGAAAGGGGAAAACAGATTGCAGTAAAACAATCGCTTGTATTGGCAGATACTAAATATGAATTTGGAAAAATTGGTGAAACTGTTTATCTGATGGATGAAATACATACTCCTGATTCATCGCGTTATTTTTTAAAAGAAGGTTTTGAAGAACGACAGTTAAAAGGAGAAAAACAAAAACAATTGAGCAAAGAATTTGTAAGAGAATGGCTGATACAAAACAATTTCATGGGCAAGGAAGGGCAACGTGTTCCGGAAATGAGTACCGACTGGATAACCGCCATCAGTCATCGTTATATAGATTTATATGAAAAACTGATCGGGAAAAAATTTGAGCCTGTTATTTTATCTGATGAAGAAATAAAAGAAAGGATTCTTCAATCATTGGAAAAGCTTAGTAAGCAACAGGTTTAACTATTTACTATCTCTCCATAATCCAGAAAAAGTTCTTCCCCTGCGTAAATGTGTCGCAGGGCTTCAAAAGTTTCCCCATCGTTTATTGAAATGATATTCGGTTCGTTTGAATGATTTAAATAAATGACAAGGTCCAGTATTTTAAAACCATACTCAGGCACAAAGTAATTCTCATCATCATACAGGCAAAAGTTTTCTACCAGATCCTTGCTGTGTTGGGGAAGTAGCGCTACTTCTTCACGGGAAATTGAGATCCATTCACTTTTATCATTGGAAAAAATATTTCGAAAACCTTTCTCAATATCGGTTATAGCAAATACTCCGATACCAGCAACAGCAGATGGTTTAAGCATAACCGTTGTGTTATTACACAACTCATCAAGTAATTGTTTTTTATTCATTGTACAAAGTTATTAAATCATCGCCGCCATTGTAGTTCTCATAAAACGTTGGCATGTATTTTGAAAATACTGATACTGTACCGGTAAATATTTATTCATCTTAAAACATATTTTATGAACGGATTATTATATATAATTGCTGTAATTTTGGTGATTGCCTGGGCAATAGGTTACTTAGGGTTTCATGCAGGTGGCATCATCCACATTTTATTAGTAATTGCAGTAGTAGCAGTTTTGTTGAGGATTATTTCCGGCAAAAAAGTACTGTAACAAATTTGTCGATTTTTAAATTTAAAAATAGTTATTATGGGAAAGAAAAAAGTTATGATGGGATTACTGGCAGTAGTTGCTGTTGGAGCCATAGCAGGATTATTGTTTGGTACAGAAAAAGGTTCGAAGTTCCGCAAGAAACTAAAGAAAAAAGGTTTAGAAACTGCAGACCTTGTAAAAGCGAAAATGAATAAATATGCAGAGCAAAAATTTTCCTAAGGACGACAAGAAAATGTAATAAGAGGGCAATTGATAATATCAATTGCCCTCTTTAATTTATTCAATTATTCTATCCGGAACCGGCCTTAATCTTTTCTTAGATTTATTAAAGATCATCTGTCCTTTATCAATTCCTTTTCGAAGCAACGACTGCTCTTCTTCCGGCAGTTGAATTACCTCATAGCAAGCCTTTGAACAGCAGCCCTGCCACTTTTCTGCACAGTTTGAACATTGAATGAAAAGCAGGTGGCATGCCTCATTTTTGCAGTTAGTATGTGTATCGGCAGATTTTCCACATTGATGGCAACTTGATATGATTTCATCAGTAATACGCTCCCCCAGCCTGTCGTCAAAAACAAAATTCTTACCATGGAATTTATTAGGCAACTGTTGCTCTTTTACATTGTTAGCATAATGAATAATTCCTCCTTCCAGGTGAAAGACATTTTTAAACCCACGGTGTAGCATATACGCACTTGCTTTTTCGCATCGTATGCCACCTGTACAGTACATGATTATATTTTTATCTTTATCAGCTTCCAACATTTCAGCAGCCATTGGGAGTTGCTCTCTAAAAGTATCGCTCGGTATTTCAATGGCATTTTCAAAATGTCCAACTTCATATTCATAATGATTGCGCATATCAACCACTACCGTATCCTCGCTGCCCGTTAACTCATTAAATTCAGCGGCAGTAACGTACTTTCCCTTTTTACGCATATCAAATGTGGAATCTACTATTCCATCAGCTACAATTTTTTCCCTGACCTTCACCTTTAATACCCAGAAAGATTTACCATCATTATCAACAGCGATATTAAGTCTCAAACCTTCCAGGTCTTTTATACCATTTAGGAACATCTTAAAACTTTCAAAATTATCCTCAGGAATACTCACTTGTGCATTTATTCCTTCATGAGCAATATACACTCGTCCAAATACATTTAATTCCTGAAGGCCTGCGTACAGTTGATCTCTGAACTGTGTGGTATCCTCAATGAAAAAATAATTGTAAAAAGAAACCGTAATGCGGTGAATTGATTCTTCATACAGGCGCTTTTTTAGCTCTACCTGTGAAACACGGTTGTGTAATATTGCCATAAAATTAATTTCGATCCTTTTTAAAGGAAATCTATAAAGATTGGATGCTTGCAGGGCAAACCAAATTAACTATGCAAAGATAAATATTATAATGTTATTGATACTCCGTTACTTCTGCTCCTGCTTTTACCTCCCCCGTCGCCGCTACCCAGGCTGCCGCTAAGCAAGCCTCCAGCGCCAAGCTTGAAGCCTGTAATACCTTTTTTGCCATTTTCGTAGCCGGCAACAAAATCAAGTCTGAATATCTTAAAAATATTTTCCAGACCAATAAAAATATCTGCGTAACTATTATCCTTGTTTACATAAAACGCATTTGAACCTGCTACAAGATTCCAATTAAGCCTTTTAAACAAAGGGATTTTATTGGTAAACATTCCATTAAAATGATGTTCCAGGTTTATCAAAGAATAGAAAGCAGCGGTTGTACTATGCTCATAATATTTCGCTAGTTGAAAGCTACTAAGGTAGTCGCCTGCAGCCAACTTACTTTGGTTACCTTTAAAATGCTGATAATCCTGGATAAAGACTTTATTAGTATTGAGAAATCCTCCGATGCTGAAGCGGTACTTTAATGTTCCTGCCAGTTTGAGATTTTTATCATCGCTTACGCTAAATTTCCATTTATCAAAATTCGCATCACTACCGAGTAAACCCGAAATACCTTTTGTATAATTGAGACTAAAAGTAGGGTATTTTGAACCTAAT
>CAZCAA010000002.1:0-599 GCA_964496585.1 uncultured Ferruginibacter sp.
AACAGCTTCTGGGGTTGTAGTTTTATTATCAATTTCATCAATTTTATCTACTATTGAGTCTGTTAGTTGTGAATACTTATTTAGTATTGGCTTTTTCTTTTCTAACTCAATTATTGATTGCTGGCTTTCAGAGTGCTTTTTCTGAATAAAATAACTATCTCTAATTTGCTTTTCTTCCAAGCCGGTACAATCAATTTCTTTTGCTACTTCAACTAAATGAAAACAGTGGGAAAGATTTTTTGTTATGTCAGTATCGGATTTGTCATACTCAATATTATGAACAGTAACAGCAAGTTGTTGTATTGAGCCGCCAAGTGTGTTTCTTATACTTTGGAATTGTACGTGAGGTAACAGATTTATTAGCTGAGTATTTATTGACTTTGTAATAAGGGTATAAATAACTTTAAAGGAATCAGAATTTATAAGCTCATTATCATCTTCAATCTCTTTTTTTATTTCAATAATATTTTCAATTATACATCGCAGAAATAAACGCACTTTGCTATAACATTTATCTATATATGCCGCATTTACTAATGGGCTTATAGATAGAATTTTTGTGGCATTGATAGTATGCCATTTTTCAAAATATTCTGATG
>CAZCAA010000002.1:609-154869 GCA_964496585.1 uncultured Ferruginibacter sp.
ATCAATAAATGCGGAATATTTATAAATACTTTCTATTGTGTAATTATCAAAGAAAGTAAGGCTACCGTTAGTTAAAAAATCATTTAAAGATTTGTTTTGGTAAATAAAGAAATGAAATTCTTTTTTATTCTTATCATCCAAATCATCTATAACTTTTTTGCAATCTTCTTTTGTTAGATATGTTCCCCTGTATTCAATATAGCCTCTACTACTGTTATCATTAATGGATAAATCTATTTGACGAAACAAGGCAGTTTTTGCCTGCCTAATAGTTACTGAATCAATATCAGAAAGATTAGTTGCTGGAATATTTAAAAGCTCATATGGATTAATGTATTGCATAGTTATGTATAGGGCAAAAAATCAGCGTGGGGCTTATGTCACTAACACCGAGGAGATCCGTCCAAGAACCCCGCAAAACAGTAAGAAACACCCACGCCTTAGGTGAGCATTTTGCTTGATTTTGTTTTGCATTTGAAATTTTAAACGGTTTCACCAGCAGAACTGAGCTAAACGCAATATTTAATTGTGCCTTGTTCTTTATTTCATAATGAGTGCTTTAATTGTTGGAACAAATATAATCAAAGTGGTAAGGAATTGTTAACATAACTATAAAAAGCTGAAATCATAGTTAGAGTTATGCCTGCCAGATATTTGCCTAAATAGTAATGCCCACCTTGCCCCTTTATATATGGCATAACGTGGGTACGGTGTTTTCCCCTTGTCTTTTTAACTTTTGTAACCTGTTTGCTGGTAAAAACATCTTCAAAAGCGGAGAAGTATATTTTTTTAGTATTGTAAAATTTGTTAATTACCAAGCCTCTCTATTATTTCCCTTTCATTATCATAATGATAACGTACTATATCTCCGCTAATAATTAGCGGTATGGCTTGTTCAATTATTGCCAAAGGAACTGTAAACCATTCCCTGGGCGAATGTCTAACCCTTTTATTATCAAAAATATCTATTACTAAACTTACACTTCCGAAAAAAGTATGAATGATTTTTTCAAATACCTGCGTAGTTAAATTGTAACATTTATAGGTTGTAACAATCTTTACATCAGCCATTAAATAAGTAGGGTCTTGAAAAGCATTTTTTATTCTTTCTTCCACAGCAGTTGTAGAGAAGCCAATTTTATATAGATTTGGAATTGCCTGTATTTCGGGATTAGCTGATTTGCTTTTAAGGATATAAATAAAGCCTGATTCTTTGTCCTCTTGGCTTATGTGGTTAATGATTAAATCGGTATTGTTGATTAACTCACTAACCGATTGACCGTTTTTATACAATGCTTTTCCTAAAGAACGAAAATATAAATTTGATTCTGTGCCATTCTCAAAAATGCAACGTATCCTGCCATCTTTTTTATTTCTTTTATGCTTATCTCGTTTTACTGTATCAGCTTTATCTACATAGGCCAACATACCATCTACCACAAAAAATGCCCCTTGTCTAATATGCTCTTCTTTGAAAGGAACAAATCTCCTTTCGTCATTTTTCAAATTTGCATGGCAAATTTTAAAGATGCTTTCAAAGTTTGCAAAGTCTTTGCAGGGCTTTCGCCTTGCCATAAAATCTGTCTTGCTTCTTTCCTTATCACTCTCTTTTGAAACATGGGTTAAAGTAAAAATAGAATCATCGGTATTTAAAATACCTAATGGGTCGTCTGTAATAATATCTGTTACCGTTTTATATTCTTTAAACTGTTCCTTTTCTTTTTCAACTGTTGGAGTATCTAACAGGTCATACACATCATATTCTTTTAAGGCGGTTTTCTTTTCGTTATGCTGCCTCAATGCTTTTAGTTCATAGTATAACTGGCTTTCGTGAACATCTTTTACCAATTCCGGCTCCCGGCTGTTTTCTTCATAAAACTCCACAACTTTTTGAAACGCAGCAACCAAACGCTCGTCAGTATTACGATGATTGGTTTTTGGTTTTAATATCAATAAACCAAAAGGGTCATCATTAAAAATATCCATTAGGATTTGCTTTCTATCCATTTTCCGCTTTGCGTTTTTGTGTCTTCAAATAAATAATTGCCTGTGCCATTCTTTTCTCTTCACTGTCGGTTGCATTAATATCAGGATGCCTTTTATTCTTTTCTACAAATGCCTGAATTTTTGGCCATAAAAAAGTTGCTTCTTCAAATTCCATTTTTATTCTGTTTGCTTCAATACCTTCCTGTATAGATTTTAAAACAGCAGCCGTTACAGATTTAGACAAAATTTCATAAGCCCTTTGAAAAGGATTGATGCTGTCAATTAGATCTATACTTAACTCAGTAATATTTATAAGACGGTTAGGTAGCTGAAGAAATGTTTTATCGCCGTCCTGCACAATTTGGGCATTGCTCAACAATGAATCTGCAACTACCTGTTGCCTTACTTCCTCTACTTCCGCATCTGTAAGCTCAGGGTATGTTTGTTTTATTATTTTAGGTATTAATTGCGTAGTAATATATTGAGGATCTATATTGCCCGGTATTGTTTTTCTTATTGTTTCATCCTGCAAAATCTTTGCTTTCAAATCAGGCAAATCATTAGCAATTATATTTTGTACTTTTTTGGTGCTTGGCTGCCTTAACCCTCTTATAAGTATTGTACCAGCATCGGGTTTTTCGCCGTCAAAACTTTTAGTTTTAAATTTAAAATTGGGTGCTAATACCTGTTCCATTAGCAGCGAAGCTGTGATGGCTTTAAGCATATCATTTGTAGCATCGGCAACCGTGCTGCGGCTTGCATCAGGCTCGGCAATAAGGTTAGTAAACTGTGCTTTGGTTTTACCTACGCTATCTCTTGTACACCTGCCTATAATTTGTATTATTTCTGTAAGTGAACCTCTTACACCAACTGTTAGTGTATGTTCACAATATGGCCAGTCAAAACCTTCTTTAGCTGTATTAAGTGCTATGATTAAATCTAAATCGGCTGCCGTTTTCATTGTCCGTAAATACTCCTGTACTTTATCCCGTTGCTTCATATCATCCTCTACCAAATCTGCAACCTTAATTATCTTACCATCCTTATGTCTTTTAACAAACAATATTCCTGTATTACTATCCTGATATTCTACTTCGCCTATACTATCAATTATTAAACTTACTTCATCATATTTTTCTCCGGTAGATGCTCTTGAATTTACATTAGGTATGTGCAGTATTGTTTTTTTATCGGTGTCTAATAAAGTGGTGAACGCATCTGTATATTTACCCTGATAAAAATGGTAGCCAATGCCTAAACTTTTTAAATAGGTATAACCGTTTAGCTGGTCGTAATAATTGTAAGTTACCTTTTCAAATTTCTCTTCATCAATTGGCGTTAAAACAGGTACTGCATCGCCTCTAAAATAAGAACCTGTCATTGCTACGATGTGAGCATTTGTATTAGCCATTACATTACGCAATAACTCGCCTAACCTGCTTTCTGCATCTGCACTTACATGGTGAAACTCATCTATTGCCAATAAGCAATCATTTAGTTTTTTTGTATCTATTTCTGCAAAAGCTGAACGAAGTGTAGAGTGGGTGCAAACCAATATTTTTTCATCGCTGTCTAAAAACTCTTTGAATGTCTTTATTTTTCCCTGGCTTACATCGCTACCGCTGGTACATAGGTTGTATTTGTCTTTAATTTGCCAATCGGCAAAAAAACCATCGTTGGTTAAATTGGCACTTGCAAAAGAACTGCCTATGGTTTTTTCAGGCACTGCAACGATTACTTTTTTAATTCCCTGATTTTGCAATTTGTTTAAAGCAAGATACATTAATGCCCGGCTTTTGCCCGAAGCTGGCGGAGCTTTTAAAAGCAAGTATTGGGAATTTCTGCAATCATAAGCCTTAGCCTGCATTTCCCTCATGCCCATTGCATTGATGGTAGTGCTTTTGCCTGTTTGATGATAATTTACTTCTATAATGTCGGGCATAATTATTTCTTTTTACTTTTTTTAATTTTTGGTTCGGGAGCAAATAAAGTTCCCTTTGTTTTTTCTGCTTCTATCATTTCTTCATACATTTTAAACAGGTATGTAAGCCTTTCTTCATCGCTTTCAAATGGTTTAGTGCGGTAGCATTGCTCTATTGCTACATCCAATACCTGATGGGCCTGCAATAGTCCTTCGGGCATATCTTCGGGGTCATATAATTCAGCTAATGTTTTTTCCGTGTGCTTGGCTCTTTGTTCTAAAATATTGTGTACATGCTTTTCCAATTCTACTTTTTGGGTTGATGATATTGATGGGAAAGGGAAAGTATTGTAACAAAGTACAGATGAATAACTAAGCCGTGTTTCTAAACGGCCGCAAGTTGTTTTGACCCATAACATGTGCATTTGGGAGGTCAAAACAGAAAACATATACATTTCTGGATTATAGATTGCAAAAAGTTTATTTGTGAGTACTGTATTAGAATTGCAAAAACCAATTGGTATATATGTACGTCTTTCAGAAGAAACTTCAGGAATAACTAATGCGTTATTCGGTTCATGCTGTATCTGAATAAACCTATGATTACCCCCTAAAAAGTTACGAGTTGAAGGGGCTTTACTTTCACTTCTAATTTTGGCAACATTTTCTAATCTTTTTTTTATAGAAGGAATTGATAATGCTAAATCCAAATCTTCGTCATTAATCCATAAACACCATCGTTCATAGCCGTTTATAAATTCGTCAGACCCTAATAATTTTTTGATAAATTTAGAGGACTTAGGACTTTCAATTTCCAACTTTTCCTTTTCATTTAAATCTAATATTAGATACCCGCCATCAGTAGGTTGATTTCCTTTTAGCATTAAAGGCAGTTTGCTTAATGATGTGTTTCTTCTATAGAGAAATATATTATTCCCTTCAGCTAAATAAGCATTTATTTTAGCAACATCTTTTTTAATTAGTTCGTGAAAAATAAAGCATTTATTATTTGAACTATTTCGTAGTCCTATAATTGTACAAGAAACACCTGCATTTGATTTTGCATTGTTTTCCCATTTGAAAGAATGGTAAGCAAACCCAATTTCTAAGTTTCTAACGAAAATGTGTGGCCATAATAATGCAACTTGCTCACCTTGGCATATTGAATTAGTTGAAACGAAAGAAAATTTGGCGATACTGCCAGATATATAATCAGCTCCTTTTACAAACCAACTTGCTATGTAGTCTAAATTTTTAAAATTTTCAAAACCATTACAGACAACTGCTAAATCTGCTTTTTGTTCTGCATCTTGCATACTACTCCCCAAATATGGTGGATTCCCCAAAATAAAAACCTCACCAACTCTTGGCTTTGGGCAAACAGTTTCCCAATTTAATCTTGTGGCATTGCCATGAACTATTACACCAGCATCACTTAGGGGCAGTGTATTGTTTTTTGTGCCTATTAATTTATTAAACTCCAAATTCATTTGGTGCTGTGCCAACCATAAAGAAAGTTTAGCCACCTCATGTGCAAAATCGTCTAACTCAATACCAAAAAAATGGTTCAATTCTATACGTGAGAATAACTCCATTTGTAAACCTTGTGGTTTGGTATCTGCAAGGCTTAATTGTTGCTTTCCAAATAACTGCTGTTGCTTTTCTTCAAATCCTGTCAGGCTGTTTGATTGCAGGCTTTTAAGTTGTAACAATATTTGTATCTCTAAATAGCGAAGCTCTTTGTACGCAATAATTAAAAAGTTGCCACTGCCGCAGGCAGGGTCAAATATTCGTATGTTGGCTATACGACCAAGCAATCTATTTAAAGCCGTTGGATTATTCTTTGCTGCTTCAAACTCTTCATACAATTCATCTAAAAATAAAGGTCTTATTACTTTCATAATATTGGGTACACTGGTATAGTGCATACCCAAACTGCCTCGCTTGTCAGGAGATACTACAGCCTGAATCATACTGCCAAAAATATCAGGGTTGATAGCAGCCCAGTTTTCACCACCACTATCTATAATAGCTTTGCGGCTTTTGTATGTAAAATTTGGTAATGGTATTGGTGTCCTAAATAAACCGCCATTTACATAAGGAAAGGCTTTTAAATGAGCAGGTACACCCTGGCCTCTGTTTTCTATGTTTAAAACATTAAAGAGATTTTGCAGGTAGTCGCTTAAATCACTGCCATCGTTTTGAGTATGGTTGTTTATAGAACTTGTAAATAAATTCTTCTTAAAAATTTCCGTATCCTCTGCAAAAAAGCAAAATAATAAACGGGATAAGAAAACATTTAGATTATGTACTTGTGTTGTTGTTTCAGTAGGGTTTGTTTTTTTTATTTCGTCAAACAGCTTTGCCATTTGTACGGCTGCTTTTACATCAGCATCATTTTCGGCTTGTGTAGTGTATTTTTCCATCCCTGCTAATGGCAGGAAAAACGTAACGTGGTTCAATAATTCTTTTATCGCTACTTCAATACTTTCATTTGTTTTAGTATCAAAAGCTATAATTGTGTTATTGTCTGTAACTATTAAAAACCTTATTTTATTTTTACTAACTCTGGCATCCTTTTTTATGCTTGCTAAAACATTTTGCAGTTCTTCAGTAGAAACATATTTGTAAAACAGTTTGGGTTTCCAAATTATTTCATCGGCATTTTTCGATAAATTAAGTGTGCCTTTTTTAAAACGCTGTATTACAGATTTAGGAGTATTGTAGGCCAGTAAGAAATCGTAAATAAAAGTAGTAGCATCAAAATGATTGATAACTTTTTTTAGATTGGTTTCGATTTGCGAAAGGGTCATTTTTGCTTCCAGTTTTTAAGTGCAAGTTTTAGGGCTGCTTCACCTTGCTTATCATCATTAATAGTTCCTATTATTTTTTCAGCTAACCAAACTGTTAAAAGCTGGTCTGGCGGAGTTTCTAAAAACTCCGCCAACTTTATAACTTGTTCCCTACTTGCATTTCTTTCATTGCGTTCTAACTTGCTTACAAAGGCTGTGTCTACTTCCAAAAATGCTGCGGCTTGGCGAAGCAGTAAACCTTTGCTTTCTCGCTGTTTTCTTATCGTTTCCCCAAATTT
This sequence comes from uncultured Ferruginibacter sp., assembly GCA_964496585.1. Classification (GTDB taxonomy): domain Bacteria; phylum Bacteroidota; class Bacteroidia; order Chitinophagales; family Chitinophagaceae; genus Ferruginibacter. Next base: position 7,608 of record CAZCAA010000002.1, read on the forward strand.
CATATAATGCCCTAAGTTTGACTTGTCAACAATAGTCAAATATAAAGTAAAGATTCTGAAGAAAAGGGAGCATTGGAGAGTTAAAATATATCGTAGTCGATACCTTGTCTATGCAGATATTTAGAAAAATAGAAATGGCCACCTTTGTTTTTATCATATTCCTTGATCGTAGTGTTGTTATACTCCTTTTTCCCTTTTCCCTTACTAACAACCTGCCAGGCATTTTTTAAATCTATCTTAGTTACTGAGGTTTTATTTTCTACTTCGATCAGTGCATGAAGGTGACAGCCATATTTTGTATCAAAAGGTTCTGCCACCCAAAAAACTTTAGCTGAGCAATTATACCGTTCATTTAAGTGACTATGAAGCTTAATCATAGTACGGCGAGCTGATTTTACAGTCATTTGATACCGTGTGGTAAATGTGCAATAGTAATCCCATGTGAGGGTGTTTAACCAATTTCCATAGGCTTGAACTAAGGTTTTCCTTCGATTATCTGACTGACTTCTGGACAGACCGGAGGTACAAGTATTTGTTATCATACCAGGCGTTAAATATTACGATAATTTGAATGAGTTTTAAAAAGCAAATGCTAATTATTAGCATTTGAGTAGGGGCAAAAGGAAAGGCATTTAATTTTTAAATGCCTTGTTGTAATGCTTTTTGAGTAATTCTTCTACATCGGATAACTTATAAAAAATCTTGCTTCCGATTTGAGAAAATGAAAAAATGCCCGAGTCCCTATAATGTTGAGCGGTTATTTTATAAACCTTCATTAGTAACATGAACTCCTGATTGTCCAGCCATTTTTCTTTAGGCTCTTTTTCTTTTGCTGTTAAGCGGTGGTTGATTGCATCCAGTTTGCATATTAGCTCTTGAAATGCTTCTGATTGAATTGTAAGTACTTCCATTTTTTTATTTTAAACTGTTATTAAGTGTTTAACAGTGTAAAATTGCGAATAGTAGTGCAGGCTATTTGGAACATGCAATAGGTAATTTTGGAGTTGCTTGTTCCAATTGATTTTCAATTAATTATCCTGTTTTATATTTAGAGTGGTTCTTCGCTTCTTTAAGCCATTGTTTTACTTTTCCCTGTACAATGTATTCTTCATCCCTTACATGGTTAAATACAAGGCAACGCTGCAATATAACAGCAATAATTTCCGAATACTTGTCTGTCGCTGATGCCACTGTTCTTGCTGGCGGTGCTTCATTTAAAAGGAACTTGTACAAATCTGTACACAGGGTAGGCAGAAACCTTTCGCCTTGTTTTTGATAGCCTCCTAACTCTTCAATCCTATATGCTCCAGTTTGTACGTTCTCATGGATTTTAGAAGTAAAAATATCAACATCAAATTCTTCCTGATGATTATGGTAATACTCCGTTAATGCCCTTTCTATAAGCATCAAAGGCAAGTCCTCTTTAATTGCATATGTTTCCGGCCTGTTCTCTAATTGAAAAGATAGTTCTGTTAATTGTACTTTGTCAGTATTAACTCTAAAAGGTGAAACCAATCTAAAGAGTGGGCCAATAGTGGGGTGATTTTCCGTTGGTAATCCCTGTGTAGAAAACTGCCAGCCTATTTGGTGTTTTCTATGCTGAATGCAATCAATTAAATGTGCAAGTTCTGTTCTTAGATGCTGTATGTCGAAGCGTTCACTTATGTAGATTGCTTCTTTTAAAACATCGATATGTTTTTCCAATAGCACTGATTTAAGAAAGTCCTTCTCAAAATACTTTTCAAGCATTTCAAAATTTGGTCTTGCTACTATATGGCTTGAATAAGTTAAGAGTGGATTTCTTTCAGGCTTTATATAATTACGAACGTTTTTTATTTTTTGAGGTTCGGAAATTCCTTCTGCGCCAATTTTGATTAAACCATATTCAAGAATTTTTGCAACGCAAAGCATTTCAGCATCAGCCGTGGATTTGCCCGGTTTAACGGGAAATGTTTTTAGGTGTGTAAAGAAATTATGCAACGCTTTGGCAACATGAAAACGGTACTTCTGTTTTTCAATATCTTCATTATACATTGCTGCGTATTTCTTCACTTCTTTACGCCAATTCTTATATGGCCTGTCTTCAAAGTCTTTTTTGATTGCTTCTACAAGAGAACTATTAAGCCAGGGGTCTTCAATTTTAATGGGGTCAATGTCTGGAAAGTCAAATGTTATATTCCTTAGTTCTGGCAATGGCTCTCTATTCCAGCGTTCATGTATATCTGGTCTTACCCGTTCAATAACTGTAATTAGTTTTTCCGCTTCCTTACCTGCATTATTTATCTGCTTAACCATTTCGGGACGTTCAAAAAATTCAATTTCATCAATGTAAACATCTCCGATTTTAGCAATTATAAAAAATATTAAGTCCTGAACATGGGTGAGGTTATTGTCTTTAATCAACTTTTGTATTTCATCAAAAGTTTTTTGCCTGATGATTATTCGTGCCAAATCAAACTCATTCATCATGCCGCCCATTGTGTCTGGGAACTTGAATACTTCTTTGAAAAAGTGATATGCAAGACTTCTGCACCATCCATGATGGCTCATGTAGTTATCGTCTGGACGCTCCGGCATTTTGAAGAGCTTGTAGACAAGTATTTTGTTTCTTTCCAGTTCATCTTTTTGTTCCGCAAGGTCAGCATCACATATCAAGTTTGCTATTGCTTTGTAACCACCATAACTATCATCCCACTCATGGAAGATGTAGGTGGCGTGCCACCGATTGATTTCAGCCCAACTGATATTAACATCTGGAAAAATTACATTGCCGTCTTCATCACGGGGGTAGTCTCCTTGCTGTTCTTCAATTTCTTTTTGTTTCATTTTGCTTAATTATTAAATAGGTCCATCGCCTTATCCATTTCTGAATTGACAATTTTGGCGTATATCATAGTTTCCCTGATATTGGCATGACCTAAAATTTTGGAAACAATTTCAATGGGTACACCAAAACGCAAAGCCCTGGTAGCCCAGGTGTGGCGACTAATATGGAAGCTGATTGATTTTTCAACCTTTGCCCTTTCAGTAATAAACTTTAAATTCTTATTTATTAATGATGTAGCAGAATTAATGGCATTATCAAAAAGCCTTGCATTTTTTTCATCTAAGCCATTTTCCAAAACGGGAAAAATATAATTATCAGCCACATTCTTCTTTCCTTTTAACCGGTTGATTATTTCCAGCCCAACATCAGGTATTTTTAAACGTAATTGTTCTTTCGTTTTTTTAATACTGATTAGGATATAATCACCATCCAAATGACCCCACTTTAATTTTAGCACATCCGATACCCTTAACCCACCTGCATAGCAAGCGAAAACAAACATATTTCGATGGCATTGAATTAACGAGCCTTCTTTCATTTGAAGATTCTCAATAAGTTTAAGTTCATCTTCAGTAAGGTAAGTCCTTGAAGTTTTTTCTAACTTAATCTTGAACTTGTTGAAGGGACTAACCTGCAATTCTATTAAATCTCTTTTGATTGCTTCATTGAATATACGGCGGATAAATTTTAAATCTTTATGAACTGTATTTGTTTTGTTCTTTAGGTTGATCCTCAGATATTTTTCATATTGTGAGAGGTAGTTGACATCTATATCCTGAAAGAAAAGGTTTTTACTTTTGTGATATACTTCGAGTTTTGTAACTATGGATTTACATTTATCATGTGAACCTACTTTGCCTTCGCTTTCATAAGTATCAAGTACATCCTGGGCAATTTGAAAAAAGTTAGTAGGCTTATTCCCATAGACTTTATTCCTTAATTGTCGGGAAGTAAGCGACTTTGTAAAAGTCTCTTTGTCAATAACCTCGCCTTGTAACTCGGCAAATTTTGTAGTAAGCTGCAAGTTTAGCCTTGCACTATTGGTGTGCTTAGATTTTATTTTATTTTTTTCAATATCCCAATGTTCTTCGGGTAGCATAATACCAGAAGATAAATAACAAACTTTCCTATCTTTGATTATACGGAAATGAACTGGAGCAATTCCCTTTTTATTGAGCTTATCTTTTCTGTAAACTATTGCTACGCTTGACATACAAAGGTTTTTATGTTTACAATAAAGATAAGCAAAATAGTGCAAAACAGGGTAAACAATGGGGTAAACATTTCCTACATTTTAATGCTTTTATCCACATTTTGATGCACCCTAAAAATGCGAAAAGCCCTATAAATAGGGCGTTTCAGCGTAAAGCGAAGTAAACGAAAGTAAGGTACTTAATCCTAACGCGGTCACCAAGCCACCCGGCAAAACACATCAAAAGCCCTCAAAATCAATGATTTGAGGGTTTTTTGTTTTGGTGAACAAATCAAAAAAAATCATTAGTTAGCCTTTTCTTCAGTATTAAAGCGAAAATATAAGAGCAATATTGTTATTTGCTAATGCTGTCTGTTGTTATCGTAATTAGTCGCGAGTTTTGTAGTCTGTCTGTCATATGTAACAAAGGTTACCATATTAAAATCCATTTGTTGGGAACTTGAATGCAAAACGTAACAATGGATTCTATGGGAATGATCATATTTGGTATTGTGATGCTACACCTTATTGTAGGGTTTGGTTATATCTTGTATAAGTTAAATGGCAAAAAAGACCTAAACCTAGATTCTTAAAACATGTCAGCATTTCCATTATATAATTACAATTAATTCTTTCCAGACTTTTGAGGTATTTACAAGAATTCCTTTTTCTGCCCCTTGCAGTTGAAGCGATGTTTTTTACAAGGGTTTTTGTGTCTGTCTGGTATATTCATCATCCTTGTGCTTATAGCTATTTTTTCTCAACATCCTGATTTTGGTCAATAGATTATAAAAATACCCTTGAAACGGTATTTAAGATGCCAGCGACTATACGTAATTTTAAAAAAATGCGTTAGAGATATATTTTAGTAAATAGAATAACGTTAAACACAATTTTATAATTTCAATCAGCTAACTATTACGTTCATTTAATAATCTATTTTGAAAAATATCATCCTACTTCAGGTATTTATTTTGTGCTCACTTTTATGTGTACCTGGATACAACTTTGCTCAGGGATATCAAAATCCATACGATTCTTATACTCCCGGCAGTTATAATAATTATGTGCGGGAAAAGAACAATGCTGCTCGAAATGCTAAAGAGCTGGAGCGGCATCACTATCAACCATCTTCTACCCCTAAAACATATTCAACTTCCACCCCGGCGTATTTTAATGCAGGTGCGGCTGCAGAAGAAGCTCGTCGTAAAAAATCGAAAGAAGACTATGACCGCAGAACGGCAGAAAAAATTGCTACTTATAACGATGCAGCTAGCCGTTGGAAAGCAGAAATGCTGGCCAGAGGTCGTGCTCGTACGGCAGAAGACCATTACGACCTGATGCTAATGGGTTACCGAAAAGGATATGATGCTAACGTTATTCACAATGTGATTGGAAGCAATATAGCTGCTTACACTGCGATGTATGGCAAGGATGGCCCTGCTTTTAGGGTAACAGGTGGGAAGGAAGACCAGGCTGACGATAACCTCAAGCTGATGGCGCAGAGCGATGATCCAAGAGTTAAAGCCTATTTCTTTACTAAAGTGATTGAAGCTTATCCCAATGCAGGCAATTATGGTACTATGGGCGTTTTTAAAATGCAGGGTAATCAATATGATGAAGCTGCAAAAAACTTTAAAAAAGCTTTAGACCTGGACAATACCAATATTTTATTTAAATCCGGTTATGCGGCAGCGTTAGCATTTGCCAATCAGCTACCCGAGGCGGAAATAGCTTACAAAGATTTGCTCGCTGTAGAACCTTCCGGTTTTTCAGAATTAAATCTTGCATGGGTTTTATTGCGTCAGAGCAAAGACGCTGAAGCATTGAAGCATGCAGAAACTGCCGGCAGTATTGAACCCGATGAAGTGGGGGCAATACTGGTTCAGGCAGGCCTTCAACCAGACGCTGCCAAAGCAAAAAAGTTAGCTGACGAAGCTACCGCCATTCGTCCAGATTTGGGCACAGGAAATATAGCCTCCCGTATTTTTAATTATGCAAAAATATTACACAATGGAAAAGACTATTTAAGTAGTATGCTTTTCTTAGACCTGGCGGTAAAAGCAGATCCTACAAACGCAGATTACGTGGAGTTGAGATATGGGACCAATACCTTGCTACTTAGGCATAAGCTGGCATCGGTGGATGCAGAAACGTTGGAAAAATTGTAACGTAAAAACACTAACGTCATAAGGTTTAATAGCATAATCATTCGATAGTTTCAACCAAACTATCAAGAAAATAATAAATGTAATTATCCTATAATTAAACAAGAATAGAAAAATGAAAAATTTAGCATTTACCTCCTTTATAATATTTTTTATATCGATACAAGCCATAGCACAAAAGGGTTTCATTACCAGCGTGGATCCTGATATGAAGGGTAATACTTTTTTGGCAATAGATACCCAGCAAACCTCTATCATCTATAATATTGCTGATGGAAAAATTATTGGTAAGTACCCAAAAGGCGACCCCGGCCTGCCTGCCAAAGTGCTACGCTATAAGTTAGTAACAACGGAAAGTAAGTGGGATGGATTAAGTTGGAAGGATATTTCAAAAGATAAGGACGGTTATATCACCGGTTTTAAGAAAAATGATGTTTTGTTGGCTAAAGTTGCTTTTAGCAATGCGGATAATAATAGTGTTGACTTACAGAATAGTTCCAATATTATTTCGATGATCATTCATCCTAATAAAGGCAAGCAGGCTTATGTTTACATCATCGATATAAAAGATTCAATCGACGGCAACCTTCGGGAGAAAAAGTTACTAGCTACTTATAATACTGATAAGTCTTACAGTTATGGTGCGCTCTCGCCAAAAGGAAACTGGATATTTGATGCACGCAACTTTGTATTAATAGAAGTAGCTACGGGAAAAATTGTAAAAATTAATGGTGAATTTTATAACCACGTAACTTTTACCGCAGATGAAACAAAGCTTATGTATGGCACTGCCAATGAAGTTGTAATAGTAGAAACCGCCACCGGCCAGGAAATAGAAAAGCTACCTGTACCAAAGACCCTGATAAAACTAATTAAAAACGATAAGCTAGAATACTGTGCTCGTCCTTTAAGCGATGGAAAAAGCTTTGTATTTCGTGCACTTTACGGATACGCTACTGCTGCCTGGTTAGTGAAAGGAGAAGAATTTATAGAGCTGAAAGATTAAAGTAAAATTTTATAAAATAGAAATTTCTCTATGTAATTGGTCTTTCATTAATGCTTTTCATACTCGATTAATAGCAGAAAAATTTATATTTCATCTAAATTCATTGTTGTCCGACTAAACTTATACATATTAGATAGAAGCCTTTACCGTGCTGAGTTCTAAGCCCCCTCTCCCTTGGAGAGGGGGTTGGGGGTGAGGTCAAGCCAGGTAATGATTTAATAGCATTAACCGGACAACAATAATTTAAATTAATATATTATCATGAAATCGGTCCCACTTTTTAAAGGGCTTTCAATGATGGCGTTAACCTTACTATTTGCAAGTGTAGCGTATTCACCGCGGGCATTAATTACAAGTGTAGAAGCTGACATGAGAGGAGAAACGTTTGTAACAACTACGCCAATGAAAATGAAATAGATATCAGTGCGGGAAGTAGTGTAATTGCGATTTCCATTAATCCCGGCCGAAAAAAAACAGTCAACTTTTATACAATAAATACAAAAGACAGCATTGGTGCCATCCTGCCGGAAATGAAACTTATGGCCAGCTATGAGGGCATTGAAAACTTCAGTCATTGCCTTTTATCGGGAAAAGGTGCTTATAACTACGATAATGCTAACCTGGTTCTAATTGAAACTTCAACAGGCAAACTCCTGCATTTAAAACTTAAAGATGAATTAGATGGCTATCGGGTTTTTTCTGCAGATGAGAAAAAACTTTTGATTGGAACACGGGAAGGATTGAACATATTTGAAACAGCTACCGGCGAACTGGTAAAAACAACACCTGTTCCTAAGAATATAAAAAAGTAGAACGTTTATGTTTGGCCTTTGACTGATGGGAAAAGTTTTATCTATACTGAAATGGAGTGGAAAAAACCAGCAGTAGCCTGGATAGTTAGGGAAGATGAGGTTATAGAATTGAAGGACTAAATAAGTTTAAGCTTTCTGATTTCTTTTTATTCTAAAAGCTTTGATTTATAAAATATTTTATTTTATATCTTCTCTTAGAACTTATCCTAAAATTCACAGATAAAAATATAAAGGAGAAAAAATCAATATTTTAATTTATAAAAATTCTAAACTTTTCATCGCCTACCTGATGTTTACCCCGGCGTAAGCACAGAAATTTTTCAATGTAAAACTTACTCCCCAGATACTGCCCAACGGGCGCTTTTCGGATAACTACAATAAATGGCGACGATACAAATGACATTTTGCAGAAATTCATGGAAAACAAAGAATGTCATATCTAAGTTGACTAATTATCTTTTAAGCAATCCGTAAATAAACTTCATAACAATTCCTGTACGCTTCGGGGGAAAATCAGTCTATCTATGAACTGCTTATAATTTTTCAGGAGCTGTCTTTTTATATTCATGCTCCCAAAAGTCTGCATTTTTTATTCCCAAGGCCACCGGGTCAAAACAAGGGTCTTTGCCTTCTTTCTTTTGTTTTTCATAATCTTTTAAACTTAGCAGCGCTGGTTTTTGCAAAAGTATAATGGCAATTACATTTAACCAGGCCATAATACCTACACCCATATCGCCGAGATCCCATGCAATGGTAGCTGTACGGATGCAACCAAAAAACACAGCTGCCATTATACCAATTTTTAAGAGAAACATAGGTAATGGGCGGCCTCTTCCATTAGTTAGGTAGGCAACATTGGTTTCTGCAACATAATAGTAAGCCATCAATGTGGTGAAGGCAAAAAAGAAAAGGGCAATGGCAACAAAATAGCTGCCCATACCAACATAGCTTTCATGAAAAGTTTGCTGATCGTTGTTAAAAGCTTTGTCTATGGCAGCCTGGGTGTACGTAGCACTGCCGCTCACATGCTTTACGCCATCCTGCACATAATACACACCGCCATCTACAATCAGTTTATCATCTGGCCCATTCACATTGTACATCCCGGTTATCAAAATCATAAACGCTGTGGCAGAGCAAACAAACAACGTATCGATATATACAGAGAATGCCTGCACCAATCCCTGTTTTGCAGGGTGAGATACCTCAGCAGCTGCTGCAGGATGCGGTCCAGTGCCTTGCCCGGCCTCATTACTATACACTCCCCTTTTTACACCAATAGTTATCATAGCACCAATGATTCCGCCAAAAGTTGCGTTGGCACCAAAGGCACTCGACATAATGAGTGAGAATACTCCCGGAATCTTGTCATAATTCATCGCTAGTATAACTACAGCCACCAGAATGTAAACAATGGCCATAAATGGCACTACAAACTCCGCCACTTTTGCAATGGTTTTTATACCACCAAATATGATAAGCCCCAATAAAACTGCCAGTAAAATACCGGTGTACAGGTATTTAATATCAAAAGCACTTTTTACTGCCGATGCTATACTGTTGGATTGTACACCGGGTAATAATAAACCACAGGCCAGGATAGTGCTTATAGCAAATACAACGGCATATATTTTTCCAATGCGTTTATTTTTGAATCCTTTTTCAATATAAAATGCAGGACCGCCTCTGTACTCCCCGTTTTCTTTTCTTTTAAAAATTTGCCCAAGGGCTGATTCAACAAAAGCGGAACCGGAGCCTAAAAAAGCAACTGCCCACATCCAGAAAACTGCACCCGGTCCACCAATAAATATAGCAGTTGCCACGCCTGCAATATTTCCTGTACCCACCCTGCCGGATAAAGAAACCGCTAAAGCCTGGAAGGAAGAAATGCCAACAGCAGATTTATCTCTATGCAGCATTTGTTTTACCATGTCTTTGATCAGTCTTACCTGGAAAAAACGCATCCGGATGGAAAAATAAATACCCGTTAGCAGTAAAAGATATATCAATGCATTGCTCCAGATAATGTCGTTGGCAGCTTTTACAAAGGCTTCAAAATTTTCCATAAAATTTTTCCATTTTATTTTATAATAAAGCAATATAAAACTTTTCTGTGCTGTTCTGCATTTTTATATCGATGTTGGCGTTACACAATTTGATAAATAGTAACGCCCCCATGGAGGGAGGTTGATGCTCAGCATGCCGAAAGAGTTTTATTTAAACGCAAAGTATAGACGCAGCTCTAATGCAAAGATGTAGCAGTGTTAACTGCTTATCAACAAATTGTAATATCCAATAGTGTGGAGAAGCAAAAGATTGGGCGGGAAGACGGTAATCTGATCTCACCCCTTCGGAGATGCTGATAGCTTAACCATAGAGCGCACGTAGGTTTTACTCAGAGAACAACGAAGGGAATTCGTGAAGAAAGCCAATTAAATCTTCTTGAAAATTCCGTCTCTCAGGAAGGCAACAACATCTTCTCCTTTTGCTGTTTGTAAACCTTACACAAAAATCAGCTACTCCTATTTTAACTCTTTTAAAAATTTAGACTTACTTTAAAGAATGAAACCGACCAAATTATTTAGAGAATTTTTCGACAGTGAAAAAGCCGGAGGTATTATTTTAATTGCCTGTACTGCCGTATCCTTAATTGTTGCCAACTCAATGTATGGCGAAGGATACCAGCAATTTTGGCATACTCAATTTGCAGGTCATAGCATTGGACATTGGATTAACGATGGATTGATGACGATTTTCTTTCTCTTGATCGGACTGGAACTTGAACGTGAAATATATGTCGGAGAACTTTCCAATTTCAAAGATGCATTGTTGCCCATCTTTGCCGCATTGGGTGGAATCGTAATACCAGCAGGTATTTTCATATTGTTCAACTTTGGCACTCCAACACAATCAGGTGCAGGTATTCCTATGGCTACTGACATAGCATTTGCCTTAGGTATTTTATCCTTACTGGGAAATCGTGTACCTACGTCTTTAAAAGTATTCCTTACCGCTTTAGCAGTAATAGACGACCTGGGAGCAATCATGATCATCGCTGTTTTTTATACAAAAACCATCATCTGGATAAATCTTTATATAGCATTGGGTATTTTTGCCCTACTGTTGGGCCTAAACCGACTTAAGGTGAGAAATCTACTGGTATACCTAGTTGCAGGAATTGCTATGTGGTATTTTATGCTTAACTCTGGTGTTCATGCAACCATTACAGGTGTTTTGCTGGCTTTTGCAATTCCTTTTGGCAGTGGTGGCGAAAAATCAACCTCTTACATCCTACAACATTATTTACATAAACCCGTTGCATTTATCGTGTTGCCTGTTTTTGCTCTGGCTAATACAGCTATTGATTTAGGTGGTGATCTCAAAGAAATACTTTCGCAGGATTATAGTATAGGCATTGCCGTTGGATTGATCGTAGGAAAGCCCGTGGGGATTTTTCTATTCACTTTCATGGCTGTAAGTTTTGGATTATGCAAACTTCCCAAAGATATTACCTGGAAGTCAGTAGTAGGCGTAGGTTTTTTAGGAGGCATCGGATTTACAATGTCAATTTTTATAACATTGCTGGCCTTCAATGATGCAACAATTATCAACAATTCAAAATTCATAATTTTAATTTCTTCTTTGTTAGCGGGGCTTATTGGTTTTATCGGTTTGAAACTAACATTGAAAGATGAAGTAGACTCCGAAGAATGATAAAAGCTGGATATTATTTCAAGTTGATTAGATTTGACGCTCCTTTTTACGTTCCGAAAATAGCTGACCCTGGGATAAAGCCGGTCCGTTGCTACCGTCGCAACCACGCTATAATAATTGAATATTTTTTTTAACTATGAAGAGGTAATTAAATACGATCCTGTATAATGTAAAAGTTTCCCCTATAATCGGGGAAACTTTTACCAATCCATATCCGTTCAAAAAAAACAGATCAAAATATTACATGCCTTTTTCCTTTTCCTCATCCGCCTCTTTCTTAGTGGTATCTGGGTTTAAACCTTCAGAAGCTTTTTGCATCAATGAAGAAATAGGGCCTTCCATGTGTTCCTGTGGATCTGTTGTCTTTAGTGTTTCTGGATCAGGCTGTACAATAGCTTCCTTGTTTTCGGCACTTTCGTTTTGATTATTTTTTGGTTCGTTTATCATAAATTTATTTTTTTTACAATTGATAAAACAAATCCCCTGCCAAACTAAAATACTACAGGTCTGTTTCCATAACCTGTAGTAATTGTGTGGTTTTTAATTGTTACATATGCCTGCCAGGCGCGTTATATCCATAAACATTACGCCTATCCTTAAACTTGTAATAAACTTTCCTAATGTCTGCCTTCCGCTGGTCTTCAAGATTATTTACCATACGTCTCTTTCTGAGTGGGTTTATTGACCAGCTATTTTTTACAGATTGGATACGTTTGTCGTAATTAAAATTTATAGCGGCAATGCTTCTCTCCAAATCATTTCTACTAAAATTGTATCGCGATTTATTATTCCGATTATTGTTATCATATGACCTTTCATTGTATGAAACATCATCATTTCTTTGCCTTGACTGATCATGGCCTTGATATTGGGCAAAGCCAATCGTAACAAAACAAATCGCAAATAGGAGTGTAAAGATGTTTTTCATGTTATTTTTTTTATTTGTGAATAATGAACTTAAGATGAATAAAGACCCACTGCGTTTACTAAAGTAATGTTAACATAATAATATCAAGCAGAGCCGATAATATTTAACCAGAAATAAAGTGAACCGGTATTGAGGTAATAAAAGCAGACTCAAAAAAACTATAATGTTTTAATTTGCGACTATTCATCACTGTTATGTAATAGAATTGCTATTCAAAAAAATCGTTGCCGTTTTACTAAAGGGATATTTGACCACAGAAACCGCTAACAGGAGAAGTATATAGAACTATTACAGGCGCTGAGCAGATTTTTTTCGTAACAAACTATCTCCACACCTATTATTAAAAACTGTATTTTTATTTTCTATGGGGCATTTTAGCTTAAAGCAATTACTTTCTATTATTTGTATTTTCATCTTACCTACTGGGTATATAGTAAAAACTAACGCTCCTGTAAAAATATGCAGCTGGAATATCCGGGACTTTGGAAAAACAAAAAACGATGCCGAAATATTGTTCATTGCAAATACAATCAATTCATTCGATATTGTATTGATTCAGGAAGTTGTTGCCGGCCCCGGAGGTGCATATGCTGTAGCAAGGTTAAATGACCAACTTAACAGCTTAGGTAACAAATGGGACTATACTGTGAGTGATCCAACCTATGGCGAATCTTATAAAACTGAGCGGTATGCGTTTCTTTGGAAAACTTCCAGGGTAGATAAGTTGGGAAATGCCTGGTTGGAACAGAATTTTAAATTGGAGATAGACAGAGAACCCTATTACACAACTTTTCAGTATTTTGGAAAAAGCTTCACACTGGCAAATTACCATGCTATCACCAAAAGCAAACAGCCTGAAACAGAAGTAAAATATTTCAAATTACTTCCGGCACAATATCATTCACTCAATCTACTTTTCTGTGGTGATTTTAATCTTCCACAAAGCCACACTGTATTTAACCCTTTGAAAAAAATAGGATACCTGCCGGCATTAATCGGTCAAAAAACTTCTTTAAAAAAAAACTGTATTGAATCTGATTGTCTTGCCCGTGAATTTGACAATATATTTTATAATAGGGAAAAAATAGTAGCAATATCTGCCGGCATTATCCCTTTTTACAAATCATTTGAATCATTGCAAACTGCCCTTATGATATCAGACCACGTCCCCATTTATTTTGAATTCGAAATCAAATAATTTTTATGATTCTTTTGCACAAACAGGAATGATTAAATTAAATAGTTAATTTTGCGCAGTGTAAACATTGTAAATATTTATAAAATCTTTAATGAATAACATTAGCATTTCAAAGCCCCAGATATCCATTGATGCTGACATTATGCAATTAGCTTTTGAAAACGAGGAAAAAGGAACAATTGTTCATTGTGAGTTGAGCATTTCTGAAGAATCGTTGTTGCGAATCTGGCCTGGCACTTTTCTAATACAAGATAATGGAAACAGGAGTAGATTAATAAAAGCATTTAACATTTCCATTATGCCTGAATGGACGTTGCATCCTGCAGGAAGCCAGAAAGCACGTTTCACACTGGTATTTCAGGGATTGAGCGATGGCTGTAAACATTTTAAATTGATTGAAGAAATAAACGAACCAGGAGGTTTTTATTCAGAAAGAATTGAAAGAAATAATACGGGTGTTTACCAGGTAAATATCAAATCAGCCTGATGTATTTATTACTTTATTTTTATTCGAATAGAAAATAGAGTCCTAATATTATTATACAAATCGAGAGTGAAGTAAGTCCAAATAATATAACATTATACAAATCAGGTACTGGATTTAAGATAGTAAGTACACAGCTTATAAAGCCCAACATAGCTCCCACTCCCAGGCAAACAAATCCGCTGAATTGCCTTTTTTCCTGCTGTAGTTTTTTGTATGCAAAAAGTTGAAGGGTAATTTCCTCTGCGGTACATCCTAAGGTTGTTAATTCGTGCTCCATTAGTTTTTTGTCCGGTTTGGAGATCAACCATTCTTTCATTTTTTCTTCTACAACAAAATTAGTTACCGGCATAAAATCATTTTTTGAATAATAGCAGATTATGCTGTAAACCTTAAAATCAAATCTGATTGCAGCATGATAAATTTATTCAGATAATTTCAAAATAGTATTATGCTGCATATCCTTAAATTTATGAATGAGTAACGAAATTATTGTTATCAAATAAAACAACTCTTTATTTTTTGTTAACTATTCAGATTTGCCCACCAATTAAAAGTGAAATACTTATGTTTGGGAGAAGATTCCAGTGCTCACAGATTTCTTTTAAACTAAATATCAGTCTCTTCAAAAATGCTAACACTATTTCTCAGTATTCTAATAGCTTCATTTCAAATAAATATACCGGTTGATGCAGTTGTACTTGATAAGGTCGCTGCAAAGAATTCCTTTAACCTGATCAATAATATCAGGCATGATCCAAAAAAATATGCAAGGGAGTTCCGTTTCAACAGTAAACTAAAAATTAACAATACAGCTTTAAAATGGAATGATACCTTAGCTAAAGTAGCAGAATTAAAGGCCAGTGAAATGGCATTTAAAGATTATTTTAGTCATATCACCCCCGAAGGTTATGGAATAAATTATTTTATAAAAAAATCCGGTTACCTGTTGGAGTCAGAATGGACGAAAAAAGTTGGCAATAATTTTTTCGAGTCAATAGCAGCAGGTGTTAATGACGGTTATGACCTGGTAAAAACAATGATTATTGATGCCGGCACTTCTGATTTCGGACATCGCAATCACCTTCTTGGCATTGGAAAATGGAATGCTTCTTTGTTAGACATTGGCATTGGCTTCGCCAGAAGAGATTCTGGAAGTACCTATAATACTTATGTAAGTATTGTAATTGCCAAGCACCATTGGTAAACTATGATATTATCTAATTAACGCAAATGATCATTTAAAACTCAATAACTCATTTGCCAGTTCTATAAAATAATCTTCCGCGTCTTTATTACTAATATGCAGAAAGAAATAGCATTCTTTCATTCCTTGTAAGAACCAGGACCTAAGTTGCCTCTTCCATTCAACTAACCGGAATTCATCAACCGAAAGACCTCCATCACAATAAAAACGCACAAATGCAGTAGCATTCGAAAGTTGCATATGCACCTGATCTCTTCGCTCAGGCGTATCCGTGATAACCAATCCTCTATTGAATTTATTTAGTTGTGACGCAAATAATGTTGTGGTTTCGGATTCTTCAAACCATTTTGGATTATTGAGTTCAACCGAAAGTTCAAAATCCGAAGGGAGCGCTGCCAGGAATTTTACAAAACTATCAGCGTGCATGGGTTCAAATGAAAATGGCGTGGAAAGTATAGCTGTTCCCAATTTTTCTTTAAACCCACCTGTCGCTTTTATAAAATCTTTTGTTAGTCCCAGTTTATGAAGGTCAATTCCTGTAGAATCAGTGATATATTTATGAAATCTCGGGCAGAATTTGAATGAAGCATTTTCAACCGACCTGCCCCATTTTTCTACAACGTCGTATTTTGGAAAAACTTCATGTGTATTATCCAACAAAATGGCATTAAAATATTTCGCATAATAAGGCAATGTGCCGGGGAATGGTTGTGGACTATGCTTTATCCTCTCTACTTCTTTATAATTCCAATTGCTTAATCCAATATAAATGCGGGGCGAATGATTTTTCATTCCCGGAAGAAATGGCTGAGGAATATCTTTCAATAAGAAGTCCCGCTCTGTTAAGTCTTTATAAGGATTGCTTATTTCCATTGTATGAGTTTAGCATTTTAAACTATCATTCATGATAGCATTAATTATTCAATTTGAAATTGAATAATTCCACCTTGCATATTATTATTCTTCCCATTACATTTCAAAAATAAATTGTAACAATAATTAAATAAAATCAAATTTATGCGTAAAGCCGAGAAGTTATAATACATACAAAATGTTAGTCATAAAAGAGGTAATTATTATACAGCCAGTCAAAAAAGGGTGTAAACACCCTTTTTTCGGTAGTATACACCTTTTTCGGCTTTTGAGTTATGAATTTATAGTTATAAGATTTACTTTTATATCGGTTTTTCATAGGATATTGGATTTTAAACGGGGCTGGATTTTTATCCTGGCCCCTTTTTTTTAATCCCTACTACTGCAGCATACTTGTATACTAAAGTATAAAATTCTTGTTTTCAGCATATTGGGTCCGTTTTTAATTGAATTTCAATAGTTTTCTTTGTTGTATACACGCTCTTAAGCTGTTTATTTTTTAATAAGATGAAAATTAACCCGCAAAATATTTTGATTTGTAGATTTTAATAGTAATTTTACCGTCTAATTTACCCTACTACCACAAATCCAGGATACTTCTGAATTACCGTTAAATTCAATCTTCTACACAGACTTATTGTTATAATACAATTACAATCCGACCATTTCATCTTCCACCATCCATTGATTTTACCCCTTTCCAATCTCTCAGGTTTTAGAAAAGCTTCTATAATTGTTGATAATTATTTGCGTTTCATATAATTAAAATAAAATCCCCCATCCTTTGTAATGACCGATGCTTTTTTAATCACCGACCTCAATTACATTGTATGAAGAAATTTTACTTATTTTCCGTCGCAGTACTTCTTGCTGTTTCAGGCATCAATGCCCAAATCAGCAAATTTTGCTTTACTGCCACATCGGGCACTTACACACAAAACTCCGGCGGTACAAACGTTGACCTGATTGAACAGGATGACAACAACGTTCAAAATATTCCTATTGGCTTCACATTCAATTATATTGGAAATAACTATACACAAGGATCTGTGAGTTCCAATGGTTGGTTTTCATTTACAAATGCTAATCCATCCGATGCAAATTCTGCGGGAAATAATATAGCTACTACTACCGCCGGATTGGTGAACACGCTTTATCCACTATGGGATGATCTTGATGGTGCAAATGGTTCAGGATCTGGTACAGCAAGTTACAGAACCACTGGCGCTGTTGGTAGCAGGATATTTACTATGGAATGGAGAGACTGGCGGTGGAACTACAATGCCTCAAACGCTGTTATTTCTTTTCAGGTAAAACTCTATGAGGGAACAAACGTAATTGAGTACTGCTATAGAAGGGAAGCAGGAAACGTAATAACTACCGGTGGCGGTTATTCGCTTGGCGCTTCAATCGGGCTTACAGATATAACAGGAGGTTCTACACATTACCTTTCCTTAAATAATTCGAGTGCAAATCCTACTGTTAGCTCAACAGTAGCTACGAATAATATTACCACTAAACCGGCTACCGGCCAAATATATCGCTTCACACCTTCAGCCACTCCAACAATAACAGGATTGAGCCCAGACCCTGTTTGTAGTGCCGGAGCTACAGTAACGATAACAGGTACTAACTTTAATGAGTGCTTATCGGGAGTTTCGTTTAATGGAACTGCGGCTTCTACATTCGCTTATGTAAATGAAACAACAATTACCGCTACTGTTCCTGCGGGAGCTACCACCGGCACTGTAAGTATAACTACGCCTGGTGGAACAGCAACCAGTGGCTCTTCCTTAACTATTGGAACAAACGGCACACTGTCGCTTACTTCAGGAAGCGCATCTACTACAGTTTGTATTAATAATGCTATTACAGATATTGTTTATACTGTTGGCGGTTCAGCAACTGGCGCAGTAATAACTGGCTCATTACCAACTGGTGTAACAGGTGGTTTTTCCGGGGGCGTATTTACAATAACCGGCACGCCAACTTCAGCGGGTGTTTTTATCTACTCAGTAACGACAACAGGTTCAGCCTGTACTAATCCTACATTAAATGGCAGCATCACCGTAAATAACGATGCAACAATTACTTTATCGTCTGCAATCGGAACTGATGCTCAATCGATTTGCATAAACACCCCTATCACCTTCATCACTTACAATATTACCGCAGGTGGAACAGGTGCTAATGTAACAGGACTTCCCGCCGGTGTAACAGGCAATTTTGCTTCAGGTATATTAACTATTAGTGGTGCAGCCTCTGTTGCTGGTGTATTTAATTACTCAATTACTACTACAGGGCCTTGTACTAACCAAACAATTGGCGGAAGCATAACGGTAACGGATGACGGAATTCTAACACTTACTTCTGCCGCAGGCACCGTTAATCAATCTGTATGTTTGAATAACGCGATCAGTGACATTACTTTTACGGTAGCTGGAACAGCAACCGGAGCATCTATTGTATCTGGCATTTTACCAACGGGTATTACGGCTGTTGACAATGCAGGAATACTTACAGTTAGTGGAACGGCTACGTCAGCTGGTATTTACAATTTCACCATAGGAACTTCGGGTTCTACATGTATCAATCAAACTATAGCTGCAACAATCACGGTAAATGAAAATCCCTTGCTCAACCTTACTTCTGCAGTGGGAACGGATGCGCAAGTTTTATGTGCACTTGTTCCTATAACAGATATCGAATACAGCATTACCGGCTTTGGAACAACCGGTGCTACTGTTTCAGGTTTACCAGCCGGTGTCTCAGGAAATTACAATGCAGGCGTATTTACCATCAGCGGAACAGCAACAGCTACAGGAACATACAATTATACTGTCATAACTACAGGCCCTTGCGCAAATACTTCGTTAAACGGCTCAATTGAAGTAAACAGTAATGGCACCATTGATCTTTCTTCTGGGATTGGAAGCGATAACCAGGTTAGCTGTTTAAACAATGCTATCACTAATATTACTTATACTATTGGAGGTAGTGCAACAGGTGCGTCAATTACTTCTGGCTTTTTACCTGCGGGTGTAACCGGCAACTATAGTGCTGGCATATTTACTATTTCAGGAACGGCAACTTCAACAGGTGTATATAATTATACTGTTGAAACTATCGGATCAGGCTGTGCCAATCTAACCACCATCGGAACCATCACTATAAATGAAGATGCAACCCTGGTTTTATCTTCAGTGGCTGGTACAGACGCCCAAACCATTTGCATTAACAATCCTATTTCAGATATCACTTACACCGTTGGTGGATTTGGAACAAGCGGTGTAACCGTAACTGGCTTGCCTGCAGGTGTTGTTAGCAATTATTCAGCAGGATTATTAACGATTAGTGGAACCGCCACTGTATCTGGAAGTTTTAACTACACTGTTACTACTTTAGGTACCTGTAATAATCCTACCGCCACCGGAACTATAACAGTTGACGCAAACTCTACGCTTGTATTATCTGCCGGTTCGGCCACTCAAACAATCTGTATTAATACAGCGATTGCAAATATCGCTTATACAATAGCAGGTGGGGGAACAGGTGCCACAATTTCTGCAGGTACACTTCCCGCAGGTGTTACCGGCACATTTAGTGCAGGCATATTTACTATAACGGGTACGCCTACTGTTTCAGGTGCATTTCCGTTCAGTATAACTACAACCGGCCCATGCAACAATCCAACATTAAATGGCAGTATCACGGTTCAGGACAATGCCAGCATCAGCCTTTCATCAGCAGTTGGTACCAATACACAAACATTGTGTATCAATACTCCTATTACTAACATAACTTATACTATTGCAGGAAGTGGAACGGGAGCAACTGTTACCGGTTTACCTGCAGGAATTACAGGAAGCTTTAGTGCTGGCACCTTTACCATAGCTGGCTCTCCTACTGCTGCAGGAACGTTTAATTACACAGTTTCCACTACCGGTCCTTGTATTAAACCAACAGCTTCGGGAACCATTATTGTGCAGCCTAATTCAAGTATCACACTTACATCAGGCACTGCGAGTCAAACAAAATGTATCAATACTGCCTTAACCACCGTAACTTATACAATTGGAGGCAGTGCAACAAATGCGTCAATTACATCTGGTTCATTGCCATTAGGCGTAACCGGTAGTTTAGTTGGTTCTGTATTTACAATTACAGGAACTCCAAGTGTTTCAGGTATATTCCCCTACACAATTACCGCTACAGGCCCATGTGCCAATGCTACAGTGAGTGGTACTATTACTGTAAATGCTGATGCTACTATCACACTTACCTCTGCAGCGGGAAGCAACATTCAAACTACTTGTATTAATACATCAATTACAACAATTACCTATGCTGTTGGTGGGGGTGGAACCGGCGCAACTATTTCAGGTTTACCGGCTGGATTAACAGGTAGCTACGCTGCCGGTGTGTTTACAATCAGTGGTTCACCTTCTACAGCAGGAACTTTTAATTATACAGTAACAACAACGGGACCGTGTATCAAACCTACTACAGGCGGAACAATCACCGTGCAGCCTAATGCAACTATCACCAGAACATCATCTGCTGGAAGTACCAATCAAACAATTTGTATTAACAATGCTATTGCAAACATTACTTATTCAATCGGAGGTTCAGGAACAGGCGCCACTGTGAGCGGATTACCTGCAGGAGTAAGCGGGACATTTGCAGCCGGCGTATTTACAATTAGTGGTACAGCTACCACTTCGGGATCGTTTAATTACACGGTTACTACAACCGGACCTTGTTTAACGCCTGGTCTTTCGGGTACAATAAATGTAAATGCAGATGCAACCATAACTTTAACCTCTGCCGCGGCTACTACAAATCAAATACGTTGTATTAGTACAGCAATTACAAATATTACTTACCAGATTGCAGGAGGAGGAACAGGTGCAACAGTAACCGGCTTACCGGCTGGCGTGACTGGTAATTATAACGGGGGAACCAAAATATATACGATCAGCGGAACTCCTACAGTTGCAGGAACTTTTAACTATACGGTTACTACAACAGGACCTTGCGTAAAACCGGCTTTAACCGGAACAATAACTGTAACGCCTAATAGCACTATCAGCTTAACTTCCGGTGCTGGATCAAATATTCAAACCCTGTGTGCCAATACAGCTATAACCGCTATTACCTATTCTATCGGAGGATCAGGAACCGGTGCAACTGTAACTGGCTTACCGGCAGGTGTTACAGGCAACTTTAGTGCAGGAACTTACACTATTAGTGGAGCGCCAACCGCATCAGGAACTTTTAATTATGTAATAACTGCAACCGGACCTTGTGTTAATCCTTCCCTAAGCGGTATTTTAACAGTAAGCGCACTGCCTTCCGGATCAATAACTGCAACTGAAAATTCTGTTGTGGCAAACGACAATATTATTTGTGCAGGAGCCAATGTTACCTTTACTGCAACTTCAGGATACGGATCTTACATCTTTAAAGTAAATGGAACCATTGTTCAAAGTGGAATTTCTAATGTTTACAACAGTACGCTACTTACAAATGGTGCAATTATAACAGTAGATGTAGCTAACGGTGCAAACTGCGGTATAACTTTTGCCCCGGTTGTAATTACAGTTAACCCACTGCCAACTGTTACATTTATTTCAGATAAAACCTCTATTTGCCCTGGCGAAAATATTCAGTTCACTGCCGGAGGAGGAACTTCTTATACATTCAGAATTAACGGAGCACCGGTTCAGAGCGGAGCATCCAACACATATAACAGCACAACGCTGACCAATGGAAACAGTGTATCGGTAACAGTTACCAACAGCAATGGTTGTAGTTTAAATTCTTCCCCAATAGTAATTACTGTAAATAGCATTCCAACAGGAACCTTATTGGCAAGTGCTACCAGCATTTGCGCTGGAACGAATGTAACTTTTACAGCCACTTCAGGCTTTTCAAATTATGAATTTAAAGTGAACGGATCTACTTTGCAAAATAGCAGTTCCAATACTTTTAGTAGCAATACACTTTTAAACCCATCTGTAGTAACCGTTATAGTTAGCAATGCGGCCGGATGTAATGCTACCTTCGGACCAATAGTAATTACGGTAAATGCTTTACCTACAGGAGTTTTAACAGCAACTGAAAATTCAGGCATAGCAAATGATAACAATATCTGCTCCGGAAGCCCTGTAACTTTTACAGCAACAAGTGGTTTTGTAAACTATGACTTCCTGGTTAACGGAATCTCACAACAAAGTAGCAATGCTAATATTTTTAATACCCTAACACTTGTAGATAATGATGTAGCTAGTGTGGTAGTAAGCAACGGTAATAACTGTTCTGCAACGCTTAATACTATCTTATTCACAGTAATAGCTTCACCTGCAGGTACATTAACTGCCAGTAAAACTACAATTTGCGCTGGAGAAAATATTGACTTTACAGCGACAGCAGGTTTTAGCAATTACAATTTCATGGTGAATGGCACCACAGTTCAAAATGGTACAGGCAACTCTTACAGCAGTACCGGTATTTCAAATGGCGAACTGGTTACTGTTGAAGTTAGCAGCGTCAATGGATGTACGACAATATTTGCCGGAATAACCATTACCGTTACTACTTTGCCTTCTGGCAATCTATTGATTGCTGAAAACTCCGGCAACACAGCGGATGACGGCTTCATATGCCTTGGAGCAACTGTTGTATTTACCGCTCCTGCCGGCTTTACTAATTACAACTTTCTTTTAAATAATATCTCAATACAGAATGGAAATACTGCTAGCTATACTTCTAGTTCGTTAAATAATGGCGATCAGGTAACCGTTGCCGTTACAAATGCCGGCGGATGTATTGGTTTATTAAACAGCTGGACAATTTCTGTAAGCACTTTCCCTATCGTTACTACAATTACCGGCGCTGCAGGTATTTGCAGATTCGAAACAACAACCTTCTCCAATAGCACTCCAGGCGGAGTATGGAGCAGTAGTGACATAACTCATGCAACCGTAGATGCCGGCGGCCTTGTTACCGGTGTTTCTGCAGGTAATTCAGTAATCAGCTACACAGTAACAAATGTTGCGGGATGTAGCACTGAAGTAAGTAGTTTAATAACCGTTCACGGCCTTCCATTTGTTGGGGCAATCACCGGCAATGATAATATCTGTATAAACAATACTAGTCAGTTAAATAACATTACTAACGGTGGTACCTGGAGTAGCAATAACGCGAGCGTAGCGATGGTTGATGCAAGTGGATTGGTAACGGGATTAACCGCCGGAACAGCTGTTATTAGTTATGCTGTAACAAATGCCTTTAATTGTACAAAGTCGGTAAGTATTACGGTAACAGTAAATACGCCGCCTGTACTAAACCCAATTACAGGAAGTTCAAATATCTGTGTTGGCAGTAGCAGCCAGCTCCTGAATGATACCAATGGCGGTATATGGAGTAGCAGTAATAATTCGATTGCGACGGTAAACGCTTCTACAGGCGTAGTTACTGCAATTGCAGCAGGAGCAATTACAATCAGCTATTCGGTAACTGATGTAAACGGCTGCTCAGACTCAGAAGATTTAACTGTAAACACCTGGGCGTTACCGGTACCAACTTTGACCGGGCCAAATCCAATTTGCCCGAATTCAACAGGAACATATATCACTGAAGCTGGTCAATCAAATTATACATGGACTTTCACTGGAGGCACCTTAGTAAGTGAAGGCACTAGTACGGATAACACTATCACTATTTTATGGGATCAACCAGGCCCTAAAACTATATTTATCAACTATACCGACGCAAATGGTTGTTCGGCAGCAACTTCTGCAACCGTTACTACAAGCACAGGTACAATACCAACCATCTCAGGTACTACAGAAATCTGTATGAATGAAGATGGCAACTATCTAACAGATCCGGGCCAAAGTAATTACAGCTGGACAATAACAGGTGGAACTATTTCTGCCGGAGGAACATCAACCGACAATACAGCAACTGTTAACTGGACAACAGCAGGCACTGGTACCGTTAGTATAAATTATACTGATCCCGGAGGTTGTATTGCAGCTTCATCAGTTTCCATGCCGGTTTTAGTACATACCTTACCAACGGCAACGATTACTGGCAGCACATCAGTTTGCCAAAATTCAACCAATCCTGTAATTACTTTTTCAGGATCTAATGGATTGGCACCTTACACTTTTACTTACACAATTAATAATGGTACTGCGGAAACCATCACTACAGTTTCAGGGAATTCTATCACACTGAACGCTCCAACGGTATCAACAGGTGCGTTCGTTTATGAACTTGTTAGCGTATCAGACAACAACAACTGTACGCAGTTGGTGGGTTCAACAGCAACTATAAATGTAAATGAGTTACCTGTTGGCAACATTATAGGATCAACTACAGTTTGTGAAAATAACACATCACCGCTTATAACTTTTACAGCAACTGTAGGAACAGCACCTTTTGTATTCTATTACAACATAAACGGAGGTGCTTCTCAAACGATCAACACTATTGCCGGTAATTCAGTTACATTAAATGCTCCAACTGCAGTAACGGGAACTTTCATATATTCTCTGGAGAGTATTACGGATGCAAATAACTGTTCCCAGCCACACACAGGCGATGCAACAATTATTGTTGCTCCATCTCCTACAGCTACAATCAGCGGATCAACTGCAGTTTGCCAAAATGGTACTTCACCTGATATCACTTTTACAGGATCAAATGGAACAGCACCTTATATCTTCACATATTCAATTAACGGTGGATCTAACCTCACTGCAACGTCAGTAGGTAATACCGCAACTGTTTCGGTTCCTGTAAATATAAGTGGACCATTCACTTACTCACTTGTAAGCGTACAGGACGCAGGTGCAAACCTTTGTTCACAACTGCAAACAGGATCTGTAACGGTAACGGTTAACCCTACTTCAGTGGGAGGAACAGTTTCAGGCAGCACGTCAGTTTGTTCGGGTAGTAATAGTGGCCTTCTAACACTAACTGGAGAAACAGGAAATGTGATTGGATGGGAATACTCGATAGACGGAGGAGGCACATGGATATCTGTAGCTAACACAACATCAACACTTGCTTACAGTAATCTTAATATTACAACAATCTATCACGCAATTATCCAAAGTGGAGTTTGTAATAGTGCTGTATCAGCAAATGCAACTATTACTGTGAATCAGCCTTCTGTTGGAGGAACTGTAACAACCAGTGCTATTGTTTGTTCTGGCTCTAACAGCGGAACGCTTACATTGAGTGCATATACCGGTGCAGTTGTTAATTGGGAGTTCTCAATAAATGGAGGTGCGAATTGGACCCCTATCGTAAATACAACAAATACCCAAAATTATAATAACCTAACTCAAACAACCCTTTATAGGGCAGTTGTTTCAAACGGTGTTTGTGCTTCTGTAAACTCTTCAGCAGCTACGATCACTGTTAATACACTTCCAACTGCATCAATTGCCGGAACAACAACAATTTGCTTAAATGATCCATCACCAGTGATAACTTTTACTGGCGCAAATGGAACAGCTCCATATACGTTTACTTACAATATTAATGGCGGGGCCAACTTAACAGTAGTTTCTATTGGTAATATTGCCACATTAAATGCACCATCAGGTACTTCAGGCCCTTTCACTTACACTTTGGTTAGTGTACAGGATGCTGGTAGTACGGTGTGTTCTCAAAATCAAACAGGAACAGCAACTATTACGGTTACTGCCTTACCTGCAATATTCAATATTACTCCTTCCAGTGCAAATATCTGTCAGGGAAATGTGCAGCCGTTAACAGCATCAGGAGGTGGCTCTAGCAACGGATCACAAACATTCTCTTCAGGAAACGTAAACTTAGCTATACCTGAAGGTAACAGGGCCAGCACGATTGCTGTTGCTGGAATACCTGCCGGAGCTGTGATCAATAGTGTTACTGTTAATTTCAATATTACACATGGTTATGATGCCGATTTGGTTTTGAACCTAAACGCACCTAACGGAAACACTTTAAACCTGGTGAATACAAGAGGTGGTAGTGGGGATAATTTCACCAACACCACTATCAGTAGTGCCAGCGTTAACCCTGTAAATGCCGGTACAGCACCATTTGGCGGAACGTATTCAGCAGATGCTGCTAATAATGTGGGAACACCAAATTCCAATGTAAATAATTTCAATTCCTTATATGCTACACCAAATGGTAACTGGACATTTAATGCAGAAGATGTGGTGGATTGTCATGGTGGATTTTTTATATGTTTGTTCGGTGGAGGTACATATTTTACAGGTACATTAAATTCCTGGTCAATAACTTTCAACTATAGCTTACCAACTTCACCAGTTACTGCTACCTGGTTACCGGTTACAGGTTTATATACTGATGCAGGTGCAACCACGCCATATGCCGGACAAAATTTATCTACCGTATATGCCAAACCGTTAGCAACAACTACTTACACAGTTACAAGCACCAATGCTGCAAGTTGCACCAGGTCTCAAACTGTAACAGTAACTGTAAATCCAACTCCTGTTGTATCTATTTCAGCAGATTATTGTGTGGTTCCAAATAAAGTGCGTTTAACAGCCACATCAGTACCTGTTGCAACGAGCTATATATGGAGCAACGGCGCTACCACTTCATTTATTGATGTAGACGTGGCTGGAAGCTTTGATGTAACAGTGTTCGCAGGTGGAAGCTGCCCTGGAACTGCTTCTATTAATGTGGCGCAGGAACTTGTAAATAATGGTGATTTTGAGGCAGGTAACACAGGCTTTGTGACACCACCGCTAGGGGCTGCTCAATATATTTATCAAGCTGATGTTGCTGGCAATACAGAACTTTATCCTGAAGGTTTGTATGGCGTTGGACCAAATGCAAATACCTACCATAATAATTTCTGGGGTAGGGACCACACAACTGGTACAGGTAACTTTATGATCATAAATGGATTCCCTAACGGTAACCCTCAACCGATCGTTTGGCAGGAAACTGTAACAGTGCTGCCAAATACAGCATATTATTTTGCTGCATGGGGAATGAGTATTAACAATGCCGGTCCATTTGCTAAATTACAATTCAACGTAAATGGCGCACAGGTAGGAACTCAAGCCACATTAGCTGCAGGTGTTAATAATAACAGTAATAATGGATGGACAAGATTTTATGGAACGTGGACTTCAGGTCCTACTACTACTACTGCCATCATTTCAATAACTGATCTGCAAAATTCTCCTGGAGGTAATGATTTTGGATTAGATGATATTTCTTTTGCTACGCTTTCAACGTTTATCACTTTGCAATCTGCCCCAGGCACTGATGCTCAAACACTATGTATAAATACGCCAATAGATAATATAATATATAGTATCGGAAATGGTAATCCGACAGGACCAACAGTTACTGGACTTCCTGCAGGTGTAACTTCAAGTTTTGCAGGAAATCTACTTACTATTACTGGTACTCCTACTATTCCTGGTTTGTATAGTTATTCTATTGCTACAACGGGTGGATGTTTACCAACGAGTGCTTCTGGAACAATTAATGCACAAGCACAAGGCATAACACTTTCTTCAGGAAGTTCTACAACTTCCGTATGTACCAATAACGCTGTATCAATTGGCTATACACTTTCTGGAACCGCAACAGGAGCAACAGTAACTGGCCTGCCGGCAGGAGTAACAGGAACGATAGCTGGAAATAACTATACTATCAGCGGAATACCGACAGTGGCTGGTACATATTTATA
This sequence comes from uncultured Ferruginibacter sp., assembly GCA_964496585.1. GTDB lineage: Bacteria > Bacteroidota > Bacteroidia > Chitinophagales > Chitinophagaceae > Ferruginibacter. The sequence goes on from CAZCAA010000002.1 coordinate 35,763, forward strand.
TAGCATAACAACAACGGGCACCTGCGCACCAGTTACCACAAGTGGAACTATTATAGTACAGGAGCAAACAATAGTTTTAAATTCAGGTAATAACAATCAGACCGTTTGTATTAATAACCCTATAGTGAATATTCAATATACAATAGGCGGAACAGGAACGGGCGTAACAATAAGCGGTTTACCGACCGGCGTTAGCTTTTCTTATAACAGCGGCATTTTATTCATCACCGGTACACCTACTCTGGCAGGAAACTTCAACTATACCGTTAGTACTACGGGAACCTGCTCATCAGTAGACGCAACAGGTACAATTAATGTTACAGCAAATGCCAGCATTGTATTAACCTCAGCTGTTGGTACAAATGCCCAGGTTGTTTGCAGAAACACTGCCATTATTGATATCGTTTATAGTATAAGCAACGCAACCGGTGCCTCAGTTACAGGATTACCAGCAGGAGTTACCGGTTTATACAATGCAGGAATTTATACAATCAGCGGTACACCTACAGTTAGTGGAGCATTTAACTATAACATCAGCACAATCGGTGGTTGCGGCACAGCCACAATCAATGGCAGCATCACGGTACAGGTACAAACAATTACCCTTAGTTCCGGTATTGCATCTCCAACAATTTGTATAAACAGTGCCGTATCGAATATAGTATATACTATCGCTGGTACTGCTACAGGAGCAACTGCTTCTGGATTACCAGCTGGTGTTGGAATTACAGTTTCGGGAAACCAGGTTACAATCAGCGGTACAGCAACTGTTAACGGAACATTCCCGTACACCATAACTACAACGGGTACATGTACCGGAGCAACAGCCACAGGCACTATTACAGTTCAGTCTGGAGCAATTGGCGGCACAGTAGCTTCAGTTGTAGTATGTAGCGGAGGAAGTGGAACATTAACCTTAACCGGACAAACAGGAGCAGTAGTGGCCTGGGAATATTCAACAGACAATGGCGCAACCTGGAGCCCAATAGCGAATACTACCATTTCACAGGCATATACCAATATAACTGACCCTACTCTTTTCAGAGCTATAGTAAATAATGGTTGCGGATTAGCAAACTCTGTGGCAGCTGGTATCGCACTTCGTAACTACTGGACAGGCGCAACAAGCAATGACTGGAACACGCCAAGTAACTGGTCTGATAATCTTGTTCCATCAACACTATGTGCAGACGTACATATTAAAGGTAGCAAGCCATTTCAACCAATTTTAGAATCAAGCACTGCTTCAATTGAAAATTTGAATATTTACCCGGGTGCCATTTTGATAATAGATGATGCAAAATTAGTAATAGGCGGTTTCATCAATAACAATGGAGTATTTGATGCGAGCGATGCCGGTGCAATCATCGAGCTATCAGGAATCAGCAGCCAGACAATTGCAGCTAATACTTTTGAAAATAATTTATTGGGAAATCTGATTGTAAGTAACTCCAGCATTCAGGGTGTAACGTTAGCTGGTGCTTTAGACGTTAATCGTTCCGTTACATTTTCAGGAACAGGAAGAAAATTGAATACGGGAGGTTTCCTTACTTTCAAATCAACAATCGACGAAACTGCCTGGCTCGGAAATGTTACCGGAAATACAATCTCCGGCGACGCAACAGTTGAAAGATACATTGCAACAGGAACCGGCAGTGCACCCAACCATGGTAAATCTTGGCAATTGCTGGGCGTACCTACAACTGGTCAAACCATCAAACAAGCGTGGCAGGAAGGTGCCGTTACTAACAATGGCAATCCTAATCCTGGATTTGGCACTATGCTAACAAGCAATGTTCCAAACGCAGCAACCCAACCAAATCCGGGATTTGATGTATTCACTGCTCCGGGCCCATCAATAAAAACATACAATTCGGTTAATAATCTGTTTGATAGCCCTACAAGCACCAACAACCAGCTTTATAATTCAAAAGGATATTTCGTCCTGGTACGTGGTGACAGGTCTGTAACAGCTTTTAACCAGGCAGCAACCCCAACGGTACTACGCTCAAAAGGAATGCTATTCACACCAGCAAATCCTCCGGCCGTTACGAATGTATTGGCAGGTAAATTTGAATCTGTTGGAAACCCTTATGCGTCGGCGTTAGATATTCGCAACATCGGCAAAACAGGCGGAGTAGATGAATTCTTTTATGTTTGGGATCCTAGGCTTGGAAGTTTTAACAACCTTGGAGCTTATCAAACATTATTTAAAGTAGGTGCTAATTATTTTGCGATGCCTGGTGGAGGTAGCTACGGTTCCGGAGTAAATAATTTTGTACAGAGCGGACAAGCTTTCCTCGTACAGGCAACCGGCACTAACGGTACTGTAAACTTCAGTGAAAATGCGAAAGTTGCGGGAAGTACTTTGCTGATGAGGGAAAATCAAACAGCCAATCTGCCTAGCGTTGTTCAAACCAGTCTGTTTGCTCTAAGTAATGACGGAAGCAGCGCATTGGTTGATGGCACACTCGCTATTCTTGATAACAACTATGCGAATGATGTTGATGGATTTGACGCAAAAAAACCAACTAACGTAGGAGAAAATATCTCTATCCGTAACAATAGCACTTTACTAAGTATTGAGAGAAGGCAGGCCATCGCACAACAGGATACTATCTTCTTAAATCTTACAGGAACGAGAGCCCAGGCTTATCAGTTTGAATTCAAGGCTACTGATCTTGGTAGTGATGTTGAAGGATTTATTCAGGATAAATATCTGGAAACATTAACTGCGCTAAACGACAACGGAACTACCGTTGTGAGTTTCACGATAGCCAACATTCCTGGCTCCTATGCTCCAGATCGTTTCCGGATCATATTTAACAGGCTGAGAATAGTTCCTGTAACCTTTACTTCGGTTAAGGCTTACCGTAAAGATGCTGCTATTAAAGTTGAGTGGAGTGTAGAGAATGAAATAAATGTAAAGCAATACGAGGTGGAGAAATCATTGAGTGGTAGCCAGTTCAGTACAATCGCCATGAAAAAAGCAATCGCGAATAATGGCGCATCAGCCACATATATCATAACAGATGAAAATCCAGTTAACGGATACAATTACTATCGTATCCGCAGCATAGACCTTGATGGCAGAACTCAATACAGCCAGGTTGTAAAAGTGCTTGTTGAGAAAGAGAAAGAGGCAGGCATTGCAATCTATCCGAATCCAATCAGCAATGGTGTGATTAACCTTCAGTTAACCAACCAACCAGCTGGTGAATACGGAATAAAACTGTATAATAAACTCGGACAGGTTATCTTATCTAAGAAAGTTCAACGTAGCGAAGGGAACAGTACAGAAAAGATCAACTGGGATTTCAATCTGGCCCATGGCATGTATCACCTGGAAGTTCTATTTCCTAATGGAAGTAAAAAAATAATTAAAGTCCTATATTAAACTGTATCAAGAAAGTTACAAAAGCCTGGCATCACCAGGCTTTTTTTTATTTTAATAAAATGAATGTTTAGTTCTTATTTAATGATTATCAAATCCCCCCAAAAAAAATAGCCCAGTTAAGGGCTATCGCAATTAATCATACTTTAATCTAAAAATTATGCTTTTTTAAAACGCAGTTACTGAATAGTTATTGTACAGAATTGTAAAAAAATTATCCAGCCTTCTTAAAATGTCCTTTCTGCACACTATCATCCAGCATTGGCTTTGCGATGGCCCAGATAGCTGCTGAACCGTCTTTTATCACCACCTGCGTTTTATAAACATTGGAAAAATCAACGTCGTATTCCTTCCAGGTGCCACCTCCGTTAGATACGTTTTGAAGTAAAGGTTCAAATCTGTCCATCGATTTTGCAAACTTTGCTTCTTCAGTTTCACAAGCTTCAAATTCTTCCCATAATGCAATCAATTCCACAGCCTGATCTTTAGGCAATAAGCCAAAAATCCTTTCGGCCGCTATTCGTTCACATTCAGTATTACAGTGGCTCTTATTTGTATCGTACAGAAAAATATCGCCGGCATCAATCTCAACGATATCGTGAATCAATACCATTTTTAATACTTTCAATACATCCACCTTTACATTAGAATGTTCGGCCAGTACTATCGTCATCATAGCAAGATGCCAACTGTGCTCAGCGTCGTTCTCCGATCTGTCACTATTAAATAAACGGGTTTTACGTTGAATATATTTAAGTTTATCAATCTCGTGTATAAATGCCACCTGGCTCAATAGTCTTTCATTAATCATCATCATAGCTAAGCAATTTAAATTATAGATTATTACAAAAATGTAACAGGCTGAAATAACAAAACACAAAAAATCAATATTTATTGTGTAAGGTTGTTCAACCGGTAGTTATAAAATCACTGTTGCAAAGACAGTGCTTCGGTTTAAAATGATTATAATATCATTTTCATTTTTCATAATTTCATGTTCTCCTTTTAGGAGATAATTTATATACGAATAAAGTATTACTAAGTTTTTAATATAAAGATAATGGCTTATGCTCCAAATGACGATCGTTACAACTCTATGGAATATCGGAGATGCGGTAATAGCGGAATGAAATTACCTGCGATATCGCTGGGCCTATGGCATAATTTCGGCCAGCCCGATTCATTTGAAAATTGCAGAGAAATGCTTCATACTGCTTTCGACAATGGGATAACTCATTTTGATCTTGCAAATAATTATGGGCCGCCTCCAGGTGCTGCCGAAGTAACTTTTGGTAAAATATTTAAGGAAGACTTTAGCACGTACCGGGATGAATTGATCATCTCCACCAAAGCCGGCTGGAAAATGTGGAATGGACCCTATGGTGATTTTGGGTCAAAAAAATATCTTACTGCAAGCATCGACCAAAGCCTGAAAAGAATGGGCTTGGAATATGTAGATATTTTTTATCATCATCGCCCCGATCCTGATACCAATCTTTATGAAACAATGCAAACGCTGGATCTTTTTGTAAGACAGGGCAAGGCACTTTACATCGGCATTTCTGGTTATGAACCTGCGATAGCCGTAAGAGCGTTTGATATCCTGAATAAATTGGGAACTCCCTGCCTCATTCATCAACCAAAATATTCTATGCTTAATCGTTGGGTTGAAGACGGTTTAATTGATCTGCTTGAAAAAGAAAATATTGGATGCATTGCTTTTTCTTGTCTTGCTCAGGGATTGTTAACCAATAAATATCTGAATGGTATTCCTGCCGATTCCCGCGCTGGAAGGCAACTGGAAAATGGTGCTATAAGAGAAGATGCTGTTACTCCCGAATTAGTAAATAAGCTAATTCAACTAAATAAAATTGCTGCAACAAGAGAACAAACGCTTGCTCAAATGGCGATTGCCTGGGTTTTAAAAGATAAACGTATTACTTCTGTCATATTAGGCGCAAGTAAAGCTGAGCAAATTACTTCATCTATCAAGGCAATTAACAATTTGAATTTCACTTATGAAGAACTTGAAAAAATAAACCAAATATTAAAATAGTAAGTTGAGCATTATATTATTTTTGCATAATTGATTCAGTACCGGTACTTACGGGAGCCATTAATTTTAACTGGTCATAAATGGATTGAATCAATCTCCATGTGCTGGTATCATCATCAAATACTGCATTCAATCCCTGTTCTTCCATCGGTGGATCACCGATATATTGGTCGCCGGATTTCCACATTAGCTGTTTTGGTTTAACACTTCCTCCGTAGCTCCAAAAAGCAGCACCGGCAAGTGCTCCGTCTTTCTTCCTGCTCATTAATAATTCTGTAAACACTGCGGCATAATAATTATCTCTGGCAGTTGTTGAAGAAGATTGATCAAAAGAGTGGCCATCTCTTGGAAGTCCAAACTCTTCAATCACCAGTGGCTTCCGTAACCTTTCTGCAATACTCAGGTGATCTGAAATATACTTTTTTGATTTAGCGAATACACTATCCAATCCTTCTTCAACAGCCTTGCCTTTAAACCATTCCCAGTTCTTTGGCCAGATATGAATAGTAAGATAATCTATATTCTTATCAGCATGTATTGATTCATAAACTTGCAAATTCTCTGTGCCTATATAGCCTTCGGTTCCTATTGTAACCAGGTGGTTCTTGTCATTTTCCTTTATAAAAGAAGCACTGGTGGAAATCCAGTTTTTATAATCTTTTATCGCTGAAGGACGCATGGGTCTTGGTTCATTTGCCAGCTCCCATGCCATTATTGCCGGATCGTCTGAATATTTTGTACTAGTTATGCTGTTTGTCCTTGAAATGATAAGTTTTAATTGCGCTAAATAATCAGCTTTACAGGGTTCACATGAATAAAACTTACTTACATAATCCCTGGTATCATCCCAACTTATTTTCTTTTTTAATACTTCATTATTGATAAGTCCGTTCCATTGAAGATATTGTAAAAATCCGCCGCTCCATTCCCAGTTATTACTTAAAATGATAACTGCTTTCATATTGCGTTTACCCATTTCAGATAGTAAGAGGTCTAATCCTGATAAATAATTTGTATCAAATACAGCTTTACTCTTTTGCAATGCCGGTCCAACTCTATCTACCCCGTTGATAAGCCCTGCTCCTTCTGCGCCAGCAAGTACACGTAAATTTAGTACGCCGTTGCTTAATAGAAAATCAAGTTCCTTTTTTAATCTATCTATTCCTTTCTCGCTATCTTTTTGCAAACCCAGCAGGCCGCCATACCAATAGTTTGTTCCGATAAAATACATTGGCTTTCCTGTGTTAAAAAATTGTTGCTGCTTTACAACTACGAATTCATTTTGCTGGGCAAAACAATAGTTACCCGCTAAAATCATTATTAATGTTATTGCCAATCTGTAACTTTTAAAAGTAATATTCATCACGATATATTTTATTTTTAATTCCGAAAGTTCAACTTAAATATTATGAATTGGCATCCGGCAACAAATTACTTCTATCGTTGAAAACTGAATATCAATTTGTTGAACAGATTTGAACTTACCTCCAATTATTCCGGAATATACTAAGATCCTACTAATATTGCCTTTTGACCATTCCGATTTCAGCGATTTTTTGCTGACTATTTATTTTTAAAACAGGTGAAACTTTACAATCGTGGCTACTACTCAATCTAAATTTTGCTGAAATCAATGTTTCATCCCGGGATATTTCTAAAATTTATATAAAAGAGATACCTTTAATTTATAAACCGGATTTGATTCAATCTTATAAAAATCTCTTTTGGGTTGACTTTGATTTAATAATATTAATACTACAATTATGCAGTGGCAAGGAAGAAGGCAAAGTGACAATGTTGAAGACCGCAGAGGTATGTCTGGCGGCGGAAAAGTATTGGCCGGTGGCGGGATCATTGGTGTAATAGTACTTATCGTAAATATGCTGCTTAGCGGAAACGGTGAACAATCGATCCAGTTACCTGATTTATCGCAGCAGGATCAACAAGCGCAAAGTTCAGCATTGTCGCCACAGGAACAGGCTGCTGATGATGAAAGAGCTGCTTTCGTAAAAGTTGTGTTAGCTGATACGGAAGATGTTTGGAGTAAAATATTCAGTAGCCACGACGAACAATACGCAGCTCCCACACTGGTATTATTCCGCGACCAGGTTTCATCTGCCTGCGGAAATGCCAGTTCTGCCTCAGGTCCTTTTTATTGCCCTGGAGATCAGAAATTATATATTGACCTTTCCTTTTACCAGGAGCTTCAAAACAAATTTAAAGCACCGGGAGATTTTGCTATGGCATATGTAGTTGCACATGAAGTTGGCCATCACATACAAAAATTAATGGGCACGTCAGATAAAATGAATCGTTTACGCGGTAGGCTTAGTGAAGAAGAATATAATAAATATTCGGTAAAAGTTGAACTGCAGGCAGATTTTTATGCTGGTGTTTGGGCCAATCATGCGCAACAGATTAAAACAGCTGATGGCAGAAGTATAATTGATCCTGATGATATTAATGAAGCTTTAACCGCAGCAAATGCTATAGGAGACGATCGTTTGCAAAAACAGTCGCAAGGATACATCGTCCCGGAATCTTTTACACATGGCACTTCAGAACAAAGAATGTATTGGTTTAAAAAAGGATTTCAAACGGGTGATATTCGTCAGGGAGATACTTTTAATGCAAATATTCAATAATAGAATATTTAAGTTAGAACAACTCCTACCCCATATAGGTAGTTATAGACCTCAATTATAATTTCTCCCTTTGGCTAATCATATACTTAAAAATTAGCATGGTATTTGATTTCGTTTTAAAAAGCCTGATCATATGCCTAAAAACGGACCAATTATAATCATTGAAGATGATATGGACGACAGGTTCATATTAGAAGAAGCTTTACGGGAAGCTGGCGTAAATAATGAGCTCATTTTCTTTGATAATGGGCCAGAATCTTTTGAGTATCTTTTATCTTCCTCTCAGCAACCGTTCTTAATTTTTTGTGATGTAAACCTTCCAAGGCAGAATGGGATAGAGTTTAAACGTGAACTCGATAGTCATCCCATTCTTAGGGCTATGTCTATTCCTTTCATATTTTATACAACCTTCGTTTCCCAATATGCTGTTAATGAAGCGTATAATAATATGACTGTACAGGGATTTTTCCAGAAAAACAATTCGCATAAAGAGTTAAAAGATGTGATAAGAATAATTATTGATTATTGGAGAATATGCAGGCAGCCACAGGCTATAGAACAACCTAAATAAATGGATTGCAAAACCAATTTAATAATGCTGTAATATTGTTGTATCAAACAGCATGTCTTTTCAACATTTGATTACTTTATTTTTTTTGTATAAAGTGCGATCTTAACTAGTAAAAAAAGTATAGTAGCTGCTATGAAAGAAAAAAAAAACGCATTATTCTCAGACTTACTTTTTCTAGCCATTATCTTAATTCTTTTATGGGTGTCCTTCCAGTCTTTCAAAAGGATTGAAAAATTGAATAATGATTTTGCGTGGGTTGATCATTCTAACTTAGTGAAACTTAAACTGGAGCAACTTCTATCTTCTGTAAAAGATGGTGAAACAGCGCAACGTGGCTTCCTACTTACAAATGACACTACTTATCTTCTACCTCTGGCAGATGGGATAAAAAATAGCTTTTTAATTAATAAATATCTTGATTCTATTACCAGCGATAATAAACCCCAACATCAAAAGACATTAGAACTTGCTGTATTAATAGAAGAACGCTTTGATCGATTACACAGTAATAAACTATTAATTAATGAACCCAAGGATAGCCTGATAGAACAATTGCAGATTGGCAAAGACCAGATGATTAAAATAAGGACGCTCATTAAGTACATGATTGAGAATGAAAATCATTTGCTGGCGGAAAGAACTAAAGAAAAAGATCAGACTGCATCTATTACTCCCCGTTACTCACTAATCCTATCCCTTATTGCGATACTTATCGTGATTCTGGCTTATTTTAAAATGAGGGCAGAAAAAACTGCCAGATTCAGAGCTGAAGACAGCGAAGCTACTATTCAAAATTTCTTCATGCAGGTACCTGCAATGGTAGCCATTTTAAAAGGAGCAAATCATAAATTTCAGTTTATTAACCCATCTTTAAGTGAGCTATTGGGGAAATCCGGCATAACAGGAAAGCCATTACTTGAAGCATTACCAGAGCTAAATGACAGTACCTATCTGGAGCTTCTAAATGAAGTTTATAAAACAGGCACTTCTTTTAATGGTAAGGAAATGAAAATTCCTTTCCAAAATAAAAAAACGGGTGCCGATATTTACATCAACCTGGTATTACAATCATACGAAAATACCGCTGGAGAAAAAGAGGGGATTCTCGTGTTTTGTTATGATGTTTCTGAACTCGTAATCACAAGAAAAAAAATTGAAGAATTAGAACTACGATCACGGTTAGCGATAGAAGCAGCTGAGATGGGAACTTTTGACTGGGATTTGCAAAATCAAAAATTCAACTCTTCCCCGAGGCTCACAGAAATTTTCGGATTCGGAAATAAAGCACCAGTGCCGCATAGTGAACTTATCAGTCGTTTTCATCCATATGATAAGGCAGTTAGAGACAAAGCTGTTGAAGATGCTTCTGTGAAAGGCTCGCTCGAATATGAGGCAAGAGTGATATGGCCAGATGGTTCAATACATTGGATAAATGTATTTGGAAAAATGATACACAATGATGAGAAGCAGGCTGTGAGGATCTATGGAACAGTGATAGACATTACAAAGCAAAAAAAGATCCTGAATGAATTGAGGGAAAGCGAATCTAAATTCAGGCTATTGGCAGATTCAATGCCACAATTAATCTGGACTGGAAATGCTGAGGGCAAATTAAACTATTTTAATAATGCTGTGTATGAATATTCGGGTTTAACGGCCGCAGAATTAGAAACCAGCGGATGGATCAGTATAGTTCACCCCGAGGATAAAACAGAAAATATTAACAGATGGCAGAACGCTGTTAGTACCGGATCTGAATTTAAATTTGAACACCGATTTAAAAAGAAGAATGGAGAATATCGTTGGCAGCTAAGCAGAGCAATCCCTCAAAGAAATATGGATGGCAAGATTGAAATGTGGGTAGGTACAAGCACGGATATTGATGAACAGAAGAATTATTCCCGGAAACTGCAAGAGAAGATCAGTGAGAGAACAAAAGAACTGGCTCAATTGAATGAGGAATTACTATTACGCAATAACATCTTTGCACAAGCAGAAAAAAATGCCTTAATCGGTAGTTATTCTTGGAGTATGAATAGCGGCGAACTTAACTATTCAGATAACCTTTTCCGACTGCTTGGTTACGAACCGGGCGATTTTATTCCTTCTTTTGAAAAATACCTTGAATTTGTTCATCCGGAAGACCGGGAACTTGCATCTGATGATGGCAAACAAACAATTGAATCAAGGCAACTGGTAGAACGTGTTCACAGGATAATTAAAAAAGATGGAAATATCAGATACTTTCGTTCTAGTGGGAATTTTTTTGGTGAAGGCGACAACATTTCTCTGATTGGAAGTATTCAGGACATCACACATGATACGCTATTGAATGAAATGCTTCGTTCTCAAAACGTTGCATTAGAAAGAAGTAATGCAGAATTAGAATCCTTTAACTATATAGCCAGCCATGATCTTCAGGAGCCTTTGCGCAAGATTCAGGCCTTTTCTGATCGCATACTAGAAAAAGAAAATGACGTTTTCTCAGAAAACACAAGAGACTATTTTAAAAGAATTACAAATGCGGCATCCCGCATGCAAAATCTGATAGATGCATTGATAAGTTATTCCAAAACAAACATCTCTGGTGCCAATACAGTAAAAACCGATTTAAACAAATTAATGGCAACAGTTTTAGAAGGCTTACAAGATAATATCGATGACAAAAAAGCGACCATTCATTTTTCAAATTTGCCTGTAGTTGAAACAATCCCTTCTCAATTTCAACAGCTTTTTACCAATTTGATCTCGAACGCCATTAAATATAGCAAAAAAGAGGAAGCACCATTGGTAAAAATTGATGCTTTGCTGATTGCAGGTAAGCAAATAACCGAATTTGCTGCTAATCCTAATTTAAATTACTGGAAAATAAGTGTACAGGATAACGGTATTGGCTTTGATCAAAAATACAGCGTTAAAATATTTGATTTGTTTCAACGGCTGCACGGTTCAACAGAATATTTGGGCACCGGCATAGGCCTAGCGATTTGCAGCAAAATTATGCGTAATCATGAAGGGCATATTACAGCCATTGGAAATCCTGGAATTGGAGCTACATTTAATATTCTTCTTCCCGCAATTGATTAATTTATTATTTTACACCTTACTACCAAAACTTACCGCAAGCCTTTTTCAAATATGAAAACTAAGAAAAGGATACTACTTGTAGATGATGATGCAGACGATCAATTGTATTTTCTGGATGCCATCTCTGAAATATCCCCTGATTTGGAATGCAGGGTAGCAAATAATGGTGTTGAAGCACTGATAAAAATTCAGGTACCTCCACCATTTGATGTTATTTTCCTGGATTTGAACATGCCAATCATGAATGGATTTGAATGCCTTAGCAACTTAAAATTGCTGGATAATTACAGGGATATTCCAGTTGTAATATTCACTACCTCAAAAAACTCTCAGGATATACAACGAACAAAAGAACTTGGTGCAAGTTTATATTTTACTAAACCAACCAGCTTTTCAATGCTGTGTTCTAAACTCAAAAAAATCTTTGAAATTGAACTTCCCACGCCTGTTTATGAGGTTTAATTGGTTCACATAGAAAAAAGAAATAAAACAAAGCCCGGCATTTTGTACCGGGCTTTAAAATTCAATTCATTAATCATTATTGTACATCAAATCCAACCTGGATATCTCCCCACAATAAATCCACTTTCCCTTTCTTATCAATTGTGATTGTAAATTTTTCTGAAAAAGCTGCTGCTTTAACAGCTTTTGCTTTAACTCTTAAAACATCATCAGCCTGTTTATAATCATAAGCTCCCCATTGATCCCATTTTTTGTTGAAAATGATTGTCCATTCATCAGCAACCGCGATTGTAAAAAAACCGTACTTTCCTGCTGGTAAAACTTCCCCGTTAATTTTTACATCTTTATCTGTTTCAAAAACTGTAGCCTCATTTGCACCTGTACGCCAAACTGCGCCATCTTTAGGCTCAAGGTCTTTACCAATTACCCGTCCTTTCACTGAGGGCTGACTATAATCAATCTTTATTACCGCACCGGAAGCTATTGTTTCCGAAGCAGTAGCCGGAGGGCTGGGACGTTTACTTTTATCTTTATCCTGTGCACATGCGCTTAAGGTTACAAATGCAAATACTGCTACCAGAGCAACAGAAAATATTTTTTTCATAAAAAGAAATTTAATTGAAGCAGCAAATTACAGGAAAAACGAAAAACAAAAAACATAATGTGACCAGCGGTTTTCTAAAAAGAAGCAACAACTTTCCATTTAGCTAAAAATTTTATATGTCAGCTGCATTTGATGCAGCTATAACCGATAGAAATTGTAAAATACTTCGTTCAGCAGATCAATTACCTAACTTTTTACTGATTAGCACGTCTGCAGGCATTAGTTCAATAATTTTTGCCATTGGCGACGGCGATTGCATATCTAACAGGAGTCTTTTTCTAACAGTAGAATTGTTTACAGCGGCAATATCGCAGGCTCTGTTAAAATCTGTATGCATTCCGTACCCGTCAAGTATATCTTCTACTTCCTTGTACTCGGGAAAAGAGAGGTATCTCTTTACAAAATAGTATTGTTTATTCTGTACTATTTTGGTGTAAGCCTTGTAAAAAGTTTCCATAACCGTGTGGTTTTAGTGAGCAATTATAATAACCGTATTCAAATAAAAATGTAAGCAAAAAGGTTAAGTGGAGCTTTTTTAAGGATAATGAATGGCAAATGAAGCCATCAGGCGATATAGTAAATGATTTACTAACTCTTTTCAATAATTAAGTTTCGTAGGAATAGAAGTATACTGAGGCTTGTGATAATCGTATACAATTGGAAAAATATAATAATTCAGAGGATTCTTGAAAAAGTAGGTAAGGATGCTTCTATAAATATAAGAATAATAGTCGGTTGTTGCAAGTAAAGGCAATAATAAATCTAAAATGCAAGCATTTAGTCAAAATCTCGCGCTGGATATCATATTATAAAAAACCTTTAATAAAATTACATAATATATTGAATAATAATAACAAACACTTACATATTAATAAATATATGATTCTGAAAAAATGGAAAAATAAAAGATGGCACGGTTTTGGAACTTAGGGTGTCGGAATTGAAAAAATCATATTTACCAACTGAAAGAACCATTAATCATTAAAAATCTATTATTATGAGCACATCAAACACACCATTAGCCACTATCGAAACTCATCCGAAGAAGAATTATAAGAACGCAATCATTGCTACTTTAGCTGTTGCTCTTGTTGCAACAGCTGGTTTTTTTGCTTACGACAGAAGTGGTAAAACAACGAAAATTGATCAGCAACAAACAGAAATCGTTGCTGTAACTACTGAAAAAAGCAACCTTCAATCGAGTTTTGATGCATCTCTTGCCCGTTTAGATTCTATGGGCACCGTTACTAACGGTTTAAATGCTGAGTTGACCACTAAAAATGCTGAAATAGTAAAAGCTAAAGAAGAAATTCGGAGCATTTTAAATAAAAAGAATGCTACAGCTTCTGAATTAGGTAAAGCAAAAAATATGATTGCTTCACTAAATAGTAAAATATCTACTATGGAGCAGGAAATTGCTAAACTAACTGAAGATAACAGATTATTAGGGGAAGAAAAAGTAGCCTTAATTGCTGATAAAGATAAATTAACGCAAGACTTAACTACTACAAACGGTATTAAGTTGGAACTTGAGAAAAAAGTTGATGTTGCATCAACACTAAATGCTTCAAACATAGTAATAACTCCGATTAATGTTAAGCGTAACGGAAAAGAAAAAACATCTACTACAGCAAAACGCGTAGATAAAATGGTAGTTAGTTTCGATGTTGCTAACCGCATCATTACACCAGGAAGTACTGACCTTTATGTATTGGTAATCGGACCTGATGGCCAGGCAATAACTTCAGGACCAGCAACAGGTTTATTTACTACACGTGAAGATGGCGATAAAACATATACAGCTAAAGTTCCTGTAGATCTTGAAACTGCTAAAACAAAAAATGTGGCATTCTCTTTTGCTCCAGGTGCTTCTTTCATGAAAGGAAACTATAAAATTCAGATTTATCAAAATGGTTTTCTTATCGGACAAGGTACTAAAGAACTTAAGAAAGGCGGTTTATTCAGCTAATCTGAAACCAACAATAAATATCATAATATCCTCTTGAAATAATAAAAATACCTGGGCAAATTGTCCAGGTATTTTTTTTCATTTTACTTAATTCAAGAACTATTAACAATCAAATTTTTAATTAGTAATTATTTATTCCAATTTTCATAAAAAAATATAGCTACCCTCTAGTATTTTCTGTCATTTTGGTTGCGTACTACTGATACTGATGTAGTCATTTTAAATGACCAATGTTTATCACTCCCGTAGGCTATTTCATTATTTGAGAACGGTTGAATGATTTTCCAGTACTAACTAACTGTTACCAAGAAAGCCAAAAATTGAAATACAAAAAAAGGGCTGTAATACCACGCCCTATAAACCTGCCGAAAAATAACACTAAATATTACCCGGTAAAACGGAATATCCATTTTCAACAGAAAAGAATTGTTTAAATAAGCGTATTAAATTATTCATGTAGTATTTTTTGGGAGTTTAAATTTTCTAATTAGATATTTCCTGGTAAAATTGAATACCCTTGCTGAAGGCTGAAAAAATTCTTAATTTTTGCAACAATCTTTTTCATAAAAGATAATTTTAGTTTTTTAAATATTTTCTCTTCTAAGACCTTGCAGGATTAATAAAATTTAATTGGAAAATAATAAAGTAATGTTAACGAGCCAGCATGAATTCCGTGTTGTTTAATTGCTTAATTTAATACCGCTTTAATTTCAAACATGGTAGATATAAATACGATCAGGGAAAAATATGCGTCTATGCCGGATAGTGAGTTTTTTGCTTTCGCAAGAGAAGAAGGAATGTATTTAACAGACGAAGGGAAAAATATTTTAAAGACTGAATTAACAAAGCGGAACAATGCCGGAATATTTGAAAACACAGTTGAAACTCCAATATCCAATAACCATATTAAAGATCGCTTTTTAAATATGGAAACTGATCCGTTTTTGAAATCATCTGTTACCTATTTCTTTGATCAAAAAGAAATGGGTGCCAGTAATGAAAGAATTATCAACGGACTTTTGGAAACAGGAATGGATGAAACAGATACCGATAGTTTCATAACATCAATGAATGTATTGGCACTGCAACGACTAAAGAAAGCAGATTACAGCAAACTCACCGGTGGATTGATAATGATGTGTGGTGTGGCAATCACTTTTCTTCCTTTTCAGCACTCAACTGAAAGGTTAGCCCATATTATCGCCTGGTGTATGATAATTTTTGGCGCCGGCAAATTGATTAGTGGAATTTTCAATTCGGAAAGATTTAAAAAAATAATCGCAAATATTTCAAATGATAATTTATCTAAGAAAAGATTAAATGAAAATCAGGCTGAATAATACAAACAGTTTCCTCTGATTTAATTTATTTTCGATAGCTTGTTGTAATATCTCACTTCAATTAACAATATGAAAAGAATATTAGTTGCATTAGACTATGACCCCAGTGCGCAAAAAGTTGCAGAAACCGGTTATGCATTTGGGAAAGCTATGAATGCAGAAGTAACACTTATACATGTTCTTGCAGAAACTTTGTATTACATGCCTCTCGAATATTCGCCAGTTATGGGATTTACAGGATTTTCTGATGCCGGCTTAATTGAACCTATTGACCTGGATGAATTAAAACGCAATGCACAGTTATTCCTTGATGCCTCAAAAGAACATTTAGGAGACAGCAATATAAAAACGATGATTGCTGAAGGAAATTTTGCTGAAGCTATCTTAAAAACAGCAGTAGATACCGGTGCTGATATTATCGTTGCAGGTTCACATAGCCGGGGCGGATTGGAGAAATTATTAATGGGTAGTATTACAGAAAAACTAATTCATGATACAACCATTCCCCTTCTTATTGTACCTACAAAAAAAACAAAAGAACCTTCTTAATTTAAATCGTTGGAATTAAGTTTTCAGGAGCGCATTACTCCAATTTTATTTCCTTCCCAACCAGGAAATAAAATTGAATCATTTTTAATTTTTAAATGACTATCTGCTACTTCACTAAAAACGGCCCTGAAATCAGTAGTAACCGGTAAGTCCCTGCTATCTTCCAGATTTTCTGCTGCAAGTGATGCTACCGATCCATGTACGATTCCACCTTTTACATTGTTACCTAAAATAAAATTACATGAACCTCTGCCGTGATCAGTTCCCCCACTCCCATTCTGTTTAACAGTACGGCCAAATTCAGTCATGGTCATTATTGTAAGGTCATCCTGGTAAAAAGTAAGGTCTGTCCAGAAAGCCGTCATACTATTACTCAGGTCCAGTGCATTCCTTCCAAAACTTCCCATTTCAGTTCCCTGGTTATAGTGAGTATCCCAGCCACCGGATTCTGCAAAACCAATTTCAAGACCAACATCCATCTTAACCAGCTGAGCAATTTGCTTCAGGGAATTACCAAGTGGAGATTGAGGGTAAACGGCACCGTTAGCCGGCTGGTAATTTCTTGTATCAACTTTATCCAGCATTTTAACGGCATCAAAAGTTTCTTTGCCGGTTTCTTTCAATAAATCCGAACTGGCCTGGTCATAAAGATCTTCAAAACTCTTCGCTGTCATGTTTGCTGCCATAGGATTCCCTTTCATTTGTAAAGCAAAATCCTGCAGGTTACTAATGGCTACTGAAGCATTATAACCATAAAAAGAACGCGGCATCGAATTGGTGAGGCTTACTGCCCTGAAAGGGCTACCCTCGTGGCCTAATAATCCAGATGCCCGGTTTAGCCAGCCACTATCTGTTCCTTTGTTAAAAGGCGTTCCCGATTCCATATAATCTTGTGCATCAAAATGTGACCGCGAATTGTTGGGAGATCCAATTCCATGCACAACAGCCAGCTGTTTATTGCGAAAAGCCTGTTCAAAAGCACGCAATCCCGGATGAAGGCCAAACTTTCCGTCAAGGTCAATTAACGGTGTATTGCGTGAATCTTTTGCGGCAGACATATACAAAGAAGGCCGTGCAGCTTTAAAGTACTCATCTGTAAATGGTGCAACAGCCATCAAACCATCCATCGCTCCACGTTGAAATATGCATAGCAAAATTTTATTTTTCTTATAAGGAGATACAATTTTTTCATTACCAGCAGCCCTTGCAATAAATGCCGGCACGCCTCCAACACTTACACCAAAAACTGCCAATGCCCCTGATTTCAAAAAGCCTCTTCTTGATGACATATTTTTTAAGTTTTTATTTTCTTTGAAACTCGGGAGAACCAATGATGATGCCGACTACCTGCGCTAACATATTCTCCGTTGTTATTTCATATTTTTTTGTCTTTTTTACAGGATCATCTCTATCTTCTTTCATGGCTTCATCTACCAATAATTCATCTTTGTCTGATGTTGTAGAAACAGACGCAGTATTCTTTTTTCCCGCTGCTTGTTCTATTTTTTTATCCAGTTGAGGTTCGGTAAGTAGTGGCGTCAGGCGTTTAATAGTTTGATCCAGATTTCTCTCCGGCATCAATAGTTTGCTGTAAGTAAGCAAAGCATCTTCAGCACTTTCAGGCTCGTGAAAATCATTTAACTTGAGAAGATTGGTTTGTATACCCCGCATTTGTTTTGACGCTATAGACAGGCCGAAATTCATCCTGTTGAGCAATGCACCAGTATTGATCCAATATTGTGCTTTATCGGGAAATCCCGTTGGAGCCTGATAATGATATATTTTTTGGCCCATTTTTTCGATCCAGCCAAAAAGCAAATATGGCTGTTGAACGTCTGCCTTTAAAGCCCGTACTGCGCTAATGGCTAGTTCAAATGGAGATTTCGTTTTTTCACGGATAACATTTTTTTGCCAAAACCCGGGAGAAGCAACCATGGTAATAAGTACTTCGCTGATATTGCCGTCGTGCTGTAAAAATGATGCTGCCATTTTATCCACGAGGCTTTGATCGGGGTTATCACTTACAAAATGCACTGCCAGTTTTCTGCAAATAAAATTAGCAGTCGATTTATGGTGAGCAAGCATTTTCAGTAGTTCAACACCTTCCTGGTAACCGGCATTGGTAGCAAATTGCCTTCCTAAAACAGTTTTAGGTTTAGTATCATGCCGGTTCATAGCGAATAAAAAATCTCCATCGTGTACAAAACCCTGTTCAGAAAGACGATCCTCCCCTATTTTCTCCAATACTTTTTTAAGACCGCTGCCGTAACTGTTTTCAATCGGATAAAGCGTCCATCCTGTTAATATCCGCGCAGCCTGTGTAACATCATCCTGTGTGTATCCACCATCAACGCCCAGTGTATGAAGTTCCATAACTTCCCTGGCATAGTTTTCATTTAATCCCTGGTTCTTTTTTCTGTTCTTTAGTTTTTGAACCATCGCTGTAGTTGCTGTATCATTCGTAGCAGGGTTCATTCTAGCTAATCTCCTACGCATTTTTTCTTCATCAACCATCTTGTTATCATCGCTATTCGCAACGCTATTAAAATTGTCCAGGTACAATAACATGGCCGGTGATTTTGCCGTGGCCAACAACATATCTTCAAATTTGCCGGTAATAAAAGGCCTTATTGCATCACGCTCATACGCAGGTATAAATAACGCGCAGTCTTTTTTTGTAAAAGAAACATTAAAGTGATTGAACCAAAAATCTGTAAGTACTTCATGCAGTTGATTATTTGAATAAGCAGCCCTGAGGATTTTATAATTAATAAACTGATGGAAAAATTCTGACTGCCTGCGATATTTCTTTTCCCTGGCATATTGAGCTATTTGTTTTTTATAGATTTTCCGATCTAGATCGTTAGCGGAATCTTTTGGAATAATGCCATCTTCTCTTGCCATCTTCAATATTTGAATTGGCCTTGGAAACACTTCATTAGCTTGTAGATTAGTCATTTTTAAAGCATCATACTCAACAGTTCGCGCTTGTAAAGAGTCGTCCTTAATACCGCCAATCAATTGCTGTTGAAACCAGTTTTCCAATCCCATTTTTACAACTTCATCAATCTGGCCAGATGTTGCTCCAAAGGTGAATCGGCTAAGCAAATGAGCTGCTGCCTCCCTTTCTGTAAGCCCGGCTTCTTTATAAGGAAACTTAAAAACGGAGGTACTGATTTTGGGAGAAAGTATATAAGATGTAATGATAAAAAATACAACCAAAATAGCCGCAAATTTTGAAATAATAGTAAACCTGCTTTTCATGCCAAATATTTAATAAATCCGGGAAGTAGTTGAAATTAATCTAAACGGAGAAATGATTATAAGAATCTATCTTGCTATAATTTATTTCATCGAAAAATTAAGACTTTTTAGTTTAAGAGAAGTTTAATTTGCAGGCTGCATTTGTTAATTTTATAAATTCCCTTGAAAATTTGAGAAAAATGCTAAATAAGAAATTTTAGTCAATAAAAAATCCGGCCTTTACTGCCGGACATAATCAACCACATTATAACTGTTAACTATTTGCTAATAATTCATCGAGGCAAAACTGGACCAAAGCGGAGATTTTTTCCCCTTTTAGAATGCCTTGGATACATAACATCATGTGCAGTTTCATACCCTTCATCTGCCACTCTGTCTAACATCTCACCGGTATTTCTATTACGTTTTCTGTAAATAACCATTCCTACAACTGCTACTGCTGTTAAACCTATCAAAATCCTCAACGTTTTTTTCATGTTAATAATTTATTGTTATTTGGCAAATTTTATACCATAACAGTTTTTTTTACAAAAAGTTATTGCTAATTATTCTCTGTCACTGCTTAGTGTAATAGCAAAGTACTTCCTTTTCGAAAATGAGTTTTGCCGTCAATATCAACAGCTTCCAGCATCCAGACAATAGTTTGGGTTTCTTGTGTCTGGCCATTCACCCTTCCGTCCCATCCAGGAACATCTGAGGTTGTTTCAAATAATAATTTACCCCATCTGCTAAACACCCTGAAATACTTCAATTTATTAAAACCAAGAAGTAAAGGGCGGAGATAATCGTTGTTGCCATTGCCATCTGGCGTAAACACCGTAGGAACGTAGATAGCGATCTCTTTATGTGTTTTTACCAATTGAGTATCTATCGTTACACAACCGGCTGCAGTTCTTATCTCAATTGTATACAATTGTTCATTTACGCTTCGAAAATATGGATTGGCAATAATAGGATTATCAAGATAGGTTGCGGGATTCCACAGGATGCTATTGCCAAAATTTCGTGCCTGCAATTGAATCGGGAAATTAAAAGCTGCATCTTGTATCGGGTAGCTGATGCCAGCCAGGGAAGTATCAATAATCATATCAATAGCCCTTGTTTTAATAGGCTCACCACAAATGCTATTTGTTAGCAATGCATAATATTTTCCTGAACCAGTAACGCTATAGGCTACCTGATTTGCTCCAGGAATAGGCTGGTCATTTTTAAACCATTGAATCTGCGAAACCGGCAATACTTTTAGTATCGGATCGGCGCCGTTACCTAAACAATGCTGCTGTTCTCCAATTAACTCAAGAGAGTTGTCAACGTTTCTTACTTTAACTTTTACCGTGTCGGAACTAAAGCAGCCACCGCCCACACTTTGAATATTTAATATATAAGTAGTATCGTAATCCGGTAAAGCTGTTGGGTTGGAACTATTTGGGTCACTTAGTCCCCATGCAGGCGTCCAGTGATAGATTATGCCACTTACTGGAGGAACCCCCAACCTCACGGGAGTAAAATTACAGGAAGCCACATCCGGCCCAGCATTAGCTTCTACTACCAGTGTATCCTGTAATTGAACCAGCAAGGTATCCTTACAACCATAACCCGGAAAAGGAGAAAGTTCTACTCGATAATCAGTTCCTGCCGGTGGTGGTGGCTGCAGACGTAACACCTGCTGATTGCCTAGCAGTTGCGTAAAATCATTATTATACCATTTATAACCAAGATAACCGGAGGGCGCTTTAAGATCAACTATTGTATCCTGCACACAATAAGTTTCACCGGCAAAACTACTTTCACATTTTGAACTCACATCGATATAAGCGTAGCCAAAATGGATTGAATAAGTGCAATCAGCCGTTTTTATAAATATCCTGATGGTTTTACCCTGGTAACCGTTCAGGTAAACACTGTTCGTTGTCCAGTCTTTGTAACGCACCGGTGACTCACTGGTACGGATAGGAGAAGTAAGGAAGCCGGGTAAATTAGTATACGCAACATATGAAAATGAGAAACAATCTATATTTTGATCATCGGTTATATTCCGTAGTTCTATCTCAAGCCGGGGCTGCCTATCAATAGTATGTCCCGGATCTTCGAACACAACGGCATAACTATAATTGAGGGTAAATTTATTTGATGTTGGTGGAATTGTAAATTCATATGAAATCCCTTCCGCCATCCCTCCAGCCTGATTATTTCCCAGTTTGATTGAATGATTGCTGCCGTTAGGACAATTTTTTGGAAAACCGCCATATTCATCCAAGCCATCGCCGGGGATTGCCGACAACATGGTATGCTGCCCTGGCGCAGGTGAAGGAGTTGCTTGAAGACTGATGATATTTTGCCCATTGTCATCATCTACCGATCCAACGTAACAAGTCCACCCATTAAAAGTTCCATCCTCAAAATCGATGTTAACAGGGCACTGAGCATTTGAGGTAATACTAACTGTACTGAGTGCGGTACTCAAAACAAATTGTCTTATCATTGAAATATTAAGTAACCGTAGCTTTAGCCCTTTAAAGTTGCTCATTTAAGAAAATCCTTTGAGTTATAAAGATACTTAATTCAGCGCTTTAAAACGATTTCAAGTTATTAAACGAGCCGATGAAATAGCTATTTTACTTAATTTGAAATGACCGGACAGTATTTTTAGGAAAAAAAATAACCCGAAATAATTACGACAGCAAACATAATTTTACTTTTACCCATATTCGAAAAAATACTCTTTTATTAAATTTAAGAAAAATGAAATTACTAATGCTTTTATTAGGATGCAAGCCAGATGGAAGGCACACAGAACAACATGACGTACTGTTTACAATAGCCGAAAATTTAGCTGCTGCTATACCTGATATTAAATCTTTCTGGCCAGATGCAGGTGTAATTCATGTGGATGCCTGGAGGGAGATATCAGCATTGGAGGGCTTTGATATCAGCGTCCAGCTTAAAGAAAAAATATCTCCTGATGATAACCATTCCAATCAATTATTCTTTTTAAACCTGGGAGGTTACAAAAAAGATGAATTTGAAGAATTTCATTATAAAATGCTTGCGGTTGCGGAAAATAAATCTGTAGCGATCAAACAAGCTAAAGCGACTGCGTTTTATAAGCATACGGGATTCAAAGGGGCAGCCTCTCATATTGATGATAAATACGGAGTAGATGTTGATGATGTTTATGAAATAAAAGAGATACTTCCCGAAAGGATAAGGAATAAGTATTCGTTAAAAATAAAGCCGACGAAAGGTAATGTTCCGGATGCGTGGCATCTTGGTTATTTGCCAATGAGCAAGATAAAAAAATGATTCAATGTTATTCTCCGAGTAGTTTTTCAATATGAATCAGTTTTCCTGTTTCATCAAATCCTTCTACAATACAAATTAGTTTTTTCGAAAAATCATTATTTTTAAAATTGATCCTGATTTTTTCAGAGCCCGCACCGGAACTCACTATATTGCTCCAGTAAAGTGTTTGCCTGTTATCAATTGATTTAGGTAGATTATTACCCGATCCGTATTTGGGTTCATAAAAATCTTTGGTAATTTCATACCCCTGATAAGAAATGTATTTTTGTGCTGAGGATGATCCTGAAGGCTGTTCATCCTCTGGTTTTTTCAAATAAACAGCTAAGGCGCCACCGGGTGCTTGTGTACCTACTCCCACAAAACCCGCTTCGTAAAACTTTATCATAGCTACCTTATCCATAGTAATTGAATTTGCCATGGGAAGACTAACAGCATTTTCATCGACAAGAAATTCTACTATCCAGTTTCTTTGAGATAGCAAACTAAAGTTTTTTTTATTTACCAGGGCTTCATAGCCTGCATCATACGCTAAAGATGGTATGTTAGTGAGTACATAATTAACTACGTTGAGCGACTTATTGTTGTAAGGATTATTAATATTATCCAATATCAGCTTTCCTGAACTTCTGAACAATGGGCTTGCGTATTTATCATTAATCTTGTCGGCGGGGCGTTTAAACGTTGTTTTCAGAAAAACGGTACTAAGTTGCTTGAATTTGCTTTCGAAGGGAAGCCCCGGTCCGGCGTTAGGTATAGGCGATAATTCATTTTCTACTGGTTGATAAAAAGAACTGCCACTTTTTGTTGTTGCCATCATTCTAAAATACTCCTCACCTGCATCATCATCCAGCAATATTTCTACCGGCATCTTTTTACCTGATGCATTTGAGTATGTATAATATATCCTGGCATTTCCAAAAAATATCATGGAATCAAGTTTAAATTTCCCATTTTTATCAACCAACGCATCAACAAATTGAATAGATGAATCTGACGACAATAGCTGAAAACTAAGACTTCCTGAAGAAAGAGGTTCAAGTTTTTTTTGATCATTTACCGTTCCGGAAATCATTATTAAAAAATGATCATTTTTTATCTTCTTACGGTAGCCTGCTTCTGCTGTTGATTTTATCCAGTTGTACCTCGTCCATCCGTGAGTAAGCATTACGTTATCTAAAGCCAATCTGCTTAACTCACTGTCCTGATCAAAATACCAGGATGGATTGTATAAGGTTCCTCTAATATCTGAGGTTAGTAAAAGCCTGGATAAAATATTCTCCTTATTGGGAAAATCTTGTGCATCGGCATCGGTAACGGAAACGGATAAGCTACGTTGCGTTGTATCTCCGAAAACAATCTCAAAACTATTTGAAGTTCTTTTTTCACTGGAAAAAATCAGGGGATTTATTTCAGCTTTCAGGAGATACTCATGGTTATTAAGAAACGACAATCTTTCTGCCAATGGTATACCACCTTTGTTAAGCACAATAAAATGCAGGATACCTGATGGCAGGTTATCCGTTTTTAAAAAACCAGTTAACACCTGGTCATTACCAAAACTGATAGCATTCTCAAAAACTGTATCCTTATTCATTATTACCAGCATACGGAGTGAATCAAAGAGCTCCATTTGTGCCCTGCTTCGCGTTAACTCAAATATCCTGCCCGAATCAGCAATTGCTATTTTAAGATTAATTCCGGAAGCTGTAACCGGTGGAAGCGGAAAGCTATATTTTTTTCCGTTAATTATTATTTCTGCAGTCAGCGTATCTGTTAGGTGTGGTGTGAAAGATGTTCTGCCAATTCCATCATGCAGGGATACGAAACTGGCTATTAGCCTATTATCATTTGTCTTAATGTCGCCTTTAACCGATACCGGGCTTCCGTATTCATCTGTTGCTTTAAAGGCAACCTGTGTTCTGATTCTATTTATAAGCTGGCCACTCTCCGGAAAAAACTGAAGCGAAATTTTTGATGACCGAATTGTATCGGGTTTGTTATCCATGGCATTAAATACAAAGATCTTTTTTTCATAAAAAAAACCTGTCTCGCTTTCTGCCATCGATTTGGTAATCGCTTTGATAGCATAGTATCCGCTCAACAAAGTATCGCTAAAAACAAAATTCCCGGTTATGGTAGAACCCAACACCGGATATCTTTTATTGGCAATGATTTTACCTGCGAGATCCTGAACCTGCAAAAACAGTTCGGCACTACCTGCCGAAGGAAGGCTATTTTTATATAAGTATCCTTTAAACCAGGCGGTATCACCGGCATTGTAATATGGACGATCAAAATGAAAATATGCTTTTTCATCATTACTATTTATGTTGCCGTTTTTTTTACTTTGTGCTAAAACCGTTAAACTTAGCATTGAGAGAAACAATAGCAACAAAATTCTATTTGCACATTTTTCGATCATAATAACGTTAATTCTTTGTAAATTTAAATATTCTTGCAACTGTTTCCTAACCGGCTATAAATTAATAGTTAATTTTTGGCAAAACAATTTCATTTAAACAAGCTACTATTATGAAGATCCAATTTTGGACAGTGGGAAAGGCGCATGAAAGCTATGTAAAGGAAGGTGTTGAAATTTTCACAAAGAGAATTTCGAATTATTATCCCGTTCAATGGAATATTCTTCCAATGCCCAAGAATGCAGGACTAATGGAAGAAAATGATCTAAAAACCAAAGAAGGAGAAATGATTCTTACGATGTTAAAAAAAGAGGATTACCTCGTTGTGCTTGATGAGCGTGGAAAGCAGCTCAACAGTGAGGGCATCGCGGCCTTCCTTCAGTTACGAGCCAATGAAAGTGAAAAAAATATTGTGTTTCTTATTGGCGGTGCATACGGCGTTAGCAACAATATATATCAACGGGCGAATTACACCTGGAGTTTATCGCAACTCGTATTTCCACATCAACTGGTAAGGCTTATCCTTGCTGAACAAATTTACAGGGCATGCAGTATTTTAAGAAATGAAAAGTACCACCACTCTTAATTATAAATTTATATCTATCAACGCGTAAAACAATAGGAGTTTACAAAACGAAAAAAAGCCATACCACATTATTCGTTAATTTTGAATAAAATAATATCAATGGATTTTACTGACGCACCCGTTACCCTTTTCCTTATTGCCGCTAACGCCATATTTTCATTTATTGGATTTTCAAACAGAAGTATGGTTGATAAAACAATCATGTGGCCATATTATATTAAAAGGGAGCATCAATATTATCGCTTTATTACCTCGGGATTTTTACATGCAGACTGGATGCACCTGATCTTTAATATGTTTACGTTGTATTTCTTTGGCAGAAATATAGAATTGCTTTTTTCTGCATACGGCCTAGGCGGAAATTTATCTTACATAATCTTATATCTCACCGGAATGCTGATTGCAGACCTTCCATCTTATTTCAGACACAAAGACGATTATGCTTACAAAGCATTGGGTGCTTCAGGAGCAGTTTCTGCTGTTGTTTTTGCAGCAATCGTTTTCAGCCCATGGTCTAGTATTTACCTGTATGGGGCAATAAAACTTTCGGCACTTGCTTATGCCATCCTGTTTATCGTTTACTGTGTTTATATGGATAAAAAAGGTGGAGATAATATTAACCACAATGCGCATTTATGGGGAGCCTTGTTTGGATTGGTATTTACGTTAATACTGGTAGCCGCTTTACAACCCACCCTATTCAATGGTATTTTAGAAGAATTGAAAAAGCCAAGTATTTTAGGCAGGTGATAATTCCATCCGGATAATATCTTGTGTTTGCGCATCTATCTTAAACCGATCATCAATTCGTTGCCCTACAACCCAAATAATTTTTTTATCCATTTCAACTACCCAGGTATTTTCTTTCTGAGGAAGAGATAATTTATTATCAATAAAGAATCTGCTAAGCTTCTTCTTTTTTTTCATTCCTAACGGATAGAAGTAATCGCCCTGCTGCCACTTTCGTAACAACAGTGGAAACACAATCTCTTTGGCATCCACCTGGGCTACAAATGAATCACTTTCTATTTTTATTGGCCTATACATTTTCTTTACAGTGATTGATTGCCCGGCGAATTGAATCTTTTCGTCTGGCGCCTCAATTAAATAATTTGATTGGTCATCAGATTGTAAAAGGGAAATAATTAGCCACTTGCGGTTTCTAATTATCTGATGAGTTGAGGAGTCAATGAATTTCCCCGAACCGGCATTCAATAATCTTATAATATCACCTGTTTGCTTAGAGGTAAACCCAAACTCTTTTGTAATTTCAAACAATACTGTTTGTAAAGCTTCGGTTTTCAATAATTTCAGAACCGGCATTTGCAATGTCTTTTTATTATGTATCAGCAGCTTTTTTTTCAAATGCTCAATTGCCTGTTTATAAAGCAGATTAACTTCAGAAAATCTGTTAATATTATCAAGCAAGTTATCTTCCACTTTTGGGTAAACTGCAGTAAGCGCCGGAATTAGTTTATTTCTGAAATAATTTCGGGTGTATTTGTCACTTTGATTGGAAGCATCTTCACGAAAGGAAAGCCCGTTATCGGTGGCATATTGTACCAGGTCTTCCTTTTTTGCAAATAGTAACGGCCTGATAATTTGCTGTTCCTTTCCGCTTTTGGGAAGTATTCCCTGCAAGCCTGCAATTCCTGTTCCTTTAAAGAAGTTCATCAATAGCGTTTCTACATTATCGTTAGCATGATGAGCCGTTAAAAGTTTTTTGAATGGGCTGCCGTTCCTGGTATCGGTAAGTTCTGCAAACCATGAATAACGAAGATTTCTTGCAGCTACCTGAATGCTTTCTTTGTTTTCGTTTGCATAGTTGGATGTATCAAATCTTTTGATAAAATATTCAATTTCATATTTGCCAGCTAACATTTGTATCAGCGCTTCATCGGCATCGCTTTCGGTCCCTCTCAATTGAAAATTACAATGAGCAATTGCAAAATCGTAACCTGCCTGCTTACATAAGTGGCAAAGCACCATTGAATCCACTCCGCCACTAACTGCAAGGAGTACCCTATCCTTATGTTGAAAGAGTTTTTCCTGATTAATAAATTGCTGAAATTGTTGAAGCAGATTCATATTCCTGTTGATTGATATCTTATACCTGTAATTGTTTATTTTAAAATTATCACTTGTGATGGCATCTTCGGTACTTATAAGTTCATAGCGCTAACCAGGAAATGAACAAACTCAATCCTCCAGATCTTCTAAAGCTCCCTGTAATTCGTTGTAGCTGTGCTGGTCACCGGCTTTTTTAGCCTCCTCCATGCCTCTTTTATAAACCCGTATTGCTTTGTCGAAATCGGCTACACGTTCTAAAAGTTTACCCAAATGATAATAAGAACCTATATAACTGGGTTCTCTCAATAAAATCTCATTAAAAAGTTTCCTGGCTGCTTCATCGTTGTCTATTTTAATATATTCCAGCGCCAGCGCATGTTGCAAAAAACTATCCTTATCGGCAGTTTTCATAAATTCCAGTAATTTCTCTATTCTACTCATTCAACAATGTTTTTTAAACTGTGTTTTAAAATTATCTTTGCAACGCTTATATTTGCACTTAGTTGCATAAACAACTTTTATTCACTCATCCCTATTACTTTACAGGTAAAAGGCAAAAGATATAATAAATGAAGATTTTAGTTTGCATCAGTAAAACGCCCGATACAACGGCAAAAATAGCCTTCGCAGATAACAATACGAAATTTGCGGCAGACGGTGTACAATGGATTATCAATCCATACGATGAATGGTATGCATTGGTAAGGGCCATCGAATTAAAAGAAGCCGATGCTTCAACCGTTATTCACCTGGTAAATATTGGCACGGCCGACAGCGAACCAATTATACGCAAAGCACTTGCATTGGGCGGAGACGAAGCTTTCCGTGTAAATACCGATAATTCCGACAGTTTTTTCATAGCCTCTCAAATTGCAGCGATTGCAAAAGAAGGAAACTATGACCTTATTTTTACCGGAAAAGAAACGATCGATTATAATGGGTCGTCTATTGGCGGAATGTTGGCTGAATTGCTGGATCTGCCTTATATTTCACATGCCCTGAAGTTTGATCTGGAAGCTGGAAAAGCAATTGTTGTGAGAGAAATTGAAGGGGGCGAAGAAACAGATCATGTGGCACTACCTGTTGTGGTTAGTTGCCAGAAAGGTATGGCTGAACAACGTATTCCCAACATGAAAGGAATTATGGGTGCCAGAACCAAACCACTGAAAGTTACAGAGCCTGTAGCTGCTGAAACATATACCAGCATCGCTTCATTTGATCTTCCACCAGCAAAGGCCGGTGTAAAATTGGTTTCTCCGGAAACACCGGAAGAATTGGTTAGGTTATTACACGAAGAAGCCAGAGTGATCTAAAGTAGTTTATCCAGCAGAAATAATGCTGAATCACTTTTAGTAAATATCACGCAGCGATAAAAATGATCATTGATCAAAAAAGTAATTACACTAAATAACAACTTTGTTTTCAAAAGAATCAGGGTTATAAAATAACATAACATGAGCGTATTAGTATTTCTCGATCAGGCAGATGGCCACATAAAAAAATCATCATTTGAAGCAGCCAGTTATGCTTCAAAAATTGCTTCACAAACCGGCACAACGGCAGAAGCCATTGTTTTTGGAACAGTAAGCGATGATCTTGCTGCCATCGGTAATTATGGAATTAAAAAAGTACACACCGTGCAGGATGCCAGCCTTAATAACCTGGATGCACAGGTATATACAAATATCATTGCTCAAGCAGTGACAGCCATAGGGGCTGATGTGATCGTGTTTTCCAATAACACTTCCGGTAAAGCGGTAGCGCCAAGGTTGAGCGTGAAATTAAAAGCAGGACTGGTTTCTGGTGCCATTGCTTTACCAGATACAGGTAACGGTTTTACCGTTAAGAAAACTGTATTCAGTGGCAAAGCTTTTGCTAATATCACAGTAAACACAGCGATAAAAATAATATCACTGAACCCTAACTCCTTTAGTGTTGTTACTACTGGTGAGACAGCAGAAGTGGCAGCATTTTCAGCTACCATTAACCCCGCCAAAGTAACAGTTGCGAGTGTAAATAAAGTTGTTGGAGAGGTACCGTTAAGTGAAGCCGAAATTGTTGTAAGCGGCGGTCGTGGGTTAAAAGGTCCTGAAAACTGGGGACTCGTAACAGAACTTGCTGGTTTATTGGGTGCTGCTACGGCCTGTAGCCGCCCGGTTGCGGATATCAACTGGCGCCCTCACCATGAGCACGTTGGACAAACAGGTTTGGCAATAGCACCAAATTTATACATTGCCATAGGCATATCGGGAGCAATTCAACACCTGGCAGGTGTAAACAGGAGTAAAACGATTGTTGTTATCAATAAAGATCCAGAAGCACCGTTTTTTAAAGCAGCTGATTATGGAATAGTTGGTGATGCCTTTGAAGTAATGCCAAAGATTATAGAAGCTGTTAAAAAATTAAAAGGAGTATAATTTTATTGTTATCCTGTTCTCTTTAAGCTGAGTAATAGAAATAATAAAAAAGCTTATATTTAAAAGCCTTTCAATTAAATTTGAAAGGCTTTAGTTTTATCTTTGTAAAAAGTAACCCTCAACTTTATTAATAGCCTTGCATGAAAAAAATTGAATTGGAAATTGTGGCATTGTCTCATAGCATTACTCAAACCCATTCTTACGCCGTGGTTTTAGGTGAAATAAACGGGCTTCGCCGCCTACCTATTGTTATTGGAGGGTTTGAAGCACAAGCCATTGCAGTAGCGCTTGAAAGGATGAATCCGAGCAGGCCGCTTACGCACGATCTGATGAAAAATTTTATGATGGCTTTCAATGTAGAATTACACGAGATTGTGATAAATGATTTGCAGGAAGGCATCTTTTATTCTAAACTGGTTTGCAGTTCTGCCAATGATACTGTAGAAATAGATTCGCGTACCTCTGATGCATTGGCTTTAGCAGTTAGATTTGCTTGCCCCATATTTACCTACGATACCATCCTGGACCAGGCTGGTGTTTTAATGGAAGATGACAATAAAAAAGGAACAGCTGCTGTTACAACAGAAACAGGTGGCAAAGATGATCTTAGTTCGATGAGTCTCGATGAATTAAACACCCTTCTTACAGATGTATTGGAACACGAAGATTATATAAAAGCTATTGCTATCAGGGATGAGATCAAGAGCAGGAAGGGGAAGTAGCGTTAGGCTTCAGATAATGTGCAATTGAGTTTCTAATTAAATTTAGCCAGGTAAGATGATCGCTTTTCCAAATGGTAAAATAAATATTGGTTTACAGGTTTTGGAAAAAAGATCAGATGGATTTCACAACCTTCAAACAATATTTTATCCACTTTTTATAAAAGAAGCGGTTGAAATAATTACGAACAGCACAAATTCCGATGTTATATTTACTGCCAGCGGAAATAGTGTAGATGGAGACATCAACAATAATCTTTGTCTAAAAGCTTATCAGCTATTAAAACAGGATTTTCCTCAGCTACCGCCGGTGCGCATTCATTTACACAAAACAATACCAATGGGGGCAGGATTAGGCGGTGGTTCTGCCGATGCGGCTTTTACATTACAACTACTCAATAAAAAATATGAGCTTGGCTTAAACAATGGCCAACTTCAAACTTATGCATTATCGCTAGGCAGCGATTGCCCGTTTTTTATAATAAACAAACCTTGTTACGCAACCGGACGAGGTGAAATATTAGAGCCTATCAACCTTGATCTTTCTGAATACAGCCAGCTGCTGGTAAATCCCGGAGTCCATATCAATACCCGCATGGCATTCTCCCTTTTAAAAAATAAAAGCATTCCTATTTCTCTGCTGGAAGCTATTGAACAACCCATTGCAACATGGAAAGAAAATATCTTTAATGATTTTGAAAAGCCAATCTTCAACGAATACCCGGAAATTAAAGAATTGAAAGACAACCTATATGCTGCAGGTGCCTTATATGCTTCTATGAGTGGAAGTGGCAGCAGCGTTTACGGGATTTTTAAAAAAAGTGATACCCCTGCTTTAAAATTTCCAACACATTACTTTTACAAATGGGTTTAATTATTTACCTTCGCCCCATCAATGTACTTAACACGATACCAATGTTTTTAAGCAGCAATCTGGATTTGCTTAATCATCGAGGATAATCTTTCCTAAGGAATTTACAATCTACATTACGTAGCAGCATTTTATTTAACCATATTTTCTTTTTTTCAATTTACAGCTATGCACACAACTATTCAGTTAACTGCCAACACACAACACTTTTTAGATCTCGAAGAAAAATACGGAGCCCATAACTATCATCCTTTGCCTGTTGTTATAAGCAAGGCATCGGGCGTATATATGTGGGATGTTGACGACAAAAGATACTACGATTTTCTAAGTGGTTATTCCGCAGTAAATCAAGGTCATTGTCATCCTAAAATTACTGCTGCTCTGGTAGAGCAGGCTCAGGTACTTACCCTTACATCAAGAGCATTTTATAACAATATTCTTGGCGAGTATGAACAATTCATCACTTCCTATTTTGGTTATGATAAAGTTTTACCTGTTAATACCGGTGTTGAAGCGGTAGAAACTGCGATTAAGCTTAGCCGTAAGTGGGGCTATGAAGTAAAGGGAATTGAAGATGGGATGGCAAAAATCATTGTATGCTCAGGCAACTTTCATGGTAGAACGGTTGGTGTTATCTCTTTTAGTTCGGACCCTACAGCAACTAAAAATTTCGGACCATTTGTTAGTGGATTCAGCATGATTCCATTTAACGATTTATCGGCACTCGAAAAAGAGTTACAGGATAAAAATGTTGCAGCTTTTTTATTTGAGCCGATTCAGGGAGAAGCTGGAGTAGTAGTACCTGACGAAGGTTACTATGCAGGAATCAGAAAATTGTGCACTGAATACAATGTATTGATGGTGGCAGATGAAATTCAGACAGGTTTGTGCAGAACCGGAAATTTGCTGGCGTGCGATCATGAAAACGTAAGACCTGATATGGTAATATTGGGTAAAGCTTTAAGCGGCGGTATTTTGCCGGTAAGTGCTGTATTAGCTGATGATGAAATTATGCTTACCATTAAACCCGGTGAACATGGTAGTACTTATGGTGGGAATCCATTGGCTTGCAAAGTTGCAATCGCAGCGTTGAAGGTTTTGCAGGATGAACAACTGGCAAATAATGCCAGTAAGATGGGAGAATTATTTCGGTCGGAGCTTAAAAAATTAAACTCCCCACATATTAAACTTATCCGTGGACGTGGTTTATTAAACGCGATTGTAATTAAACACGAAAACCCGGAAGCAGCATGGGATCTTTGTCTGGAACTTAAAGAAAATGGTTTACTGGCAAAGCCAACACACGGAGACAAGATCAGGTTTGCACCACCCCTGCTGATTAATAAAGAACAGGTGCTTGAATGTGTAGGAATTATTGAAAAAAGTTTACAGATTCTAAACTAAAAAAACTGTTTCAACTCTAGCAAAATGGATACTCACCTGCACCACGATCACATCGAATCTCATTTAAAGAGTTCCGACATGTTAAAGGATGTAGTAATTGGAATGAGCGACGGATTAACTGTTCCATTTGCCTTGGCAGCCGGATTAAGCGGTGCAGTAGATAGCAGCAATATCATTGTAATTGCCGGTATTGCTGAGATTGCTGCCGGTAGTATAGCAATGGGACTAGGCGGTTATCTTGCTGGCAAAACAGAGCAGGACCATTATAGAAGTGAAGTAAAAAGAGAACATCATGAGGTAGAAAATTTGCGGGAAAGGGAAATTGAAGAAACAAAAGATTTTTTTGCAAATATTGGACTTAGTAAAGAAATACAGGAAAAAGCAACAGAAGAAATTGCACGGGATAAAGACCGTTGGGTTGATTTTATGATGAAGTATGAACTAGGCCTGGATAAACCAGATCCAAAAAGAGCCACTAAAAGCGCTTTAAACATCGGACTTTCTTATGTAGCTGGAGGTATCATTCCCCTAAGTCCCTATTTTTTTATTAGTAGTTCTACTGAAGCATTAAAATATTCGGTTGTGGCAACCCTTATCTGCCTGTTTATTTTTGGTTATTTTAAAAGCAGGATAACGGGTGTTAATGCAATCGCAGGCGCATTCAGGGTTATGATGATAGGTGCGATTGCTGCTTCAGCAGCTTTTGGTGTTGCAAAACTTTTTGAAGGCTAAATATTTAAAACATTAAATAACCTGTTAATAAAAAAGCAGCATATTTTACAAATTATTGTTGTAATTATTTTTTTCCAGAATAAAAAATAGTTCACTTCCCTTTCTTGGTTCGATAGAATTATAACATCGTTCCATTGTTTTTAACCGGAAATATGGAGAAAATAATTTTCTAAATTCTCCTTCGCTTCCGCCAAAGGGCGGACCGCCAACAAATGAACGATCAAATAATAATCCAACCAGTTTACCGGATTGATTTAATAGCTCCTTCATTTTTATAGCATAATCACTTCTAAGCATTGGATCCAGTGCACAAAAAAAAGTTTGTTCAATAATCAGATCATATTTGCCTTGATGCATAAAAAAATCTCCGCAGATTATTTCCAATCCTCTACCGATAAATCGCTTTAATTTTTCTTTTAGGCTTTTAACTAACAATGGCGATATATCTACTAATGTGATATTAGAAAATCCGTTATCTAAAAGATAAAGTGCTTCATAAGCATTACCACAACCTGGTATTAAAATAGCAATATCTTTTTTTACTAATTGGTTGACATACATTTTTATTGGCTCAGCTATTTCACCAACATCCCAGCCGGTAGCATGGGTGAGATACCTTTGATCCCAAAATTTATCGTTTAACTCAGGTGCTGTCATATTAACTAAGAATATTGTGTTTGTTATTGCTGGATATGTTTTGCATAGTCCATTTAATTTTTTTTTCAAATGGATGTTTACGAACCGGACAACCAACTTTCTGACAAATTTTGCAAGAAAAATCGAGGCAGCCATCTGAATGAACAAATAATTCTACCGACTCTCCGTACTGCTTTCGCACTAGCCCAGACAATGCATCGATTTCCTTGTGTGCCTCGTGAACATTAAAATACCATGGCACCGTGAGGTGGCAATCGAGATGAAGAGTTGGTCCGTATTTGATGATTCTTAAATTATGAAGGTCTATCCAGTTTTCATTTCGGTTTGCATCTAGTGTTACAACCATTTTCTTTAACAGATCAATATCTGCTTCATCCATAATTCCCGCGATAGATGATCGTACTATCTTGTATCCGGTCACTAAAATGATCAATGCAAATAAAATAGCAACAGCACTATCTATCCAGGTAATATTAGTAAACAACAAAAGAATCAATCCGGCAATAATACCAACTGTTGTATAGGTATCAGCTTTTAAGTGTTTACCACTGGCGATCAACGCCAAAGAATTACTCTTTCTTCCTTCTCTTTCGCAAATTGCGCCGGCAACAAAATTAACAATCGCAGTTGCTGCAACGAGGTAGATACCAACATCCAGTTTTCTTATAATATGAGGATTACTTAAATTATTTATAGCTTCAACAATAATCACAATACCGGCTATCGTGATTAAAGTACCTTCAATTGCTGCAGAAATAAATTCCACTTTACCATGGCCATAAGGATGATCCAAATCTTTTGGTTTGGCCGAAACATAAAGAGAGTAAACGCCAACAAGGCCAGCAATTACATTAACGATACTCTCTAATGCATCAGTTAGTATCGCTACAGAACCAGTAATATACCAGGCAATAATCTTTATTAAAAAAAGAGCAATAGAAATAATTGCAATGATCTTTTGTATCCGCAGGTTTTGTTGGGATGTATTCAAAAATAAAAATTGAAGCGTAAAGGTATCAAATTAAAATAACCGCAATATCCTATTAGCAACTTTTGGTTGTCCATGCTTAAAATACCCAACTCAAAATAAAAATAGTTCTTCCTTCATGTAATTGTACTCAGAAAAAAATAATACTGTTAAAAGAAAATTTTTATGAATGTAAAAATCGATTTGGTATATTATTTGGTTATTAGGCTCTCATGAAAAGAAAAATTATTGTTGCCGTGGCAATACTCTTCCTATGTGTAGGAGTTGCTGCTGAATCTAACGCCCAAAAAAGTAGTAGCCCTGTTACTCCATTCAGACAAGGGAGTGTGACCTTAAATTTAGGAGTTGGTTTTGGAAACGATTACAAAAATGATTTTGGGAATAGGTCTACTTTCGGAACAAAAGCAGCTTTAGAGTTTGGCATCTGGAACGCAGGCCCAGGCGTAGTTTCGCTGGGTGCGGAAGTAGGTGCAACCACCTCCAATAAAAGCAACAGAAATTATAATGATGACTTTAAAGCCAATACCATTGTTGTTGGCGGCCGCTCTGCCTGGCATTATGGTTGGAAAGTTCCAGGTTTAGACACATACGGTGGCGTATCTGCAGGAGCCGCTTTTTATCAATATAATTATAACTATAACGGTGGATCAAGAACTAACTATAACGACGTATTCCCTGTATTGGGAGGTTTTGTTGGAGCATCGTATTTCTTCACCCCTGCCTTTGGAGTAAATGCCGAAGCCGGATTTGATATTACTTCACTGCAGGCAGGTGTAATATTCAAGTTCAAATAAAGAACTGTAATAACTTTTTTCCCTTAGAAACTTCAACATAGAAAGGTTCTTTTTAATACTATTTTGTATTAGAAGGGCCTTTTTTTGTATCATGGTATAAATAACGGGAATTCATCATTTAAAAAAAAGTGAACAGATCGTTTGAACTTACCGGGCAAAGCTTACTTTTGTTCCCTAAAAAAAGCCATATGCAGTTTCAACTTTCCGAAGAACATCTGATGATTCAAAAAGCAGCAAGGGACTTCGCTATAAATGAATGCCTTCCAGGGGTGATTGAAAGGGATGAGCA
Source organism: uncultured Ferruginibacter sp. (assembly GCA_964496585.1). Taxonomy (GTDB): domain Bacteria; phylum Bacteroidota; class Bacteroidia; order Chitinophagales; family Chitinophagaceae; genus Ferruginibacter. The sequence goes on from CAZCAA010000002.1 coordinate 72,954, forward strand.
TCAAAAATTCCCTAAAGAGCAGATTGAAAAACTGGCAGATCTTGGATTTATGGGAATGATGGTGAAGCCAGAATACGGCGGGAGCGGAATGGATACAATAAGTTATGTTTTGGCGATGGAAGAGATCAGTAAAATTGACGCCAGTGTAAGTGTTTGTGTTAGCGTAAACAACAGCCTGGTTTGCTACGGTTTGCAGGAATATGCCAATGAAGACCAGAAACAAAAATACCTCGTACCATTGGCGCAGGGAAAAAAGAATGGAGAATTGTATATAGGTGCTTTCCTTTTAAGCGAACCTGAAGCGGGAAGCGATGCAACTTCCCAAAGTACCACGGCGGAGGACAAAGGAGATTATTATTTGCTAAATGGCACTAAGAACTGGATTACCAATGGCAATAGTGCAAGTGTTTACCTTGTTATAGCCCAAACAGATGTAAGCAAAGGTAGTCGCGGAATAAACGCTTTTATTGTAGAAAAAAACTGGCCAGGTGTGGTTGTTGGTGCAAAAGAAAATAAGCTTGGTATTCGTGGAAGTGATACACATACTATCCTATTCAATGATGTAAAAGTGCCGAAAGAGAACCGCATTGGCGAAGATGGATTCGGTTTTAAATTCGCTATGAAAACCCTGGCTGGCGGCAGAATTGGAATAGCTTCTCAGGCGTTGGGTATTGCAAGTGGGGCATACGAATTAGCATTGAAATATAGCAAACAACGAAAGGCATTTGGAACAGAGATCATGAACCACCAAATCATTCAATTTAAACTGGCGGATATGGCTACCCGAATTGAATCTTCCAGGTTGCTTTGCCTGAAGGCAGCGTGGGAAAAAGATGAACATCTTGATTATACACTTAGCAGTTCAATGGCAAAAGTGTTTAGTAGTGAAACAGCCATGTGGACGGCAACTGAAGCAGTTCAAATTCATGGAGGCTATGGTTTTGTAAAAGAATACCATGTTGAAAGATTGATGCGAGATGCAAAAATCACGCAGATCTATGAAGGAACAAGTGAAGTACAAAGAATCGTTATCAGCAGAACGATTTTAAAATAGTAAATTTATTAAATAAGAATTTATGTGCAAATGATTTCCCGTTTGCACATTTTTTTTGTGATTACTTTTGATGCTGTTGACATTATTTTTAAATTGGAAGCAGTTTTAGCCTAGTTAAAATTTAAGAAGTTTAGCTATCGTATTCAACTGTCATTTCGGAAGTACTTGAAAGAAAAATAGCCGGCAGCAAAAAACCATTTGCCATCGCAATAAAAAATAATAAAATGGCTGTAAACATTGCAGGGTACCAACAGGTCAAAAAAAAATTAGATGCCAGCCATGTTACATTGGTGGCAGTTTCTAAAACAAAACCTATTGAGGATATTCAACAATTATATGATCTTGGCCAAAGGGATTTTGGAGAAAATTATGTGCAGGAATTGGTAGATAAATACCAGGCATTGCCAAAAGATATTCGCTGGCATTTTATCGGGCATCTGCAAACTAATAAAGTAAAATATATTGCTCCATTTGTTCATCTTATACATGGTGTAGATTCTGCAAAACTTTTATCAGAGGTAAATAAACAGGCAAAAAGAACTGAAAGGCAAATCGCGTGTTTATTACAGGTATTTATTTCTAAAGAGGAAACTAAGTTTGGGTTTGATGAACCGGAATTGATGGAAGTTATCTCTTCGCTAAATAAAAACGAATATGAGCATGTTACATTAAAAGGACTCATGGGCATGGCAACTTTTACTGAAGACAATTCCCTGATCATTTCAGAATTTAACATGCTACACAATATTTTTGAAAAGGTTAAAGCTCAATTAACCGGAACCAGTTATCCGTTCTCTATCTTAAGTATGGGCATGAGTGCCGACTACCAGTTTGCTATAGACGCAGGTTCTACCATGGTGAGAATAGGAAGTTTTCTTTTTGGAGAAAGGAATTACAAATTATAATCGCTAAAGTTGAAGAAAATTTGCTTACGCAGATTATTGCCGGTTGAGGTGAAAATAGTGGTGCACTAGTTTGAATATTTAAACAAGGCCTCTGAATCGCATGCTAACAGCATATTTTATTAATAAAATTGTTAAAATTTTAGTTTGCGGTATGAATTAGTTTTATTGAATAGTCTGTTTAATAATAATGAAATAACTTTATCCAACACAATCTTTTAATATGACGGCTTCCTACGAATCTGAAAAAAATAGAAAAGCATTTATTTACACAACAATTATTTGTGTAACCTTGCTGCTGCTGTTTTTTCTGATCAGCTGGAAAGTATTCCCACCTACTATTCCTATAGTTCAGGATTTGATTGAAATTAACCTCGGCAACGACAATGAAGGATTTGGTGATGAACAGCCGCTCATAAAAGGAAACCGTACGCCATCTGAAGAAAATATCCCAATAGCAAAAGCTGCCGCAGCTGCGCCTGCTGAAGAAGAAAACGTTACTGCGGATGACAATGCTGAAAAAGATGCAGCTCCTGTTGCCGCACCGGTAAAACCTACCACAAAAGTAAAAGTTGAAAAGGCAATTGTTCCCGTTATTGCCCCGGCACCAAAACCACAAAAACCTAAAATAACTTACAATGGGCCGGGAGCAGGAAAGCCAGGCAACAATCCTGATCAGGACAACGGATATGTTTATCAGGGAAACAAACCTGGTGGTGGAGGAGATAATGGATCGCCTGATGGTAACAAAGATTCCTATGGAAATACTCCTGGTGGAAAAGTGGGAGGACCCAAAGTAACAAAAGGAAACAGGAAGATCGTACGCTATTATTCTTTTACCGGTGAATTACCGAAAGCAACTATTTATGCAATAATTAAAGTAAATCCGGCCGGACAAGGAACTTTTGTAGGTTTTGATAAAGGCAGTACTAACCGTAGCCAGGGTTATGCTACAGCTATCAGTAATTATCTGCGTAATATGCAGTTTGATAAGGCGGATGAGTCTTCGAATGTAACAGTTCAGTTTAATTTTAATGTAAATTAATTTCCTGCTTGTTTTCATTTTCCATGCTATAAAAGTCTTCGAAGTCCGGCGTAAATCGTCTTATTCAATTGTACCAGTATTACACAAATTTGCTTTTCTGCTGTTAGTTAATCTACTTATTTTTGCTCATGACTTATGAAGAAACCATCAGTTATTTGTACAGCCAGTTGCCCATGTATAGCAGGATTGGTGCAGCAGCTTATAAAGAAGACCTTCATAATACTATAGAATTGTGTAATGCGATTGGTAATCCACAAAAAAAAATCAGGTGTATACATGTTGCAGGTACTAACGGCAAAGGAAGTACGAGCAATATGCTGGCGGCAATATTACAACAGGCTGGTTATAAAACAGGTTTATACACTTCGCCTCATATAAAAGATTTCAGAGAAAGAATCCGCATCAATGGAGAGATGGTGAGTAAAGATTTTATTGTGAATTTCGGAGAAAGTACGAAGGAGATTTCGGAGAAGATTGAACCATCATTTTTTGAACTCACAGTCGCGATGGCTTTTGACTATTTTGCTAAGGAAGATGTTGATATCGCAGTTATTGAAACCGGGCTGGGTGGCAGGCTGGATAGTACTAATATAATTTCTCCCCTACTTTCAGTGATCACTAACATTGGCTTAGACCATGTACAATTGCTGGGAAATAGTTTGCAGCAGATCGCGTATGAAAAAGCAGGTATTATCAAGAGGAACACGCCGGTTGTAATTGGAGAATCACAGGTGGAGACAAATCCGGTATTCCTGAAAAAATCAACAGAAGAAAATGCAGCTATTTATTTCGCAACAGAAATATACACGGTAGAATACATAGAAACCTCGGGGGATCTCTTACTTTGTTATGTTAGAAACAACCAGACGAGTGTGGTAGAAAAATTAAAGTTGGACCTAACAGGTCTATATCAAACCAAAAACGTATGTACAACATTATGTGCAGTGGGAATTTTAAAAGAGCTGGGATTTAATTTGCCGGAAGTCGATATTCATTACGCACTGGAAAATGTAGGAAAGTTAACAGGATTAAAGGGCAGGTGGCAGGTGGCGGCCACTAAACCTACACTGATCTTTGATGTTGCGCATAACGCAGATGGAATTTACGAAGTTCTTCAACAACTAAAAATTAATTACCCATCATCCGGTTATCATTTTATTCTTGGATTTGTTAATGATAAAGATGTATCAAATGTATTATCATTGTTTCCACCAACTGCCACTTACTATTTTACGAATGCTCATATTCCCCGGGCCCTTCCAAAAGAAGATCTTAAAAAAATTGCAGCTGATTATTTATTAGAGGGAGAAAATTTCGACAATGTAAATGATGCGATTGCCATGGCAATGAAAAATGCGAACCCACACGATGTGATAATGGTTTGCGGTAGTTTTTTTATTATTGCAGAGATAGAAGGATATTAAATTATCTTATTCGCAGTAAGATATTCAAAACCATAAAACATACACAACGCATGCAAGCTTTGTTTTATTTCGTTGTTCATAAGCATCTGCCTTAATTCATCGATAGGCTTTAAGATTATATCAATTTCTTCATTTGCATCTAATTGCTGTGGAGCGGTTATTACGGCTCCTAATGCGAGGAACATGTAAGTGTAATTATTTAATACACCTGGATTGAGGGCAGTTTTTCCCAACAAGTGAATGCTATTGCATGAATAACCTGTTTCTTCCAGCAATTCTCTTCTGATAGCCAGTTCCGGATCTTCACCTGCTTCAATAAATCCTCCAGGAAGTTCTAGCATAGATTCACCAACAGGATGCCGGTATTGTTTTACCAATACAACTTCATTGTTTTCCGTAATTGCCATTACACCTGCGGCCATTGGAAGTTCAACCACAAAATAAGGATCTACTATTTTTCCGGTATCGGTTTGATAGCTGTCTTTTCTTGCAGTGAAATACTGGTGCCTGCTGATGTATTCGGAACTGATTGTTTTAACGGACATTTAATTCTGGATAAAATTTTATGCGAGTGGTCACCAATTCATTCTGTTTCTGAGAGAATTGATATGAGCTATATGATGCCTTCCATGCCATGCATACATTCCTAATAAATACCAAAGTGATAATTCCTTTTTATGTTCAGGATGAAAAACGGTACGTTTAAATTGCTCTTCTGTAATATTTTTTAATATTTCATACCATCGGGCATGCAACGCAAAAAGCAATGTAATAGATATATTAACGGGGCAGTTTGTTGTGTCATCCATTTCTGCCCATGAGGCTTCCAGGTAAGGCTTTATAGCCGGATTCTCTTCAGTAAGGCCCAGCTTAAATCTTATATAAGCGTTCATATGGCTATCTGCAACATGATGCACAACCTGTTTCACCGTCCAGCCACCCTCACGGTAAGGTATCTCTAACTGATTGTGATCAAGGTTAGTGATTGTGTACTCTAATTGCAACGGTGCCGATTTAATATCAAGCAACCATTCTCCCAATTGTTTCTGAGAAAATGGTTGCTCAATATATTTACCAATCGGGTATTTTAGATCTTCCATTATTATTTTACGGTTGCCGGTTTTACTTCCAGCAATGTGATTTCAAATACGAGTGTTGCTCCGCCTGGAATTGCACCACCAGCTCCCCTATCACCGTAGGCAAGATCGGTTGGGATATAAACTTTCCAATGGGCACCTTTTGTCATCAATTGCAAAATGTCTGTCCATCCCTTGATTACACCATTTACCGGAAATGTTGCTGGTCCTCTTCCCGTGGAAGCATCAAATTGTTTTCCATCGATAGTGGTTCCAATATAATCTACAACAACAGTATCTTGTGCTGTTGGCTTAATTCCATCGGCTTCGCCTGCTTTAAGAATTTCGTACTGAAGTCCGCCCGGTAAGCTTACTACTCCTGCACGTTTTGCATTTGTTGCCAGATAGGCATCACCTTTAGCCCTTTCTACTGCAGTAAGTTTTTTGCTATCTGCCTCTTTAGCTTTACTAAAAATAGCCATCTGCTCCTGCATTTTATTGTTACATTCTTCTGAGGTTAATGCTGTTGGCCTGCTCTTAAATACGTCTTCAATAGCCTTTACCATTAAACTTGTGTTCAGGTTGTTAATTCCCTGGTCCTTCATATTGTTGGCGATGTTAACACCAACCGCATAGCTAAAACTATCCATCAGGTTTTTCATTACCGGTGCTGTCGGTGCTTTTGTGATACCAGGTTTTGCAACCGGCTTTTTATCCTGAGCATTTACTGCAAAAGTTGCAGATGCCATTGCTAAAAAACAAAAAACTACTTTCTTCATTAATATTCGTTTAGGTTATAAAATTTATGCAAATAAAAACAACTTTATTCATCCCGCATCTGCCTGCCTGTTAAATGTATGAAAACGTCTTCTAAATTGGCAGCTTTTACCTGTTTAGGACGTTCAAAACCGCTGGCTACCAGTTCATCAATCATTTTATCAGGAGAATCCAGCTTTATGATCTTTCCCTCATCAATGATGGCAATTCTGTCACAAAGTTGTTCGGCTTCATCCATATAATGCGTAGTGATAATTACGGTAGTACCGTTATTTCTGATTTCCTTGATGAGATCCCATAAATTTCGTCTGGCCTGGGGATCAAGTCCGGTGGTTGGTTCATCAAGAAAAACAATCCTTGGTGTGTTGATTAATGTTGTGGCAATAGAAAATCGTTGTTTTTGTCCGCCGCTTAATTCTTTGCTTTTATTTTTAGCCTTATCTTCCAGGTTCACTTTTTTTAGCAACTCCATGGCATTAACCGGCTTGTTGTATAAACCACCGAATAGCCTGATCAATTCCAGCAGATTTAAGCCGGGATAAAATCCGGAAGTTTGTAACTGTACACCGATAATTTTTTTAATCTCTTCCGGCTTTTTATCAAGATCAATACCATCAACAATCACTTCCCCACTTGTTTTCTGCCGCAATGTTTCTATAATCTCTAATGTAGTTGATTTTCCAGCGCCGTTTGGTCCGAGCAATCCAAATATTTCACCCTCATATACATCAAAGGATATAGATTTTACGGCCTGGAAATTACCATAATTTTTAACAAGATTTTTAACTGATATGATTTTGTTCGCCATTAATTTAGTTTAACATAAGTTAAGGGCATTCGCCATTCCGAGCCTGCTAACCTGTTTAAGGCAGTTAACTTTTTTTGATTTCTGCCTGCATGAAACCATCCAGTTCTTCCATCATTATTTTACTACCAATAAAAAAAGGAGTCCGCTGGTGTAGTTCTGTTGGTTGAATATCCAGGATCCGCTGCCTACCGTCAGTTGCTTTACCACCAGCCTTTTCTACTATAAAGGCAAATGGATTGCATTCATATAATAAGCGGAGTTTTCCTTTTGGTTTGTCTGTTGTTCCCGGGTACATAAAGATGCCACCTTTAATCAGGTTGCGATGAACATCGGCCACCATGCTACCAATATATCGCTGCGTGTATGGACCACCGGTAGTTTTATCTTTCTTCTGGCAACCGGTAATATATTCCTTTACAGGTTGCTCAAACTGGAAGAAATTACCATGATTTACGGAATAGAATTTCCCGGTTTCCGGGCATTTTATATCAGGGTGACTTAATGTAAATTCGCCGATTGATTGATCCAATGTAAAACCGTTCACTCCACGCCGGGTTGCATATACCATCATGGTAGAAGATCCGTAAATCATGTATCCTGCAGCAACCTGTTTATTGCCGGGCTGCAAAAAATCTGCTTCGGAAGCAGGTTTTCCTAATTCACTAACGCGGCGGTAAATACTAAAAATAGTTCCGATAGAAACATTAACATCAATATTGCTGCTGCCATCCAATGGATCAAAAAGGCAAACGTATTTAGATTTGTTACTGATCTCATCATCAAATACAACAATATCATCCATCTCTTCACTACCTATACCGGCGCAACTGATTCCGTGCCTTAAAACACCCATAAACTGGTTATTGGCAAAAACGTCCAATTTTTTAACTTCTTCCCCCTGCACGTTAATCGAGCCATCATCACCTAAGATATCTACCAAACCGGCTTTATTTACTTCTACATGTACTCTTTTTGCTGCAAGGCCCATATCTCTTAATAAACTAGACAATTCGCCTGTTGCACGAGGAAAGTCTCTTAATTGCTGGATAGTAAATTCATCCAACGTTTGTATTTTTCTGTTGATTGCCATAAAACAATTTCCGGTTTACAATTTACGAAGTTAGATTTGCTGCTCAAATGTAAGGTTTATATTATTTTTAATGCTAAATCACGGTTCGGAAATTATTATTTCAGTTCCGTTTATTTCATATTTAAACAAACGGCGAACATTCAAATATTTAATAATGAGGGTATACAAATTTGGCGGGGCAAGTATAAATAGTATTGAAAGGATCAAAAACACCGGCAAAATAATAACGTCGCAGAAACCGGAAAAATTATTGGTTGTTATTTCTGCGATGGGAAAAACTACTAACGCCCTTGAAAAAGTGGTTGATGCTTTTTTTGAAGGAAAACTGGATGATGCTCTTGCATTATTTGAACAGGTAAAGGATACTCACCTCAATATACTTAAATACTTAACAGTTGTAAACTGGCAGGAAGCTGAAAATCAATTTAAAGATTTTTTTACTGAAGTTGAATGGATGCTGCATGACAAACCTGTAAAAAGTTACGACTATTATTACGACCAGATTGTGTGCTGCGGCGAATTGTTAAGTACTGCAATGATCAGCCATTATTTAACCGAACAGAAAATAAAAAATAAATGGGTAGACGTTAGGGACATCATTAAAACAGATAGCAATTTCAGGGATGCGGGCATAGAATGGGACATCACAGAAAAAAAAATACAGGAAGAAATTTTGCCTTTGTTTCAGGAGTATGATATCGTAATAACACAGGGTTTCGTGGGCTCAACAGATGAAAATGAAAGCACTACCTTGGGGCGAGAGGGAAGCGATTATACAGCGGCAATCTTTGCAAATTTATTAGCCGCAGATTCACTAACTATCTGGAAAGATGTAGATGCAGTAATGAGTGCAGATCCTAAATTATACAAGGATGCCACGATAATTGCGGCTTTGAGTTTTACTGAGGTAATCGAAATGGCATATTATGGAGCCCAGGTGATACATCCAAAAACAATTAAGCCTTTACAAAATAAAAATATACCCTTATATGTAAAAAGCTTTTTGGATCCCTCTCTACCAGGAACATCCATTACAAAAAATCCTGTAAAAAACTTACCGGCTATTATCGTTGATAAGCAACATCAGGTAATGATTCAATTTAAATCGAAAGACTTTTCATTTGTTGAAGACAAACCAATTCATCAATTGCATGAACTATTTAACCTGGTAAAAATTAAACCGAATCTTACTCAAAATACAGCTATTTCATTTTTGTGTTGCTTTGATGACAGGGGGGAAAAAATAGACCAGCTGGCTGCGGATGCTTCACTTATTTTTGATGTGGAAGTGGAAAAAAACTTAAGGTTACTTACGATAAGGCATTACGATGATGCAACAATTACAGCACTAACGGCTGGTAAAAAAATTATGCTTGAACAAAAAACAACTGAAACGGTGCAACTGTTAATGAGAAATTCCTGAAAATTCTATTAAAGAAAATTATTAATTGAATACATATTCTCCTTTCTTGTTTACCATGATCACAGGCAACTGTTTTTTTGCTTCAAAGTAATCAAATACTTCACGTATGCTTTTATTAAACTGAAGCAGGTATGTATTGTCTTTGATTGTATTACTTAAAAATTCCATAGATTTCTTCACGTTATATCGTACGGGAAAAACGTGCACCGGAATAAACTCCTGGCCATTCGCTTTTACACTGCTGGCAATTATATATAATTCTTCTATTGGAATATCACTGATAGCAATACAACCTGTAGAAACACAGTTCCCGTGGATGTAAATTGAATTACCAGGCTTTTCAGGATCACTTAATATTTTATCAGATGCATTGGGGTAATTCAGCCCTAATGAAAGATGGTAATTGCTATTGGGATTAAATTCATTGATCTGGTAAAAACCTTCCGGCACCTGATAATCTCCCTGCATACGTTTTGGGCCCATAGTGCCGCTTTGCATACAAATCTTATAGGTCTTAAATAATTTATAGGGCTCTTTGATATCTCCTTTTACCCAAACTTCTAACTGCCGGTCGTACTTAAAACTTCGGATGTACAGAGATTGAGGTGGATAGGTTAACTGTTGCTTTTCAAATTGCTTTTTTACGGAGTCTTCCATACGGCTTAACATTGCCGGTATTTTGTAAGAGGTACGTTGTATGGGATTTACAGCGTTTTGCGAAAACAATTTCGCATTGTAGCATAAACATATAAAACTAAATAAAAATATTTTTTTGAAACAACCCATTTATATTCAAATTGCGTTTACACTTGATTGAAAGTGAAAATAATAAAATATTGTGTTCGCCGATGTTAAATAATGCTAGTTCCCAAAACTGCCGCTAGTCAGATGTGGGATTTACGGATAAATAGGGCATTTTTACAACAGCTTCATGAGTGCATTTTAATCCTACATCATATTATTTCCAAAAACAAAGTCATTATTTTTCTTTTTGTTTAAACATACCTTGATCTATAAAAATTATTTAAAAAGCTGCTTACAGGTTACCTCTTGCATCCTGCTCTCGTTCCAATGCCTCAAACAATGCTTTAAAATTTCCTTTACCGAAACTCTTTGCTCCTTTCCGCTGAATAATCTCAAAAAACAGCGTTGGCCTGTCCTGCAAAGGCTTGCTGAAAATCTGTAACAAATAACCTTCATCATCTTTATCGATCAAAATTCCTAATTCGCTTAATGGTTGCAGGTCTTCATCAATTTTACCAACCCTGTCCAGCACATCAGCATAATAACTTGCCGGTATAGATAAAAACTGAATGCCCCTGCTTTGCAACTCCCGTACAGTTTTTACAATATCATCAGTGGCAATGGCAACATGCTGTACCCCTTCACCATCGTAAAAATCGAGGTATTCTTCAACCTGACTTTTCTTTTTACCTTCAGCAGGCTCATTGATAGGAAATTTCACATAGCCGTTTCCGTTACTCATTACCTTGCTCATCAGCGCAGAATATTCTGTTGAAATATCATTGTCATCAAATGAAAGAATATTACGAAACCCCATTACGTCTTCATAAAATTTTACCCATGGATTCATCTGGTTCCAGCCAACGTTACCTACGCAATGATCAACATATAACAGGCCGGTAGTCGTTGGATTGTATTCAGATTTCCATTCCCTGAAACCAGGCATGAACAATCCACTGTAATCTTTTCTTTCAATAAAAAGGTGAACTGTATCTCCGTAAGTATGAATGCCACTCATTACAACAACACCGTCCGAATCTTTCTTTGTTAGTGGCTCCATATAACTTTTGCCTCCCCTTGTGGTAGTTTGTTTCCAGGCGTCTGTTGCATCGTCTACTTTTAAAGCAAGGAACTTTACACCATCTCCGTGCTTAGCTACGTGCTGCGCAATCTCACTATCCTGACGTAAAGCTGTAGTTAAAACGAAAGTGAGTTTATTTTGGCGAATCACATAACTCACTCTATCCATCAAACCTGTTTCCGGACCAGCATAAGCCAGTGATTGAAAACCAAAAGCTGTTTTGTAAAAGTGTGCTGATTGTTTTGCATTGCCTACGTAAAATTCAACATAGTCAGTACCATGCAAAGGAAGGAAATCAGTAGTGTCTTTTGTAAGTTTTTCTGGAGTAGCAACTGTGGAATTAGACATACAATTATTTATTTTTAGGTGATCTGTGTAAAATTATAAAAAAGAATTTACCGTGAAATAACCGGCGGTTTAATGACGGGATTAGATAGCATCCATGGCTAACGTTACCATCAGCATGTTGTAATTGATACGCTTGTCGCCGAAGATTTTATGTGGATAGTCGGGAATCATCTTAAGCCAAAGATAATTAAAACTTAAGAAGGATACAATAGCGTAAATCGTTAAGGTTGATATACAATTAAGTTCAATCTGTTGATTTATATGTCATTATTATAAATTGAGTTAAAAACAATTCTATACATTTTTGAGTAGTTTAAAATATTACCGGGTTTTAGCTTGTTCCTTATATATTTGCTTCATGAAAAAAGCTGGGATATTAGGAGGTGGCCAGTTGGGCCGGATGCTATTGCAAGCTGCGGCAAATTATCCTGTACAGACCTTTATACTTGAAAATGACCCTAACTGCCCGGCGGCACATTTATGCCATCATTTTATAAAAGGAGATATCACTGATTTTAATGATGTTTATAATTTCGGAAAAACGCTGGATACTATCACGATAGAAATTGAAAGCGTAAATCTGGAAGCACTGGAAAAGCTGGAATTTGAAGGCGTGAAAGTTTATCCAAAACCGGCAGCACTTAAAATCATCAAAAACAAAATTGAACAGAAAGAATTTTACAAACAACATCAAATACCAACAAGTGAATTTGTTGTTACCAGTTGTTTCGCAGAACTGGAGGCTCAAGTAAATTTTTTACCTGCTGTACATAAATTAGCTTTTGGTGGCTATGATGGTAAAGGTGTAGAAATATTAAAAAATAAAGATGATCTGCACAGAGGTTTTGACGCTCCTGCCATCCTCGAAAAAAAGATACAAATTAAAAAAGAGATTGCGCTCATTATCGCAGTTAGCAGTAGTGGTGAAATTAAATTTTACAGTCCGGTTGATATGGTTTTCAATCAAAACTTAAACTTACTAAGCCACCAGTTAAGTCCGGCAGATCTTCCTCAAAAAGTATTTTGGAAAGCAGAAGCAATTGCCATGAAACTGGTAAAAGAACTAAAGAGCCCTGGTATATTTGCTGTTGAATTATTCGTTGATATAGACGACAATGTATTGGTAAACGAAACGGCTCCACGCGTACACAATAGTGGTCATCACAGCATTGAAGCCTGTTATTGCAGCCAGTTTGATATGTTGTGGCGAATTATGCTTGGCTATCCTTTGGGAAATTCCGATAATATTTTACCTGCTGCCATTGTAAACCTGGTTGGCGAACAAGGGCATAGCGGACCGGCAAATTACGAAGGACTGGAAGATGTACTTAAAATGGGAAATGTTTTCGTACATATTTATGGCAAGGCTGAAACCCGGCCCGGACGGAAAATGGGGCACGTCACTATTCTGAGCAATGAAAGGCAGGAATTATTGCATAAAGCAAATCAAATAAAACATATACTGAAAGTAACTTCTAACATCTTTTAATATTAATATTTCAACATTGAAATATTACATTCCTTAAGGCACTAATTCATTTACCAATCTTTTTAATTCGATTTCTGCTGACTTGGCAGCAAAATTTAAATTAACCAACCGAAATCCAGATTCTTCAAAGCTTTTCTGTGCATTCTTAACTTCTACAGCGGTAGCTTGCCTTAACTGAAAACGCAAAAGGGTAAGTTCCAGTAATTTCGAAGACAGGGTATAATTTTGTTTGGCCGAATCCAACTGGCTAATGGTATTTTCATACGCCTGAAATTGCTTTACTGCCTGTGCGTTAAAATCTCTAATCAATATTTGCTTTTGAATGTAAGCATTGTTAACATCAATCGTTGCAACCTGCTGCTGACGACGAAATATGGAACCATTAAAAATTGGTACGGTAACTGAAATGCCGACTGTAGGACCGTAATTTTGGTTGAGTAATACATTCCCGGCTGCAACCTGGTTCCTTGTAAATAAATAGCCTGCAGTTGCGCGAATTGACGGGTATCGCTGGGCTGCCGTTTCTTTAACGATAAACTCATTTATTTTCACCTGGTTTTCTGCTGCTTTGATATCAACATTTTTTGTAACATTATTAAGTATAGATTCAAGTTGAATATCCCTTGCAACAAGAATTGTATCTTTTATAAAGATTGCAGAGTCAGGTTTCAAAGTAAGCACGCTCAATAATTCAGTCTTGGCCTGGCTTACAATCAGTTCCTGTGCCAGCTTCGCTTGCTGCAAAACATTAAGGTCTATTTGTGCCTGAAAAAGATCTGCATTATTTGCAAGCCCTACACTTTGCCTCACTTTAACGATATCCAATTGTTGTGCAGAAGCCGCAATTGATCGATCTATGGTTTTTATGTAATCCTGTTGACGAACAATATCATAATAGGTTACCATCACTGTTGCAATAATATTCTGAACCTGTGCATTCAATAACTCCTGGCTTTGACTTTGAAGTTCTGCAAAGCGTTTCTTTGTGGCGATTACCCTTCCTCCGTTATATAAGAGCATACTGCCGGTAATATTTCCACTAAGGTTATTAGCGGCAGCATTATTCCTGTTTATGTTAACTCCGGTATTTAATTTTTGATTTACGGATGACAGCTGTTCGTTATCTGCAAAATTTGCAGTAACCAATGGAAGCCCGCCGGCGAAACCATAATTATTAAATATTATGGCAGACTCAATACGATTATTAGCCAGTTGAATATCCAGGCTATTTTTCAAAGCAATATTAACGGCATCAGATAGCGGCAGATTCTGCTGAGCAAAACTGTTAGTTATAAAAATTAAATAGAATCCAATTAAAAAAAATATTCTTTTCATCTACGAGCTGTTTATTCTAAGCAATGTTTCCTGCAGGTTCATCAGATTTATCAGTTGAATTTAAATCCGGGTACTTTTCCAGGATAGTATATTTCTTATTGCGCGACATGTAGGAATACATCGCAGGAATTACAAACAATGTAAGTAATAGTGAAAATATTAAACCCCCTACCACTACAATACCAAGCGGGACCCTGCTGGTAGAAGCTGCTCCAAGGCTTAACGCAATTGGCAATGCACCAAAGGATGTGGCCAGACTTGTCATAAGGATTGGGCGCAACCTTTGCCGAGACGCTTCCAGTACTGCTTCCATTTTGTTCATTCCCTGTTCTCTTTTCTTATTGGCAAATTCCACAATAAGAATACCATTTTTGGTGACGAGCCCAATGAGCATGATCATACCAATTTCAGAAAATATATTAAGTGTTTGTCCAAAAATCCACAAACTAAGTAAGGCTCCGGCCAAAGCCAATGGAACGGTAAACATGATGATAAATGGATCTACAAAACTTTCAAATTGTGCTGCAAGAACGAGGTAAATTAATATCAATGCCAATCCGAATGCAAAGGCAATGTTGGAAGAACTTTCTGCGTAATCGCGTGAAGGGCCGGTTAGCGCAGTTTGGAATGTTTCATCAAGCAACTTATTGGAAATAGCCTGCATAGCTTTAATTCCATCACCAATCGTATTTCCATCAGACAATGATGCAGAGATGGTAGCAGCTTTATAACGGTTGTAATGAAACAATGTTGGTGGGCTGCTACTCTCCTCCAGTTTTACAACAGATGATAAAGGAATACTTTGTCCTTTATCATTTTTAACGTACAATCTGGATATATCATTCGGCTTGTTCCTTTCATTGCGTTCAACCTGGGCAATTACTGTATATTGAAAACCATCTTTTAAAAAATATGCCAGCCTGCCTCCACTAAAAGCCGATTGGATAGCTGCTACTACATCTTGTGAAGACAACCCCAGGTCTTTCACTTTCATTCTATCCAATGTTAATTGTATTTCCGGCTTATTAAATTTCAGGTTCACATCAACATTTGAAAATGTTTTATCTTTTCTGGCTTCTTCCAAAAACCTAGGAATAATTTCCTTCATTTTTTCCAGATCCTGATTCTGCAGAACAAACTGAACGGGCAGTCCGCCACGTGACCCCGCTCCCACTGCAATTGTTTGTTCCTGTATAGCAAATATTTTCGCGTCATTGAAACTAGCCATTTTCTTGTTAAGATCACTAGCAATCTCATTTTGAGATCGGTTTCTTTCACCTGGCGGAACCAAAGCCAATCTGGGTTGCGAACTATTAATTGCCCCAGCCGGCGTTCTTGAAAAAACGAAGTCCCTTTCCGGTACCGAATCATATAGGTAATTGTCGATGTTATCTACCGTTTCCTGCATTTTACTATAACTGGTCCCTTCAGGTGCACTAACGGTAAAGCGTACGCTACTTCTATCTTCCAGCGGAGCTATTTCGCTTTTAAGTGAATTCATGATAAAATAGATCAACACAGCGCAAACTCCTACAATAACCAACGCCATGAACCGCACTTTTAAAAATCCGTTCAGCAAGTTTCTATATCCGTTTTCCATTCCGGTAAAAAATGGTTCTGTTTTTAAATAGAACTTCCCGTGCCCCTGCTTTTTTCGGGTTAACACAACATTCAATACTGGCGTAATGGTAAGTGATACGAGCGCAGAAATGAGTACCGCTGCGGCCAATGTAACGCCAAATTCACGAAATAGCCTGCCAATAAATCCCTCAAGAAAAATTACCGGAAGAAACACGATTGCCAGCGTTATAGACGTTGATATTACGGCAAAGAAAATCTCCTTACTTCCCTCCAGTGCTGCTTTTTTGACGGGCAATCCTTCTTCAATCTTACGAAAGATATTTTCTGTAACAACGATACCATCATCCACCACCAGGCCTGTTGCCAAAACAATTCCCAATAATGTTAATATATTTATTGAGAAGCCGGAGATGTACATGATAAAAAAGGTTGCAATCAGCGAAATCGGAATATCTATCAAAGGGCGAATAGCGATTAACCAATCGCGAAAGAAGAAAAAGATAACCAGCACCACGAACCCAAAAGAAATAAAAATCGTTTCTTCTACCTCACTGATTGATTTCCTGATATTCACTGTATTATCAAGCAACACATTTAATTCAATATCTGATTTATTATTTTTTTTGATCGCTTCCAGCTTTTTATAAAAGTTATCTGCGATCTTAATATTATCTGCACCTGGCTGAGGAATTATTACAAGACCTACAGCATTTACACCATTAAATTTCCAGCTTTGTTCCAGGTTTTCCGGACCAATTTCTACACGTGCTACGTCTGACAATCGAATTATACCGGAACTATCCTGTTTTATGATAAGATCCCTGAATTCCTTTTCAGTAGTGAGCCTTCCCAAAGTTTTAATCGTAAGTTCTGTGTTATCACCATAGATCTTGCCAGGAGGAAGATCAATATTCTCCTTTGTTAAAGAAGTGCGTATGTCCGTAAACGATACGTTGAAGGCATCCATTTTATCAGGATTCATCCACAAGCGCATTGCATAACGTTTCTGTCCGAATATGTTAACAGAACTCACCTGGTTAATAGTTTGAAACTGTTGTTGCAATACATTCTCTGCATAATCGCTTAACTCCAGTAAACCTTTGGAGCGGCTTTGAACAGCCAGTATCAATATAAAATCACTATTGGCATCTGCTTTTGTTACAACAGGTGGTGCATCAACGTCCTGCGGCAGGCTCCTGCTCGCCTGTCCTACTTTGTCACGTACGTCGCTGGCAGCAGCGTCCAGGTCTACCCCCAATTCAAATTCTACTGAAATATTGCTGCTACCCAATGAGCTGGAGGAGTTGATGGTTTTTATACCAGGAATTCCATTGATTTGCTTTTCCAATGGTTCCGTAATCTGGCTTTCGATGATGTCGGGATTAGCTCCGGTGTAAGAAGTGCGGATACTGATTACAGCAGGATCGATGGCGGGATAATCCCGTACAGCAAGAAAAGTAAACCCAACAATTCCAAAAAGGATGATCATCAGGTTTAATACCGTAGCAAAAACGGGCCGCCTTAGAGAAAATTCAGAAATATTCATTCGCTGATTCTATTGATAAAAAATAATCACAAAAGCATTTATAATATATTCTCCGTTTTCTACTTCCCTGAAGTATCCTTAATATGTTCTAGTGAAAGCTGCTTAACCGACCTCACATTCAGCTTACTTTTTGGCCTGGCAAATAACACTCCGGTTACTACAACAGTATCACCAGTACTTATACCGGAAATTATTTCAACATTATTTTCCATCCTGTTACCAGTTTGAACATTTACAAATTTCGCCATACCATCTTTTACTATAATAAGCTGGTTATTTCTATCGTCGGGAATAATTGCATTTGTAGGAACCAATATTGATGTTCTGTTTTTGCCTTCGTCGATAAATACTTTTACAAATGCTCCCGGATTTACGTTTGATTCCTTCAAAACTGCTCTAACCTTAATATTACGGGTATCAGTATTCGCTCCGGGCTCTGTTGCAATTATTGTGGCAGTTTCCCTTTTGTCATCATTGGCATCCAAGGAAATTTCAATTGACGAACCAGCTTTAATTATATTTCCATAAGCTTCAGGTAGTGTAAAATCGATCTTCACCTGACTCAATTGCTGTAACGTTGCAATAATTGTGGAAGGCGAAACATAAGCGCCGGGGCTTACCTGCCTTAACCCTACTACGCCTGTAAATGGAGCCTTGATGACCGTTTTATCAATCAATGATTGTGTGTACTGAATATCTGCTTTAAATCCATTAACCTGGTTAAGTGCAATATCATAATCGCTTTGATTAATTCCACTTACATCCAACAGTTGCTTATATCTGCCAACAGTTGTTTGAGCGAGATCTAGCTGAACCCTTATTTTATTAAGTTGCGCCCGAAGATCTGCATCATTAATTTTGGCTATAATGGTTCCTTTTTGGACCAACCCGCCTTCTGCCACTTTTAGATAACTAAGCCTGCCACTTACCTCCGGCCTCAATTCCAGGTATTCATTTGCTACAACCGATCCGTTCGCTTCAATGATATTACTTACCGGCCTCGGCTCAGCAATAATCACATCTACTACAACCGGCGGATTTGGTTTGGCTGTTTTGAGTTCCTTTTTTTTGTTGCTACAGCCAATAAACATGAAAAGCAAAAATAACAGCAATGAAAAATTAAACAGCTTTTTAAAAAATGTCATTAGAATTTATTTACGCTTAATATCAACAAATTTGAACCAGCGAAGTTCATTAAAATTTATCTCGTCTAAAAAGGCACAATCTATGCCAATAACGGCTTAAAAATTTTGTTACCTGTTTGAAAAGTATGAACAGCTTTTCCTGTTTTTAGCTTTTCTTTGCTAAAAATAGTATTTATGCATCCATTTGTTGGAATCATTATGGGAAGCGAAAGCGATCTTACAGTAATGGAACCGGCTGTTGCAATACTCAAGGATTTTGCAATCCCTTTTGAACTAACGATTGTTTCTGCTCACAGAACTCCCGACAGGATGAGAACTTATGCGCTGGCAGCAAAGGCCCGCGGACTAAAAGTGATCATTGCCGGAGCAGGTGGTGCAGCGCATCTTCCTGGTATGGTGGCATCATATACAACATTGCCTGTTATTGGTGTTCCTGTAAAATCTTCAAATTCTATTGATGGATGGGATTCTGTTTTATCAATCTTACAAATGCCAACAGGCGTTCCTGTGGCAACAGTTGCTCTAAATGGTGCAAAAAATGCCGCTATTCTAGCGGCCCAAATAATTGCTTTATCAGACAATATCCTGGCGGATAAACTAACGGAATATAAAAAATTATTGGAAAAACAAGTGATGGATATGGTTGAACGAGTAAAACCAATGTAATATTCTGGTTAAATTTTGTATTAAAACCAATCCTGTTTCAATTAATACGATATTTTCGCCGCTCATCAATAAATCGCCGTTTTCTCACGGGAAGACGGTTTTGTAATTATTTTTACATACAAACTCAAGTAATATGCTTAAACAAAAATTAGTATTTCTTTTAATGTGCGGTTCTTTTGTGGCCAATGCACAAAAAGTGGCTTTTACAGAATATGATATGAAGAACGGACTTCATGTGGTGTTACACCAGGATAAAACTGCCCCGGTTGTAGCTGTATCCGTTATGTACCATGTGGGTAGTAAAGATGAATTAACAAATCGTACAGGATTTGCTCACTTTTTTGAGCATTTGTTATTTGAAGGAACAAAAAATATTAAGCGGGGAGAATTTATGAAACTTGTGAGTAGCAACGGCGGACAAAATAATGCCAATACTTCTCAGGATCGTACATTTTATTATGAAGTTTTCCCTTCTAATCAATTGGAAACAGGGCTTTGGCTGGAAAGTGAGCGTATGATGCATCCCGTTATTAACGAAATCGGCGTTAAAACGCAAAATGAAGTTGTAAAAGAAGAGAAAAGATTAAGGGTAGACAACCAGCCCTATGGCAATTTTATTGCAGAAATCATGAAACGTTTGTTCATCAAACATCCCTATAATTGGGTACCAATTGGTAGCATGGCAGATCTTGATGCAGCAACATTAGATGAATTTATAGCATTCAATAAGAAGTATTATGTTCCTAATAATGCTGTTTTGGTAATTGCAGGAGACATTGATATCGAAAAAACAAAGTCTTTAGTGGAAGGTTATTTTGGCCCCATACCTATGGGTGCAGCAATTACGCGTAACCCGGCAAGAGAAGAGCCAATTACTGTTCAAATTGTAGATACTGCCTATGATAACAACATTCAGATTCCTGCAATTATGACGGCCTACCGCACGCCAGGTATGACAAGCAAAGAATCTATTGCACTTCAATTAGCTTCAGATGTATTGAGCCAGGGCGCCAGCAGCCGTATGTATAAGAAGATGGTTGATGAAAAAAAGAACTCTCTTCAGGTAGGTTCTTTTAACTATGCCCTGGAAGATTATGGTGCCTATATCACCTATGCGTTACCGAATGGTGATGTAACACTTACAACACTTTTGAAGGACATGGATGATGAGATTGTTAAATTGCAGAATGAATTAATCAGTGAAACTGAATTCACCAAAATCAGAAATCAATATGAGAACAATTATATCGGCACCAACGCAAAGATGTTAGGCGTTGCTGAAAACCTGGCCGATGGTTATAGTTTTTACAACAAGAATACCAACCACATCAATGAAGATCTGGAAGAAGTAAGGAAAGTTACAAGAGAAGACATCCAGAATGTTGTAAAAAAATACCTGAACCCAAACCAACGGGTGGTTCTGTACTATTTACCAAAGAAATAATTGTAAAAAAAATATCCAGTAAAAAAATTATAAAATGAAGAAAATAATATATACCCTGTTTTTTGCGGCAACAGCAATTGCCAGTCAGGCACAAACAACTGTTGATCGTACCAAGCCACCTAAACCGGGGCCTGCGCCTATAATTCAATTTGCAAGTCCAGTTACATTTACTTTACCAAATGGTATGACAATTCTGGTAGTAGAAAATCATAAACTTCCAAAAGTTACGGCCAGCCTTAATATTGATATGGGACCGGTTCTGGAAGGGAAAAAAGCCGGTGTGATGACGTTGATGGGGCAAATGCTTTCTGAAGGAACAAAATCTATGACGAAAGCAAAATTTGATGAATCAATTGATATTCTCGGAGCTGATGTGAATTTATATTCAGCAGGTGGATCTACGTCTGCCCTTACCCGTTATTTCAACCAGGCATTTATGCTGATGGCTGATGCACTGAAGCAACCTGCTTTTCCGCAGGAATCTTTTGAAAAACTTCAGAAGCAAACAATCACAGGATTAAAGTCGGGTGAAAAAAGTGCTGCTGCGATTTCAGGAAGGGTTCTCGGAGCTCTTGCTTATGGCAAGAACACAGCTATGGGGGAATTTGTAACAGAAGAATCTGTGAAAGCACTTACACTGGAAGATGTTAAAGATTATTATAAAAATTATATCACTCCTTCACGCAGTTATTTAACTTTTGTGGGAGATATTACTCCAGGTAAAGCTAAGGAGTTAGCCATTCGTGCTTTTGGAAGCTGGACGGGAAGAAAATTATCATTACCTCAAATTCCTAATGTTGAAAACGTAGTTAAAACAGAAATAAATTTTGTTGATGTACCAACAGCTGTGCAGGGAGAACTGAGTGTTACCAATCTGATCAACAATCCTATGGGCGGAAAAGATTACCACGCTTTGTTAATTGCCAACCAGATACTGGGTGGTGGTGCAGAAAGCAAACTTTTTATGAACCTTAGGGAAAAGCATGGTTTTACTTATGGAAGTTATTCAAATACCGGAAATGGCCGTTTTCAAAGCCAGTTTAAAACCAGTGCACAAGTAAGAAGTGAAAAAGCAGATAGTGCGATCGTGGAAATGATGAATGAAATTGATAACATGAGATCCGGCAAAATCACTGAAGAAGAACTGGCGATTGCCAAAGCAAAATATAATGGTTCATTTGCACTGGGAATGGAAGATCCAAGCCGCACGGCCACCTATGCTTCTAATATCCTGATTAATAATTTACCGAAGGATTTCTATCGTACTTTCTTACAAAAGGTAAATGCGCTTACGGTTGCTGATATTCAGAAAGCTTCGCAGAAGTACTATGATGCAAACAAAAGTCGTATTGTAGTGGTTGGCAATGGCAGCAAGATTTTGCCCAACTTAACACGTTTAGGCTATCCTGTTAAGCAGTATGATAAATATGCGGATCCGGTAGTAGAGAAAGCAAAAGAAACTGATATCAAAGAATCTGATAAGAATACTGATGCTGTAACTGCATTTTCAATTGTTGAGGATTACCTGAAAGCAATTGGTGGAAAAGAAGAAGCTAAAAAAGTAAATTCACTTAAAATGACTTTCTCTTTAGATATGATGGGCAGAACTTTTGAAGGAACAGAATTGAAAATGGCACCAAATAAAGACTATACAGAAATTAAAATGGGCGAAACAAAAGTGATGCAATCTGTTTTTGATGGCAGCAAAGGTTACCAGGCTCAAATGGGACAGAAAAAAGAAATGGATGAGAAACAAATAAAAGAAGCACAGGATTCTAAAGCCCTGATACCACAATTATTTTATATCACGAACGATTATAAAACTTCTTACATAGGAATTGGAAAAGTTGGCGATGAAAGTGCTTACAAAATCAAGATCACCAAACCAAGTGGCAAGGTAAGTACCGAATATTATTCCATGAAGACATCTCTATTGTTAAGGGAAGAAAGTTCTTCTGTTGCTGATGGTGTTGAAACTCCCGAAAGCACTGATTATTCTGACTATAGAAAAGTTGGAACGCTGATGTTCCCTTTCTCTATTATCCAATCACAGGGAGAACAGGAATTTCCACTTAAAATAACAGATATTAAAGTAAACGAATCTGTAACGGACGCTGACTTCAAGTAATAATTTTAAATCTTATTAAAAAAAAACCTCCCGGATAAGGAGGTTTTTTTTTAATACTATCGTTAGCTGAAAGTAAGTTTGTTCGAATATTTCTAAGAACAAAAATAAACTATCGCTTAGAAAACTATTGCTCTTCTACAATACAAAATTCCTGCTCCAAAGTATTGGAATGATCATACAATTTCTTGATCAGACCATTGCCCCACAGTGCATAGAATGGCATTATGTTATCAACACGTTCCTGTAAATTACCTCTTGGAAATAAAGCCGATTTTATCAGATTTATTTGCCGTTGTCCAGCTTCAAATTTCTTCTTTTCCGCTTTCAACATTTTCTTTTCCAACAAACTTACTTTATTTAGAGCCTGAACCTTTAAGGCAGCCACATGATTTGCCAGGGTTGTATCAATTAATTTGGCCGATGAACTTATTTTTTCATACAACTGGGATAACAATGCCTTTTCTGCTTCGAGATAAAGTTTATTTTTACTTTCAGTTTTCACGTAAGTGTCAATCAGGAATTGGTTGGGTTTAAAGAAATCTTCCGGATCAAATTTCAATTTAACAATTTTCGTTGCTATCCCCTTTTTCACGATCATAAATGAATTGCGCAAGATCAATACGGGATATGGCACATTAACAGCTTCAAACACAGCTTTTAATTCCAGCCAATAGGCTAGTTCTCCACCGCCACCAATAAACACAACGTTAGGTAAAATGAGTTCCTGGAACACTGGCCTCAGTATAACGTTGGGGCTAAACCGCTCGGGGAATTCCTTTAATTCCTGGAATATCTCTTCTTTGCTAAAAGTTATGTTGCTGTTGGCAATAGCAAAACCATCTTTGTAAGGCTCTATCCTTTCCCTGATGTTATCTTTTAAATAAAACAAGTTTATGTCCCGGCCGGCTACCTGAACTTTATACTTTTCAGGAAATACTTTTAAGGTTTCTACTACGGCAGTTTGTGAAAATTTTTCTGTTAATTCTTTTTTACTAACATCATAAAATGCACGCTTTAAATCTGCATTGTCTGGCAACAGCACCACTAATCCATACTCCTTAAAAAGCTGGTGTACCAATTCGAAAGTAGCTTGTTCAATTGTTCTATTGAGCTGATAACAATATCTTACAAGATCAATTATTTCGTTTCCGTATTTTTCTATCGAAAGCTGTGCTTCAATTTCATTTATGATTCCGATAAATGCTTTATCAACTTTCATGCGACCGACTGCACCTTTCTGTGCTGTTTTCCATTCATAACGTTTATCATTCACCGTTACCTCTCCTAACTCCTCCAGATCCGCATCTTCACTCCCCATGTAATAAACCGGCACAAAATGGCATCCTTTAATTTTATTGTTTAATTTATCTGCCAGTTTAACTGCATGCAGAATCTTATAGATAAAATACAAATGGCCGGTAAATATATTAGGTTGGTGGGCAGTGCAGATCGTAAAGGTATTTTCACTTAAGAGTGATTCAATATTAAACTGCACTTGCTCATTCACTTTCAAGCTACTATATTGATCCTGCAATGCTTTTACAAGCAGGTTGCGATTATACTTGTATTTTTTTCTTTCTTTGATCGCTTTCCGGATACCCCGCATATCAGGTTCATTAACATAAAAGTCTTTTAATGCCGGATCTCCACTCACATAATCTTCCACAATTTTGGAAAATACTCCTGTTTTCTTGTAAGAAATATATTGGGAACTGAATTTCATTTTTAACTGATACTTACTAGTTGTACAATTATGTAATAACAGGAAATCTAATTTGAATTCCGATTTAAGAAACTGTTCTACAGCTTTTCTAACAGGCTGCTAAAGTTATATTCTGAAAATTATGAACGTTGTTTACTTCAAAACTATTTTTTTACCACAGAGTTAAAGAAGGTAAAGGAAGAGTTTCACAGAGTTTTTAAAAAAGTATTTATAATCTTTTTTACTCCGTGGAAAAATCTGTTTGCCTCTGCGGTTAAATTTTGATCCTGATACCTTAGGCAACCACATCACCTTCAATATCAAAATCATACGCTTTGTTTATCTTAACCTGAACAAAATCTCCTACGGTTAGTTTTTTCTTGCTGTTTATGATCACTTCATTATCTACTTCAACACTATCAAATTCTGTACGGCCAAGGTACCTACCTGACTCTTTGCGGTCAACCATCGCTTTAAAAGTTTTGCCGATCTTTTCCATATTTTTCTCCAGTGATATTTCCTGCTGTACTTCCATGATCTCCGTGGCTCTTTCTTCTTTTTCTTCTTCAGAAATATTGTCAACAAGTCCATATGCGCTGGTATCTTCCTCATGGCTATAAGTGAAGGTGCCTACCCTATCGAATCTCATTTTTTCGAGGAATGTTTTTAATTCTTCAACATCATCTCTTGTTTCACCGGGAAAGCCAGCTATTAGCGTTGTGCGAAGACAGATATCCGGTATTTTAAACCGTATAGCTCCAATCAGATCTTCCATTTCTTCTCTCGTTATCTGACGCTTCATTGCCCTCAACATATTGTTACTAGCATGCTGTAAAGGCATATCAAGATAATTACAAATATTATCTCTGTCTTTTATCGCATCAATAATATCCATAGGAAATTTTGATGGATAGGCATAATGCAATCGTATCCATTCGAGCCCTTGAACATCTGCCAAAGCATTCAGCAGTTTGGGTAATTCTCTTTTCTTATAGATATCTAACCCGTAGTAAGTTAGTTCCTGTGCAATCAGCATTACTTCTTTTACACCTCTTTGTACCAGGCGCTTTGCTTCATCCACCAAACTTTCTATTGAACGACTTACGTGCTGGCCTCTCATTAACGGTATCGCACAAAATGAACATGTTCTGTTACAACCTTCACTTATCTTCATGTAGGCATAATGTTGCGGTGTACTCAACAATCGCTCTCCAATTAATTCCCCTTTATAATCTGCCTCAAATCTTTTTAATATCAATGGCAATTCCATGGTACCAAAATAAGCATCCACTTCCGGTATCTCCTGTTCAAGGTTAGCTTTATAGCGCTCACTAAGGCAGCCCGTAACATACACTTTATCCAGTTTCCCCTTTTTTTTCAGCGCTACATTATCAAGGATCGTGTTAATGCTTTCTTCCTTCGCCTTTTCTATAAATCCACAAGTATTAATTATTACAATGTTGTGGTCTTTTTTGGCATTTTCATGCACGGTATCAATTTCATTGGCCAATAGCTGACCGCTCAGCACTTCACTGTCTACCATATTCTTACTACACCCCAGTGTAATGATATTTACCTTGTCTCTCTTAATACTTTTTGTTTTCATAATTCGGGGGCAAAGTTAACGAAACTACCGCTTGAAACTCTTTTTTAGGCCCTCACCAACCAATGATAAAACAAATCAACATATCATACGTTGTAGTAATACAAAGTTTTTGACGAAGGTTATTTTAAAAAATAGTTAATTTTGATTGATGAATTGGATGGAAAAGAAAAAAGTAAGAGTTGCAATTTTAGATTTATACGAAGGTGTTGCCAATCAGGGTATGCGTTGTATCAGGGAAATATTGAATCAGTATGCAGAAATGCAACATCTTGATGTTCAGGTTGATGAATTTGAAGTTAGGCTCGAAAAACAAGTGCCTGATTTGGATCACGACATATATATATCCAGCGGTGGACCAGGAAGCCCACTGGATTCAGTAGGGAGCGACTGGGAGAAATTATATTTTAAATGGCTTGACAAGGTTGAAAAATTTAATGCTAACGAAGGCAATCAGCAAAAAAAACAGGTATTTTTTATTTGCCATTCTTTCCAGTTAGTTTGCCGGCATTATAAAATTGCCGAAGTTACCAAAAGGAAAAGTACTGCTTTTGGCGTTTTCCCGATACACTATTTATCTAATGCAGAGAATGAACCCATTTTTGAAGGATTGAAAGATCCTTTTTACGCGGTAGATAGCAGGGATTTTCAGGTAGTTCAACCACACCAGAATACCATAAAAAAGATGGGCGCTACTATTCTTGCGATAGAAAAAGCGAGGCCACATGTTCCATTTGAAAGAGCAATAATGGCCATCAGGTTTAATGAAAACATGATTGGAACGCAGTTTCATCCGGAAGCGGATGCAATAGGTATGTCGCTTCATCTGCAAACCGAAGAAAAGAAAAAAACGGTAATAGAAAACTATGGCATAGAAAAATGGCAGTCGATGATTGATCACCTTAACGACCCCGATAAGATCATGAGCACCTACTCCCATATCCTTCCCAATTTTTTAAATATTTCCATTTCACGCTTGCAGGAACTTCAAAGCATTTAGCTGGCATTTCAAATAAACTTTTTTCAAATTAAACCTGTTTTGTAAAAACGGCATAGGCTGTTTAATGATGAAATATGATTATTTTTATCGTAAGTCATTTGCATCATTATAAACTGAAAAAATGGAAAAAAAGCTTAGGGAAAAATTCAATTCAGATTTTACAGAAGAAAAGTATCAGGCCTATATGGAAAAAGTTGAAGGCCTGCATCCCGGTTCCCTGGATTTCAGGAACGCCGAAACGCCCATTTTTATACCAAAGGAATTTAAAAATAAAATGCTTTCTGCCTGTGAAGATATTATCGACGTTATTGTAGCGCCGAATTTTAAAGAATTAACAGCCCGCAGTATACCGCAGGACCTGTTAGTTCCTAACGAAAATGAACACACGCAGTTTCTTGTTTTTGATTTTGGCCTTTGTGAAAATAGCCAGGGAGAAATGGAACCACAATTGATAGAAATGCAGGGATTTCCTACGCTGTTTGCGTTTCAGGCATTTCATAGTGAGTTAACGGGAGATTATGCTAATGTTCCGGCGAATTACAGCCCTTACCTGAATGGCTATGACAGGGATTCTTATGTACAACTTTTAAAAGAAATTATAGTTGGCGACCTGGATCCGGAAAATGTGATATTGCTGGAGATATTTCCTGAAAAGCAAAAGACCCGAATAGATTTTTATTGTACAGAACAGCTATTAGGAATTAAGGCAGTATGCCTCACTAAGCTTATCGCAGAAGGGCGGTCGTTGTATTACGATAACAACGGCAAAAAAACCTTAGTAAAAAGAATTTATAACAGGTTGATATTTGATGATCTGCAGCAGCAGGAAAACCTGGGAGAAATAATAGATCTCACAAAGGAATATGATGTAGAATGGGTACCGCATCCAAACTGGTTTTACAGAATCAGCAAATTCACATTACCGTTTATTGATAACCGTTATGTACCCGAAACTTTTTTCCTGAATGAAGTTACGCAACCCGTAGTTTTAAGTGAGTTCGTTTTAAAACCATTGTTCTCCTTTGCAGGCATGGGCGTAGTAATTGATGTTACGCAGGAAGACATCGATAATATCAAAGACCCTGAAAACTGGAT
Source organism: uncultured Ferruginibacter sp. (assembly GCA_964496585.1). GTDB lineage: Bacteria > Bacteroidota > Bacteroidia > Chitinophagales > Chitinophagaceae > Ferruginibacter. Next base: position 101,460 of record CAZCAA010000002.1, read on the forward strand.
ACTGCAAAAGAAAGTACACTATGCCCCAATAATTACCACAATGGATGAACCTGCTAAAGCAGAGATAAGGCTTTTCTATTTTTGGAAAAATGAATGGGAAAGACCGGTTGCCGTGCATAACCTATCGAGGTTAAGTAAAGGCAAAATGATTGGTACAAGGTATAACAAAGAGAAAACATGGGTAGGCGGAACAGTCGCATTTTTTGAGAATGACTGATCTCAACCTTTAAATAACTTTAATCAGGCTTATTTGCTGACAAAAAGATGTACTTATGAAAAATCCTAACGGAATAATCAGATTTGAATTTTATCTAACAGCGTTAGAACAGATGATGGCACATGCATCGAAAGACATTAATCCTGGGTTATGGCTTTATTTAAATAAAGCAAGAACAAATTTGTTTATGCTTGAAGGCTTGAGTAGAGTGTATGAGGGACTGCATAATGAGAAGAGATTTAATAAAATAAAAGAGCATTTTAAAGCCCTTGAAGATGCACTTGGTGCCATTGACTATTACGATTCTTTTGCAAAAGAATTTGCAGTAAACCCAATGATTCCCGCATTTATTACTGACTACATGCAAGGCCAGGCAAGAGAAAAAATACAGCGGCTGAATGACTTATTGAAAGAAAAAAAATGGATTGGAAAGAAACCCGTTAGGATTAAAAAAATAAGAGAGAAATTATCTGATGCTGATTGGAAAAATCCGAAAGACGAGTTGAAAGCTATCTACGAATTTTATAAGAAATCGATAAAAGAATTAAAAGACTTTATGCAGGCATCAGGACCGGAATTTACTGCGATAGAATCACAGGTTCATGAGATCAGGAGAGATTTCAGGTGGCTGAGCATCTATCCGCAATCGTTACAGGGAGTTATTCAATTAAAGGATAATGCCATTTCTCCCGCGTATCTGGAAAAATACCTTACTCCCGAGATAGTAAATTCTCCCTTTAATATAATGCCTCCACCGGGTAACAATACTTATTTTCTATTGTTGGAAAAGAAGTATTTCCTTGCATTGAGTTGGGTGATAGCTGAATTGGGAATCCTGAAAGATTCAGGCTTGAAGATCTTAGCAGTAGCTGAAGCTTTTCAACAAACAGAAGGTATAAAACATGAAACAGCTTTGCAAAAAACTTACCAGGTATTAGGTTTGCCAGATAACGTCATTAATCAAATGCTCATAAAGGCTTCAGTTATTTGTAATAACTATTTCAACGAAAAAAATGCTGACAAACTAATTTACGGAATTACCGCTTCATTAAAAGATGCTGGCAATTAACACGGATTTAAATAATTATTGGCATTCAGTTAACACAAACTGAAGGCAAGGGTTCTTAGCTTTGTGTAACAAATCAGATAATTTTAAATTTCTCATAAGCAGTTAGTTTTGGTAAACGGAGCACTCATTCTTGGGAGCTCCTCTTTTTTTACCCCAACTGAAACAAGCCATTTACAAAATCCTGTTTATCAAACACCAGCAGATCTTCTGCTTTTTCACCTACTCCAATAAATTTTACCGGTATTTTAAATTGATCTGCAATAGCCAGCACTACGCCACCTTTTGCTGTACCATCAAGTTTTGTAATGGTTAATCCGGTTACTTCGGTAGCGGCAGTAAAATGTTTGGCCTGCTCTAAGGCATTTTGACCGGTACTGCCATCCAATACAAGCATTACTTCATGTGGTGCATCAGGAATTACCTTTTGTATTACCCTTTTTATTTTCGTAAGCTCATTCATCAGGTGCAGCTTATTATGTAAACGGCCGGCTGTATCAATAATGATCACGTCCGAATTCCGGGACACACCGCTGATAATGGTATCATAAGCCACCGATGCAGGATCGCTGCCCATTTCCTTTTTTACTATTGGTACATTTGTCCTTTCGCTCCAAATGGTTAGCTGGTCTACAGCGGCTGCCCTAAAGGTATCTGCAGCTCCTAATAAAACACTTTTACCAGCCTTAGAAAAATTATGAGCTAACTTGCCAATGGTTGTAGTTTTGCCTACCCCATTTACACCCACAACCAATATAACATGAGGTTTGTGGCCTGCAGGAAGTTCATAATTAACGTAGCCGGTATCCTGTGGAGAGGCGACAAGCAGATTTTGAATTTCCTGCTTTAGAATATTATTTAATTCAGCCGTGTTCAGGTATTTATCTTTTGCTACTCTTTTTTCCAGTTGCTCAATGATTTTTACCGTGGTTTCTATGCCCACATCTGCACTCACCAAGGCATCCTCTACATTATCTAACACTTCCTCATCTACCGTACTTTTTCCGGCAACCGCTTTTGCTATCTTACCAAAAAAGCCTTCCCTGGTTTTTTGCAAACCCTGGTCGAGAGATTCCTGTTGCTGTTTTTTTCCGAATAATTTGTCGAAAAGTCCCATAATTGCTGATTTATAACCTGTGAAGCTATGTAAGTACCTGAAAAAGATATTAAAGATTATTTAAAAAACCGGTATTCCCTTTTCAGGAAAATCAGTCCTTCCATAAATTTTCTTCGCAGTTTACTTAAATAAATAAAGCCGTTCCGGATAAACAGAACAGCTTTTTTTTATATAATTAACATAAAGATATCTTAGCTAGCTAAAAAATCTTTGATTTTCTCCTTGTGAACAATTGCCTCTTTAAAAGTGTAGGCGCCTGTTTTTGGACTACGTAAAGTACGAATCACTTTACTCCAGTTTTTTGCATCCGCTGCTGCTTTCTGATCTTTTGTTTTTATCGCGGTTTTAGCTGCTTTAGCCATTGTAGTATAGTTTAAAAATTGACAGAGTTTACTTAGATGAAAAGTAATTCATCTATTCACTTATCAATGGATTACTTAATTTCTTTGTGAACAGTAACTTTTTTAAGAATTGGGTTAAATTTCTTTAACTCCATACGCTCAGGAGTATTCTTTTTGTTCTTGGTTGTGATATAACGGCTGGTACCGGCAAGACCGCTGGTCTTATGCTCTGTACATTCCATGATTACCTGAACCCTGTTTCCTTTCTTTGCCATTTTGTTTTATTTTAATTGTTCCTCTTTTAGAGGTTAGTTGGGACTTCCCCTTAAATTTTTACGCCTTTCGCACGCATTTCTTTTACTACAGAATACAAGCCATTTTTATTAATGGTTCTGATAGCTTCTGAAGAAATCTTCATTGTTACCCATGTATCTTCTTCCGCAAGAAAATAACGCTTGGTTTGCAAATTTGGTAAAAACCTGCGCTTTGTTTTAATATTGGAGTGAGAAACCTTATTACCTGTAATCGGCTTCTTTCCTGTTACCTGACATACTCTGGCCATATTCCTTATTTTTGGACGGCAAAGGTAAGTATTTTACTGAATAATTAATGTTTAATATCAACTATTTTTGCAAATGACTTATAAAGCTCAAAAAAGCCCCCTTTTACTGCTATTATTTACCCATAAAAATACAATATGAGCCATCATGTAAACACAGTTTTTAATAAAGGCATGGCATTTACTGCCAATATCGAACAACACCAGGTTATAATGGATACCACTGATATGGGTGGCGAAAATACAGGTGCCAGTCCGAAAAAATTGATGCTGGCTTCTTTGGGTGGCTGCACCGGTATAGACATTGTAAGCATCCTAAATAAAATGAAAGTTCCCTTCAGTGATTTCTCGATAGATACAAAAGCCACTCTTACAGAAACAATTCCTTCAATTTATAAAGATGTAAAAATAATTTATACAATCAGGATTGCTGAAAAAGACAGGGCGAAGATGGAAAAAGCCGTGAAACTTTCAGATGAAAAGTATTGTGGCGTGAGTGCCATGTTCAAAGCATTTGCTAAAGTAGAGTCAACTATCGTTTATTTATAAATAAGCAACAACGATTTCCCTATTAAATCGTAATTCTTCATTTACTTGCTTATGAACAAATTGGCATTTGCCTGTCTTTTGGCAATAACAGATTGCCTCATTACCCTGGCCATTTGCAAAAAAACGGCCAACATAATCAATCCAAGGCCCAGGTAAAATTCGAGATGAAAAGCTTTATTCTCCTGAAAAAAGATAAAGGCAAGTAAAATCCCATAAACAGGCTCCAGGTTGTAGGTTAAGTTAGCAGTAAAAGCAGAGATCTTTTTAAGAGCATTTAGTTGAAGATCGAAACCAATGATGGTACATAAAACTGAAAGTACGAGTAACCAACCCCAATCGGGACAAGAAGGAATGTAATGATCCGTTTTAAATTGCGACAAATAAAAAGGAAGCAGAAAGGTTAAAATCAATAATCCTCCACCCAGTTCATATAGCGTTAAAATCCTCGGCGTAAACCGATGCAACAGCTGTTTATTGAGAATAGGAAAAATAGCACTTCCTATAGAAGATATGATTCCGAAAATGATTCCAAGCTTGTATTGCGGATAGAAGTCAAATATTAAGTAAATACCGCTAATTGCCACAAGACCAATGAGTAATTCAACTAAAACCATCTTCTTTTTTAGAATCAAAGGTTCAAAAATAGCCGTAAAGAAACCTGAAGCAGAAATGCAAACCAAGGCTACAGAAACGTTGGCGTATTTGATACTACCGTAAAAACTAACCCAGTGAATTGCTATCAATAAACCAACAGTGCTAATCTTGAAAAGGTCTTTAAAGGAGATTCGGTGGAGTTCATTTTTCAACCACATGAGCGCTGCCAAAATAATTACGGTTATCAACAACCGGTACCACACCAATACTGCTTCATTTAACAAAATCAGTTTTCCAAGTATAGCCGTAAACCCAGCGAGGAACACTGCAACATGAAGCTGTACGAATGCTTTTTTCATAAAAGATAAAGATAAGAGAAATCAAAGTGCAGATAAAAATATATAATGACGCAATCGCTGGTCGCAGTGCTTCATTGATAATATTATCAATTAGTAACCAATGCTTCAAAAAAAACCTATAAAAATTACCGGAGGTAGTTTCCCAAATGCAAACATGATTATATTTGCCCACTTATAACTACTAACATCATTATATGAGTTTCAAAAGAATCAACAATATTACCGGCTGGGCGGTTTGTTTCATTGCGTGTGCAGTTTACATTATGACAATGGAAGCCACCGGAAGCCTTTGGGATTGTGGCGAGTTTGCTTCCAGTGCTTATAAGTTACAGATTCCACATCCACCGGGAGCGCCACTATTCGTTTTGATTGGCAGGCTATTTATGGCACCTTTTGATCCTCAGCATGCAGCCACAGGCATAAACCTGATGAGTGCTCTGGCAAGCGGATTTACAATACTTTTCCTTTTCTGGACCATCACACACTTTGCAAAAAAGATTGTACAAAAAGATGGTAAAGCTTTAACCAACGATAAGATCATTGCTGTAATGGCAGCGGGTGTTGTTGGTGCGTTGGCTTACACTTTTTCCGATTCTTTCTGGTATAGTGCTGTTGAGGGTGAAGTTTACGCACTTTCCTCTTTTTTTACAGCGCTCGTATTTTGGGCAATGGTAAAATGGGAGCAGAGTGTAACAGAAGAAGAAGAACATGGCATTAAAGGTCATTTTACAAAAGCGGACAGATGGATAATTCTTATTTTCTATCTAATGGGACTTTCCATTGGCGTTCACTTATTAAACCTACTCACGATTCCGGCTATTGTGATCATTTATTATTACAAACGTTATAAAGTAACTAATTGGGGAACTTTTTTTGCATTTGTAATTGGCTGTGTTATTACCGGCCTGGTGCAAAAGGCTGTAATCGTATGGAGTATTAAAGGTGCCGGTAATCTCGATATCTTGTTTGTAAACAGTTTTGGCTTGCCGTTTTTTACAGGCTTCGCTTTCTTCTTTATGTTGATGGCCGTATTAGTATTTTTTGGTTTACGCATCGCAGGAAAGAACAACTGGAATTTCCTGAAACTGGGTTTGTGGAGTTTCGTATTTATGCTCTTAGGTTATTCTACTTATTTCACTACGATGGTGAGAAGCAGCGCGAATCCATCCGTAGATATGTTCAATGTAGACAACCCTGTGAGTTTAGTAGGCTATGTAAGCCGTGAACAATATGGCGACTGGCCTATTTTATTTGGACAGGATTTTACGGCCCAGATACAGGACACTAAAATAACTGAAACCTATATTCGCTCAAACGACAAATATGAAAAGAAAGGAAGAAAAGTAGAATATGTGTACGCTCCGGAAGATATTCATTTTTTTCCCCGCATGTGGGATCAAAGCAACGACCAGGGCCATGCCGATTATTATGCTAACTGGGCAGGCATAACAAAAGACAAAGAGGGCAATTGGGATCGCTCTCCTACTATGGCTGAGAACATCGGATTCTTTATGCAATACCAGATAAACTGGATGTATTGGCGTTATTTTATGTGGAATTTCTCAGGTAAACAAAATGATATCCAGGGAGTAAATATGGGGAATGTACGCGATGGCAACTGGCAAACCGGTATCGGATTTATAGACCAGATCCGCCTGGGCAAACAGGATACATTGCCTGATAGCATAAAAAATAACAAAGCCAATAACAAGCTCTTTGCCTTACCATTCATATTAGGGATTCTTGGATTAATGTACCAGATAAAAAAAGATAAACGCGACGCATTGATCACTGGCCTTTTATTTTTCTTTACAGGATTTGCTATCTGTTTGTACCTTAATCAGGCAGGTAACCAACCACGTGAGCGTGACTATGCTTATGTTGGTTCTTTCTATGCATTTGCAATCTGGATTGGCATTGGCGTATTATACATAAAAGACCTGTTGATGCCGGCTTTAAAAAATACCCGCAATGCAGGAATTGCAGCCGGAATAATTTGCCTGTTAGCGGTACCTGTTTTAATGGCAAGCCAGGAATGGGACGACCATGATCGCAGCAATAAATTATTGGCGAGAGATCTTGCCACTAATTACCTTGAAAGTTGTGCTCCTAACGCAATACTTATCACCTTTGGAGACAATGATACTTATCCGCTTTGGTATGCACAGGAAGTAGAAGGTATCAGGCCGGATATCCGCGTTATCAACAGTAGTTTGTTAGGTACCGATTGGTACATTAATGAATTGAGATACAAAATAAATGAAAGTGCTCCCATAGACCCGATTTGGTCGGCAGCTCAAATTGAAGGATCAAACCGCGATGTGATATACAATGCACCGAAACCGGGCATAGATCCAAATCAACCTATGGACTTATACACAATGATGAAAGATTATGCCGGAAGTGACGATCCAAATAAAATGGAACAAACCAGGGACGGCAATTTTATTAACGTGTTTCCAACAAAAAAAGTAAAAGTTCCCGTTGATGTAAATCTGGTAAGGCAAAACGGCACCGTAAATGCCAATGACAGTATTTTAAGTGAAATTACTTTTGAAATACCAAGAAGTGCCTTATACAAAAATGATGCTGCTATATTGAATATCATCGCAGCAAATAAATGGAAAAGGCCGATTTATTTCACCTCTCCTTATGGTGAATTAGGTTTTCAAAATTACCTGCGCCAGGATGGACTTACTTACAGGCTTGTACCAATCAACAACGCACCGGTAAATGAAGAATGGGTTATTGATAAAATGAATAACAAATTTAAGTTTGGTAATGCTAATAAATCAGGCGTTTATTTTGATGAAGAAAATCGCCGCCACCTTAACAGTATCAGGCTAGCTTATGCTCAGGCTGCTGGTGACCTTGCAACAAACGGCAGATTGGAAGACGCAAAAAAAATGCTTAATAAGTGCGATAAAATGATGCTGGAAGAAAATATACCTTACGGAATGGTAGGCCGCAGTCAGCAACATAACCAGATCTCAATGCAGTTTTTGTTGGCAGCTTACAAAGCTGGCGACTCAACCCTTGCAGCTAAGGTTTCCAGAAGTCTTAAGAAAGATATGGAGCAACAGATGCTTTATTATCAAAGTTTGTCGGACAATAAAAGAGACAACCTAAGTTTCGAGGAAGAACGCAACGAGAACTTGCTTAAAAATCTGATGGCATGGGAACAGCAGTTTAAGAAACAAGCTCCCGCAACAGAAAATCCGGTTCCTTTAAATACACAACCGGTTCAACAAGATACCACAACACCATAATTTGACAGATTAAATAATGTTGAAAGCCCTGTGATTTTTTCACAGGGCTTTTTAATTAACAAAGCAACAAAACAGCTGTGTATTTTGTTACGTAAATTGCAGGAGGTTTAGCACGTTTATTGAGTAGTTGTAACACAGCATTTATAACAAGTAAACTGTTGAATCTTTTTAAACAGCTCAACCTATGCGTAGTTTCAATTTTTCCCGATATGATCCATCTGCTAATGAAAAAACAGGATTCGAGAAATTACTCGACCTTTTTCTTCAATTACTAACACATACCAGTGGCGATTTTAATGAAGCCATGCAATGGCTGAATGAACTGGATAAAGAATATAAACTTACCAAAGATGATTATGGTATTGGAGATTTTTTGGAAGACCTGAAAGAAAAAGGTTACCTGGATGATAAACAACCGAATGGCGAAATAAAAATAAGTTCCAAAACAGAGCAGGCAATTCGTAAAAAAAGCCTGGAAGAAATTTTTGGCAAGCTAAAAAAAACAAAGCAGGGAAATCACAATACTTTTAAACCGGGCGGTGGCGATGAGATCAATCCTGAAACAAGGCCTTTTCAGTTTGGAGATACTATGGAGCAGATTGATTTTACTTCTTCTATACGCAATGCGCAAATTAATCACGGCATTGATAGTTTCAGGATGCAGGAAGATGATCTTGAAATAAGGGAAACAGACTTCAAATCACAAACTTCAACTGTTTTGATGATTGATATTTCTCATTCGATGATATTGTATGGAGAAGACAGGATCACACCGGCAAAGAAAGTAGCGATGGCATTGAGTGAACTTATTCAAACTAAATATCCTAAAGACACACTTGATATTGTTGTGTTTGGAAACGATGCCTGGACAATAGAGGTGAAAGACCTTCCTTACCTGCAGGTAGGCCCTTACCATACTAATACAGTAGCCGGCTTGGAGCTTGCAATGGACTTGCTGCGGAAGCGGCGTAACCCAAACAAACAGATCTTCATGATTACTGATGGCAAACCAACCTGTTTGAAAGTAGGGAGTAAATATTATAAGAATAGTTTTGGTGTGGATAGAAAGATACTAAACCGTTGTATGAGTCTTGCGACACAATGTAAAAAACTAAAGATACCCATCACCACTTTTATGATTGCCAGCGATCCTTACCTGCAAAGATTTGTACAGGAGTTTACAGAAACCAATAACGGAAAAGCCTTTTTTGCTTCTCTTGATAAACTTGGTGCCTTTATATTTAAGGATTTTGAAAGCGGAAAACGGAAAACCGTTTATTAATTTTTGATGCAGACTCCGGGAAGAAGCTGAGATAACCACATCACTTTCCCATTTGCAACATACTTTGAATAAATATTTGAAAAAGCTGCGTACAGGTATGCTGCACAAGAGTGCGACGCAACGATGATGAACAATGATATATAACTGATCACAAAAAAATAAAAATGGATATAAGTAAAATAAAAACTTTTGGAGAATTAAAGAAGAGCGGATACGTTTCAAAACCTATAAAAGAAGAAATAAGGACCAATCTTATCAGTAAGATCAAAGCAAAGGAAGATGCTTTTCCCGGTATTTTGGGTTATGAAGATTCTGTGATACCAGACACTGAGAGAGCGTTGCTAAGCAGGCATAACATTTTGTTTCTGGGTTTACGCGGACAAGCAAAAACGCGTATGGCTCGGCAGATGGTAGAATTGCTGGATGAATACATTCCCGTTGTTGCCGGCAGTGAGATAAACGATGATCCTTTTAATCCTATTTCAAGATATGCGTTAGACCTTTTGGAAAAAGACGGCGATAAAGCTCCCGTTGATTGGTTGCACAGAAGTAAACGATATGGTGAAAAACTTGCTACGCCCGATGTAAGTGTGGCTGATCTGATTGGAGATATTGACCCGATTAAAGCTGCCAACCTGAAATTGAGTTTTGCAGATGAAAGGGTATTGCATTATGGCATCATCCCACGAAGCAACCGCTGCATATTTGTAATAAACGAATTGCCCGATCTGCAGGCAAGAATACAGGTATCGCTTTTTAATATTCTGGAAGAAGGCGATCTGCAGATCCGTGGCTTTAAACTTAGGTTACCGCTCGACGTGATGTTTGTATTTACTGCTAACCCGGAAGATTATACGAACCGAGGCAGTATTGTAACGCCCTTAAAAGACAGGATAGAAAGCCAGATTCTTACGCACTATCCAAGATCTTTGGAAACAGCACTTGCCATTACGGCACAGGAAGCAGATATTATTCCCGAGCAGGAGCAGCGTGTGAAAATAAGCGACCTTATTAAAAGGCTTATTGAGCAGGTTGCTTTTGAGGCGAGAGAAAATGAACTGGTTGATAAGAAAAGTGGTGTTAGTGCCAGGCTTACGATTGCTGCATATGAAAATGCTATTAGTGCCGCAGAACGCAGGGCTATTTTACAGGATGAACCTGTTACCCAGGTTTGGTTGAGCGACCTAACAGGTATCATTCCTTCTATCACCGGTAAAATAGAATTGGTTTATGAAGGTGAACAGGAAGGGCCGTTTCAGGTTGCTTATAATTTACTGGACCGTGCCATCCGCACCCAGTTCGTTCATTATTTTCCAAATCCTGATACACTTAAAAAGAAGAAAGGTAAAGAAACTGCCGCTGCAGAAAACCCATACAAATCGATCATCAAATGGTTTGATGCAGGAAACAGCCTGAATATTATTTTGGAAAGTAAAGATGCAGACAAGATAAAAATGTTGTACAATGTTGATGGATTATACGCCTTGGTGAAGAAGTATTACCATGCTGCGGATGAGAAAGAAAATGCATTATTAATGGAATTTGTGTTGCACGGACTGGCAGGATATTCACTTATTAGCAAGAAAATAGTGGAAGGAAAAATTGAATTTAAAGACCTGATGGGCAGTATGTTGAATATGGGTAGTCAACATTTTAGTGAAGATGATTTTAATGAGGAAGATTTTAATTAATATGTAGTATGAAACTGTATTTGCCACGAAGGCACTAAGTCAGAAAGAGGCACGAAGAAACCGTTTGTGTTACTTTGAGTCTTTGCGTCTTTGTGGCATATTTCTTTTGGAGCCACGAAGGCACCAAGACAGAAAGAGGCACGAAGAAAACGTTTGTGTTACTTTGAGTCTTTGTGTTTTAGTGGCTATCTTTTCATGGACTATGAAGACAGAAAGAAGCACGAAGAAACCGTTTGTGTTACTTTGAGTCTTTGCGTCTTTGTGGCATATTTCTTTTGGAGCCACGAAGGCACCAAGACAGAAAGAGGCACGAAGAAAACGTTTGTGTTACTTTGAGTCTTTGTGTTTTAGTGGCTATCTTTTCATGGACTATGAAGACAGAAAGAAGCACGAAGAAAATAATTAAAGAATATTTACTTCCCTTTCTAATTGCACGCCGAATTTATCATAAACACTTTTTAATATCTCAGTGCTAAGGTCATAAATTTCATCTCCGGTGGCATTCCCATAATTTACGAGAACCAAGGCTTGCTTAGCATGGCAACCTGCATCTCCTTTGCGGTAACCTTTCCAGCCACATTGTTCAATGAGCCAGCCGGCTGCAAGTTTTACAGCACCGTTTTCTAATTGGTAGCCTACAATGGCAGGGAAACGTTCTTTTAAACTATTAAATAAGCTAGCATCTATTTCAGGATTTTTAAAAAAGCTGCCAGCATTTCCAATTACAGCAGGATCAGGTAATTTACTGCTGCGGATATTCATTACTGCAAGCGCAACAGATCGGATATCCGGTTCCGTCACATGCATCAATTCAAGTTCCTGTTTAATTGCACCGTATGAAATGTTTAAGACGGCCTTTTTACTTAATTTAAATATTACAGCAGTTATTATAAACTGCCCTTTAAATTTATTTTTAAAAACACTTTCGCGGTAACCAAACGCACAATCCGATTTATTAAAAGTAACCAATGTATGGTCTTTAATGTGGTAAGCTTCCAGCGAATGAAAAACGTCTTTTATTTCTACTCCATAAGCTCCTATATTCTGCATCGGCGAAGCACCAACGTTACCTGGTATTAACGCCAGGTTTTCTACGCCGGCATAATCATTATTGATACAATGCATCACAAACTGGTGCCAGTTCTCCCCTGCCCCGACTTTGATATAGAGATGCTCGTCATCTTCATCTACTTTTTCAATTCCCTTGATTTCATTTTTTAAAACCAATCCATCAACAGATCTTGTAAATAACATATTGCTTCCTCCGCCAAGAATTACCAAAGGCATTGTTGCAGCTGTTACGCCCATAAATGAAGAGGCCATCAGTTCTTCTAATTCACTCACGCTGCTAACACGTGAAAAATATTTTGAATACACATCTATTCCAAATGTATTAAACTGCTTAAGAGAGATATCCTGTAAAATATTCATTTCAAAAATTTTTAAATTGATACCATTGCTATTTTAAGCAGGATCTACATCGGCCACCACGGTAAGTGCCCTGAATTGCTTTTCAGACATCAGCAAATTTATATGGTTACGAATCACTTTTTTATAAGAAAGGCTCATGCCTGGCTCTTTAGGCAACTTTAAAAGTATTTCCATCAGGTATTGATTCCTTAACCTTCCCACAACAGGAGATGCTGGTCCAACAACATAATCCTTTAAATCTTGCCGCAGCAAAGCAGCCAGTTTATCGGCAGCATGATCGAGTGTAACTTTATCCTTATGCCTTAAGGTGATCATTACAATTCTGCTGAAAGGCGGATAAAAGAATTCTCTTCTTCCGGCCAATTCATATTCATAGAATTTTTTGTAGTCGTGCTGTTCCACCATTTTAATTACCGGATGGTTAACATTAACAGCCTGGATGATCACTTTGCCCTGAGCGTGTTTTCTACCTGCACGTCCGCTCACCTGCTCCATCAGTTGAAAGCCTCTTTCATTTACACGGAAGTCGGTAAAACTTAATAAGCCATCAGCATCTAATATTCCCACTAAGCTAACGTTATCAAAATCCAACCCTTTCACAACCATTTGTGTTCCTACTAAAATATCCAAACGATGTTGTTCAAATAATTGTATCAGGCTATCGTGTGCATTTTTCCCCCGCACGCTATCTACGTCCATTCTTGCGATCTTATAGTTGGAAAAATCCTGCTCCAGTTGCTCTTCGATCTTTTCGGTACCAAAATTCTTTTCTAACCAGGCATTGCTGCCGCATGCCGGGCAGGTAATGAGTTTTGGATAGGTGCTTCCGCAATAATGGCAATGAAGTTTATTGCTGTACTTGTGTAAGGTGAGCGACACATCACAGTGTGTGCATTGCGGAATAAAACCGCAGGAACCGCAAATGAGATATGGATTATAACCGCGCCTGTTTTGAAAAAGTATTACCTGTTTGTTTGCATCGAGAGTTTGTTGCATGGCTTCTTTCAATTGCGGACTGATCATTACTTTTCCTTTTTGCACCACCTGCCGCGTGTTGATCACTTCTATTTTAGGAAGTTCTATTCCGCCATACCTTTCATCCAGTGTTACCAATGCATATTTATTTTGCATGGCATTATAATAACTTTCCAGCGAAGCTGTTGCACTACCAAGTAACACTTTTGCATTGAACAAGGAAGCATAATAAACGGCAGCATCTCTTGCATTGTACCTGGGAGCAGGATCCTGCTGCTTATAAGATGCATCGTGCTCTTCATCCACTATAATAAAGCCTAGATCATGAAACGGCAGAAATAGGGCGCTACGGGCACCGAGGATGATCTTTATATCTCCTGTGCGTATTTTATTCCATAATTCAATCCGCTCCTGGTCATTGAACTTAGAATGATAGATGGCTATATTGCCACCAAAATGTTTTTGCAGTCTGCGAATGATTTGTGCAGTGAGCGCAATTTCGGGCAAGAGATAGAGAACTTGTTTTCCTTTGCTGAAATATTCTTCCATCAATTTAATGTACAACTGCGTTTTACCACTACCGGTAACACCATGCAGGAGACATACATTTTTTTCTTTGAAGGCAGTAAGCAATTCGTCCATCGACCGTTGCTGGCTGCCGCTCAATTCAAAATCTATCTGAACTGATTTGGGAAGAGATGTAATGCGATCGATAGCTCTTTTTTCAACCAGAAGAATATGTTTGTCTGATAAACCTTTCAGTTGTGCGGCAGTTGCTCCCGACTTTTTTAATAAAGCGGCTTGAGAAACTTCGCCTTCAGTTTTGTAAAGATGCAGAAAGGCAAGTAGTAATTCCATTTGCTTTGGAGCACCTTTCCAGTCGTTTAGTATTTTACTGAGTTCTTCATCATTATTGAATTGTGGATTAAGCACAACAAAATTCTCTTTCTTAATTTTATAACGTTCGTTTAGTTTCTCCCAAATAAAACAAACGTTTTTCTCGATAAGTTTTTTAATAACAGGATAAACGTGTGTGGAATCGAGTACCTGTTGAATTTCTGTAAGCTGCAATTGTTTTTTAATGAGCAAGGCTTCTGCCACCAGGAATTCGTCATCTGATAAATTGGTAAAATCTTCTCCAATATCTTCATTAAAAATGAGGATGGTTTCACTGCTGAGTTTAAAATTTGTTGGCAACGCTGCCGCCATCACCTCTCCTTCTGAGCACATATAATAATCGCTGATCCATTTCCACAAGGCTAATTGTTGTGGATATAACAACGGTGCATCGTCAAGAATATTTAATAAAGGTTTTGTTTTGTAAGCAGGCTGTTGATTGATAACGGACCTTATAACACCTGCATATTTTTTATTTTTACCGAAAACAACTTCTGCCCTGCAGCCAATTTTAGCATGTTGCAATAAATGAGTGGGAATAGCATATGTATAAACGGTTGGCAATGCCAAAGGCAAGATGATTTCTGCCCAATAGCCTGAATTGTTTTCATTAAATGCTATTTCATTATCCATCAGCCTGTAAATTTAAGCACCAATCCAACTTGCTTTGTATTTTATTAAACCCGTTTTCATGATCGTATAAACTTTTTGTTTGAGTGATTCCAGATCAGAAAGTTGCAAACCCATTACATCTACTTCTTCCAGATAGATGGATCTTGATTTACCGGGAGTAAAAGAAAAAACGCTCCTGTAGTTGAGCCGGTCGTTAGCATCCAGCAGTAAAACCGGTTTGATCGGAGTTTGTGTTTCAATGGCAATCCTGAATGCTCCATCGTAAAAATCTTTCAATGGTTTTTTGGTCATATTAAAAGTTCCTTCGGGTGCAATTACTACCGAAATATTTTTTTCCAGAGTAGATTTCAGTTCTTTTACACTGTTTGCTCTTCCTTCGGCGCTTGATCTATCTACCATGATTGCCGCACTTCGATACATGAAGCCAAAAATAGGGATCTTGCTCATTTCAGCTTTTCCCAATACCCTGATGTGCTGGTAACGGAAAGTTTTTAAAAGAATGGGAATATCGAGGTAAGAGATGTGATTAAATACAAATATTACCGGATGTTTTGGATCGTGAGGAGCTTCAAAGAAATTCCTGTGAGGCATTAACCAGCAAAACATGGCAGCATCCGACCAAAAAGTTACTATATAATATATGATATTACCACGGGTAGTTTTTGGAAAAATGCTGGCTAATATTACAAAAGGTAATGCTATGAACATCAGCAATACGAAAACAACCATTGCGTAAACACTGTATATTATTTGTATTGGCCTAAGGATCCTGCGCATAAATTTGCACGAATATAATTATAAAAGTATTGGGTGAAGTGGACTGAATACCTAAACAACTAATATATAACAAGTTACACAAACAGTTATATTTCCCAGGGCAATATTTCAGAGAAATTACCGCCTGTTGAAAAAAAGATTGAGAAACTCCTTTATAAGTAGGACTAAAACCCTACCTTTGCCGTCCTAAATTTGGGTTCATTATGTTAGCAGTAGTAAAAATCGCAGGTCAGCAATTTAAAGTAAAAGCCGGAGACAGCTTATACGTTCCACACATTGAAGGTAAGGCAGGAGATTCAATAGAATTTACTGATGTACTTCTTACTCAGAATGGAGGTAGCATTACCAGTGGAGCAAATGTAACAGCAGTTGTAAAAGCAGAAATTCTTTCTGACCTTATCAAGGGTAATAAAGTTATTGCCTTTAAGATGAAAAGAAGAAAAGGTTTCCGTAAAAAACACGGACATCGTACGCAGTATACTCACATTAAAGTAACTGCAATTGCATAATTGATTTTTTGACAATTAACCGTTCAAAATCAACAGTAAAAAAAATTAAAAGATGGCACACAAAAAAGGTGAAGGCTCGGTAAAAAATGGTCGTGATTCACAAAGTAAAAGATTAGGAGTTAAGATATTTGGTGGTCAATCTGCAATCGCAGGAAACATCATAATCCGTCAACGCGGAACTTCTTACCACCCGGGCAAAAATGTTGGTCTTGGAAGAGACTTTACCATCTTTGCATTAACTGATGGTGTGGTGGAATTCAGAAAAACAAAAGCAGATAAAACTTTTGTTTCTGTAAGTCCGATAGAAGCTATTGCATAAATTTTTTATATTTTTTTTTGGTAGTTTGAAAATAGTATTTACTTTTAAGTATTATTTTACTAACCAATTAAATTCTAAAAAATGGCAACAAAGAAAAAAGCCGCTCCAAAAAAAGCCGCTGCAAAAAAAGCTGCTCCTAAAAAAGCTGCTGCAAAAAAAGCTGCTCCTAAAAAAGCTGCTGCAAAAAAAGCCGCTCCTAAAAAAGCTGCTGCAAAGAAAGCTGCTCCTAAAAAGAGATAAGCTTTGCTTCATTAAAGAGCAAAAAATAATAAGCCCTGGTTTTTACCGGGGCTTTTTTATTTCCGCTACAATCCAGTGTTCATCATAGTTTCGAAGGAAACATATTGTAGAGAACGATCTTAGTTTTTATTTCAACTTATTTTTTTTCACCCTGTAATTCTCTTTGTAATTATTAAATTTGTTGTATGGATAATTATCAAATAGCAGATTCATTTTCTTTGCTTGCGAAGTTGATGGACATACATGGAGAGAATAGTTTTAAATCAAAATCGTATGCTTCGGCTGCCTTTGCAATTGAGAAATTACCTGTTCAATTAGCCGAACTTCCTTCCGAAAAAATTGCCGGCTTAAAAGGAATTGGAGCTTCGTCAGCCCAAAAAATCACAGAATTGCTCCAAACCGGGCATTTAAAATCCCTGGAAGAAATAATTTTTAACACGCCTCCGGGGGTAATTGAGATGCTAAATATTAAAGGTATTGGCCCAAAAAAGATCAACACGATCTGGAAAGAAATGGAGATTGAAACTATTGGTGAATTATTGTACGCGTGCAAAGAAAACAGGTTAAAATTATTCAAAGGCTTTGGTGAAAAAACACAACAAAATGTAATTGATACAATAGAATTTTATTTTAAAAACAAAGGAAGTTATTTATATGCCCAGGTGGTTGTAGTAGCACAGCAAACCGAATTGTTTTTAGAGAAATTATTCCCTCAAAAAAAAGTAGCAATTACGGGTGGCTTTAAGCAACAACATGAGATCATTCATCAATTAGATTTTGTAATTGCAACTTCATTACCAGCTATAGAAAATGTGATGGCTGCGGTAGAAGGTTTTAGTTTTAAAGAAAAACAGGAAGATCATATTATTTATTCCAGCAGCGTTGGTGTTGATGTAAAGATATATAGCTGTACTGACGATAATTTCTTTGAAAAACTGGTGGCAACTTCCTCTTCTGCCGAATTTATGATTGGGTTTAACAATGCTAAAAAAACTCAAACTGAGGTCCCTGCAACCGAAGAAGCTTACTTTCAGCAGGCGGGAATTGCCTTTATTCCGGCATTTTTAAGGGAAAATGCATCAGTTCTTACCCTTCCCGGCAAAGAAATACCTGCAAATATTATTGAACCGGCAGACATAAAGGGCATTATTCACTGTCATAGCAATTGGAGTGATGGAAGTAATACGGTAGAAGAAATGGCTACGACAGCCCGGGACAAAGGGCTAGAATACCTCGTAATCAGCGATCATAGTAAATCGGCATTTTATGCACAGGGATTACATGAAGATAAAATCAGGGAACAGCACAAGTATGTTGATGAACTTAACAGCAAACTGGCGCCTTTCAAAATATTTAAAAGTATAGAATCTGATATTCTGAATGATGGAAGCCTGGATTATGCCAATGAGGTACTTGCAACCTTTGATATTGTAATTGCCTCCGTGCATAGCAACCTGAAGATGACTGAGGAAAAAGCGATGATGCGTTTATTAAAAGCAATTGAAAATCCATATACAACTATTTTAGGTCACATGACAGGAAGGTTGTTACTAAGCAGACCAGGTTATCCTGTAGATCATAAAAAGATAATTGATGCCTGTGCAACCAACGGGGTTGTTATAGAACTTAATGCGCATCCTAGCAGACTTGATATAGACTGGCGATATATAAACTACGCTCTGGAAAAAAACGTATTGATCTCTATTGATCCGGATTCCCACCACATTGATGGATTGAACGATACACTTTACGGAGTGTTAGTGGCGCAAAAAGCAATGGTAACTCCAGAAAATAATCTGAGTAGTTTTTCACTACAACAATTTGAATCTTTTGTACAGAACAGAAAAATGAAAAAACATTTATAGTTTTTACTGGTCAGCTATTTTTTTGCAGCAAGAGGAAATTGAATAAAAAAAGTAGTTCCTTCATTTTCTTTTGTTACAAACCAAATTTCTCCATCAGCCTGCTCAACCATTCTTTTACACATGGCAAGCCCAAGACCGGTTCCGGAGGTTTTAGTGGTGAAGTTTGGCGTAAATATTTTTGCCCTGATGGCTTCATCAATGCCCTGGCCATTATCTGAAATTTCAATTAATATCTTTTCTTCCTGTAAGGTTTCTTTAATTGCTATTCTTGCAATCGTTGTTTCAGGTACCGCTTGAACGGCATTTAAAATAAGATTATTAAATAACCTGTTAAGATGGGTTTTATCTGCAACAATCATTACTTCGTGTGGCAGTAGTTGTTGTGAGATCCTTAGCCGGTCGTTGGCTGTATAAAGATGTAATACATTTCTCAGTACTTCATTTATATCAGTAAGTTCCTTTTTAGAATCTTCGATATTTGCGAACTGGCTAAATTCACTTGCTATCTGACTAAGGTGATCGATTTGTTCAACTAAGGTATTGGCAACACTTGCCGACAGTTCCTTTACATTCGGCGCATTATTTTCAATTGCTTTCTGCAGGAACTGCATACTCAATTTCATAGGTGTTAGTGGGTTCTTAATTTCATGCGCAACCTGTCGCGCCATTTCCTTCCAGGCCCCTTCCCTTTCTGTTTTTGCCAACACGCGGGCACTCTCTTCCAGCTTACTTACCATCTTATTATATTCATTCACCAATTCTCCTAGTTCATCATCACGTTTCCAATCAATAGCTTCATTGATACCTCCGAGGTTTATTTTTTTCATTTTATCAGTGATAACCGAAAATGAATGGGTAATGCGGTTGGTGATAAACAAGGCAACGATACCTGCCAATAAAAAGATAAAGGCATTCAGGTTAATAATTGTTACCAGAAAATTAGAAATCTCTTCTTTCAGATTAGCCTGAGAGGTAAAGTATGGAATGTTGAGGTAAGCATAGTCATTTCCTGCTGCATCAATTACGGGAACATAATTGCTGATGAAATTAAGTTTACCAATATGTTCTTTTTGAAAATACTGAACTTCCTTTAAGGTGTTTAGATGATAGTATGCCAATGGATTGATGCGTGTACTAACAATCCCTTTATTGTAAGGTAACGGCAAGGAGGATACGCGAAGATTACCATCAAGATCGTAGAGGTTTACATCTATGCCATGTATTTCAGATATCCTGCTGATGATCTCTTCAAATTTCTGAGCATTTTTATTATTATCCATGCCCAGGCTATCCTGCATCATCCAACCGTTTGAAATGGAGTTCTTCACTTCATTTTCCATTATCCGGATGGTTCTGCTAAGTTTCTCCCGGTTATTGTTTTCATACCTTGAAATAAAAAATAATATCGTTGCAAAACCAATCACGAAAAAAGACACGACACTTACAAAAATAATGGTGCCATGGATCTGGTTACGGATAGAAAGCTGCCAGTAGGTTCTGAATTTTTTGCTGTTAAATCCAGACCGTACAATCACATTAATGATCCAGAACAAAGCTGTAATGATGAGAAAAGAGCAGAAGAAATAAGAGAATAAAGTAATGGACTCTATTGATAGGCTATTCTCTTTAACGATAACCACTATTTTATCTGCGCCGGCGTAGTACCAAAGCTCACTGTGATTTTTCTTTTTTACAAAACTGATCTGTTGTGTAAAATCTTTTTTATTTATTACAGAAGGAAAAGCGTAATCATTGTGTGAGGTAACCAGTTTCCAGTTGCTGTAAGTTGCAAAGGCATATAGTGATGAGTTTTCTATAGAATTATTGCTACCGCTGCTAAATAACGTAGGTGACAGTGCATCTGTTTTTTGTTTTTTCGGACTGGCAATAATAAATATATATCCTACCGTATTGCCACTGCTGTTGCGTAAAGTTTTTTTGCTGATATAACTGAACATATCGTACGACCTATCGTAATAATATAAACCAGGTACACCGGTTGCTTTGGATTGGGTATTTAAGATTGTGTTGATCTCATTATAACTGGTTGAATCAACATTGTGCAACGGTTTCTCATCAGGACCATAAGACAGAACTTTAGTTTGATACTTATTAGAATAGCCGCTGATATTTTCATTAACCAAACTATCCTTTAAATATTGATTACTGTTCAGGGTTTTAAACCGATCAAAATTATCCGCTAAAAAATCGTCACGAAAAGGCGTAAGCATTGTGTTGACGAGCGTTTCTGTTCCCGGATCTGCTTTGGTGGCCAGTATTTCCGCATAATGAAGCCTGTTCCGCAGCTCTTTATTGTTATTTTCTACCACAATTACTGCGGTGATAGAAATGGAAAAAAAGAAAAGCCAAAAAACGAGTTTGGAAGAAATGACCCGGGAAGCCATCACATTAAGTATGCTTGTATTGAGCAAGAATAAAAAAAGCATCAGCCATAAAAGAACATAAATCTCAAAGCCTCCAGAAATATTTCCGATACGAAAGCTTAGCATAATAAGGCCCGCGATAGCAACAAAAAGAAATAATGGCGGAAAAGATCTCGAGAAAAAAGGTTTTATAAAATAGAGCACTGTCTGGCATAAAAAATAGTAGCCAATTGATAAACAACATAGCAGTATGAAGCCAACAACACTGTAAATATTGAGTGTGAAAAAATTCATCACATCAAAAGAAATCTTGGAATCTGCTACTAAAGACCTGATGATATAACTTCCCCAAAAAGTTGCCAGCAACAGGATAATTGTTGCCACAGCAAGTAATATCCATTTCAAATTGGGAGCAGTAGATTTTATTTGTAGCTTTCTTTTTTGCAACTGGTATCGTACAAACAAAAGAAACCAAACAAGGAATAACGCATTAATCAAAGTATCACCCAACGATCTTAGTATTACACTGGAACTGTATATCGCAGGATCAAACAATTCGAACTGCCGAAAATTGAGCGGTATATTAAAATTATAACCAATAAATCGTATCACAATCAGTGTAATTAACAATAAACCTGCTACTTGCCAAAGTGGACGGGTGATTGCCAAAAAAGAAAAACACAAATGAATGAAAAACAACAAAAGCAACGAAGCTATTAGCTGAAATATTACGGCAACCGGATTGCTCTTATGAATATTAGTTACGGTTTTTTCATGCACATAAAAAAGTGTTGTTCCATCAATGGATTTTACGGCGGCTCCTTTTCCCGCTTCGCCAGACACATAATAGTTGTCTGAAATAGATGCATCATCTACAAAATTATTTTGCAGGTTTTCGTTTTCAATGATGTAATCCCATTTAACAGGAAACAATGCAAGTGCTTTTACATCCTTTACATTAAATCTATTCCAGGCATAATAACCATTCTGAAGTTTTACAAATCCCCTGTTTTTTGTAGCATATAATAAAGATGGATATGGCAATACCTGTTGTGTATTCCAACAAACCAGGGATTCGTGAGAAGTATTATCAGTTTTATAGAAAAAGACAAAGTAGTTTTTGTTTACCAGTTCTTGCAAAAAAGATTCTGAAAAGCTTCCTTTACTGATTTTATCAATTACGTCAGCATCGTTTACCAGCTTTGTAAAGTCATGCTCCTTACTGCTCAGGCTTCTTGATATTTCCTTTTGAACAGTAGACAGAGATGCATTGGACGACCAGTAATTCTTTATAACAAATGACAGGGTGATAAGCCAGGCTGCAATGATTAGCAGGTAGCCGTTTCTAGATAAGAATCGCCGAAATGTATTGGCATGTTGCAATGATGGTTGCAGTTTTAGTGATGCTGATTTGCTAAATTAAACAATGGAAAATGATGTTTAACCGTTCATATTTTTCAAATTGTCTTTCTTGATCTTGTTCCACAAGTCATCCATTCCCTCTAGTGTCATATCGTGTAAATATTTATTTTGCCGGGCTGCTTCAATTTCCATTTTGGTAAACCGGTCAATAAATTTTTTATTGGTTCGTTCAAGTGCATTTTCCGCATCTACATGCAAAAACCTTGCAAAATTTACGAGTGAGAAGAAAACATCTCCCAATTCGTCTTCCATTTCATCTTTGTTTCCTCCTGCAACTGCTACTTTTAGTTCGGCAATTTCTTCTTCTACTTTGTCCCAAACCTGGCTTGTATTATCCCATTCAAAGCCAACCTGTTTGCTTTTATCCTGCAACCGCATGGCTTTTACCATGGAAGGAAGCGAAACCGGAACGCCGCCAAGAACAGATTTCTTCCCTTCTTTTAATTTTATCTTTTCCCAGTTTTGTTTTACATCTTCTTCGTTATTCACTTTCACGTCGCCGTAAATATGAGGATGCCTGGTTATTAACTTATCACAAACTGCATTTATCATTTCGGGCATTGTAAACTGTTCTTGCTCTGCTCCGATTTTTGAATAAAAAACGATGTGCAGTAGCAGGTCGCCAAGTTCTTCTTTTATGCCTTTCCAATCATTGGCAGAGATCGCATCTGCCAGCTCATAAGTTTCCTCAATAGTAAGGTGACGTAGCGTTTGGATGGTTTGTTTTTTATCCCAGGGACATTGGTCCCGCAATTCATCCATGATTTTCACAAGTCGTAGAAAAGCAGTCTCTGTTTCCTTCATATATTTAAATTTTCATTAGTGAGAATAACATAAATACTAAAAATAATATCGTGATGAAAACCATCATCATAATTAGTAGTAAGAAAAATTTAAGTATTGTTTTTGGGCGCTTCTGCTGATAAAAGTTTCGCATGGCCTTGTAGAAATAAAAAAATATTCCAGCCACCACGAGTCCTGTAAGGTAATTGAAAAAGGACCATTTCAAAATATCATGTGCTTTACCTATAAGGATGATCAGCAAAAACATGATAAATACAAATACATATTGATGCACACCAAAAATAGCATGACTTGCATAATAATAATCCTTTCGGCGATAGTATAAAAGTTTCAGCAAAAAAGCGAATATCGGCAATGAGATAAATAACATCTGTGGAAAACTATGTATAAGGTTACTCACAAATTGTTGAAGTATCAGTTGCTGGTTACCTTTATATTTTTCATTCATTTCAATTTCCTTGTAAACAAGTTCTTTCTCTAACCAGTTATGATCTTTTTTTCCTGACTGTAGTACGGAGTCATAGGCAGCTTTACTCTTGTAAGACAAAGTGGTAAAGTGCAGGCCTCCCCTTTTTTCAGCGCTATCGATATAGGAATTCATTTCGGGCATCGTTAACGGCTTTCCTTTATTCAACTTACGCGAGAAAGTATCTAGTTCAACAGATCCCATTTTTAAAATTTGCTCTTTTGTTTTGTCGGCATAAGTAGACTTGACAATATTAGTGTCTCTATCCATACTAAAAAAAACCAGAAAGAAGATAGCCGATGTAAAAATATACATCCTTATGGGATTCAGATAGCTGTTGCGTCTGCCCTGTTTATACTCGCTGCTTAAAAAGCCGGGTTTAAGAATCAGGTATTTCAGTGTACTAAAAAACTTTCCGTCAAAATGGGTGATATCATTAAAAAAATGGGTAACCAAATGCCAGGCCGATTCCTGTGGTTCCAGATTCTCCTGTCCACAAACATGACAATATTTCCCTTGTACAATCGCGTTGCAATTAAGGCAATTTTTATCTGATCGCTCTTTTAAATGACTCAAGGCAGTTAATTTTGTTAAAAATAATAAAGTTTGGGCGCATAGTCAGAAAACCGTTTCTTTACAACATAACTTTACACGTTTTAATAGAAAATCATATTCATGAGTAAACTATTTTTCTGCCTATTTTTATTATCGTGCCAGCAAGTTGGATTTGCTCAATATTATTATAAAGATATCATCAGCAACAGCCAATTGAAAACTGATATGGCTTTATACAAAGAAAAAAAGATAAGAAGTATTAAACTTAATAGTTTTGATTACGACGGGCAACCAAGTGAAGGCTTTTTTTGCGAAAAAAAGATATCGAAAAATCTAAAAAAATCAGAGTTATTTACTAAATCTCCGGGTTCTGCAACCTCTTTATTTACTTCTACATTTGATGAAAATGGAAATCTGTTAAGTACATCAGATAGTTCAGAGATTTCTGTTTCCCGTAATTTTTACAGCTACAATGCTTTGGGAAAAGTGAGTAGGATTCTTTCTACTGTTATGTCGAGCGATGATGATTTTTTAAATGAGATAACAGAAGAGCATCTATATGAGTACAACCAGGAAGGTTTCCCCACAACAATGGTACTTGTAAAAAACAAACGGGATACAACGAGAGTATTATTTTCTGCCGATGAAAATAACAATGTTTCAATAGAAAAAGATACAAAAACGGGTAGTAAATATTATTATTACTATGATACAAAAAATCGTCTTACAGATGTTGTGCATGCAAACGAATACCGGGAAAACCTGGTAGCAGTTTACATTTTTGAATATGATGATAACGGTTTAATAACACAAATGACAACAACCGAAGAAGGTACAAATAATTTCTATGTTTGGCGTTACCAGTACGACAACGGACTGCGCACAAAAGAAAGGCTTTATTCGAAAGACAGAAAAATAATGGGAAGCATCGAATATGAATACAAATGAGTGTCTTCCTGATTAGGCAAATTAAAAGATCAGTTATCGCTTCATAAAATACTTTAGATAATTTTTATTTCAGTCCTTAGTAAATTAATCCTCATCAACCGATTCCTGTAAAGGAAATTCATTTGAATTCTTGTTCAACTCCCAATAAAATTTCGGTTTGGGTTTAGTGTGGTTGCCAATTTCATTCATTTCTTCTGCATTGTATAACCGCCCATTAACCATTACTGAGCTAATGGTTTCTGTGTTTCTGATATTGTTTAACGGATCTTTGTCCATAATAATAAGGTCTGCGAGTTTGCCTACTTCGAGCGAACCTATCCATTTATCAAGCCCCAGGCTACTTGCCGGATTAATTGTGGCGGCATGTAAAACCTGCATGTTGCTCATACCTCCAAGCTGCATCATCCATAATTCCCAGTGCGCACCGAGTCCCTGCAACTGACCATGGGCGCCCAGGTTGATCTTCACATGTTGATCTGCCAGTTTTTTAACACTCCTCGACGTTAGCATAAACCCATTTTCATATTCTTCTTCAGGTGCCATAATACGGTGACGACTACGCGTATCAATAATGCCGCGTGGTGTAAACTTCAGCAATCGTTCCTTTTCCCAAACGTTACTGTGCTGGTACCAATAATATTCGCCGCTCAACGATCCGTAGTTAACGATCAAAGTTGGCGTATAGGATGTAGCAGAATTTTTCCATAATTCAATTACGTCATTGTATAAGGGAGCAACAGGCATATTATGTTCAATCGTTGTATGCCCATCAAGTATCATGGCCACGTTGTGGTAGAACAATGATCCGCCTTCCGGTACAACTTCCATATTCAATTCCCGGGCAGCCTGTATGATCATTTGATTTTGTTCTCTCCTTGGTTGGTTGTAACTTTTAACAGAGAATGCCCCGTAAGCCTTAGTTCTGCGCAAGGCACTTTTTGCATCGTCCAATGAGTTTACAACTGCCTTAAAATCGCCATCAGCTCCATATAAGATCGTACCTGTAGAAAAAACTCTTGGCCCAACAATTTTCCCTGCCTTAACAAGTTCACTTAGAGCAAATACAAATTCACTGTTGGCAGATGGATCATGTACTGTGGTTACACCGTAAGCAAGATTTGCATAATATGCCCAATGCTTTTGAGGGGTTATACCGTCATTAAAATGATTCGCATGCCCATGGGCATCAACAAAACCCGGCATAATTGTTTTGCCTTCACAATTAATCACGAGCGCAGTAGCGGGAATCGAAACTTCTCCGGTTTTTCCTACGGCCTTGATTAAATTTTTCTCAACAACCAACGTTGCATTTTCAATCACTTCTTCGCCTTTCATGGTTATAATTCTTGCGTTGGTAAAAGCGAGTATGCCAGATGGCTTGTTGAATTCAACTTCCAACCCTATATCAATTCCTTTTTCCGGTGCCTTAAATAATGAATCCGGTTTACCTGCAATGAAATCGAATCGATCGTGTAGCTTAACACTAAAATACTGATCGCCCAGTGTGTAAAATAAATTCCTATTATCTGCCGACCAGTGAAGATTAATACCCGCATCTTTTGAAACAATTTTTACCGGAAAATCTTTTGTACCGCTGCTGATATCTATTGTTTTTCCCGTTTTGGGAAATGCGGCAATATAAACTTCATGCAGGTCTACAAATGCAACCCAGTTTTCATCAGGGGAAACAACAAACTGGCTTCCATAAGTACTTTTTAAATGAATACGTTCGTCGCTTCCATCTGGTTTACAACTGGCGTAGGTTCTGTTCATACCTCCTCCATTTTGATAATAGATTCTGCTTCCGTCCAGATTAAATTTTGGCAAATCACCGGATTCTCTTACAAAATTTTCTTCCGTTCCATTCACATTCATTGTATAAATTCCAGGCTGTGCTGTAAAGGCTTGTCCAAGTTCATTGCTTCCCCTGTCTTTTTGAAACACGATCATTTTACCATCAGGAGAGAATACCGGCGTTCTGTAAATTGCTTTTGCTTTGCTGATTTTTTCAGGAACTGAATTTTCCTTGAAATTCATTACATAAACCGCGCCGGCTGTGGAATCGTTCCAGGTAGTAAATACTACATTATTGCCATCATTAGAAAAGGCTGGTTCAAATTCAAAATCAGTTCCATTGGTTAACCGCTTTGGCTTACCTGCAGGAAGTTCCTTTTTCCATAAGTAGCCGGTTGCATTAAAAACCAGCCTTTGGGCATCAGGAGAAGTTACTGCCTGCCTTATTACTTTTGCTGTAAATGTGGCAGGATTCAGTTCCTGCTGAAACCGAACGGCATCGTATATACGCTGTTTAACCTGGCAGGAAAAGGGTATCTCTTTCGCACTATTTGTTTCATTAATGTTTATACTGATGATCTTTCCTTTGCTCCAGATAACAATTGATTTATCGTCAGGCGTCCATGCATAACCGGTATAAGCACCAAAGATTGTCCAGGCTTCCTGTTGATCTTTACCTAACTCGTTATAAACCGGCCATTCTTCACCAGTTTCAATATTGTGCAGGTATAGTACTGTTTTGGTTCTTACCCTTTTTATAAATGACATTAATTTCCCATCATGTGAAATTTGCGGCCGCATGGCACTTCCAGGACCTCCGGTAACGGTTTCAGTAATTCCTTTTTCGCGGTTTAATCGCTTAATAACAAATATCTGGTTGTTAGGATCTTTGTTATATTGAAAAGAACCGCCGGGGTACACATCTTCACTGTAATAGAGGTATTTTCCATCTGGTGAAAAGCAAGGTTCATTAACATCCTGCTGGTCGTTTTTCCTCGTAGTTAATTGTAATCCGTTACCACCACTTGTATGATACATCCACATTTCTCCCGCACCTGCAGAACGCGTGGAAGTAAAGTGCTTTCTGGCAACAATGTAGTTTCCATCAGGAGACCATACTGCATTATTTAATAAGCGGAAATTTTCTTTGGTTATCTGAACCGCATTGCTTCCGTCTTTGTTCATCATCCAGATATTGTCTCCTCCACCCGCATCTGAAGTAAAGAGAATTTTCTTACCATCGGGGCTGTAACGGGGCTGAACATCGAATGAGTGGCTACTCCTCAGATTAGTAGCTTTGCCCCCCGAAAAAGGGATCATATAAATATCACCCAGGAGATCAAACACAATTTGCTTGCCATCAGGAGAAATATCTATATTGATCCAGGTACCTTCTTCTGTTGAAAACGAAACCTCTTTAAAATTCCCACCCGGTTCACTTACATCCCATTTTTTTGAAACATTTTTATCCTGTGCATCTGCTATAAATACTATTGAGAAAAAAATGCTAAAAAATACCGGTTTCAAAAAAATCATACTATTTATTTTAAAGTAAGTTAAATAAAACTTTACAAGATTAGCAAGATGAAAATAAGAAGGTTATTAAGCTATACATTTTCTAATGAAGCAAATGGAAATTATAAAAAAAGCCTTCTGCGTATGCAAAAGGCTTTTTAAATTATTTAAATGATTTTAATAATTTCTTACATTCAATTCTACTCTCCTGTTCTTTGCACGGCCTGCCGCTGTTTTATTTGGAGCGATAGGCTTTTCAGAACCGTAGCCTGTTGCAGTCATTCTGCTTTCCGTAACGCCTTTGCTTGCAAGGTATGTTTTAACTGAATTAGCACGGCTATCAGAAAGGATCATATTTTTATCCTGCTTTCCAGTAGAATCTGTGTGCCCATCAATATTAATTAACAGAGATGGATCAGCTGCTAATAATGCTGCCACTTCATTGAGGGATTTAAAAGATTTAGGTAACAATTTAGCACTACCGGTTGCGAAGAAAATATTTTTAGCGGCAAAGTTGATTTTCTCAATTACCTCTTTAGCTATTTCAGGGCAACCCTGGTTACTTGCCGGACCCGGGCGGCTTGGGCATTTGTCTTCTTCGTCATTGATTCCATCTGCATCTGTATCAGGAACCGGACAACCTTCATACCTGGCAACACCTTTTACGGTAGGGCATTTATCCAATTCATCATTAATTCCGTCTCCATCTGTATCAGGAATAGGGCATCCGCCATATTTAATAAGACCTGCAACATCCGGACATTTATCATCGTCATCTGCAATACCATCAGCATCGCGATCAGGGCATCCCTGCAAGGCTGCGATTCCTGGCGTATCAGGGCATTTATCATCAACATCCAACACACCATCATTGTCTCTGTCTAACACAACAGGTGGTGGTGGAGGAATAACAACTGGTTCTTTCCTGCTAACCAACGGAGCAGCAATTCCCACGCTATGATAAAAATGATAAGCACCTTTTTCTGTAATAGGAATTCTATATTGAGAATTTGCCAAAACAAAAACATCTTGTACAATTTTAAACTGCATACCTACTCCGGCAGGTATAAATGCTCCGAATGTTTTTCTGAAGCTATATCCACCAACTCCCAAAGTAATAAATGGATTAATACAATATTTATCACTTAATAACTTAAGATTACCAGTTGCAGCAGCTTCCAGGAAAAAACTTTCCCCGTTTCCTTTTCCAATACCTGGTACGTCATAGTTTACAAACGAACCTGAAAAAGTGGTAGCGACATCAATATATTTACCCATTCCTTTTAGGTAACTGATGGCTATACCAGGATTCATGCGCTTAGTTTTGGTATATTGTTTATTATTGAGCACTTCTACCAGGCTGGTTGCACGAAGATCAGCTGCTGTAGCAAAATCATTAAAGAAAAAGTGAACTCCGAATGAAGGTAATTTCTGATAATCATCCTGCGCGTAAGAAATAGCACAGGTTATTAAGGTGAGAGCGGATAGAATAAATTTCTTCATATGTGTTAGTTTTGTAAACGAAACAAAATTAACTGGTTCAAGGTAAAAGATGAAATTATTTACTAACATAATTACTTATTATGTTAGTTTCTAAGCAAGTATGATGTATTATTTAGGCTTTCTATTCAAAACTTCTACTTTTACCCGCGTAAGCCCCTTGCTGATATAGCCGAGTTTTTTTGCTGCTATTTTGCTTAGATCAAGCAGCCTGCGCATTTTTGTATGCAGCCTGTCGGTGGTTTTTACAACAACCGATTTACCATTACTTAGGTTGGTAACTTTTATCCATGTTCCCAATGGCAATACATTACACGCCGCTGTGTATTTATCCTGGCTAAAAATTTCGCCATTTGCTGTTTGCCTTCCATGAAATTTATTGGCATAGAAACTAGCTTGCCCGTAGAATATTCGCTGGTTTTTTGTAGCAATGCTTTGCTTTTTATTTGCCCCCTTTTTGGCCTGGGCAAGTGCTCCGGGAGTTGCGCTTACTAAGAACGAGCATACTGCAATTATTTTAGCAAGGGTCCTAAACAGCATATTGACTTTCATTTATAAATTTGAACAGCATATTACTTTCCTGCAAAATACAATTGTTTCAATTTTCTGTCGTCGCCATAAATATCATCATAAAACCTGATGCCTCCTCCTTTTCCCTCGCAGCTAAAGTAACGTATAAATAACGGAATCTGAAATTTTACATTCAGCCGGTGCTTTTCTTTATTGGCGATCCAGTTGGTAATGGAATCGGTATTGTATTTTAAAGTGTCTGGCTGAACTAAAACACTATCATTTCTAATTATATAAAAAGCAAGCTTTTCCCATTCCTGCACTCTTACACAACCATGACTAAGGCTTCGCATGCTATTCTTAAATAAATAGCGCTGGTTAGTATCATGTAAATAAACTGAATACGGATTTTCAAAATTAAATTTTATTACACCGAGGGCATTATCATCTCCACTACCCTGTTGAATTTTATATGGAATTCCTTTGGAATATTTCGCCCAATTTACAGTTGATGGATCTATTTTTTCTCCCTGAAAATTATATAGGTTCAATCCCTTTCGTGCAAGATATCCGGCGTTTCTTTTTAATGCAGGCAACATTTCTTTTTTTATGATACTCGCAGGCACCGTCCAGGTAGGATAAATAATAATATCACTTATGGCGCTTTTCAAAAATGGTGTTGGTGTTGCCGCTTTACCGCAAATGATCTTTGAAGTTAAAACAACTGAATCCGAATCGTGCAGTTGCAGGTAATATCCCGGCAAATTTACCCAGATATACTTTTCAGGCATTTTACCTGGCAATTCTTTGTAGCGGTCTAAAGTGACAAAAATCCTGTTTAGTTTTATTTGGTCGGTGTTATTAAGTACTTTAATAAGTGCTGACGAAATTTTTCCATCGGCAGTTATTTTTTTTTGTTTCTGGTATTTTTTTATGGATGTTGCGAGTTGAAGAGAGTCCGGATAGCCTTTCTCATTTAGCTCTATCATCTTACTCTCGCTGAGGCGTAGCTGCAATTTTTTTACAAATGCCAGAGAATCATTTTCTTCTCCTGCTTTATACGGATAATCGATATAAGTATAACTTCTGCTATCCATGCTATCTATAAAACCCTTAATTCCCTGCTTTAAATCGATATAACCCTGATGATGAGGTTGTAAGGATAGCAGTATACCGGACAATGTATCATGGCGAATAAAATTATCCAATGGCTGAAAAAAATGAAATGCATATTTTGAACTGTCATTTTTCCAGCAACTACTATCTGGCTGTAATCTTCCCTGCGAAAGATCACCTGAAATATGCATAAATGCATCTGTTAGCAGCAGATCTGCCTTTGCCCACAATACAGCGTCTTTCATTTTTGATGAATCAGTAGTTAATGTGGTTCTTAGTTGTACGATTTTTTCAAACTGATAATCAGATTTGTACAAACCATCAAGCACTGAACGATCCATATAATTAATCAAAGAGTCTCCCACTGGCAAAAATCTGCCTGTATCGCTCCACAGAGGCTGGTACTCCTTACCGTTATAATATAATTCTACTGATTTATAAAAAACCAATTTCATGCTGTCGTGCACTTTTCCATTATTGTCAATTGCGATAGCAAGTGCCTGCTGGATCTGTTTACTTACATGAATATTCATTGATCTGGCATCCGCAACTATTTCCTTTTCCTTTAATGGTTGTTTACTTTTATTTTTACAGGAAAAAATACAAATCAGAAATATAAAAAAAAAAGAAATGTTTAAGAAAGAAAGAGAAGTGACATGGCTGTTCAATTTATACCGTAATCCTTTGTTTCTGCTGTCCATTTTATAAAAATTCGTTAACAAGTTAGCGATTCATTTGAATTCATTCAGCATTTTTAAAGTTAATTTTTTGTAGCCTGAATGAGCAAAGTTTGTTCTGCAATTCCAACTCGTTCAACTTTATTAACTTTGTTTTACTTAGAAGAATATACATAATGAAATATTATATCATTGCCGGTGAGGCTAGTGGAGATCTGCATGGCAGCAACCTGATAAAAGAACTGCGCAAACTTGATAGCGTTGGATTGATCAGATGCTGGGGTGGCGACAAGATGGAAGCAGCAGGCGCTACATTGGTTAAACATTACCGTGACCTCGCTTTTATGGGCTTTACAGAAGTGTTAAAAAATCTACCAACTATATTCAAAAATCTTGCGTATTGTAAGGATGATATAGAATATTTTCAACCTGATGTATTGATACTGGTAGATTATCCGGGCTTCAATCTCAGAATTGCAAAATGGGCAAAAGCAAAGGGATTTAAAATTGTGTATTATATCTCTCCCCAGGTTTGGGCATGGAAAGAAAACCGTGTTAAAAGCATTAAAAAATGTGTTGACAAAATGCTGGTTATTCTTCCTTTCGAAAAAGAATTCTACAAAAAATGGAATTATGAAGTAGAATATGTTGGCCACCCATTAGTGGAAGTAGTAGATGAATTTTTGCAACAACAATCTACAGCAACCAAAACCTGGAAGGAAAAAAATGTAATCGCCCTGCTACCGGGCAGCAGAAAACAGGAGATATTAAAAAAGCTGCCGATCATGCTTGCGGTAACAAGCCATTTTCCCCAGTATCAGTTTGTTGTAGCAAAAGCACCTGGTTTGGAAGAAAATTTTTACAATGAACTGCTCGTTCCTTACAGCAACGTTTCTACTGTATTAAATAAAACCTATCCATTGCTATGTGAATCAAAAGCAGCCTTGGTTACAAGTGGAACTGCTACTTTAGAAACGGCTTTGTTTAAAGTACCGGAGATCATTTGTTACAAAGGAAATGCAATTTCTTACCAGATCGCAAAAAGACTGATAAAAATTAAATTTATCGGATTGGTAAACCTTATCATGAACAAAGAAGTTGTGAAGGAATTAATACAGGATGACCTCAACGTAGAAAATATAAAGGCTGAACTTAATCTGCTACTTCATAACAGGGAAAAACAACAGCTCTTACAGCGCGATTATGAGGAACTAAAACAATTACTAAGCAAAGGTGGCCACGCATCTTACAATGCCGCAAAATCTATCCATAAATTTTTAACTCCGTAATTCTCCCTCAAAATGGAATTTATCGACCAGTCTATTTAAAAATAAGTTTTATCGCCAATATAATCATGGCAATGATAAACAGGAAAATAGATAACCTGTTGATTCCATGCATATATTTCATCCATTGCGTTGGTTTTTCATTTGGATCCTTTTTCTTAATGTATAGATATTCTGCAACCTGTTTTAATACACTCATGAGCTATAGCGATTTTAGATAAAATTAACCCTTAATTTTAAAACAAAATAGCCTGTTAAAGGTTTATATATTGTAAAACTTTCATTCTCCCGGCAACGTATCTAAAATAAAGACGATTATGAAAATGCTTCTCCCTGCACTATTCCTGGTAATTACAGCTTTTAGCTGCTCTGCTCAATCAAAAAAATTACCCGAAACCAAGTCTGCTTATGAAATAACAAAAACGGATGCTGAATGGAGAAAGCAACTAAATAGTTTACAATTTGATGTAACACGCAAGAAAGGAACAGAACGTCCATATACCGGTGATACCTGGGACAATCATAAAGTAGGTACTTATTACTGTGTTTGCTGCAATCTGCCATTATTTAGCTCGGCTGCAAAATTTGAAAGTGGCACTGGCTGGCCGAGTTTCTGGAAACCCCTGATACAGAAAAATGTTGAGGAAATCACTGATAATTCAATTGGTATGGAAAGAACAGAGGTAAACTGTAAGCGTTGCGGAGCTCATCTTGGGCATGTTTTTAATGACGGGCCAAAGCCAACTGGCCTGCGATATTGTATGAATTCTGCTTCTTTAAAATTTGTAAAAAAGTAACAAGATTACTTTGCAGAATTTATTTTCAGCCAGTTTAAAACGATAGCTTTTCTAAAATGGCAATTTAATAGTAAATTTATAGGGAATGAAACGTATTGTAAAAAAGCATCCACTGGCCATCAGGTGGTTTCACTGGCTTAATTTTCCTATTCTTTTAATAATGATCTGGAGCGGATTGCTTATTTATTGGGCAAACGATGTTTACAGAATTGGGTGGGGTGATAAAACAATCTTAAAATTTTTTCCTGATTCATTTAATAAAGCACTGAACATTCCTTTTCGTTTAGCCGAAGGAATGAGTCTCCATTTTGTTTTCATGTGGTTGTTTGCAATTAACGGATTGCTTTATATTTTATACCTCTTGTTTTCCAAAGAATGGAAATTGATATTGCCAGGAAAGAAAGCCTTGAAAGAAGCCTGGCAAGTATTGTTACACGACCTGCATATCAGAAGAACATTACCTCCCAAGAAGAAATACAATGCTGCGCAACGAATTGCCTATACCGCTGTGATTGTGATGGGCTCTTTGATGCTGTTAACCGGATTGGCCATTTACAAGCCTACGCAACTATATTGGCTTTGTGCAATGCTGGGTGGGTATGAGTGGGCAAGAGCAGAACATTTTATAATTACGATTTTATTTTGCTTGTTTTTTCTTGTACATGTTATTCAGGTAATTATCGCCGGATGGAATAATTTCAGGGGAATGGTTACAGGTTTTGAAGTGGTGAAAACAAAAGAAATACCAGAAGAATCTTCCACTGCAAATGTTACCGAAAGCATCAATTAATCAACTGCCAGATCATGAAAAAAGAATTAGTACTTACGTCTGCACAAGTTAGAAACAGGACCATCCTGTCTTTATTGTTCCTATTTTCCTTTTTTGGGATTTGTGTGGCCAGTTGGAAATGGCTTCAGAAACAACCTAAAGAACAGGGAGCATTGAAGCCACTTCGTAAAGTATTGGATGCGAATGAATCAGTTTTCCTGAGAATGTTTAATAATACGCACCTCGCTAAAACCTATCCAAAATCAATGGCGGTGCCGAGGGTAAGGGTTAATGGAAATTATGGTTTGGATGAAGATTTTGATACCGGAGCCTGGAACCTTCAACTGGTTAGAAGTGCAGGTGATACTTTACGTGTAAGTCTGGACGAAATTAAAAAACTACCCAAAACTGAAATCATTTTCGATTTTAAATGTATTGAAGGTTGGAGCCAGGTTACCCATTGGGGCGGTGTTAAATTCAGTGATTTTGTAAAGCATTATGGATTGCAGGAACAGGCCCAGCTTCAATTTGCAGGATTAATAACGCCTGATGAGGAATATTATGTTGGCATTGATATGAAAAGTATGATGCATCCGCAAACGTTGTTGTGCTATGAAATGAATGAAAAGCCACTTCCAATGAACCAGGGTTTTCCTTTGCGGTTAATCATTCCCGTTAAGTACGGTGTAAAACATTTAAAAAGAATTGGCAGCCTGTATTTTAGTAACCAACGTCCACCCGATTACTGGTACGAACGAGGCTATGATTACTTTTGTGGATTGTAAAGAATTTTATAGATATCTGTAATTGTTGTTTGAAATAACAGTGAAAGTTCCTCGTTAATTATCTTCTAACCTTTTCTTATCTTAGCAATAATATATCAGATGCCATATGACCAGAGAAGAAATATTTATGCAGGAAGCCATTGAATTATCTAAAAATGCCATTCAACAAAATGAAGGTGGACCATTTGGGTGTATAATTGTAAAAGATGATAAAGTTGTGGGAAGGGGCAATAATAAAGTAACTTCTACCAATGATCCTACTGCTCATGCAGAAGTAGTGGCCATAAGGGATGCTTGCAAAAATCTGGGAACATTTCAACTGGAAGATTGTGAGATCTATACAAGCTGCGAACCTTGTCCGATGTGCCTTGGTGCAATCTACTGGGCCCGGCCCAAAGTGATCTATTATGCTAACAACAGGCAGGATGCTGCCGAGATAGGATTTGATGATTCGATGATATATGATGAAATGGCGGCTGCGATTACCGATCGGAAAATTCCTATCCAGACAATCGGAAGAACCGAGGCATTAAAAGTATTTCATGAATGGAAGCACAAGGAAGATAAAACGTCTTACTAGTTTCTGTTTTTAACTGAAATAATTTCTGCAGCAATACTAACGGCAATTTCTGCGGTGGTTTGGCTATTTATCTTAATACCGATGGGTGTGTGCACCTGCTCAAATGAATGGGCATGTGATCTTTCCAATTTAAAATCTTTATACATCTGCTCCATTTTTTTTCTGCTTCCTAACATTCCAACATATTTAAAACTTTTACCTAACAACGCCTTCAAAGCTTCAGCATCTGAGCGGTAACCCATTGTCATAACTACTACATATACATTCTTTCCTTCATCCAGCATCTTATCCAATTCCGCATAAGATGTAACAATTACTTTTCTATGTATAAATACATTCTGCGACAGCGTATTTAAATCCGGTCTTTCCTCATATAAGGTTATATGAAAATCCATCTCACTCATCAGTTTCGATAATGCCAACGCACAATGGCCACCACCGACTATACATAGTTTGTTTTTAAAACCAGTTTTTTCTTTGTATATAAAACCATATTCGTTCTGTTCAAAATAAAAATCTCCAGCAGCTTCCTCGTTAGAAAAAAGAATGCCGTTTTTACTTATTTGCAGTTCCCCGTTTTCTAAATTTTCAATGGACATTCTCATCTTACGAATGGAAGGAAGGTCACTCTCTTGAATTTGATAAATAAAAATAGTTTGCTCGCCTGAACAAATCATACCACTCTGATTTTTTGCGGCAGACTTATCATGAACCTGTTGATAAACAGCTGCCACCGTAACTTCAGCAACTAACTGAGCCCGCGCCATTTCTACAAATTTGTGCTCCATGATTCCACCACCAATTGTTCCACAACAATCAGCATCTGCAGCAACTGCCATCTTAAATCCCTGCCTGCCGGGTGAACTGCCATCACTCTTTAATACACACAACAATACTACTTTTATGGCAGCATCGTATTTACTGTTTATAAATTCCCAAACATCCATTACGATTTTTTCCTGTTTTCAAGTATTTTTTTAAATGACCGGCTTCGTATTTCCTCTAACGTTAGTCCGGTAACCAAAACTTCTTCTTCGGAAATTGCTCCGCTGTTTAACGCCCTCAAAAAATAATTGAGTAATCCTTGACCGGTAGCGGCATCATCAAATACATCACCTATCAGGGTTGCCCTGGCTGCTTTTTCAACAAAAGTCTTTAGTCGTTCTACAGCATCGTCATAACTTTCAAGGAAGAATGCATATACCGCTGTGTACCTCATTGGTAATTGTGCGGGATTAAGGTCCCAGCCCTGGTAAAAGCCATTCCACAAAGAATGCCGAATATGATCATATCCTTTCTTCCATGCTCTGTGCACAACCTCCCTATTTTCCTGTTGCTGTTGCGATGTCATATTTTCTCCACGGTTAGGGCCAATGGGCATGGTATTAGTTGCACCGTCACTTAGCCAGATGCCGGTGTGTGCAAGCGCAACTTTAGTAACATGGTGTGCGAAATCACAAACAGGATGATCCATCTCCTGGTAGCGGGCAGTTATGCTGCAGGATGCTGTGTAATCGTAAGTTCCGAAATGCATCGCAATGCAACGGCCTTTACCGGCTTTTACAAAACGAAATAAAGGATTGGTTCCATCATAGTCCATAATTGCCTGTGTAGTTTCCACCATCATCTCCATTTTCAAAACACCTTCTTTCAATCCCAGTTCCTCTTCAAGAATTTCGAAGCAACTAACGAGTGTGCTTACCTGCTCAGGAATGGTAACTTTAGGTAACATCACTACAAAATTAGCAGGTAATTTTCCAGCTGTTTGCGCAACCAATGTGGTAATAAATATTTCCAGCGTTCGCAATCCTCTATCTTTCATTTCCTCGGTAAAAGGCTTGATGCGTATTCCAATAAATGCAGGCAAAGTAGCTGCTTTCATGCCCTTAGCCACTTCATCCGCTGCATTAATAGCTGTTGCATCTTCTTCTTCATCGCTTCTGTTTCCGTAGCCATCTTCAAAATCAATTCTAAAATCTTCAATAGCCTCAGCGGTGAGTTTGTTTATTACTTTATTATACACCTGGTAACTTAAATGCGCAGGATGTACTTTCTTCATCACTGTTGACAATGAATTATATTCATTAAAAAGTTGCTCCGGCGACTGGTCTCCAATCTTATCACTTCCTTCCAGGCCAAATGCTTTCCCGAAGATGATAAAATCGGGAGCATAGGTATGAAATGTTTCCAATGCCCTTAACCCTAAAACTTTTGCTGAGTCTGATTTAAAGAGATTGGCTCCTCCGTAAACAGTATGCACAGCCTGCCTTTCCGTACGATCACCTGGATATACTTTTTGAAATGACGTATTTGCTTTTTTCAATTTAGCAAAAAGATCTTTTCTTTTTTTTGATGGAATTGTTATACTCATTTGAATACTTTTTTTAGATAATTAATTTTTTATATGTGATCAAACAATAAATAAAATGATAACTGTACTGCTGATCTGCTATATGTTCTTTTAATATTTAACTTCCACGATAGGTCGTGTAGCCAAACGGGTTTATCAACAAAGGAATATGATAATGCGTATCGTCACTCACTGTAAATTGTATTTCTACTTCTGGATAAAAACCTTTTATATTATTATTTGAAAAATAGTTTGCGGTTTCAAAAACCATTTTATAGTTACCAGGATTTAAAATTCTGGCGGATGCCAGCAAATCAGCGATTCTACCGTCAGCATTTGTTACACCTTGTGCTATTGTTTGCCAACCATCATTACCTGGTTGTTTTAACCGTATCGTCATATTTTCCCCAGGCTTGCCTACAGTAGTATCGAGTACATGAGTAGTTAACTGGCTCACTTTCATTTCCGTCCAATTGGCAAGCTGCAATATCTTCTTCAATCTTAATACGGTAATTTTATGCTGTTCTCCCATTGCAATATTCAATTCTTCTTCTTTTGTATTTTTTATCCTGTCGAGCAATAAACGTAGCATTTCATCCGC
This sequence comes from uncultured Ferruginibacter sp., assembly GCA_964496585.1. Classification (GTDB taxonomy): domain Bacteria; phylum Bacteroidota; class Bacteroidia; order Chitinophagales; family Chitinophagaceae; genus Ferruginibacter. Next base: position 141,009 of record CAZCAA010000002.1, read on the forward strand.
TGTTTTTCCTGTTGCACAAATGATGAAAATAAAACCAAACTTTTCGGCATAAACAGCGTTTGCTTTTGCTAATTCTTCAAGAACCTGTTGAGAAGCTTTACTTACGGCAGCTTGTTCATTTGCAGCAAGATTGCTGGTAGAAGCGAATTTTTTCTCCAGATCTTTTACGTCACCAATTACAGGATGATGGAGGAATGCTTCCAGCCAGTCTTCTTTTTTGCAGGTATCGTACCAAACGATCGCCGCATTGTTTAGTAACTCAATTTCCGATATTAGAGGGAACTCTTCCATCATTCTACTAACCCATTTTGTAGAACCGCAGCAGGTAAACAACAACTTTGCTGAAGCCTCTTTATTTAATTCATTAAGTGATGCTAACGTCATGGTAATTATTTAAGATTTTCTTCTTTGCTATTTTAGCAATGCTCCCTGGCTAATCCAGCACCTTAAAATATCTCTTTCTTTTTCAGTAATATTAGTTTTATTATTCTGGGGCATTGTTTTAGTTACTACAACCCGTTGCATAATAAGGTCTTTTTTCTTAACAATTTCTTCCGGCGTATCGTACATCACTCCGTTAGGTGCTGCAGTATAAATATCATCTGTTGGTTTGGCTGAGTGGCAGCTGACACATCTTTTTTGAATGATCATATTCACTTCAGCAAAACTCACATCGCTGTTGCAGGCACCAGGAGTTGATGGTGCAGAAATAAAAGCTGCTCCCAGAAGGATAACGATCGACACAGGCAACACCCATACTGAAAGCTGACCTTTTTCCTTCAGGTTGAGGTAATGCTTTACACCCGCTGTTCCAAGGGTTATGATTGTTAGGATTAACCACGGGTATTCGTTACCGAAAGTACTTGGAAAATGGTTGCTGATCATTACAAAAAGCACTGGCAATGTAAAATAATTATTATGAAGTGATCGCAATCCGGCATTTTTTCCTAAGGAAGGATCCAATGGCTTGCCTTCTCTGGCTGCCTTTACCATGGCTTTCTGAGCAGGAATGATAACGAAAAAAACATTTGCCACCATAATGCTGCCCAGCATAGCGCCAAAATGAATATACGCTGCACGGCTACTGAATACATGACTATAAAAGTAAGCAAATGCTGTAGCGATTAGAAATCCCGTTAACGCAAATAAAATACCATTCCTTTTTAAAGCTGATTTGCAGAGTAGATCATACAATATCCAGGCTACAACGAAAGAACCAACACCTATACCAATTCCCTGCCATGGCGTAATATCTAATACATTCTTATCAATCAATAAAGCAGACGCATTAAAATAGTACACTACAAAGAGCAGGCAAAAACCGGAAATCCATGTGAAATAGGCTTCGTATTTAAACCAGTGAAGATGCTTGGGTATTGCAGCTGGAGCAATTTTATATTTTTCGAGGTAGTAAAAACCACCACCATGCACTGCCCATAAATTACCCGCCAATTCCTCTCGTACGTCTTTGGTTCTGTTTAGTGCATTTTCCAGAAAAACAAAATAAAAGGAAGCTCCGATCCAGGCGATGCCAAAAGTAATGTGCATCAACCTGATCACAATATTCAACCATTCCATAAGATGGCCTTCCCAAACCGTTCCTCTTACAATAAGATAAATAGCAACAACAATTCCAACTGAATTTAAAACAAGTGCTGCATAAACAAAATTCTGGGCGTTTAAAACACTTTCTTTTCCTTTTTCGGAAACCGTTATCACATCTGCATCTTCCTCAGCATCCTGCCCGCTCTTTACAGAACGAAGGTAGAAGGTCATCACAACCAACATCAATAATATCAAAAACAATAATGAAAGTAATATGATACCACTCATTTTATACCTTTTTAATTCCAAATAACCTTAGCCTGCTGATACCTCCATCAGGGAACATATTAAGTCGAACGTGTGAATAAACTGCTTCATTTGTAAGTTCACTTACAAATTCATGTTGTGCATGAGCTCGCAATTTTTGGGTAGGTAGTATCGTATTCCACTCATTCTTGTTCTCCAACACGTCCTGATCATTATCATTTAAACAAGCTTCTACCGAGCAACTATCAGGATAATTACCTTTAAAATGAGCAGTATCTACCAATATTCTTTTGATAGTTCCGGGAATGGCAAGTTTAACTATAACCCAATCTCTGTTACCGGGAGTGCGATTACGCTTGGTTTCCCAGCCATCGCCCATATTAATTCCAGGATTCGGCATTAGCAAATTTCCCATATCACTAAAAAACATGTCATTACATGCAAGCGCCTTACCACCAAGGATAGCCGCTGCAAGATCAATTTCCTGGTTTGGTAAAACGAGATCCCATTTTTTATATACTTCACCATACACTCTAAATCTTGCTACACCACCATCTGGATAAATATGTAAACGGATATGGGTAAAAATTTGCTTGTCGCTAATTTCATAGAAATTTTGGCTACCTGCGTCTAATGGAGATTTGGTTAGAATTTCCTGCCATTTAATAGAATTCCAATCTGCTATTTCAACATCGCTTTCCAGATAAGCTGCTTCGATGGAAGCGTGTGGTGGATGATTTCCTAAAAAGAAATTCGTATCAATATCAACTCCGGTGATCTTACCAGAAGTTGCAAGGCGGATCACAGCCCAATCATGGCCGGAAGTCCTTTTTCTCCGGCTCTCCCATCCATCCATCCATTTACCACGATCAGTATATTTATCTGCTATAAAAACACCTCTTCCCTTCTTCAGTAGATTTTCTTTTTCTGCAAAAAAATCATCAGTAGCATATAAAACCTCGCCACCTAACTGCTCAGCAGCAAGGTCTATCAAACTTGTAAATGCCGGCGAAGATTTTATTATTTCTTTAACTTTCTCTATAGCCATAGTAATTAGTGGTTGGTGAATATTGTAGTTAATTATTTTTCTCTCCGGAATTATAACTTCCTGATCGGTTTGTTCAATATAAGTTTTCCATTTCTGTGTTCCTCATCAATTGTTTTTCCATTTTTATAAACAGTTACACCGTCTACAATTGTTTCTGAAACGGTTCCGTAAAGTGTTTGTCCAGCATACGGACTCATCTTATGCCGATGCAATATAGCATCCTCTTTGATAAGTTTCATTCCTGATGGATCCCATATCGTTAGATCTGCATCAAATCCAATACTGATAGCACCTTTCCGTCTATCAAGTCTTAAGAATTTCGCCGGATTTTTCGTAAGTAATGGAATATATTCTTCCACAGCAAGAATATCTTTTAAAGCCGACCATGACGCTGCCAAAAGAAATTGCAAACCTGCGATACCTCCCCATCCTGTTTCAAAATCTCCCGATTCTACTTTCTTTATTTCAGGAGGTGCGGGAGAATGATCTGTTGTTAAAAAATCAAGCACGCCATTTTTCAACGCTTCTTTTAAAAGTAAATTATTAGCGGCTTCCCTGATAGGAGGTGCGCATTTAAATAATGTATTTTTATCTGTGATCTGTTCTGCTGAAAAATAAATATAGTGAGCGCAGGTCTCGGCGGTAACAGGTAAGCCTTCTGCCTTTGCAGCCTGAATAATTGTGAGAGCCTCGGCAGACGAAACATGAACAATGTGAACAGGGCAATGATATTTCCTGCATAAATCAATCATCAATTGTACGGCATCATTTTCCCATTTCATCGGCCGGCTGGCGAGGTATTCTTTGTAACTCGAAGGAAAGGCAGATAATTCACAATCGGCTTCCTCAAGCAAAAGTTCACAATGAGCCAATAGTGGCACTCCGTATTTTGCAATGATTGGCATAGCTTCTCTGATTTCTGCCTCTCCAACATTTGGAAATTCATCGATACCTGAAGGTGAGAGAAAACATTTTATTCCTGATACTCCAGCTAAAATAAGCGCTTCGATATGTTCAGTATTTCCTGGAATTAATCCACCATAAAAACCAACGTTTATAAAAAGCTTATTTTCAGTTGAACTTAATTTTACATCGAATGCTGCGATGTTTGTGGTTACCGGGCTCGCATTTAATGGCATATCAATAACTGTTGTTATTCCTCCGGCTGCTGCCGCTCTTGTGGCGGATTCAAATCCTTCCCAATCTGTTCTTCCCGGTTCATTAATATGTACATGCGCATCAATAATACCCGGCATTAAAATATCATTACCCACATTTTCTGCATCATCTGTTTTAAATAAAAGCACATCAATAATTTTACCGCCAGATATTACTACTGTGGCAGGTTGAAGCCGGTTTTGAAACCAGCAACGTGTACTAAATATGCTTCTTCTATAGTGCATTTCCCGAATTATATAAACCCATCAACAGTTTCTCCGGAGTTAATGGTGCAGAGAACTCAATATTACTATGTGGGTTAAACGCTTTTATTGCATTGCGTAAGGCAAAAAAAGTTCCGATGCCATACATTAAAGGTGGTTCACCAACCGCCTTAGACCTGAATATTGCCAGACTATCTTTACTAGTTTCTAAAAAGTGAATGCTTAATATTTTGGGCACAGAATAGATATCGGGCACTTTATAAGTTGACAGTGCATTGCTCCTTAAACGGCCTTTTTCATCATAAACAATTTCTTCCATTGTCATCCATCCAATTCCTTGTACAAGCCCTCCTTCAATTTGTCCCTGATCAATCAATTTGTTCATGCTGCTGCCAAAGTCGTGAACAAGTTCCACTGCATCCACTTCATAAGTTCCACGAATGCAATCAACCGTAACCCTTGTAATGGCAGTACCGTAAACGTGATAAGCAAAGGGGTGGCCTTTTTCAATTGTACTGTCGAAATGCACCTCTGGAGTAGCGTAGTGACCATGTTCACTAAGGCTGATTCTTTTTAGGTAAGCAGCCAAAATGAGTTCATCCCAGTTTATGGACAACATATTATTTCCGGCGTACACTTTTTCATCTTTAATGGCAATAACTGATGCATCACAATTCCCGATTTTTGCAGCTACTGTTTTTATACGATTTAAAATATTTAAACAGGCTATCTCAACGGCTTTTCCATTTAAATCGGCTGTTGCACTCGCCGCAGATGGCGATGTATTGGCAACCCTGTAAGTATTTGTAGAACTAACTTTTATTTTAGATGCTGGTATGGAAAATATGGTTGCCGCTACCTGTACCATTTTTGTATTTACGCCCTGCCCCATTTCTACAGCACCTGTAGTTATCGTTACACTACCGTCCATGTATACATGAACCAAAGCCCTTGCCTGGTTCATTAAAGTTTTAGTGAAAGATATTCCAAAGCAGATTGGCATTAATGATATACCTTTTTTAAAAAGTAGATTGTCTGCATTGAATTCTTCCACGCTGCTTTTAAGCTCTGCTAACTTATATAAACTGTTTGCCTTATCCCAGCACTCAGCCGCTTCGCTCACTGCTAATTGCCCGTACGGAAATTCATTTCCGGTTTTAATGAGATTTTTTTGTTGTATTACAGATGCTGCTATGCCCAGGCTCTCGGCAGCTTTAACAATAGCTGCCTCAATTACGAACATACCTTGCGGACCGCCAAACCCTCTAAAAGCTGTATTTGGTGGCAGATTGGTTCGGCAACTGTAAGCTGTAGCAGTTACGTTAGCAATAAAATAACTATTGGTGCAATGAAACAAAGTACGCTCCAGCACCGCCGGGGATAGATCTGCGGCAGCACCTGCATTCTGATAAAATGTTGCCTCGTAGGCGGCGATCGTATAATCTGCAGTAAGACCGATTTTAAAATCTGATGAGTAAGGATTTCTCTTTCCGGTCATCCTCATATCTTCCATTCTATTCAGGCAATACTTAACGGGTTTGTGTAAATGATAAGTTGCCAGTGCGCAAAAAATTGCCCAGGGAGTTGCCTGGTCTTCTTTACCACCGAAACCACCGCCAAGTCTTGTCACATCAACTTCCAATCTGTGCATTGGTATTCCCAAAACTACTGCCATATGCCTTTGAACAGCGGTTGGGCCTTGTGTAGATGAATAAACTTTAATAGAATTGTTCTCGGCAGGCAAAGTATAGGCTCCCTGAGTTTCTATGTACAGGTGTTCCTGACCGTTAGTTTCAGCAATACCTTCAAAAACATGAGCACAATCTTTGAAAGCTGCTACTGCGTCCCCAATTTTAAAAGTTCTGGGTGGCACTATCAGTGAGCCTTTCTCCTTTGCTATTCTTGGATTAGTAACAACCGGGAGTTCGTCAATTTCAATTTTTATTTTATGTAATGCTGCCTGTGCAATTTTGGTAGATGTAGCCACTACAAAAGCTACTGGCATGCCATTAAAATGAACTTCATCCTCTGCAAGTAAGGGTTCATCGGCAACAATTCCTCCGATCTGGTTAATACCTGGAATGTCTTTATAAGTAAAAATGCGCACTACGCCGGTCATAGCAATCGCTTCTGTAAGATTGAGCGATTTTATTTTTCCGTGAGCTATGGGAGAACCAAATACTGCTCCAAATAAAGTACCTGACAACAACGGAATGTCATCCAGGTAAATAGACTCACCCCTTACATGCGTGTATGAATCAATATTTTTCATGAAGCGCTAATCATTTTTTCTAATGGAATGGATGGAAATAATTTGATAAAATGTGCCTTGATAAGTTGCGATAGCAATAGTCTTTTATATTCAGCCGTTCCACGAACATCACTTATAGGAGTAATTTCCTTTTGTGCAATTGCGATAACCTCCAGAATCAAATCTATGGAGGCTGACTTACCGGCAAGATGTTTACTGCTATTGGCTAAGAAAGCCGGAACCGGACCTACTCCGCCCGCGGATAAACCTGCTTCGGCTATAACTGCACCATTCATCTTTAAATACAAAGCAGAGTTTACGCTTGCGATATCAAGGTATGACCGTTTGCAAACTTTTTCAAAATTGAAGAGGTCATTTTCTCCTGGCAAACTGAAACTAATCTTTTCTATAATTTCATCTTCTTCCTTTGCCAGTATTTTATAACCTTTATAAAAATCTCTGAGTGCAATGGTTCTATCTTTTTCATTTTTACGCAATACCAGTCTGGCACTCAAGGCTAGAAAAAATACAGTAAAATCACCTATGGGAGATGCATTTGTGAAATTACCCGCCAATGTTGCCATGTTACGTATTTGCGTAGACGAAACAAGTTTAATATGATTTTGAAGATTTTTGAAATGTTTTTGGAATAATGGGGAACCGGATATATCCGCAGCCGTTACGGAACCTCCCATTACACAGTTATTATCGGCTTCCGTTATTCCATTGAGTATTTTCTTATCAAACAAAAAATCTATATCAGCATCTTCCATACCTTCATGTTGCTGAACATACAGATCGGTTCCACCTCCCAGTTTCTTAGCCGGCGATGATGTCATTTTATGTTCATGTAACTTAGAAATATCAGTTAGTCGTTGTTTTATCCCAAGGAAATAATCAGGAATAAAATTATTGTCAACTGCAAATTGCAACGCATCTCCATTTCTTTCACTAATCTTTTTTGTAATGGAAGCAGTTGCTCTTTCAATTGATTTATATCCCGTACAGCGGCAGATATTGCCGTTGATAGCATTTATAGCATCTTCGTAAACAGGCTTCTTTTCACTTATGCAAAAGCCGGTTAGTGATATAATAAAACCGGGGGTACAAAACCCACATTGCGTAGCGCCCTCTTCTGCAAAAGCCTCTTGTACTACATTTAAACCGGAAGTATTTATTCCTTCTATTGTTACAATGTGTTTTCCGTTTGCATTACCTAACGCCATCAGGCAGCTGGTAACAGAATGATAAGATAGGTTTCCTTCATTAATTTCACCAACTAAAACGCTACAGGCTCCGCAATCACCTTCCCTGCACCCTATCTTTGTGCCAGTTAGTTGATTTTGATATCGGATAAAATCTAACAGCGTAATTCCCGGCGCTAGCGAAGTTTTTATTTCTTTATCGTTTAGTATAAAATGTAGCAATCGAAATTTTTTAATAATCGATAAAGTTAAGATAATTGGATAAATGAGCATACAAACTATCAAACAATCTGAAAGCCCGGTCTATTTTCGTCTCATTGCCCTTTGGGTAATTTGTGAAGCATTTGCAGGCGGCATCATGCATGGTATAAAACTTCCTTTTTCAGGGCTAATTGTAAGCAGCCTGGCAGTTATTTGCATTGTACAGATTGCGTGGCATGTACCGATTAAATTCGCGATCATAAAAGCAACAGTAATTGTAGCGATATTTAAGTTGATGCTTAGTCCGCATAGCCCACCAACTGCGTATATTGCGGTATTTTTTCAAGGACTTGTAGCTGAACTACTATTCAGTGGCAAACGTCATTTTAAATTTTCTGCGATACTTCTCGCAGTGTTGGCTTTGGTAGAATCCTCCATTCAAAGAATATTGGTGTTATTGATTGTTTACGGAAATGGATTTTGGAAAGCAGTGAATATTTACATTAATAAATTAACCGGTGACAAATCCATAACCAATTACAGTTTATTTATTGCGATTGGATATATCGTTTTGCATGCCATGATAGGGTTTTTGATTGGCATTTATGCATCGGCAACAGCCAAAAAATCGGCAGGATTTAAAGATAAATATCCGGGTTATTTTTTACCTGTAGAAACTGAAAATGTATTTGAAGCAAATGCCAGAAAGAAGAAAAAAAAGCTGAAGTGGATTTTTATAATTATTTGGATTCTCTTGCTTGCCTTAATGCTTCAGGCTTATTTTATGCCATCAAAGGCACTAATTAACAAAGATGAAATCATTGGGCTGTTGCTTCGTTCAGTTCTTATTTTACTGGCCTGGTATCTTTTTATTGCACCGATAGTTTTATATTTTATTAAAAAGCTGCTTACGCGCCAACAAGAGAAGAACAAATATGAGATGAACGCTGTTTTGGAACTACTTCCACAATTTAAATCTATTTTCAGGAGAAGCTGGCAACTATCAAAAAGTGAAAAAGGATTAAAAAGGCTGAGGATATTTTTCAGAATCATACTGATAAATACACTTTCAAACGAACCACTGGAAGAAAAATCAAATTGATTCCTTATGCTATTGAATAAATAATTTAAAATTCAATTCTCAATTCATTTATTTTCAAACAACCACCAGAGCGATTTTTTCTTAGACTCATGTTTTAAACCGAATTTATTAATGGCGTTTTTTTGAATATGTTTTACAGCTTCGGGAATAGAATCTGTAAATAGACACAGCGACAGATCTTCAGGTGATATCGTTCCTTCCTCTTTCATCTTATTAATATGCTCAATAATATCATGGTGAAAATCCTTGTCGAAGATAATGATAGGAAATTCCAATAGCATCTTTGTTTGTATCAAGGTGAGGGCTTCAAAATATTCATCCAGCGTACCAAAACCGCCAGGCATTACTACAAATGCATAAGAGTACTTTATCAACATCGTTTTTCTAACGAAGAAATATTTTATACTCACCCATTTATCAAGATAAGGATTCTGTTGTTGCTCGTGAGGCAATAAAATATTGCAACCTACACTTCTTCCACCGGCTTCTCTTGCACCTCGATTTGCGGCTTCCATAATACCCGGACCGCCGCCAGTCATAATGGTAAAACCAAGCTTTGCAATTTCGCCTGAGATCTCCTGCGTCTGCTTGTAGTACGGATGATCTTCCTTAAATCTGGCGGAACCAAAAACCGTTACACACGGTCCAACAAAATGAAGCGTACGAAATCCTTTAATGAATTCAAATAGAACATTTACTGCAAACTTGAATTCTTTCCAACGGTTTTGTGGTCCTTCTAAAAATCTGATTTCTGATTTCCTCATGAAAATTTTATTAATGTGAATATAGTTTTTATTTTACAAGAATGGATAGCAGGATTGAATTTTTGCTTGCGACATTTTTCAGCTGAATTGCGTTCATATGTTTTTCAGATATCAACCGTATACTTTAAACTTTAAAATAAGAGAACTGTGATAAGAGTACCAGCGATAACTTCGCTTGTTACTATAGAAAGATTTCTAATGCAAATACCATGGCGAATAAAGCAGAAATTAAAATGAGGCGAGAATTGACATTGTACAAAAAAAACAGGGGCCAGGATAGAAATCCAGCCCCGTTTAAATCCAATATCCTATGAAAAACCGATGCAAACCTATCTTATATAATTTACAATAATGCAATCGGATTGTTAAATAAAAATGAAATATACTGTTAGGTGTAAACGAAGTCGATTAAGACTTATGAGGGTACAGAGCTTTAGCCTAATTCCAAAAATAATTTACAAGCCCCTAAAAGAAAAGTTTGCAGTATAAAAGCGGTGAGCGAATAGCTTAATGCTTAATATCAGAAAGTTTTTGAACTCAGCTTCCAAAAAAAGAATTAGCCAGCTATCTTTATTTTAAAACGGTCCTTTTTGGAGATGTAGAAATCAATAATATACTTATAAACAGGGAATATTAGGAATAGTAGTTTTTAAAGGAAAAATTACTTCATACTTTCTTTTGAGTTTTTATTTTCCGAAATCTGGAAAAGGCCTTTTCTTGATAAAGATGAAGCAAGTATTTTATTAATATCTGCTAATCCACCTTTTACAAAAATCATGGCCAGCCTTAAAAGAGAAGCTGCAACAACGGGATAAGCTGTATTAAGGTCTGCAAAGCCGTTAGACTGCACTGATCTCATTAAGTTTTTTATTGAAATAATATTCCACTCTTTGGTCATTGTTCTATCCAACGTTTCAATCTGATTGTTTGCTGGCACAGGTAAACTCAGGTCAATCGCTTCCTGCATCAGGCGGGCGATCTCATCACAATCCGAAGAATGAAGTATTTTATTCTTAATTCGGATAATATTTGTAACTGCGTTTACCTGTTGGGGAGAGTTCATAGCTATATAAATATTAAGTAGATAGGTTACGAAAGTACTATTTATAGATTTTTAATTTCTGCAACTTTATTCACAAATTTTAATTTATGTTGAAAACTAGCTGCTAAAATAATCAGGGTTTGATGGGAACCTTGATGAGATTAAGGGCAGGCATTTTTGCAGTAGAGTTTTTGTTTGCTTACTCCCCTCTTGCAGTCAGTTGTAAATGGAACGGAAATTTGATGTAAACACCAAAGCTTAGCTTGAGAAACTCATTGTGTAACCTGCTAGGGGCTTAGAGATCATAAAGCCGTAACTGAAATTGAATAAAGATAAACTGCTGAGATCCTTTTCGCCAGCCCCGATTTTACCAGTCATTTTGATGGCCGATGTATTTTTACTTTAACCTGTTATACTTTTTTAGTAAGTCAGTAACTAAGTTATGTGGAAGTCCATACGCTTTGTTACCATTTATACCTTCCATCGTTTCTGCCGCTACCATAGCATTAATAATAGCTTCTTCAACAGCCTGAACAGTTGCATCAAATAAAGGATTGATTAAATCATTTGGCAATTCGTCAACCTTTGTAAATTCTGTCCTTTGAAAAGCTAATGGATTTGCCGTTGAAAATGCAATAAAAATATTGCCTGAACCATTTTCGCCACGTCCGCCAACAACGCCTATACCAAGTGGAACTCTCGCGGCAATTCTTTTTAACTGGTGTGGCAATAGAGGCGCATCTGTTGCAACTATAACTATGATAGAACCGTCACCTTCTTGTCTGTAGGATGGCGCTGCTTTAAATTCATAATTCATTGTGTCTTTTAGTTCTTTTCCAATCGGTACGCCTGCAATCGTAAAATTCCTTTTACCTCCAAAATTTGATTGCACTAAAACACCAACAGTATATGTTGAGTCTTTTATTTTTACAACTCGTGACGATGTTCCTGTCCCCCCTTTAAATCCTAAACACATCATTCCGGTTCCTCCTCCTACATTGCCTTCTTTTAAATAACCTGATTTAGCGCTATCCAGTGCCTCATATGCATTACTTTCTTTTACGTGAAAGCCATAAATGTCATTTAGAAAACCATCGTATGTTTCTGCAACAACAGGATAAGTGTACCAGAAATCTTCTTTGTACCAACCTGTCTTCACGAACCATTTTAAAACAGCATCTCTAACTACACCCACGCTATTTGTGTTGGTTATCATTATAGGTGTTTCTAAGAAGCCTGATTCTGTTATCCAGGTAGTACCTGTCATTTCACCGTTCCCATTTAGAGAATACCAATTTGCAAAAACTGGATTATTGTTTCTACCTCTTGGTAAAATTGCTGTTACGCCAGTTCTAACTGGACCTTTACCGCGTATATTTTTCCCTTGTCCGGAAACGATGGTACTGTATCCAACTTCAACTCCTATTACATCAGTAATAGCATTAAATTTCCCTGTTGTTCCGTTGAAAGGAATTCCAATATCTCTTGCTCTCGGTTTTTGTCCAATGATTGATGAGTGAACAAGCAAAAGTAAACACAGTGATTTAAAATATTTCATTGTCGTCAATTTTTGTAAGAGAAATTTATTTTAGCAGCGATCGTCGTAAAGTTGATTTTCATTTGGGGAATTTGAATTCAGTATACCCGGAGTTGAATATTTAAAAGTACGGAAGAATTTAAAAAAAACGTAATGCACTCACGACAAATAAAGACAAGCAGAAAATTAATGCTGAGAATATCACAGTCTGCCACAATTTCGGTAAGCTGTTGTTAGCTGAAGCTATAATTACTTTGAATCTTCCTTTCTCAAAAAGTAAAAAATTACCACTTTCGAAATTTTCAAAACAAATTCCTTATCATTAAGAGAAATAATTTCAGCTCGATCTTCGTTTTGAATGAGATACTTTCCATCAATACTATACGATCCATTCTCTTCTTTCAAAATACCATTTACAAGCGACTTTGAAGTGAACTTATTTCCTACTATAAAAGTTACGATAGAACCTTTTGCATTTTTAATAATATTTGATGAGTCGGGCATTGTGGTTAGAAATTCCAATTTATCACAAACCCAACTACCTAAAATTTTAGAAGTATCCATTTCCTGACAAAAAGATTTAAAAGATATAGAAATTAAGATAAAGACTATTATCAACTTTTTAACCATAGACATCATATTTTATAATGTGTGTTAGTTTCAGCTAACGACTAGGCATTACTGAAGTTTGGAATTTTCTTGCTTGTCCGCCCGATGCTGGTGTTACTTAAAGGAACGGAAATTTGATGTAACCGCCAAAGATCAGCTTGCGGCATCCCTTGCTTAGCCTGCAAGATGCTTAGAAATCGTCACCCTGTGAACTGAAGAATGTTAGCGATATAATGATAAGAATTTAGCTGCCCGCGCCACTTTCCCAAACGTTTTGTTGGCAGAAGGTCGATACTTATCAGATAGGTATTACACTTCAGAAAAAGCGAGAAACATTTGATGATTCTCGTTGGAATGAGTTTCAGAAACTTTAAACATATGACTTCCGATAATTTTAAACCCAGCTTTAAGGTAAAAATTTACAGCTTTAGTATTTCCTATCCATGTAAATAGCCAGATTCCAGATTGGTTACCTTTTTTTGATAACTCTATATTAAAGTTTAATAATTCGAATCCTAATTTTAAATCCTGAAATTCTTTAAGCAAATAAATCCGGTCTAGCTTAGTCACATTTTTGTGGTCAAGGTTTGGATGCCCTGCATTTGCAATAATCTTAGAAAATCCGACTGGCTGTTCATTGTATTCTAGAATATGGTAAATATTTTTATGATTATTCAATTCTCCCTGAATTGATCTATCATTATAATTATTTTTTAAATACTCGTTCATATCTTTTGCAGAACAACTGTCTTTATGCGCTTCCCCCACAGAAATATTCCCGATATGGACTATCACTTTATAATCTTTTTCTGTTGCTCTCTTAATTGAAATCATTAATTTAACTTTTCTATCCTTTTTTTAAAACTTAACGTGTTTCGAGCATTAAGCTAGCATTTTTTGCTGAATGA
>CAZCAA010000003.1:0-8124 GCA_964496585.1 uncultured Ferruginibacter sp.
AAGGTACTCAAACCAATCAGCAAAGCCATACTTGGAAAATAGATGGCTTCAGTTTTTGCAAGGCTTAGCGCATTGCTCCGGTATGATTCGCTGTTCTTGCTAAAGAAACCGAGCATGGCTTTTTCCTGCACAAAAGATTTTATAACCCTGATGCCGGAATAGGATTCCTGTGCATTGGTGGTGAGGTCGCTTAGCAGCGATTGAATTCTTTCACTCTTTTTGTTGATGATTGTATTTACGAAATAGATAGCCAATGCCAATATTGGTAAAGGACAAAGTGCAACAATGGTAAGTTTCACATCAGACTTCAGCATAAAATAAATACTAAATCCTATAACAGCTGCCAGGTTAATGAAATACATAATGGCGGGTCCGGTGTACATTCTCACACGGCTTACATCTTCAGCAATCCTGTTCATAAGATCACCTGTGCTGTGTGTCTTGTAAAAACTGGTATCCAGTTTCTGGTAGTGTTTAAATATTCCATTTTTCTGGTCGTATTCAATATGCCTGCTCATCACAATGATTGTTTGGCGCATCAGGAACATAAAAAAGCCACTTATAACAGCAACAATAATCAAGATGATGCCGGTGAACAGAATTTTATTTTCGGGGTGGTTATTGAAATTTTGAATAACCTTTCTAACAATGAAATCATAATTGCTGTATGAATGACTATAGACTGCTTCACTTTCCATCGAACCGGCCTGAATTGCATGTATAACAGTATTTACAACATAGCCAGTTAGTTGAGGTGCAAGAATGCGGAAATAGTTGGTAAGTATTACAAAAAGAATTCCCAGGAAAAATAACCATTTATACTTCCAGAAATATTTATTGAGGGTGGAGAGTTGCGTCATTCCATACAAAAATAAAGAAATGTTAGGATGTGGCGATAAAGCTTGTGTTTAGAATCGTAATGTCAGAAGTTCTTCTGCCCTGCAAACATCAATCATTTTCCTTTTACCAATGTAATGTTCCTTTCTTTGGCAAATGCGTCGTTGGCATTGTCTGCCCCAAAATAAAGGAGTTTGATGGTTTCATTATTTATGAATTCTATTGAGCCCTTGTAAGTCATGGTTTGCCCATTATCTGCCAGGGTAATCGTTAGAGCAATCGGGTTGCTCATAAAATTAACCTGGTAGGTCGCTTTGGGGATCTTTCCACCAGGCAGTATCATAGACACCCGTTGATCGTTGAAAAATTCCAGTTGCATTTCTTTTCCTTTCCATTTTCCCAGCAGGTCGCGGGTGGAACGTGCTTGTGCATTTACTGCCGATATTCCGGCAATCAAAAAAAACACGATCAGAATATTTTTTTTCATTATTGTCAGTTAGGTAATCAGGCATTTAATATTGTAAGGTATTATCCTACAATTTACCATTTATATTGATATTAACCGGAGATAGCAAGTTACAACCCGGCAATATGGTTTGATAATATTCTTTTAACAATTCATTTGATCGTAAAATATTTCCTTTAACAATTTCCGGAAAAAAAGCATGCAACCTTTTTCTTTAAACCTGCATTTATAAAGATGAACAATTAATAAATCAATTTTTGCCGGTACTATTTAGAATTACAATGATGGATACAGCTTTACTAATTAAAGAAGTGAAACGCGGAAGTGCTGTTGCACAAGAATGCCTGTTTAAAATTAAGGCTGAAAAGATGCTGTTGCTTTGTCGCCGTTATGTAAAGAATGAACTAGACGCGGAAGAAATTATGTTGGATGGATTTTATAAATTCTTTAAAACGGCATTTACTTTTACTTATAGCAATGAAGCAGGATTACAGGCATGGCTAAAACGCATAATGATCAATGAATGCCTGATGTTTCTCCGTAAAAAAAATGTATTCACCATCGTTGCCCAGGTTTCAGCCGAAGAACTGGCTCTGGAAGAAGCGGCATTGAATAATTTATCTGCTGCAGAAATATTTAACCTGGTAGTTCAATTGCCTGTTGGGTACAGAACGGTATTTAACCTTTATGTTATAGAGGGCATTGACCACAAAGAAATAGCAGGCTTGTTGAGTATTTCTGAAAGTACCTCCAAATCACAGCTTTGCCGTGCAAAAACTTTATTACAAAAATTATTACTAAAACAGGGAATTGGATATGAGCGAAGAAAAACATATTGATATTCATAATAGTTGGCGAAATTCTCTCGATGAGTTAAAGGTACTGCCAGGTGATCCCGAACCCGACCTCAATAAATACTGGGAAAGGCTGGAACCGCGATTATTTGTCAACACTCATAATAGCGTACTACACTGGTATAAGCTGGCGGCAGCCTGTATGTTTGTTTTGCTGATAGCGCTTTCGGTGGAGGCACCTTCAGATAAGTTAATCGTTGCCTACCAGCAAATAATTATACCACCTGTTAGGTTGGTAGTAGAGCAACCCCTCTCCGATAAGAAAGAAAGTGCTCAACCAATAGTACTAAGCAAAACGGGAAATCGAAATCACTTGCCTAAAAAAGTTATCAGTAAAGAAAATGGTAAGGTTGAAAAAGTATTGGCATTTGAGCCGGAAATACTGGTAAGAAAGCCGGAGGGAGATTTACCCGTAATAATGGCTGCAAATCAAAAACAACAGGAAAAGCCATTGCTGTTTCGTTCGTTCCAAAAAAAGCTTGCTGTTATTCATATTAACGAACTGGAAAAACCAGTGAAAATAACCGGGGATTTAGCCGGCGGTGTCGAGCGGCCAGCTTTTAGAATAAGGATTTTAAACCGCGACATCACTCCGTCTCCTTCTGCACCTGCTGCCGAAACAGGTAATTTATTCAGGATCAAAATTTCTCATCAAAATTAAATAACATGAAAAAAATGACGATGCTGATGGTGCTGCTATGTAGCATCATCGGGAAACTTTATGCGCAATCAAGCTATAAGCCGGTATTTGAAATCATTCCTGGCAGTATCAACCGGGTGTTTTATGTATCGCTCGACAATGGCGAAAAAATAAAGTTTGAATTGAATGATTTGGATGACCTTAATAGCCTTTCGGATATAGATTCGCTGATCACGTTGTTTATACAGGATATAGAGCCGTTGAAAGACAGACTGGCTGATGAATTAAAAACGAAACGCATCGATTATTTTCCAGATCCATCCGGTAAAAATAAAATAAGGCTACAGCAATTTGAGCCAGCAGGAAACAGTTACCTCGTGCAGCAGGGAGCAGTAGCTGCACTCAAACTTGAACAGGATACCATTTGCATTATCATCCAGGCACCAGGTACGGCAAAGGTCCTTTTTAAGAAAAAGGCGGACGGTCATCATTATTTCCGGGTTTGTTTTTTTCTGAATAGTCCGGGCAACCTAACAGGTTACCTGGGAGGAAGGCTCCGGGATGCGGTAAAAGATGTACAGAAAAATGCAGATGGAAGATGGGCCAGGGGCAAAGACGGTATCATGTATTCTAAACCGGCACCTACTGTAACCTCCGGATTTATGATAGGTGAAACCAAGCCGGGAGATTACCTTAATTTAAAGCTAACAGCAGATATACAAAATTATAAGAACGTATTTGTCCCCTCATTGAGTGTTGGATTGTCTGTTGTAACAAACCGATACCATGTGAAACGGGAATACAGCCTGATGACTGAATCTCACTTCAGCTTTTCCAGAAATGATTCCGGTAATATCCAGACATTCAGGAATACCTTCCTTACTTTAGGATATATTCATACTAAAACAGGCAATGACAATGCTAATTTCTGGTACAGTCCTTCCCTCTCTTTTGGCTGGCTAATGAGGCAACGGGGAAGTTTATACGAGAAAAATACTTTCAGGATCGGTTTTGGCAGAGCAATGATATTTGGCGACAGGGTGAAACTTGAGCCGGTAGTATATTTTAATAATTTCTTTAAAGGGATTACGCCAGGCATTCGCTTAAGTTTTTAAATTACTGACTCTGGCTCAAGGATTTTCTGCAAACATGTAGCTATTGTAGCAATTAAAAATTATTTCACTTGCGGGGAGATTTTACCACTTGCATTCAGAATAAAGCATCTGAAATGTAAACAGTCGATTAGTTTTTAATTTGAAGTTTTTCCTTTACATATCAATTTGATTTAAACATGATCATAACATAAAGCCAGGTTCGTTCTAATAACACTTGATTCGTTAAAACGATTTTTATTTCGTCTACATATTTAAGTTATAGCATATACAAACCAGATTTTTATCGGGGTACGTAATTGTATTCAACAATTCTGTTTTGTTACAATTAGTTTACAGAACTTTATGCCAGGATGAATGTAAAAGCTTTATGGATCATAACATTGATATTCGCAATTCCGGCAGCACTGAGTGCCCAGCTTTGCCAGGGCAGTTTAGGTGATCCGATTGTTAATATTACTTTTGGCACTGGTTTAAATCCGGGTAATCCAATTCCAGCTGCAGCCACGGGATATCAATTTGTAACAACCGACTGCCCCAGTGATGGATTTTATACAGTAAGATCAAACACTTTTAGCTGCTTTTCAAATTCGTGGCACTCGGTTCAATCTGATCATACAGGCAATACCAATGGATATTTTATGCTTGTAAATGCTTCTCTACAACCAAGTGCTTTTTATCTGGATACTGTTAGAGGGTTGTGTGGAAATACGACATACGAATTTGCCGCATGGGTTATGAATGTTATTCTCCCTTCTGCCTGTGGCTCCAATTCGAGCCAACCCAATCTTACGTTCAATATTGAACGAACAGATGGAACTGTTTTACAAACTTATAACAGCAATAATATTCCTCCACTTAACACGGCCACATGGAATCAGTATGGATTTTTTTTTACAACACCTGCGGCTGTTTCTGATGTTGTATTAAGAATTGTAAACAACGCTGCCGGCGGTTGCGGAAACGATATCGCGTTGGATGATATTACATTTAGACCATGCGGCCCGCAGCTCACAACAAGCTTTCTGTCGCAAACAGGCAACATTGCGAAACTGTGTGAAGGTGCCGGCGGTTCATTTATTCTTAACTGCCAGGTTTCCGGAGGATTTTTAAATCCCGAATTTCAATGGCAGCAAAGTACTGACGGTATCACCTGGATAGATATTGCGGGACAAAATACAGCTACGCTTAGCAGAACTTTTGCGGCAAATAGTCCGATTGGAAATTCTCTGTTTCGATTAGCCGTTGCCGAAAGTGGTAATCTTGGGGCGGCCCAGTGCCGGATTGCTTCCGATGTATTAACGGTATCTATAGTTGCCAATCCTGTTACCACTGTTGATAATAATGGCCCTGTTTGTGAAGGAAGCAATATTTTGCTTACAGCAACCGGGGGCAGTGTTTACGAGTGGACGGGCGTACAAGGCTTTACAGGAAACGGAGCTTCATTAACAATTGAGGATATTGCCGCTTCCCAGGCCGGAAGATATTATGTGTTGGTGAAAAATGAGGCAGGTTGTACTCATCTCGATTCAACGGATGTTTCTGTAAACCTTTTACCTGTTGTAATAACCGGCTTTGCAACAACTAAATTATGCCGTGGCGATAGTGTGATGCTTTCAGTAAATGCAGGTAACCAATATAGCTGGCAACCTGCGCTTGGTTTGTCTGCTGTTGATATTGCACAACCGAATGCTTCACCCCTTGAATCAACGATGTATACAGTTACAGCTATAAATGCTGCAGGCTGTTCAGATACTGCATCAGTACTTGTTGATTTGGTTGATGCAAGCGTAGCAGATGCAGGCCCAGACAGGTTTATGATAGAAAATGAAACAGTAACTTTACTGGCAAATGCTAATGTTGCTGATGTTAGTTTCATCTGGCTCCCTTCACCATATATTGATAATACTACTTCTTTAAATCCTGTAGTTTACCCACCAGCAGATACCCGATTTGTAATTAAAGTTACTTCGTTGAACGGCTGTGGTACTGATACCGATACGGTAAATGTGTTTGTGTATAAGCAGATATTTATACCCAATGCTTTCTCGCCAAACGGTGATGGACTTAATGATCAATGGATTATTCCTGCGTTAAAAGCGATTAAAGAATTTGATCTATGGGTTTTCAATCGCTATGGTGAGGTGATGTTCCATTTAAAGAATGAAAACCGGCCCTGGGATGGAAAATTAAAAGAAAAACCTTTGCCAATTGGCGCCTATGCATATGTGTTAGACCTGAAGAAATTTATGCGCCCTCTAAAGGGAACGGTTTTAATTGTACGTTAAAATTCAGGTATAATTGCAATATCAAGTTGTTTAATATCCGGCTTACCATTTTTTAGAACTGTTAATTTCTTAGTCCGGCAATGAGGTTAATGGTAAGTGCTACAACAAAAGTATTTAAGGCAAAAGCTAAAAGGCTATGGGCTAAAACAGTTTTTCTCATTCTTTTTGTTGCTACTTCTACATCCGAAACCTGGAATGTCATCCCGATAACAAAAGAGAAATAAGCAAAATCTAAATAATCGGGTTTCTTATCAGCAGGAAAATTTAGTTCTGGCAATTTCTCCAGGCCATTTTTTTCGTAATACATATGCGCATAATGAAAAGTAAATAAGGTGTGAACCATAATCCAGGAAAGCATCATTCCGGCCACGGCAACCATCATAGGAAGTAGTTTATATCCGTTTGAATACTCGTTGGATAGTAATAAGAATAATACAGCAAATAAGCTTGCAAGTGCCGTTGCCAATATACTGATCAGCACAAAAATGCGGCTCCCATCATCTATATTAGCAACCTTTACAATTGCTGGTTGCGTTCGGTTAAAAAAAACTATCCAACAGGTTGTGATATAAATAATTGCAAATGTGTCCCAAAGTATTGTTGCAGAGAGCAAAATGCCTACCTGGCTTTTATACACAGGGATAGCTACAATGCAGGTAATAATGAAACTTAATAAAATTCTTTGCAAGGGATGCAGGCGTAGCAGGATATTGCGTTCTATTGAACCGGATGTTAAATTACTCATATAATACCACTATTAATTATGAAAAGTACGGAACAATAAGATGTAATCAATTACTCAGCCGGTTTACTAATAAGATAACGGGCATAAAAAAACTGCTTGTTAAAAGCAGTTTAGAAAAGTTATACTTATAATTTCTCTTTCACTAATACCTGGGCTTTAAACCTTGCAATGGTATTATTGGCTTCAATAAGTTTAAGTTTTAAAGAATGAATCATTGGATCGCCAGCTTTTAACATCGCTTCTGTTTCTTCATTACTTTTCTGCAGTAGTAAAATATCTTCATCCATTATCTTAATAAGCTGCTGTAGTTGTTGAATTTTCAAGTCATTGTCAGATTGGCTTGATTCCCTGTTATCGTGAAGGAGACTATTTTCTTTCTGAAAACGTTCGCGAATTAATTTTTCAGATTCTAAATAACCTTCGAGGCTCTTTTGTGTTTTCCTCATTTTAATTAACTGAAAAATGAAAATTGCCGTGGCGACTGCAAAGCCAATAAGGATACCGGTTCCGGCGTAAAGATATGTTTGTGTCAATACTTAGGTTTTATTAAGCTGCAAATTATTTCATTTGAATTGAATATCAACAGTAAAGAACATTTTTTTAGATTATTATAATCCACATTTATTTTAAAATGTGGACATTTAAAAAGATGAGTATCATTTAACTCTCTGGCTAGTTTGATTATTTAAATTATTTGTAACTGTTTCACTATAATATGTTGGTTAATTCATATTCAAAACTTCCCATAAATAATATGAAATCAGTGAAAATCTATCTTTGAAAAAAGCTTGCTGACAAGAGATATTTATTTCGAAAGTTTTTTTAGTAAAACCAGTCAATTTTTCTGCTTTCTAAAACTTTAGTACGTTTCTTGCTATAGACGGAGAAAATAACTAATGAAAATAACCTTTAATAAAAATATTCAGTTTACCAAATTGCTTAAGGTAAAGGGCAGGTTAAAAGAATTCAATTTCAGGAAAGCAAACGACACGGCAAAAGGGTTGGTTACGGTGGATGTTTTGGATCATTTTGATACTCAAGGCAACAGAATTATATTTTACATGGAACCTAAAGATGCAAAATGGCAGATTCTTCCCCAGGAATTGCCGGAATGGATTCTTGAAAAGGAAAATGAATTACAGGATTTTATAATTGAAGAGTTAACTGCCAATTAAGTTGGAT
>CAZCAA010000003.1:8224-104226 GCA_964496585.1 uncultured Ferruginibacter sp.
AGCTTCTTAAAAATAACTGTGGCATTGTGCCCGCCGAATCCAAACGTGTTGCTTAGCGTGATATCAATTTTGGTTTGTACCGCTTCTTTTGTAATAATATGAAGGTTTTCAGGAATGGCTGGATCAAGTTCCTGAGTATTGATTGTTGGAGGCACCACATTATCTTTCATTGCCATCAAACAAATGATAGCTTCTATAACACCTGCGGCGCCCAACAAGTGTCCGGTAATTGATTTTGTAGCGCTAATCAGAAGGTTATTTTTCGCATTACCGGTAAGTGCGGAGATTGCTTTTACTTCAGAGATATCGCCTACCGGTGTAGAAGTTGCATGAGGATTTAAATAGTCTACTTCAAAAATAGTTATCCCGGCTTCCTCCAAAGCAAGCTGCATTGCTTTTGTAGCACCTTTCGACTCAGGATGAGTAGCAGTCATATGGTATGCGTCTGCAGTCATGGCTGCTCCGGCTATTTCTCCATAAATTTTTGCACCACGTTTAACAGCATGTTCGTAGTCTTCTAAAATAAGTGCACCAGCGCCTTCCGCCATAACAAAACCATCTCTACTAATATCAAAAGGCCTTGAGGCATGTTGGGGATCGCTGTTGCGAATTGACATTGCTTTAAGAGCGCTAAAACCGCCGAACACCGTTGGCGTAATGGGTGCTTCAGAGCAGCCTGTTACAATTATTTTCGCTTTTCCCAGCCTTATATAATTAAAGGCATCCATTATAGCAGTATTAGAAGTGGCACAAGCTGAAACAGTTGTGTAATTCAGTCCCATATATCCATTTCTCATAGATATCATGCCAGAACTCATGTTTGCGATAAATTTTGGAATAAGAAAAGGGCTAAAGCGTGGCTGGCCATTTCCCAAAACAAATTCTTTCACCTGCGCTTCAAACGTATCCATACCACCCTGTCCGGAACCCCAAATTACACCAACATCAAAAGGATCCATTTTCTGAAAATCGAATCCTGCATCATTAATTGCCTGGTCAGACGCTATCAATGCGTATTGAGTAAAAAGATCGGTTTTTTTTATGGTAGAACGATCCAGGAATTTATTTGCCTCATAACCTGGGATTTCACCGGCAAAATGGGTGCGGAATAGTTGCGCATCGAACCTGGAGATATTGCTTACCTCGCTAACGCCGTCAACAACATTCTTCCAAAAGGAATTTACATCATTTCCGTTGGGCGCTATAACACCCATTCCAGTAATAACAACTCTGTTTAGCATGCAATCGATTGATTCCGGGTTCTGGGGCTGGAAAGCGACCGAACCAGTTAAAGTTTTTGATTTTCCTTAATAGCTAAGGTAATTACGCTATATCGTAAAATTACAATTCCTATTTTGGCGCAAAAGTAGTGTTTTTAAACGCAATACTCAAACATCTCCCCATAATGAAAATGAAATGAGCCTGGTAACTGGAGCTTTGCTTTTTATCCACCGATGATGTTAAGGATTTTTTGTGTAGAATGTGTTGTAAAATAGAAATTCATTAAGCACAAATTAAATTGAGATGTTCGCCAATGTTCAAATAAATTGTTGAGATAGTAGATAGAATAAAATAAAGGAAGTAACATACAAGAGCGTTACAAAAACAACTGCAGCATTATTTTAAATCTGCAAGTACTAAAAATTATTATCGATTTAAAAACTCAGGAAGTATAAGTCTTTCTTCAGGAACCGAAATATTATCTACCGTTTGCCTGTCGGGATAAGTAAATTCAACTTCATACTTATGAGAAGATTCTTCATAGCCTCGTATAACCGCACTGCCCGCCGGTTTAAATTCGGTATCTAACAGTGTAACTCTTTGCCCTGAAGAATATTTCATTGGATAGCTTTTACAATTCAAATATATTATTTATGACAGATATCTATTTACGATTGTTGTCCACAATTTATTAAATAACATGTGCATATTTTGTTAAACTCTTTAACCATAGTAACCTTATCATATTAGCATTTAAATTTTTGCTGCTAATAACTCATGTAAGCAATTATAAAACAATGAGTTTTGTTTAGAAATGTTTTTCCTTATTCTCAAGACATAATGGAAATGACGAAAAACATTGCTTTATTTTCACCGGAAATATTTTTTAAGCAGCATCTTTATAATTGATGTTTACGCGGAGGTTCCACATCATAGGCTCCATAACGGCCAATCTACATATCGATAACTTTTTTATTGCTTAGTTTTTAAAAATCGCATTGTTTCTGCTATAAGTTTTTCTGTAGCAATGGGTAATTTTGAATCGGTTGCAGGATGTTTTCTACCAAACACATGATCAGATTCAACAAGGAATAATTCTGCAGATGGTTTCCAGGAATTTAGTAAATGTGCCGTTTCCACTGGTACTGCAGGATCTTCTGTACCATGGCAAATAAGTATCGGGATAGTAATTTTCTCCATTGCTTTCCTGATATCTAACCGCTTTTCGTTATTCAAATAATCTTCATGCAATTGATAATTCATTGGCATTTGTTGACCCGTTCGTCCGTTTTTATAAAAGGCAACTCCCTCTTTTTTCCATGTTTTAATTTTTTCCTGTGGCCAGTCGCCCCAGGGTGTTTTACAGGCTGCCACAGAAGCCCAGGTAACTAATTTTTTTATCCTTTCGTCTTCGGAAGCATAAAGAATAGTAATACCACCGCCCATACTGTGGCCAAGTAGGCTGATATTAGTTTTATCAATCATTGGCCGAAACGGATTGCTGTCATTGCATACCCAATTGCAAACAGCTTGTAGGTCAGTTAGTTGTTTAGTATAGTTATTTGCTGCAAATGCTTCCAGGTTTACAAATGCTTCGGGATACTCAACATTTGTTCCGTTATGTGAAAAATTAAACTTGATAAAAAAAAATCCGGCTGTTGCAAATTGCATCGCAATCAAATCAAAATTACCCCAATCCTTAAAACCGTTGAAGCCATGGGCATAAATTAAAACCGGCCATTGCCGGGATTCGTCTTTATAGAAAATGTCCGTTAATAAAGGCATATCATTTGAACCATTTAATTCAATATTTTTTTTGATGATCATTTTTACAATTGCTTTGTTTAGATTAACAAGATGATTGGCTTTTTTTGTTAATAAGATTAACTACTTTTAGCAGATGAAAACAATAAATGGTTTTGGAAAAAAGTTATGTTTAAAATTACTGACTATTCTCCTTTTACCGACATCAGTTTTTTCGCAGGATCTTACTGGAATGTGGACGGGCAAAGTATATACTACTGATAAGACTTTACCTTATGAAGTTGCCATCAGCGAAAAAGATGGCAAACTGGTTGGATATTCATACACGACTTTCACTGTAAAGGGGGAAGAAATGGTTGCAGTAAAATCTATTGTAGTTAGAAAAGAAAAAGACAATATCATCATAGAAGATGAAGATCTTGTATTTAATAGCTTTGATGAGGAGTCTCCTAAACAGTTAAAACAAACTAATACACTCGTATTAACGGTGAATGGGCCAACGATGTTACTTACAGGAAATTTTAAAACTTTAAAGACGAAACAATTCAGGTCTTTAACCGGAGGAATCAGGTTAAGAAAGGATAGTATTATAGAGCAACCCAGGTTGATCGCGAAACTGGATGAAATGGATCTTTCGAAATCCCTTTCTTTCATAGCTGCAAAAGAGGAACCTGAAACAGCTATTGCCAAAATAGAAAAAGTGGAAACTTCTGTGGTAAAAGTTAGTGAGGCAGAAAAAGAAAAACCTGTTGTTGCTACCGTTAAAGTAGCTGCCCCTACAGTTAAAACAGCTGTTGCTCCATTAAAAACTAATCCCGTTGTTGTAAAGCCACCGGTTGCAACAGTGGTAAAACCAGCTGCTGCGGCTCCGGCTAAAAAGCCTGTAATAGTTGCTGCAACTCCTAAACCTGCGGCAAGACCTGCTGCACCGGTAGTGGTAGCCGTTGCTCCGCCGGTAGCTCCACCACCAATTGTAAAAGCTAAACCTGAAACAAAAGCTCCGGCTACATCTTTCGCTTCAAATATTGGCAGTAGGACTATTGAAACTATTCAAACAGTAGTTTTTAAATCAGATAGTATTACACTCACGTTATATGATAACGGCGAAGTTGATGGAGATACTGTTAGTGTGATATTAAATGGTAAGACTATTATGTCTAAACAACGATTAAGCACAAACGCTATTACAAAAACGCTGTATTTAACGCCGGATATGGGCGATTCATTACAACTTATTATGTACGCAGAAAACCTTGGTAATCTGCCGCCGAATACCGGTTTGTTAATTATTAAAGATGGTAGAGACCGTTATGAGATTAGATTTGCCGGCGATCTTACTAAAAATGCGGCGATTATTTTAAGAAGAAGAGGTACTTAGTTTTTTACCCTGACATAATAGTATAAATGCTGCGTTAAATTTTCGCTGGCTTGAGGTAATTATCTGAGTTTATTCTAAATTTAGCTGATGAAACATTGCCTGATTATTTTCCTTTTTATACTGTGTAGTGTACAGTCAAATGCACAGGAAGATAGCTACCAGGAGATTGACAGGAAAATGATTTCTATGCCAGATGCCAATAATCTTACAACCGGGCGTATTGCAACTTTCATTAATGAAAATTTTATAACTGATCGTGAAAAAGCCCGGGCTATTCACCGTTGGGTTACGTTTCATATCCGCTATTCAACAGATAGTATGTTTGTTTTTAACTGGGGAGGCGATCCTCAAAAGAAAGTAGTGGAAGCTATGAGGAGGCGCAAAGGCGTGTGTGAAAACTACGCAGCGATCTTCAATGATATCGCAACAAAATGCCTTCTTAAAAACTATATAGTAAACGGCTACACCAAACAGCACGGCGTTGTAGATAAGGTTGGTCATAGCTGGTGTGCTGTTTTTGTAAATGGAAACTGGTACTTCTGCGATCCTACCTGGGACGAAGGATACAATAGTGAGAGCAGTTATTTTCTAATTCCGGCAACAGATTTTATTAATACCCACATGCCTTTCGATCCTCTTTGGCAATTGCTGAAACAACCTATTTCTCACGAGGATTTCTACAAGTCTATTATGACAGAAAATTTAAAACAGTCAAGCCCTGATTCGGTGGATTCATTTTTACAATTGGATGAATTGCAACAACTGGAAGCCTCCGCCCACAGAATTAAATTATCGGAAGTAAATAATGAATTAGCAAGAGTAAGGCTCGCCTACCTTGAAATGCAGGCAGGTATTTTCTACGAGCAAAAAGACAGTAGCTTGTATCAGAAAGCTGTGGAAGAATTAAATGCGGCTACTAAGGCGTTCAATGAATTTATTCAATTTCGAAATAACCAATTCCTTCCTGAAAAAACTAATACCGAAATTACCGGGTTACTAAATAAAGTAGAATGGCATTTGTCTTTAGTTACAATGGCCTTAACAGCGCTTGAAAAGTCGGACAGTAATGTTCAGTATGATACAGGATTTTGCCGCGAAACAGTATATAACCTTTCCAGAAAATTACAAACGCAATATTTGTTTGTGAAAAAATATTTTCAACTTGAAAAAACGGATAGGCTTACCGTATTTATGGAATGACCTGGAGTTAAAAAGTTATCTGGACTGATACACTGTATTAAACTACTTGTGCAAATTTATCTTCTGCAGTGATGTAAATGATTTCATCAACCGAAAAATTTTCATCCGCACAGCGCATCAGCAAGGTTTCACCGTTTATAAGTAGTTCTATTTCCTGAAAGCTTCCAACGAAATGAACTTTAGTTACTATTGCCGGTACCGCGTTTTTATAAGACTTGTCCGACAACTTAAAATGTTCTGGTCTAAGTAAAATTTTATTACTTGCATCAGATAGTTTAATCATTCCAGGAAACAATGCCGCTGTTTCTTTGCTCAACAAAATGTATTTTCCAAATAACGCAGCGCAATATTCATTTACCGGCTGCAGATAAATTTGTTGGGGCGTGCCCATTTGAATAATTTTTCCTTTTTGCAAAACAATTATTTTTTCAGCCCAGCTTAGGGTATCGTGTGGGTCGTGGGAAACCAGTATACATGTTATCTTTAATTTGTTTGTGATGTTGTTGATCATGGATTTCATGATTTGCTTATGGCCAGGGTCCAGGTTGGAAAAAGGCTCATCCAGCAGTAGTAATTTGGGATGAGCAATCAGTGCTCTTGCAGTTACAATGCGCTGTTTTTCTCCACCAGACAACTCGTCCGTCCACCGATGAAGTAAATGACTGATTTCACAGATTTCATAAATAGCAGTTGCTTCTGCAGAAGTTAGCTGGTTGGTATAATCCAGCTCCTCCTCTACTCTATAATTATTACGTAGTTCGAAGTGCTGAGAAATATAGGCGATCAACGGGTGCCCCGGAATCAGTTTTTCATCTGGCCCATCTACTTTTTTTCCTTCAAAAATCACGTCACCAGACGAAGCCTGAAATAAGCCTGCAATGATTTTGAGCAAGGTTGTTTTGCCTGTACCAGATTCTCCTGCAACAGCGATATTCTGCAATGGTTGTTGACTGAAACTGATATCATTTAAAATAATTTCTTCTCGAATTGTAGCTGTAATATTATTTACTTGTAACAGGTCCATCATTTAAAGATAAATGGATACTTTTTTTTAGCAATATTTTATTTCTGCATTGCTATTTTATTTTATTGCTAAAATATACAAATGAAAATAGAAAACAGCCTTGTATAGTTTGTTAATTCCTAATAAGAATAGGTGTGTTTTTTATATTCCATCTTTTTCTTAAAAATAATTGTTGTGTAATAGCGATTTGCATGCAATAACACAAAATTTGCTGCGTTTAGTTTTTGTATTAAACAGCTTACCATGCAAGTCCTAAAAAACATCCAGTTTACCCAACTAATAAAAATTAATGGTTATCTCAAAGAATTCAACTTCCGGAAACCCAATGGAAGCCTTGAATCAGTTTTTTCTGTCGATACGCTGGATGATCGCCACAATCGCATCAGCTTTAATATGCAACTGATAGAAAATAACTGGAAGATTGTGCAATCCAATTTGCCGCTTTGGATTTGTGAGAACGAACAGACTTTGAATGAAGTGATCCAGCATGAGCTGGCATCTACCAATATTTATGTTTTTATACCTGAACAAAATGGTCAATGGCATGTAAGCAGGTTATTAAATATGTTTGGATTTAATTGATTATTTGCAACCCAACTCTATTACAAATTCAGCTCGTAAGTATTGTCATCCTTTTTTACTAACTTGTTTAAGTGATTTTTAGACTTTCATGAGGATACGAAGTATCATGTCAATAATATAAGGAAATGGGTTATTTCAAATCCAGTTGTCCTGAATCGGCCTGTCTGTTTAGCCGATTTTTGGTTAGTACAGTTATTTCTACAAACTCATCCTATCAAACAATTTAATTTTTATCGCGGAGCTTTTTCTTTAGGTGAAGGATATACCAAAACCGCCAGAAAATAGCTGCATTATTAGTGACGGAACTTAATTTTTTTTACCATTATTTTTCGATACATTTACGAAGTGATATCCCCTTAGCAACAATGGTAGCATCAGGATATAAATTCCTTTAGTTTCTTATTTAGAAACCTTTAAATCCTATCATCATGACCAGTCCAATTTTTCACCATGTTTATTCAGTCTACCCAGGAGAATTTGTTCCTATGATAAAAGAGGAAGAAGTAAAATTACAGTTACAACGTCCTCACAGTGGAGACTCATTGTTGCCACCAGTAAATGTGATAGAATACAATGATTCTTTTCAAATTGAGATGGCTATTCCTGGAATAAAGCGGGAAGAGTTTATTATTCATGCAGATAAAAATATATTATCTGTTTGTGTGCTTCACAAAGAATGTAATATAACCGCTGATGGCAACATACAGCTACATGAATTCAACTATGAATGTTTTGATCGTAGTATCGAGTTACCTAAAACAGCAGACACTGAGTTTATGAGCGCAGAATACAGGGAAGGAATTCTCTACCTGAAAATTCCAAAATCTACGGGAATATCAAAAAATCTGCACACAAGGATAGTTGTCTATTAATACAACCAGCTGCATGAAGGTTCACAAAACTACACAGATTGTTGTGCAGGCAGACGTAAAGCAGGGTAAAATACCTAAGAGCTACGGCACCGCCTGCGGCATAAAGCTGATCAGATCCGGAGAATCATATTTTAATTGCCTGTTGCGGCTTATCAATAAAGCTACTTCTGATATACAGTTGCAAACCTATATTTTTGATGACGATGAAACGGGAAATCTTGTTGCTGCTGCTTTAATTGCTGCAGCTAAAAGAAATGTAAGTGTATATGTGTTGGCAGATGGATACGCTTCACAAAACCTTTCAAATAAATTTATTGCTGATTTGATAAAGGCAGGTATTCATTTCCGTTATTTTGAGCCCGTTTTCAAAAGCCGTAGTTTTTATTTTGGAAGACGATTACATCATAAAATAGCAGTGTTTGATGCCGCAGTTGCATTAGTTGGCGGAATTAATATATCAAATAATTACAATGATTTACCAGGTAAATCTGCGTGGCTCGATTTTGCTTTGTACCTGGAGGGAAACGCCTGTGAATTACTTCAAATATATTGTAAAAATATCTGGGACGAATATAAAGTATCCAAAATTGAAGAAAGTAAAATACCGGCAGTTTTGAAGCACGCTGTTAAAGACGATCGGCAATATGCTGTAAAAATATCCCGCAACGACTGGGTGAAAAGAAAAACAGAAATATCAAAGTCGTATGTAGAAATGTTTTTATATGCCAAATCCAGTATTACTATTTTATGTAGTTATTTTTTGCCAGGAAAGGCGATCCGAAAGCAAATTGCCGCTGCGTCAAAAAGAGGGATAACCATCAGGGTTATCACTACTGGTAGATCTGATATAGCTGTTTCGAAATATGCAGAGCGTTGGTTATACGACTGGCTTTTGCGCAAAGGCGTGATTGTTTATGAATATCAACAAAACGTATTGCATGGTAAACTGGCAGTTTGTGACGATGCGTGGGTAACGATTGGTTCTTACAATATAAATAATATAAGTGCATACGCCAGCGTAGAGTTAAATATGGAAGTTAAAGATGCTGGCTTTGCGAAATTGGTGCGCCATCAACTGGAAGAGATCATTACAATGGATTGTATTCAGATTAACGATTTAAGACGACTAAAGAACAGGAATCTTGTAATTCAATTCCTACGATGGAGTTCTTATCAGTTTATACGAATGATGACCTATCTATTTACATTTTATTTTAAGCGCAAACCTTAATTTCCTTTCGCTCTTTTTAATAAAGCCTTTGATGTTTCCCAATCCCATTTGGCAAATCTCCCCCTTTGAACTACAAGCAAATTTTCTTCCGGATACTGTAAAAAAAAATGAAATGCAAAATGTTGATTGGGATCTTTCCACCCGATTATTTGTCCAAAGCCGAGATTATTAAATACCAAAGTGTCATGCCATTTTTCTACTGTATAAAATTCTCGGGAGAAGCGGATCAATTCATTAACAGACTTTTCATTCTTAAATGGATTTAACAAAGAATCATTCTTTGGAAAAAATTTGAGGTCAATTGATTTGCTTCGATCGAAAATAGATTTGTATCCAACATAGTAGCCATTGTCGTTTCCTGCTGCAACAAACCATAGCCAGTTCTGCAAAGGTGCAGGTGTTGTAAAATATTGTTCATGGGGAATATGCTGTTCTTTAAATGCCAGTTTTACTTCTCTGTCAATAATAAATTTATTTACACTGCAATATGCCAGGTAAGTAAATGGAAGTATAACGCCTAACTTCCACCAGAAAGCCCGTCGCAGGCTGTTTTTATTCAACAGCAGCAACATAATAAACGCAATAACAGACCAGGTAGAGAAAAATAAGTCGACAACATAAATGGCGTTGAAAGTGTAGCGGCGATGGCTAAATGGTTCCAACCAGCCAATACCATAATTATTAAATCCATCTATGAACAGGTGAATGAAAATTTCAGTTGAAAAAAACAGCAACCATTTTTTAAACGTAATGTTATGAGGACGGTGAATTTTAGCTGCCAGTAATGCAAACAAGGGGATTATTAAAACCGCAAATAAAATCGAATGAGTGAATCCACGATGGGTAATCAAACTTCCTGTTGTATCAGTCCAAAAAGCGGCAACAAAATCAATATCAGGAATACTTTGAGCCAATGCTCCCCAGGCCATTGCTTTCTTTCCAAATCCATTTTTAAAAAACGCTTCACCAATACAGGCACCCAGCGCAATGTGAGTAATTGAATCCATGCCTGATTAATTTTTTTATTTGCCTTAAGCTAGTAAAATTTATTGGAAAGTTTCCAACATTTCCCCAAATAAAATTAGCAGCAATCCCATAAATAGCAATGCTTCCTATTCTAAAAATAGTTATTTACCTAATTGTACAAAATTTTTA
This sequence comes from uncultured Ferruginibacter sp., assembly GCA_964496585.1. Lineage (GTDB taxonomy): Bacteria > Bacteroidota > Bacteroidia > Chitinophagales > Chitinophagaceae > Ferruginibacter. The sequence continues at coordinate 18,652 of CAZCAA010000003.1, forward strand.
TTTGTTATAAATATATTTTTTCAACTAACTCATTTACCTATTATGAGCAATAAACATGGGATTATCTAGTTTTTTCATCAATGAGTCGGCCATGCTTTCTCTGAACCACCTTGAAACAGTACCTCTTCTGTAAGCTCCTAATACTATAAGGCTATTAGGCCCGCTTTTTTTAATATAGTTTGCGATTTCAGTTTCAGGTAATCCGCGCAATACTTTTAATACTGCTTTTGGATAATGCCGTTTCATGAATTCTTTCATTAATTTATTATCCGGCACATGCAAATTGCTGTTCATAGTTTTTACCGTAATCAATTCTGTTGGCAATTGCTTTAGAGTTGGAAATATATAACTAAACATCCTAACAGCATGAACGGAGGAAGGTTCACCATCAAAAAGTAATACAACTTTTTCAATTGGTTTATACTTTCCTGATACCAACAACACCGGGCATTGGACTGCACCTAAAAGGCTACTGATAAACTCAGTCGGCTTGCTTTCATTTTTATTATTCATGGTTTCCTTAGAATCAATTACTAACAAATCGGCATAGATACTTTCGCGTAATAATTCCTGAATAGCAAAATTATCATTGTGATGAATAGTATAATTTACTCCCTCCTTCTGGCAGGCTTTTTCGAAATTATTTATTGCCTTTTGCCTGGCTACTTTATCTTTTTCTTCATATTTCTTAACTCCTGCCTTTGATACTCCTTTTTTAATGATCAGGTCGTAAATCTGAAAGCTGTTGTATGTATAATCTTCGAGGAATATTCCAACCAGATGCGATGCCGTTGATTTGGCAATAAAGATAGCCTGGTCACGCGTTGTTTCTGAATATTTCAGGCCGTCAAATGCTACTATTATTTTCTTCATAAAATCAATTATGGATGAGTGATAAATATATTTGTGTTCAGCATTGTTAATAATTTCTTCGCATCACTTTTTCGAAAGAATTGCGACATGTTGCTTCTGCCATACGCACCTAGTGTTACAAGGTAGTTGCTTTTATTCATCAGAAAACTCATTAACTCAAAGGCAGGTTCATCACCATTTATTATAGTTGTCGTCCAGGTTTTATAATGACATTGCATATATTCTTTCAAAAGTTTTTCATCAGGGATAATACCTTTTTTGTGTTCATCAACAAACATGATAGTAACCGGTTTATTGGTATAATCGTTGAATAGATTTGTAAAGCTTCTAATTGCGTACATGGACGAAGCTGTTCCATTATAGGCAAAAAACAACTCTTTAACATCTTTTTTTTCTGAGGGTAAAAGTAGAACAGGGCATTGAGATTCTCTTAAAACTTCTTTTACAAAGCGAGGAGGATCACTTTCGAAAAGTTTATTGAACGATATATTGTTTTCAATTAGTAATAGGTCGGCAAACTTACTTTCTCTTATTATCTCTTCAAGCGGCATTTTTTCATCTTCATGAAGGCTGGCGTTGATTTTTAATACTTCACAGGTATCGTCGAATAACTTAATTTTCTCACTAATAATCTTTCTTCTGTCATCAATGTGTTGCCAATTTAACTCGGCATACAAAGGTGCAACATCAGACGGTAAAGCACCAAGGTATTCGATTGGTTCACCTGCTATATTCTCAAGAAACACGGCCACCAGTTTTCCGTTTGCCTGTATTGACCACGAATTGAAGTGCTGTAGTTGCTTTGCCGAAAAATTTACAGCGTCAATTGCTGCGATGATCTTTTTCATATATAATATTTAAAAGATTAAAATAGGAATGCAGTTACAAAGCTGAAGTAGTCAAAAAAAGAATCTAACTAACGATGGCTTATAAATACGGGAAAATGATGTTCAGCAATTACATTGCTGATAAAACTCTTTTTGAATGCCAGCGAAATACCCGATCGGCCAAATGCGCCGCAAACAAGAAGCGCTCCTTTTTTGTTAGACATCCACGAAACAAATTCTTTAGCTGGATCAATGTCAAGGTTTGAGATAGTAAGGTCACGATAATGTCTGTCGGCTAGTTCTTCGATGTTTTGTTCATCAGGAAGCTTTTTATCTGCATGCTTGTTTGCAAATACAAGCAATGTTGGATTGCATGCTAGTTCTGGAAAAATATAAGCAAACTGCTTAATTGCAAATACAGCATGTTCGGTTCCATCATAAGCAAGAATATTTGTTTTGGGAAAATCATATTCTTCTGGTAAAACCAATACCGGACATTCAACCCGATGCAGGCTTTCCTGCAAATACACATTTGGCTCTGATGTTCCAATATTTTTATAAAATGATTGGCTTCCCAAAAGTAGCAGGTCGGCAAAACGAGTTTCAGATTTTAATCCGGTCACTGCCAGATCTTCAAAATCTTTGTGAATGCGGAATTCTATATGATTAGCAATGCAAAGAGATTCGAAATGTTTAATATTTTTAGATACAGCCTCTTCCTGTTCGCCTTCTATCAATGGGATGAATCCAGGATCGTTAATGCTTCCGGCATAACTCCACAAATTGGCGTAATAAATATTAGGTAAAAAAGCTGCCGTTAAAAGAATGGGTGTTTTTTCATTTAGCATTCGTGCAAATTCGAAAGCACCTTTAGAAAAATGGCTGCCATCAAATGCAATCAGTATCTTTTTCATGATGTCATCTTTACAATTTGAATTACTAAATCCAATCTATATTAACTACTATCCATTCCCCGATTTGTATATAGAATGCGATAGATTTCACTTCAATGGTAACCGTACCGTGTTTAAAATTTAAAAAAATGAAAATTGTACCGTTGAAGAGTTTTATTTCTACTGACGGTACCATTTTTTACAGCCGTTATATTATCTCTAACGAATCTTCACAAATCCGTTATTTTTTGCTTATTAAATTACATCCATTTTGCGCAAAAACTTAGAAGTGTTTTCCTGAATTCTGCGAAGAGTAATTCAAATGTTTCCATTTTTTCACGGTGTGTTTTGTGATCTTCTCCTTTTCTATGATCTGAGGCAACCGGATTTTCAATAATTGATCTTTCAATAGCCTTTTCATGTTCGTTGATCTCGTGTTTTAATATATCCGCCTGTTCATTGTGTATTTTCAACTTATTTTGCAACTGTTCAACTACTGCCATTATTTCCATGGAAGTATTCTTTTTTGCAATCTCATTTAATCGACGCTGAAAAGTACCCATATCGTCTTTATAGAACGATAATTTATTTAACCATTCCAGGTGTTCTGCATGTTGCTCTAAAATTGGTTTTGCTGAATTCATGTTATTAATATTTAATTTAGCAAATTAAACCGCATTCAGGTTCCTAATTCATGATTACGCTCATCTTGTTCAATGAATAAGATCAGTATTTCGGAATTGGACTAGGGCTGATAGCAGGTTGTTTTATTTTTTGCATACTTTTTGTACTAATTTTCAATAAAATCAGAATATGAGAAAATTTACTATTCCCTTTTTTGTAATGCTTTTTGTTATTTCATGTAACAACAATAAAAATGAGGAAAAAGCAGTTTTGACAGATAGCTCATCCGTAGCAGTTAGGCCGGATTCAGCAATGTTGATAACAGATAGTCATTATTTCTGGACAACAGAATTGGATCAGAAAAAAGGGTTGATAATGAGAAAAGTCTCACCTGTCAGTAGTGATTCATTAACTTATCAAAATATGATCGCGTTTGTTAACATGGAGTTTCCAGAAGCAAAGTTGAGTTTTGTGAAAATTTCCGGCGATAGTATCTATGTAAAGATTGGCAATAGTAAATTTGTTTCACAACAAATGGGTTCCAGTGGTGCCGAAGCTTACCTGGCAGAAGTAACCTATAATTTAACTGAGTTAAAAAATATTGGTTTTGTAAATATCAATTTCAAGGAAGGCGATCATGCACAACCAGGTACCTACAGCAGGACTGATTTTATATTTGAACAATAATAGCATTCCATTTCAAAGCATTTAAAATCGAAATTCAACTATGAATTGGAAGTTACTATCGGTTATAGTATTTGGCATGCTGATTAATATTGATTTGAAAGCGCAGGTAAAAAGGGATAGCAGCATTCTCAAAATTAAGCAACAGGATAGTGCAGCTATTTACAACAATGATAATGCTGCTTTAATTGATTCCCTAATAACTAAAAAAGGATATCCCGATAAGCCTGTAGGCTGGATGAATGATTTCGAAGGAATTTTTTCAAAACAAGAAAGTGAATTTATCGACTCTTTGTGTGCTGCTTTTGAGAAGGAAACTTCTATTGAGATTGCGCTTGTTACGATAGATTCTACTTTTGTAACGATTGAAAACTTCGATAATTATATTACAAGGCTTGGTAATTTCTGGCAGGTTGGTAAAAAGGGCAAGGACAATGGCATTATTATTGGAATTTGTGCAAGCATCGGCAAAATAAGGATTAGCAACGGTTATGGTATACAAAGAAGGATATCAGATAATAATACTAAAATGATCATAGACAAATTTATCCTGCCTTCCTTCAGGCAAAGCGATTATTTTACAGGTATAAAAAACGGCCTTGCTGAAATAATGAAAAAATTGCTTTGAGGTCTTAGTATGGTTTGCAGTGATTGTTACTTGTGTCGCTGGTATTACTTTTTGCAATTTCACTTAGAAAATAGCTGGAAAGTTCGTTATGCCAACCTGAATTTTGCACATATAATAGCATTAAGAAAGTCACCAACGCCTTCCACCCTATTTTCCAGGCTGCTCGAATCCCTCACATCAAACACGAACCTTGATTTAAAATAATATAAAAATTATATTCCTCAAATCCGCAACAATTTTGAAATTTAACCTGTTTAGTCAACCAATAGACTTTCTGCAAATTTTTGAGACACTGTCGTTTTAAAATCCTTGCCTATTTGTAAATTAATAGAACCATCATAAGTGATTTTATCAATTACTTTTATTTTAGTACCGATACCTATTGAAAGTTGGATAAGGTATTGCAGAAATAAAGCGGACGTATCTTTAACAGCAACTACCCTACAGGTTTTCCCAACCTCAATTTGTGATAACATTGTATCAAAACTTTTTGGCATTTCTCCGTTTGAATTAGGTATCGGATCACCGTGCGGATCGTAATTAGGGTAACCTAAAAATTTATCTAATCTTTCCGCTAAATCCTCCTGCTGAATATGTTCTAATTGCTCCGCCATTTCGTGTATTTCATCCCAATTATATCCTAATTTATCTTGTAAAAAAACTTCCCATAGACGGTGCTTGCGAACTATTAGTAAGGCAGCTTTACGTCCCTTATCTGTCAGCTTTGCTCCCTTTACCTTATCATAACTGATTAACTTTTTTTCAGTGAGTTTTTTAATCATATCAATAACAGATGCTGCGTTCACTTTTACAGTTTCTGCTATAGCTGTAGGAGTAATTTTAGTTCCTTCATTTAATGAAAGTCGGTAGATAGCTTTCAGGTAGTTCTCTTCAGATAATGTTTGCACGGTAAGTTCTTTTTGACAAATATAAACAATCCTCCTTATATAGTTAATTAGGCAAGGCTAATAAAATTAATTTGTTTGATAGAATAAATATTATATTTTTACTCATAATTTGAATTGTATGAAACACATATTTATATACTTATATCTTGTAATTGTGGGATTAAGCGCCAAATCTCAAAGCTGTATTTTACACGGTACAGTGTCCTCTGAAAATATGGTCTTACCATTTTCAACGGTTGCCATCCAAAAACTCCAACTCAGTGCATCCAGTGACTCAACAGGTAAATTCCTTATTGGGAAAATTCCGGCTGGTACGTATAAGATTATTGCCAGCTCAGTGGGCTACCTCAAGCAAGAGAAAATAATATCAATCAAGGAGGGTGAAACGACCCAATTAGATTTTGAGTTATCCTCCGATATTTCGTCGTTGGATCAGGTGGTAGTAACAGGAACTAGAACACCTAAACGAAGAACGAATTCACCAGTAATTGTAAATCTTATAAGCAGTAAAACCCTGGACCAGGTAGTTGCTTCCAGTCTTTCTGAAGGTTTAAAATACCAGCCGGGTTTAAGGGTGGAAACAAATTGTCAAACGTGTAGCTATTCGCAATTGAGAATTAATGGTTTGCAGGGGGGCTATTCGCAAATCCTCATCAACAGTCGGCAAATATTCAGTCCATTAATGGGCTTGTATGGTATGGAGCAAATTCCTACCAATATGATTGATAGGATTGAAGTAGTAAGAGGTGGAGTTTCTGCCTTATACGGCTCAAGTGCCATAGGAGGAACGGTAAATGTAATCACCAAAATTCCTTCAGCAAATAGCTATAATGTTACCAACAGTTTTCAACGAATAGACGGGCAAACTTCGGATAATACAATTACAGGCAATATGTCTTTGGTAAACAAAACGAGGGATATCGGTGTGGGCGTGTTCGTTAATCATCGAAGAAGAGGACACTACGATGCGAATGGAGATAATTTTTCTGAGTTGCCGCAATTAAAGGATAATACTTTTGGAACCAATATTTATTTTAAACCTGCAGCTAATCAAAAACTGGAACTTAGTTTCAGCAGTATAAATGAATATAGATTTGGCGGTGAGAATGTAAAGAAGCCAGCTTATTTAGCTCTACAATCGGAAGAAAGGACTCACAATATTTTAATGGGAAGTTTAGATTACTCCATCAGTTTTAACGGAAATAAAAATTCGCTTAGCATTTATTACGGAGGACAGAAAACTGACCGCAAACATTACACGGGCATCATTCCAGACGATTCGGTTGAGATGAAAATCTTTTTTACCAATCCTCCATATGGAACGTCTGACGTTGTAACCCATCAGAGTGGTGTTCAGTTCAACAATAGATTGGATAAATTTTTAGGAGGAAAGGCTGTATTAACCGCTGGCGCTGAATATGTATATGATGCTGTGTTTGATGAAATAGAAGCTTATCACTATAAAATAGACCAAAAGACAAAAAATATAGGAGTATTTGTGCAACAGGATTGGGACATAACACCTAAAATAAACTTACTGGCTGGTTTTAGAGTGGATAAGCATAACCTGGTAAACCACGCAGTTTTTAGTCCAAGGGTTTCCCTGTTGTATAAATTCCACCAAAGGACTCAATTTAGATTGGGCTGGGGCACTGGTTTCAGGGCACCTCAAGCTTTTGATACTGATTTGCATATTGCTTTTGCGGCTGGTGGCGTATCCCGTATTTCCCTTGCCAGAGGATTAAAAGAGGAAAGATCCAATAGTTTTACCGGATCTGTAAATTATGACAAAGCAAGCGAACATATAATTGCAGGATTTACTATTGAAGGCTTTTACACACACCTTAATGATGCGTTTTTTCAATTCCCGCTGGGTGTAGATAGTTTTGGAAATATTTTTGAAAAAAGGAACGGAAAAGGCGCAACAGTTAAAGGAGTTACTTTGGAAACAAGGGTAAATTTTGATTACGTTGTGCAAATGGAAGCGGGCTTCACAGTGCAATCCAGTCGATTCGATGCACCTGTTCAAAATATCGATGGACTGCCTGCTAAAAGAGAATTTTTACGCACGCCAAATAATTATGGCTATGCTATAATAACATACTCGCCCAGTAAAAACTGTAACATCAGCGCAAATGGCGTTTATACCGGTAATATGGTGCTGGCTCATTTTGCAGGTCGCGCCACAGGCCAGTTAGTTGATGAATACTTTAATGCTAAGGCTTTTACCGACTTAGGACTAAGAATTAGTCACGTTTTCAAACTAAAAAAAATGAAATCTGGTGTAGAAATATTTGCTGGGATTAAAAATATTTTTAATTCCTATCAAAAGAATTTTGATACTGGTAAAAACAGAGATAGCAACTTCATTTATGGCCCAAACATGCCAAGAACATTATTCGTTGGTCTAAGGGTTAAATCACTTTAATATTGCTCAACAAATGAAACTCATTTTAAGAAAAGTTTTAGTATTGGTGCTGTTGTTCTCATTAAAAAGTGCGAATATATTTGGTCAAACTTATAAGGAAATTAATTGGATCAGCTTTTCGCAACTTAATGATTCTTTAAAAATCAATTCCAAAAAAGTATTTGTAAATTTTTATGCCGATTGGTGTTCTTACTGCAAGGAGATGGAGCGTACCACTTTTACCGATGACAAAGTAATCGACATTTTGAATAAGGATTATTATGCAGTAAAAATGAATGTTGAGAGCCTTGACAGCATCCTATTTGGTGGGCAGATATTTGTAAACAAAAGATATAGAAAAGTTAATCCCGTTCATGAAATTGCATTGCTAATGGCAGGAAGAAAAAATACTCCATTTTCTCTCCCGGCCTTTATTTTATTGGACGACGAGTTTTCAGCAACGGCAAGATATTTTCAGTTTTTGGACGTGGATACTATGGTTCAAATTCTCAGAAAAGGATAGGCACATAATTCATAATGAACGATAATTAAAGAAAAGATATCCATCTTAAATTTTAAATTCGTTCTTTATTCAATAGTGTTATGAAATCAAATTTCTGTACAACGACTTTAAGCAGTATTGCATAATAGAAACTCCGTTGAAAATAACAGCTATCAATAACAATAGGAACGAATATTTCGAGGAAGTAAATTGTGGAACGATTCAAGCTATTAGAGATAATTTAATTAAAAAATTATTAGTCTATTGGTTTGAAATTAACTAGTCAAAGATTATTTGTTTTTTGTGGACATATTTAAGTGTTAATTTCGGTAATTACATTAGTTTAAAGCAGAACGGAATTGATTTTAATGCTGAAGTCAGCAACAATGTAACTAAGGAAATGAAAACGATCAACTTAAATAGTGGTGAAGGAATACAGGTGAAGATTTTTCCTGATAATCAACCGCATGTAAATATTACTTCAATATCAGAAGGCGATGAAGTAAAAGTAATATGTTCATTAACGAATTCTGCTCTGGTATTACAACTACTGGAAACCGCAAATGCTCTGGATAACCTGTTTGCTAAGAAAAAGATTCTGGTAGTGCCATACTTGCTGGGTGCCCGATCCGACAGGTTAATGTTGCCTGGTGATAGCATAGATGTGAAGGTTGTGGCAGATATGATTAATATGTGTGGATTTGAAAAAGTATTTCTCTTTGATGTGCATTCGGATGTCGCCAGTCTTCTCATTAAAAATTCTGTGTCAATTACCAACGAAGCACTTGTACGATTATATGATAAACCAAATGCAGTTTTAATTTGTCCTGATGCCGGAGCTTCAAAAAAAGTTGGAAATTACTTTGGATGGAATAGTAATTTGAAAGACATCGTTTATTGCAGTAAGAACCGGGATCTGACTACCGGGAAACTAACGCTTGAAATAATTGAGCCGGAGGTATGTACTAATCGTAATTGTGTGATCATTGATGATATTTGTGACGGCGGAGGCACATTTTTAGCAATAGCTGAAAAAATTAAGCCGGCGCATCTTACGATGATCGCTACGCATGGTATCTTTTCAAAGGGATTTGCAGCGTTGCATAAATACTTCCAGGAGATAATCGTTTCCAATAGTTTATACAAATCGTACGAATCTCCTATTGTAAAATTAATACAACATTATCAATAGATAAAAGGCTAAAGTTTTTACATATAAGTAAATCAGGTAGCAACATTATTCAGAAAACCATTCGTTGTGTTGTTCCTGTACCCGAATAAAAGTAGTTCGTTTGGTAAGCTCCTTTAGAAAAGAGGCACCAACGTATGTGCAGGCGGATCTTAATCCTCCAAGGATATCAAGTATTGTTTCATTAACGTTACCACGGTAAGGCATTTTAATGGTTTTTCCTTCAGAAGCTCTATATTCCGCGATTCCGCCCGCATATTTGTTCATGGCAGTTTCAGAACTCATTCCATAAAACAATTTATATTTTTTACCATTTTCTTCAACCAGTTCTCCTCCACTTTCTTCATGACCCGCCAGCATGCCGCCAAGCATAACAAAATCGGCACCTCCTCCAAAAGCTTTAGCGATGTCGCCTGGAACTTTGCAGCCACCATCAGAAATTATATGTCCACCTAATCCATGAGCAGCATCTGCACATTCAATAATTGCGGATAATTGCGGGTAGCCCACACCTGTTTTCACTCTGGTGGTACAAACGGAACCGGGGCCAATACCAACTTTGATGATATCAGCACCAGCTAACAACAATTCTTCCACCATTTCACCGGTTACTACATTGCCTGCGATTATTATTTTCTCCGGATAGTTTGCTCTGGTTTTTTTTACAAAATCTACAAAATGTTCCGAATAACCATTGGCAACATCTATACAAATAAAGAGAATTGTTGGGCAAGCCTCGAGAACTTTATGAAGTTTGTTGGCATCCTCTTTGGATGTGCCCGTGCTAATGCACAGGTAGTTAGTTATTGCTGCAGGAGACGTTTCAATGAAATGCCGCCACTGCTCCAGGCTATAATGTTTATGAACAGCCGTTATCAGTTTTTGTTGAGCCAGTTCGGTAGCCATTTCAAATGTACCTACTGTATCCATATTCGCTGCGATTATCGGGATACCTTCCCACCGGTTATTTCCATGCCTGAAATGAAAAGTTCTGTTTAATGAAACTTCCGATCTCGACTTTAAGGTAGATCGTTTTGGTCGAATCATTACATCTTTGAAGCCCAGTTTTATCTCGTTTTCAATTCGCATATCATTGTAGTTTATGCAGTAAGTTAAGTAATTTAAAGTTTGCTTTTCAAAGTTGTATGAGGCATTTACATTTTAGTTAATTGAGAGAAAAAAGTAAAAACAAATATCGCTTTTGCATTTTAGTTATAGTGTTTTTTATTTAAGTATAAAAGGCAAGAAAGCTGATTTTAAACTAACATATTTTCAAAAGTTGGGATGGTTGAAATTGTAGGGGTAGTTGTTCTAAAGGATTTGCCCGATTATTTTGTTTCATTGCTATCTTTTAAGCTATTATTTGTCAATTACATTAAAATATTTAGTTCCTAAATTGATCTCTTTTAGGACAATACTTTTTTGTTGAGGGGTTTTGACTAAATGGATGATGTTGTTTTTAACGAATATTGATGAGGTTAAGGACGAAATTTACGAGATGTCAACTCAAATTATTAGAGATGTCAACTCAGATTATTCGAGATGTCAACCCACCGGAATCACCAATTAAAGCTTCAATATTCGCTATCTTTAACTAATTAAATAATCTGTATAAAAAATGCATCTATCTTAATGTTATCGTAGTCAATTATATATTCTTTTAAATTATAAATTTAAAATTACAGACATCGGCAAGAGCTTGAAAACGGAGATTTTATAGAAAATCAATTTCTCGCTTATCTTTTCAAGTAGTATTTTTTAATTACGACAACAGGCCAATTATTAATGAAACAAACAAAACAAGAACCTAAAGAACTAATCGTTACCGAGTCAATTACCCTACTGATATTAGTAGCAATTTTCTTCTTCACAATATTTTGGTATTTTATTACCTACAACCTCGATGGTAATATCATTGCCTATGTATTGTGGTTAGCGTGTATGCCACTTTTCCTAATGCTCTTTTGGAAAAGGTCTAAAAAGGCTATTATAAGTATCAATCAACAAGGTATTTTTTCTCATGGAAAATTAGTAACAGACTGGTATCATTTTCAAAATGTAGAAATAAAACAACTCCCTTTAAGAATTGGACAGATAAATGACAATGTAGTAATGATCATCCGTTTCTTAAACACTGAACGTAATATGCTCTATGAGCAAAAACTGAAACTTAGCAATACGCTAAATAAGTCAGAAGAACAAATGTTAAGAGCTATTGAGTCCTTCAAAAAAAACTAACTATTATCAAAATGTAGGTAAAACTGAATTTTCATCTCAACAATTGAAATATTGTGTAAATAGCTGTTTTCAGAACGATAACTTTTATTCCATCTTCACTCCTTCTTTTATTCCATGGTTAAATGGTTTACAATTTAGTCTACTGGTATGAAAAATTTACAGAAGCGAATAAGAATCAAAATAAAGGCTAAACTTTAGGAGAATGACTGCTTGGTGCTGGCATTCAAATGGTTAGTTTAGATTTCACGGCTTTGTATTCACTTTTAGGTTCTAAAACACTTACTTTTTTAACTATCTCAAAATTTATATTTGTATTTATATATAAAAAAAACATAACTTATGATCCTTTTAATTAACTAAATTATATTTTATGAGTATCGATTTTAAAGATAACATTAGCGGTGAATTTAAGGCTGACCCATATGCAAATACGCCCCTCAAATTCCTTACAGCAACTTCCATTATTTCTGATAAAGTGTTGGATAAAGATGGCAAACATATGGGCGATATCAAAGATATCATGATGGATATCCGTGTAGGTAAAATAGAATATTACGTTGTCGAATTCGGTGGCTTTCTTGGTATCGGCGAAAAGTTTTATGCTATCCCTTTTTCACTGTTACAGGTTGATCCTGAACACAAAGTTTTTCGCTTTATTGAATCTAAAGAAATACTTAAGAAAGCACCAGGTTTCGACAAACATCATTGGCCCGAAACCAATGAGCATAAAACGGAATATTCTTCACTAAGTTATAGTTATTGGGATAATCCTGATTAATAGAGAATATAACCTTAGAGAATATGGAAATATTTCTTCTTTAAGGAAGGAAGAGGAAACGTTATTCTTACACAGTAGAATTTTCTTCGGGCAGTGAATGTTACCCGAAGGGAATTAGTGTGTAACATCAGCAATAGGTACTAATGGAACATAAGATCTTTAACTAACGCTAACGGATATTTTTTTTAAAATTATGTAGTTTGCCTCCGTACATACTTAGTTAAAATAACGATCACCTGCCCTTCTATCTTTCCTTCAATCTGTTCTGTATTGCCGTCTACCAAACGGATATTTTTAACCACGGTACCAAGTTTTGCATTTAATGTGCTGCCTTTTACATCCAATGATTTAGTTAATACAATGGTATCGCCCGCTTGAAGCACCTGACCATTGCAATCTTTATGAAGGTCTACCGAACCATCATTTTCATGATCTCCAGTCGATTTTGCCCAAGCCAGTTTTTCATCATCTAGATACATCATATCCAGATTATCCGCAGCCCAACTTTGGTCTCTCAAACGGTTCAACATTCTCCACGACACAACCTGAACCGCAGGTATTTCACTCCACATACTTTCTGTTAAACAACTCCAGTGAGCAGCATCAAGGCTGTTTTTTTTCTCTACTTGTGCCAGGCAGTTGCTACAAAGAATTAAAGAATTTTCTTCTATTGCACCTGTAATTGGTGGCACTTCATATACACTTAATTTTTCTGTTGCCTTACATAATTCGCAACTGTTAGCACTTCTTTCTAATAATCTTTTTTCCAGGTTCATTATATCTGATTTGAGTTAACGCGGCGAAGGTAACTTTTTCAACAAACTTTGTACATGCATAATTCATTATATCTGGCAAGTTGACTATTATCACAACTTATAGAACAAAAGGAACCACTGCTTTCCTTTCTACAGGGTAATCCTCGAAATTTTTTTTATACCAGTCATGGTGCGACAAAGCCCTTGGTACCAGGTTTGCCACCGTCCAAATGAAAAAGGAAAATGCAGGTAGATTCCAGCATAAAACAGCGAATCCCAACCATTCTATTAGTTCGCCAAATAGATTTGGACAACTTATAAATTTAAAAAGCCATTGCTTAGGCATTACATAATGCGTTTCTCCCGGCTTGCGAAAATGGATGAGGATATTGTCGGCCTTCCAATTAATATATAAGCCAATTAAAAACAAACCAAACCCAATGATAAATCTCGCGTCCGTTAACCAGTTATTATCATACCTGGCAAAATGCGCAAAATAATATCCCAGCGAAGAGCCGTTTAAAAGATTAAAAAACACTCCCGACAAGACGATTAGCAATGGCATTTTTTTTCCTTTAGTATGAAGGCGGAAAGGAAAAATGAAAATGCGGTTAAAATAATGAAATGCAAATAAGCCGATCATAATCCAACTAACAATTGATATCGAGGCAACAGAAGGAACCAGCAAAACAAAAAGAACTACAAGAACCGGCATTTCCATGATCACCCAGCCTAGCTTGTTATTAACTAATGGCCCCCATTTGTTGCTGCTGTGCCTGCCATAAGGTGCTGTTACAAATAGCAGCAGTACAAATACAAGCACTGCCACTGCTATCCACGCGAAAGAAAGACATTGAAAGTTCTTCCAGGAAATGATGGAATCGTGCATTATGATTACTTATGATTTTAGTAGAATAATTAGTGAAATATTTTTTATCTAATTGCTTTGCAATCTTGCTAAACAATCTTAACCTTAGTATCCTCTTTCCCATTAATGTGCTGCAACGCAGGGCTTTATTAAAATGAAAATTCCGGTTACTACTTTTCCTTTTCCAACAGATATTTACTATCGACTTCTTGCCAAACAACTTAATATCCTCCATCAACCTTTTCATAGTAATAAGCGCATATCCAGTTCCTCCTCCGGTTGCAACAACACTATTTCAGGTAAAAACGCCACCACTTTCTGTAAAAATAAATATAGCGGATTCCTAAAACATAATCAACTGTTGGTAGCATTTAATGTTCCCGGCCATTATCAAATTTTAATGTTAATTCCTCAGCTTCTGTCTTGGTTAATATAGGAAAAGTTCTGTTACAGGAGCTTCCGGCAGCATTAAGGTAACGGCGCTGGATAACTGCGGAAGTAGATCAGCATGTTCACTCACTATATCTAAATCACGGCCAACAGAAACTGTTGCCATTGCAGGAACTTCAAATGCGTGTTAAAACATCAGAAACAGCAGCTTATGAATATGTTTGCAGCAGTTACCGATCCAGATTTTTACACTCTGTCCATTCCGGCAAATAATAGCTTAGTGAACTAACAATGAACTGCCTTCAAAAAGGTAGCTTTCACTAAAGGTTACATAACGGCATTGTTTAAAGTGAAATCAGTTTATAATCGTTTTACAAGTGGAGACAGTACTTTGTTAGTTGCTGGATGCGGTTTTTTTGTAACCTGATTTCCAACTTAAACATAGATCTATCGAGTATATTTTCAAAATACGTTAATTTTTTTAAGTATTTACTCCGAAAATCAACCAGCTGGCATAAAAATTGACAAGGGAGGGTAATTGATATTTATGAATAGTTAAAAATTCCATTTATGAAAAAGATATTTCTTTTGAGCGTACTGGCTGTATCGTTTTTTGCGGCTGAAGCACAAAGTAGTACCCGCAAATCAAAAAACGCGAAAAAACCTAAACTGAGCAGTGAAGCGAT
The DNA here is from genome assembly GCA_964496585.1 of uncultured Ferruginibacter sp. GTDB lineage: Bacteria > Bacteroidota > Bacteroidia > Chitinophagales > Chitinophagaceae > Ferruginibacter. The sequence goes on from CAZCAA010000003.1 coordinate 33,902, forward strand.
ATTTCAGGCGAGGCAAGACACGCTGATGGCGCAGCGTCAGCAAAAAATTGATTCCGCTTTAGCTTATCAGCTGCAATATGATTCCAGCCGTAGAGAGAATGAGCGTATTGCATATCAAAATTTTCAGCAGAGACAAAAGGCTTGGAAAGACTCAATGTTTTTACAAATGGATAGTAGCAACACGGCACAATGGAAAACTATGAGCAAAGAGCATGAACATTGGCTCAGTGTTCAAAAACAAAGGGCAGAGATAAACAGGACAGCTAAATTGAGTGACTATCAAAAAGTTCAGGTTAATTATATTAACCAAACTACTTTTGAAAAAGCAAAATTAATTACTTCAGATTCTATCTTGGACCAATCGAAGAAAAAAGAGGCCTTAACGAAACTGAATAACGAAAGAAGAGACAGAATAAGAACGGTAACTGGTAAAGCAAAAGAAAAAAGACTTGAAAAAGCACGTAAAGCTCAAAGTACCAGTACAGATTCTGATGCAATGTGGATAAATGAGGTTGAAGGTTTTGTTAAGAACTGACACAGGTTTCAAATAAAAAGTTGAAATTATCGCCGGTACAATATTATTGTACCGGTTTTTATTTTGGGTAGTAGTGATAATTCTTATCATTGTTTTATCGTTAAAATAAAGAAGCGATACAATTATAATTGATTTTTATATTTATGTACTTCTGCACTTTTAACCAAGGGTGGCGCTGGTCTGTACCGTAGTTTTATTCGATCAATTTAATGGCGTAATCTTTTTTATAATTTCTTCATCAGCGTTGGAGTCAATTACCAATATTGCATATTTATTTTGTAATTTCAATCATATCTGAAAATCAATAAAATGAAAAAACTAAGCCTGCTTCTTTTAATCGCTATTGCGACAACTTCGGTTTCTGCACAACGTGAGTTAAATGTAATGACGTTCAATATTAGGTTGGATATAGCTTCGGATAGCCTTAATGCATGGCCTTTAAGAAAAGATAAGGTATCCGCACAGGTTTTATTTCACAAAGCTGATATTTTAGGAGTGCAGGAGGCTTTGCATAACCAAATGACTGATCTTCAGAAAGCGCTTATAGATTATCGTTATTTGGGTGTAGGCAGGGATGATGGAAAAATGCAGGGCGAGTATTCTGCTATTTTCTATAACACGATACGGCTCGAATTATTAAAAACTGCTACCTGCTGGCTGAGCGAAACTCCAAATGAGCCGGGAAAAAAAGGATGGGATGCTGCTTGTGCGAGGGTTGTAACATGGGGTAATTTTAGAGATAAAATAACTGATAAAACATTCTATGTATTCAATACTCATTTTGATCATTTGGGAGTTGTGGCCCGAAGAGAAAGTGCGAAGTTGATACTGCATCTGGTAGATTCAATTGCAGGGAAAGATGTTGCTATTGTAACAGGTGATTTTAATGCAGAACCAGCTGATGAACCCATACAGATAATCACAAACCCAACCAGCAAAATACATCTTACAGATACCAAAGCCATTTCTTTGAAGCCACACTACGGTCCAACAGGTACATTCACTGCATTTGGACCAAAAGAGATTTCAGATGAGCCTATTGATCATATATTTTTCAACCGGGGAATAACAGTAACCGAACACGCTACTCTTAGTGAATCCTGGATGGGCAAGTTTGCAAGTGATCATTTTGCGGTGATAGCAAAAATAATTTTATAATAATTCTTTTATAAAAGTATGATGATATGTATCAGGTCTTCACGGTTTTGCAGGAATTAACACTGGTTACAAAATTTGTAAGCATGTAACATTATACGATCAAATCTGGTATTTTATTTCTTCCTGATTTTACGAAATTCCACCTGCTTTTTATTGTCAGATACTGATGCGAATTTGAAGTTTTCTGATGCGGCATACACTATTTCTGAATTGCTGGTATTGATGCCAATTGCATATATGGAGGCGGGTAGTTGCTTTTTTTCGTTACTTACAAATAGCTTATCGTTTTCAATTGCAAAAGAAACATTGTCTCGATAGCTGATCACATAGAAAACCTTGTAAGCAAATTCATTTCCTTCGCCGGTATAATCTAACGTGTAATTTTCTAACGTATAATTCTTATCTACCTCATTCCTGTTTAGATCGAAATCAAAATTCACTACATTTTTTTCACGAATAAACTGAACCTGCAATTTGCTGTTTTCTGAACTGATAGCCGGAACAGCCATGTATTTGGTAATCTTTTGACCAGCTGTAATTACAAGCTCATCAGGCATGTTTTTCCTATAAGCGTTCTTAATGGTTTCAGTATTGTTTCTCAGGATTTTTTCAAAATATTCAGATGAGAGAGGATAAAGTTGTTCATCGTTACTAATCAATTGAAATTCTTTCAGATTGATTTTTTCTACTTCGGAGCCCTTATTTTCAAAAGTAATACGGAACACACTGAAATATTTATCCTGCGATTTGTATGGGTTATAACTATCATTGGTAAATACATTGACATCACCCAGAGTTTCGGGTTCTGAGCCATCATTGCCTGAGCGTTCGTCATTTATTTTCCGTTTAAGCAATAGGGCAATATCTGCAGAAATCTTTCCTTCCTTTTCCTGAGCTGAAAGAAATTCAAAAGCATTGATCTTGCCTTGTAAATAAATTTTTTGCTGTTTGGATGCAAGGCTCAGCCTTTCATTCAATGTTTCAAGAATTGAGTTGATTTCTTTATCATAATTACCATCACGGTTGCTGGCTTCAAACATCTCTTTATTCAGGCTTCTCGCATCGATGGGTGTTATAGTGATCTCCGTATTGTTCACGATTTTCTTAGAGAGCGTTTCGGGAGTGAAATTTAAATCATAGTACTTCTGGGATATTTTTTTTTGAGTAACTTTTGCAGGCCCTGAACAAGAGAAACTGGTAACGGCAAAAGCACCGCATAATAAAAGGAAGAATGTTTTCATTGTGTTGCTGTTAAATTGGATATGATTTACAAAAAGTATTAAAAGTAATTTTAGTTGAGTTGTTTTGAAAACGCGCAAATATACTTTAAAATTAATTCCAACATCAGGCAGAGATACACAGCATCTGAAGTAGCAATTTTAATGAGTTTTCGCTGCAAATCGAAATATAACCATAAGCAATGTTAATACTCTAACCATGCAGTATTTATGTGGAAATTGTTGATTAAATTTATATAAACACCAAATTATGAAGTATACTCAAATTTTTCTCCTTTATATAATATCGTTATTTTTTCAAAATGCTGTATTTGCCCAGGCAGCATCTGAAAAGTTAAACCTTCCGGGCGACAACCTCAACCTTTACGCAGTTCTTAAATTGTTTCAAGAGTCTCCTACCCTTGAAAGTTTTGAAAAATCATTGAATGATTCTTCACGCAAAATAAATAATCTGGACCTTAATGGAGATAATAAGATCGACTATATCAAAGTAAACGATAATGTTGATGGCAACATACACAATATAATCTTAAAGATTTCTGTGAGTAAAACCGAAGAGCAGGACGTAGCTGTTTTCGTTGTACAGAAACTTGCAGATAATAAGGTTGAGGTTCAATTAATTGGCGACGAAGACTTGTATGGAAAAGATTATATAATTGAACCAAACATGGAAACAACGGCCGCAGCTGGTGAAACGCTCAACCCCGGATATACGGCTGGTTACCTTTCTGTAAATGGCGAAAATGTGGTTGTTCAACAAACCACTACAGCTCAAATAGCCAGTTGGCCGGTTGTGCAATATATTTATGTTCCTTCGTACACAAGCTGGCAATCTCCCTGGTTCTGGAACAATTATCCTAACTATTGGCGCCCTTGGCAGCCTGTATATTGGCATTACTATTATGGCTATTATTATAATTGGGATTACGAATTTTATGGACATTACCGTAGGTGTAATTACTATCGCGTACCGGGCTGGAGAAACAGGTATTATGGAGGTAATTACCGCTCAAGATCCCCTTTTGTTCACAACAGATACCAGCAGGGAGGTTACATAAAAACATATTCAAGGCCACAACTAGCCAGTCAGGGAATAAGGAGTTTTAAGAGAGATAACCCTAATGTCCGAATCGTAAACAACAGGCCGCCAAAGTTTGATAATACAGGCGCCCCGATAAGGGTAAAGCCTGCTGTTACTACTCCAGCGAACAATCCTGTTAGAAAACCTGTTATCAGAGATATACAAGACACAAAACTACCGGGCACAAGGCCAACAAGGCCTGTAGTTGGGCTGAGTGATAATGATCATTCTATTCAACCAGCTCCAGTAAGGCCAACAAAGCCTGCCATTAGGCCCAAATCAAGCCCTGTTGATGTTAGACCACAACCAGCGCCAGTACGGCCATCAATTACACCATCCAGTCAAACTCCCAGGCCGTTAGTAAGGCCCGTACCAGATAGAGCACCTCGTATCCAGCCTGCAAGGACTCCTTCCACACGACCATTAAGAGAGGCTATGCCTGGCAGAAGTTCAAGAGACAATTAACACGCTGCGAGCAATATTGAAACAGGCCGTACTTTAAAGTATGGCCTGTTTGCTAAAACGGAATTTACTTGCAATCCAACAGTAACGAATATTCGCAGAAATCTGCAACCAAATATATGTTGTAACTAATTTCCATTCCCTGCATTCCATTGTACAAAGTTCCTTGCTTTTGTATAGATTTACTTTAAGCGATCAACCGCATCCGGTAAGCATTCATAGCAGTGATGCCTAATTTTCGGATCAGTCTGTAGTTCACATATAATCCAACGGGTGCGCCTATAATTGGTATTAATTGCGCCATTTTCGCCAGGTCGATATAATCACGATATTCCTGTTGAAAGTTTCGCCAGTTAAAATCGTTGATGCTATCTGGAAGTTGTAAACGTTTATTTTCCCAGTCGGTCATTTTATGGTAAACATCTTTCCTATGCTCATCGCTTGAAAATGCGAGTTCAAAAATATGGAGCAGATAAATGCGTTCGCGGTAATCATTTACATCATAGCCATACATATTGGCGATCTCAAAAAGTAGTTTTAATTTTATGCCAATCAATACAGGAAAATCTACCAGTCCAAGTAAAATTCCACCGGCACCTGTGATACCTCCTTCAACAGCGGCCACATTCCTATACTGTTCTATTTTTTTCCGAATGGCGGTTTCCTTTTCCTGAAAGCTGATAAATGGCTTACCTGCTGCCGTGGTTATTTTGGCACCAAACAACACCGCTTTTATCATTTGTTTGATTGTAACAGTGATAGTTTGGTGAATTTTTTCCGGTATCCAGCGGTTGATCTTTGTTTGAATTCTTTTCGACAACTTATTAAATAACCCTGGCCTCCTAACCATTTTGCGTTGCCATTCCCTCAGTTCATTTTTAACTTCCGATTCATAATGATTTGCCATAGTCCAAAATTCGTTCTTTTTATCAATAGCTGTGCCTGAATGAGAGTATTTATATTTCAGAAAAAAGGGATCGTTAAGCGTATACGCATCAAAATGTGCAACATCTTATTTATCTTTCCTGCTTATGAAAGTTGAAAAGAAATGTTTTCGCCTGTTTTTTGCAGTTATTTTGTTATTTGTTGAAACTAAAGCAGTAATCGCTCAGGAGCAGTTACCCGACACCGTTATTACAGGGATTTATGTTACCAGTATACATGATATAGATTTTAAAGAGAAGGAATACACAATTACCTTCTGGCTTTGGTTAAAATATACCAATAGCGATTTTGATTTTTTGCAGAATTTAGAAATTCCGATGGCCAAAACCGTATCAAGGTCTTTTTCTACTATTGATACCAGCGATGGTAAAATATACCTGCTAATGAAAATGCAATGCGTGATGAAGGATTCATGGAAAACAGAAAACTTTCCATTCGATCACCAGAAATTGAGGCTCTCGGTTGAAAATTCGCAATACGATACCAAATCATTGGTATTTAAACCTGATACATTGGGTAACCATTACGACCCTCGTTTTACTTTAAGAGGCTGGAACATTGATAGCTTCAATGTTTCGGAGTCCATCAAGAAATATGAAACCGCTTTTGGAGATGAGGAAATGATTAAACCTCATACTGAATACAGTGCCTACCGTGTTAATATCGTACTTACCAGAGATGCTATGGGGTTGTTCTGGAAAATGTTTTTGGGCATGTATGTTTCTTTCCTGATTGCGTATATGTGTTTTTATATTCACGCCGATAACATAGAATCGCGGTTTGGTTTGAGTGTAGGGTCACTTTTTGCAGTAATTGGAAATAAATATATCATTGACTCTGCGTTACCGGAATCTACGACGTTCACCTTAGTAGATACATTGCATGGTATTACCTTACTATTTATATTTTTTGTGATAACCTGTACTACTTACTCAATAAAATTGTCAAAGAAGAAAAGCCTGCATGCAGCCAACCGTTTTGATATGATTGCCGCGCAAACATTACTAATCATATATATTCTATTAAATTCCTGGTTCATCATCCAGGCTAATAATCCTTAGAACCACAAGTTGGATTTTAATTATGTTTATTTGATCCTGTTTCTGCAAGAAATTTCTGTTCTGTTACAATACAAATTGCCTGAATATCCTCTCTAAAGTTTCTTCAGCATTTGTACAAAAACCCGGATGCACTTTAGAAGTTTGTATTACCGTACTACGCGTAGCTGTTAACCACCTGAAACGCTCAGCGAGGGGCAATTTACCAATTGTACCTGCATTACTATCTCCTTCGCATATACGCTGAAATGCCTGAAGGTATTCGTTGATGTCGGCACTGTCTGGTTTACACGGAAATACCTGCAACCTTGCTTCAGGCAAATGAAACCTGGCCCGCAGGAATTGCTGCTTTGCGCAATACAGCACAACACCTGCATTCAGGAATTCTTCCCGTTCTACCTGAGGTACAATGCGCACAATGGCATATTCAAATAAGTATTGCTCTGGCATCCTGTGCGGCTTTTACAAAGACCTGTGATTGCGCGATCCTCGATTTTAAAAATTGTTCATAAGCTCCCCTGTGTTCGTCTATAGTTATAAATGGAGAAGGGGTAATGCTTAGCCATTCCGAAGGAATTAGCTTCACGATCGTGTGAATTACGTCATCATTTAACAACATAAAACAAGCTGCATCTGCTTTCTCCAGTTCACTGGCTTGTTGTAACAAAACATGGTCTTTTATGTGTAAAAAAGGTAGCTGTGCCTTTTCTCTCCAATTTTCCCAGGAATGATGAAAATACAACGCTGCACCATGGTCAATCAGCCATAATTCTTTTTTCCATAACAACATATTGGTATTGCGGCAGGTTCTGTCTACGTTCATCAGCAGGCAATCCAACCATACAATTAATGAAGCTTGCATCGGATCTATTCGCGTTACAACGGGATCAAATGTAGTAGAGCCGGAAAGATAGTGCAGTGCCAGATTCAAGCCAATACTGGCTTTATTCAGATCCTGTATTTCTTCATCAGGTTCTGTGCGGCCAAACGCTTCATCCAGGTTTGCAAAAACAATTTCAGGAATTTTCAACCCCAATACTCGCGCAATCTCGCCTCCAATCAGTTCGGAAATTAGTGCCTTAATCCCCTGCCCGGCCCCCCGGAATTTTAATACATATAAAAAGCCGTCATCAGCTTCCGCAATAGCGGGCAAACTGCCGCCTTCCCTTAATGCCGTAAGGTAACGGGTAACATTAACTGTTCTGATATGTGATGTAACCGGGTGTAGCATAATTGAAGCTTAATACTATCCTGAGAATTCCTCAACAAAAATACGATTATCATTCATCGATTTGCCATTTAATCATATGTGAGTTTAGCCCAGGTCTACAATTCCATTGCGGATTGCATAGATCACCAATCCTATCCTACTCTTAACTTTTAATTTTTCAAAAAGTGCATCACGGTAACCATCAACGGTGCGTGGGCTTATAAACATTTTTTCTGCAATATCCTTGTAGTTTAGTTCAGTGCAGGTCCATTTTAAAAATGAGATTTCGCGTTCATTCAGCCTAACTACATTAGCTGGGCCTTCAGCATCCATCGCGTTTATGGCATTCACTAATTTACCGCTAACAAGTTCAGAATAATAAAAACCTTTATCCATTAGTGCAGCCAGGGCCTCTTGTAGTTCAGAAGGATCACTATCTTTTAGTATATACCCTTTAGTACCATTTTTAAGCATCCGGATAATTGCATTCTCACTATCGTACATACTAAGTGCCAATACTTTTATTTCAGGGTAATTCGCTTTTAACCAATAAGCGGATTCATATCCATCCATTTCAGGCATATTTATGTCCATCAAAACTATCTGAGGAAGTAAATTGGGGTTTAGTTTTTTTATAAGTTCCTTTCCGTTGCTTGCTTCAAAAAGAACTTCGTGGCCAAGATTTTTTACTAACCCTGCCAATCCATTTCGAAGTAAAACATGGTCGTCTACTAAAACTAGTTTTGCCATTGAGTAAAAGGTATTTATGAGCCGGTAAAATGATGCGGAAGACTAATACTGGCGATAGTTCCCTGATTGATAGTTGAATATAGAGAATATTTTCCACCAATCAAAGATGCCCTGTTTTTCATACTGGATAAACCAATACCGCTCTTGGCTTCCTCAGATTTTTCAGTGTCAAAGCCAATGCCGTCATCTTTAACCGTTAGTGTGAATATATTAGGGCTGTAATTAAAATTCACAGTAATATTTTTTGCTTTTGAATGCTTGATCGCATTATGCAATAATTCCTGAACAACCCTGAACAATACCATCTGTGTGTGAGGCTCCAGATTATAATGCTCTCCTTCGGCGATGAGTTCTGTTTGAAACTGCCCGGTATTTCTAATGATCTTCAATTCATTGTCTACAGCAAGTTGCAAACCAATTTCTGCAATTTTTTCTCCATGCATGCTTTTCGCCAGGTCGCGTAGATCGTTAATAGCTTTACTAACCAACTCCTTGGTACTAAAAAGTTTGTTCTTGTTGCTCTCGTCCGTTATATTGGTAAATGTATTTAGATTTAATTTTGCCAGGCTAAGAACCTGCCCAATATTATCATGGATTTCCTGGCTTACATTTTTGAGCGTACGTTCCTGAATTTCAATCTGGGTTTGCATTAACTCTTCGTTAAGGGCAATAATCTTCATCTTGTTTGTCTTCTGCTTCCTTTTAAAAAGTAGATAAAAAAGTAAGAGAAAAACACCTAAAGCAGAAAGTATAATGGCAAAAGCATAAATCAATATGCCGATTTCATTCTTTTCCATTGTTTGTAATAATCTAATGAAATTAATGAATAAAAAACAACATTCAGGCATTTTATAATGATCTGTTGATTTTCAAATAATCTAGCATTATATTTAGTTAAAAAATTTATCATACCCATAAACGGTAAGATCCCCAGGAATAAAAGAAATAACGCAACGGCCGATAAGAAAAATGGAAATTCAAATGGGCTTACCTCTTCCTCATTGTTAACTGATTGATAAAACAGCAACAAGCAGTTTACAATTACAAAAACTCCACCCGTAATGTAGTATACTGTATGAATCTTTTTTATTCCATCATATAAGTTATAACAAACAAAAAACATTACAATGGAAATTACATAAAACAAATTGATACAATAATAAATCAGTTTATTTTTCCTGGTAAAAATTGATTGGAATATCAATGCCAACAGAATAAATCGCAAATAGAAAAATATATTATAATTTGGAAGGGTATTTACTTTAATATTTATTTTGTGAATACTTGCCAAATATTTTACTACATAAGACCCTGTCTCATTCAAGGTTGTAAGTATCAAGACGATCAAAAAGATCTTATAACATTTGTGGCTTGCTCTTTTTGTAAAGATCAGGCCACAGATCACTGAAAATGCAATGAATGATAAGTAAATAATGTCTAATAACATTTTTTGATTTTAATTCCAGTCCATCAAACCTAGTTCCAGATCAGTTGGTGGTGGCGACGTTTGGCCATCATTATAATACCTCATATTTGGCGAAGGATCATCTGCAGATGGATATCCAGGTTGTGTGGATTCGCCTGGTATCATATCTTCAATAATATCTGCATAAGCAGCATCCGGATTGCCATCCCTGATAAATTCAATAACAGTATCGCCTGTTTGTACTATTACCAAAGTCAGCTTATTTTGGTCGGATGGACTTTCAGGATAACCGGATTCATCTTCATATGCTCCAAAATAAAACCGTAAACCGGTAATTTCTTTCGTCTCGATATCAGGTGGTAAACCAAGCGCCGATAAAATAGTTTCTTTAGAAAACCAAACAGCCTGGGTATCGTCTTGCAAAAGTGTTTGTCCAAGTTTTTTTTGAACATAATTGTCAGCTAATTTACGAGCATAATTGAGTCCGATCGGATTTCCTGCTGTGGGCATATATTAGGGTTTTATCAGGTGAAATTTCATTAAATATACCATTTAATAAAGGTTGTTAGGTTTTCAATGTGTGTCCATTTCCCAAAAAAATAAAATAAGGTGTTTTCCTCTTTTTAATTACCGTGTTTTCACCCTTGTCTGAAAGTTATAGTAAATAAAATTGAAAAAAAAAGAGGCTAACCTTTCGGGTAGCCTCCAAACTGATAATTTATTTTATTAGTTCTTTACGATTCTGAAAGCTCCCAGGTTAATGCCCTGGGCATTGCTGCATTTAAGAATGTATGTTCCACTTGCATATGCCGAAAGGCTAACACTGGTATTGTTGATACCTGCAGTAAGGTTTAAAGTAATTGTTTTAATGGTTTTTCCTGTAATATCAAAAATACTTAATGTTGCAGCCTGTTTCCGGTCTGATTGCAGTTGGATATTCAACTTGTCATCAACAGGATTTGGAAACAATAGCGTTACTGCCAGTTCTTTCTTACCTGTCTGTAATTTAACAATATTGGAGTAGGCAAAGCTACCATCCCGATCAACCATTTTTAATCTGTAGAAATTGATCCCAACAAACGGGAAGTTATCATTGGCAGTGTATGTTGCCCCGCTACCGTTAGGTGCTTTTGAGGCTATAGATACAAATGAATTAAATTCAGTACCATCGATACTTCTTTCAACCTCAAAATGATCAAAATTTTCTTCAGAAGCAGTAGACCAGTATAACAGGGATTTATTATTTTCAACTTTAACTGTAAAATTAAGAAGCTTAACAGGCACAACACCGCAGCTTGGGAAAGGAAAACATGACCTTCTCTTGGTTACGCCGCTAATAGTATTGTACGTGTTTACAAACACATCGCCCCTTAAACAGATATCTTTCAGGTAATAATCCAGGAATGGCAATAGCAAAGAAGTTGTTTTGCTTAAAACGGTTTGGGTGCTCAATGACGTAAAGCCACAACCGGCAACAATTTGACCAGCCTGGCAGATCAGGTTATTGTTAGCAAATTGGCAATGTAAAGCGCCTGTAATATTGATGTAAGTTTTGCAGGCAAGGAAAATGCGGTTGTACATGGCTTCCTGAACTGAATCAGGTACAACGCAATCATTGCTTCCGCTAAATATAAGTGTAGGCTTAAAATCGAGGGCAGCAGCAACAGTGGCCGGCGGTGTGGTTTCTGCGGCTGCAAAATTAAATACCGCTTTGATAGCATTATTTTGAGTGGCAGCAGCAAGAAAACTCGCGCCTCCACCCATTGAATGACCTGCGACAGCAGCCTTTTTCACAATTCTCTGGTAAAGGAAAGAGGCAGATGAGTCGTTTAAGGAGGTAATCCTGCTGCTCAGAAATGAAAGATCTAATCCAAAATCAAGGTGTGATGGTAGTATTCCATCTTCCGTGGCAGGAAATGCAACAACGTAACCATTCTTAACAAGAGAATCAGCCAGCCATTTGTAGGCATTAGTGCTTATAAGAAATCCATGTCCAAATACCACAATAGGAAATTTTGCCGTGCCCGTGGCCAATGCAACGTTATTGCCAGCAGTGTTTGCGGGATAATAAATATCAGTTGGAATTGGCCTGGCGCTGCGGGCATTGTCAAAAAAAGTAATAGTCCTTTTCCCCGTAGCATAAGGCTGGGCAAAAGCAGTTTGTAAAAAAGCAGCTAAAATAGCGAGTGTAAAAAATTTTTTCATGATAAAATTTTTGGGTTATCAATAAACAGTTTCAATAAATGATATCAGAAAAATGGAAATCGTTCAGAGGATTGGCGTGGCGGTAAAGAAGAATAAAACTACAGCCTTTTTATCATAATTACAAATAGCAAATCAATGATTTATGTGATTTTTTGGGAACTTTGTGAAAAGGGATTATTAATCAGTTATTTAATTATATGTTCATACTCATGTAGTTATGATATATTAGGTGCAAAGTGATTCGTAAGTATCATTGCCAATAGCAAAAAAACTCTCCCATTTGGGAGAGCTTTTTTTTATTAATTACCACTCTTTATTCTTCTCGATTCTGTTTCCAACCCTGTTTTTCTATCCCTGGAACTTTTGATCTGGCTGCTTCCAAACCGCCAGCTGAAATTCACTCTTACCGTTTGGCTTTCCCATGACCCGCCACCATTGATATACAAACCTCCAAAATCATTTGTAGCTTTCCAGGGGGCTGTGTGAAAGATATCGGTGGCAGATATTTTAAGGGTAGCTTTTTTACTAAATAGTTGTTTTTGTATACCTACGTCTACCCCTCCTTGTGCTTTTGTTTTCCAAGTGCCTCCCCAAACGCTTGGGCCATTGTACCAGCCACTGATTTCCGCCGTATAGTTATTCCTCAAAGTAAAACTTTGTTGCAGATAAGCTCCGTAAGAAGGGAGTTTCACATTTACTTTATTTGTGCCAATCACCCCATTGAAAATCTGGTAATTGTACCAAAAATTGGCATATCCATTCCACCATTTTTTTATCGGAAGCGGAGCACCAATATTGAAATTGATGATCTGCTGCTGCGCAAGATTTTTTTGCTGAAGGAAAGTTGCATTGCCGGTAGTATCAGTAGCTTCAGTAGCATAGTCTTTTACATGGCTATACCCTACAGAAGTATTGATAAAGCCTTTGAATGTATGCGTTAATTCCACATTGTTTGTGTACTGAGGCCTTAAAAAAGCATTCCCTTTTATATAAGTTAGCTCATCTATCTTATTTTCAAACGGATTCAGGTCCTGGTAAGAAGGCCTATCAATACGGCGGCTGTAGGTAAAGCTCAGGGTGTGTTTTTGGTTGATAGTCCACGATAAAGCAGCGCTTGGAAACAGATCTAAGTAGCTTCTTTTTACAATATTATCATCCTGAAGTAAACCATCTGCCCTTGCAAGTGTGCCTTTGCTATTTGTTTGTTCCATTCTTAAACCTGCCTGCAAGCTCCATTTGCTGGTTAACTGACGATTATAGTTGACATAGGCAGCGTTTACATTTTCCCGGTAGTTGAAACTGTTGCTTCTTTCAAGCAATTTTACAGGTTCGCCCAATGAATCCTCATTAAAAAAATCAAAAGTGTTTCTTGTATTTACAAAAGATGTTTTAACACCAAAGCCTAATTTTCCTTTACCCAGCCGTCGCTCAGCATCCATCTTAGCGGTATAAATATCGATATCTGTGGGAGTATAATTTCTATTTACTACTCTGTATAATAAGCTGTTATTCTTATCATAGTAATCATTTGGCTGAAAACTACTTCCTGTTCCCCTGAACAAACCATAATCTGCATCAAAATTAACCTCTGTGCCACTCGTATCAACAAAACGATAATTCAGGTTAAAATTGGCGTTGGTTCTTTTACCGGGAATCGAATTTAAAGCTTTGAGGCTTTTTACAAATTCACCTGTAGGATTATAATAAATTCCTGTGGTACCATCGCTCTTCCAGTCATTTTTTCCAAAATTAGTAGTAGCAAGTATGCCAATGGTGTTTCGCTCGTTGATAAAATAATCGGCACCTGCTTTTATATTCAGATCTTTATTGTCACTCTTCATTACAGTATGTTGATCATAGATACTGTCTTTTTGTACACGGTAAAAATCGAGGGTATTCTGATACCTGCCGATATTTGCTCCCACATTACCAAAGAGGTTTATTTTTTTGTCGCGGTAGTTCAGGTTCAAAGAGCCATTACCCTTTGGCGTTATACCTTGCACAAATCCCAGGTTTACGCTACCATTGCTGCCAAACTTCTTATTCTTTTTTAAACGAATATTGATGATCCCGGCATTACCACTTGCATCATATTTAGCACTTGGATTGCTAATCATTTCTATGGCTTCAATATCATTGCTATTGATCCCTTTTAGATAAGCAGCCAGATCTTTGGTATCCAGTTGTGTCATTTTACCGTCAACGTATACACGCACACCGGTTTTTCCCTTCATACTTATGTTATCATTATTATCTACCTGTATACCCGGACTTTTTTGCAGTAATTCCAATGCGTTACTTCCGGTGGCATTGATGCTGGCTTCAACATTAAAAATTGTTTTATCGGCTTTAACTTCAATCATCGGCTTTTTTGATGTAACTGTTATACCCTGCAATTTTACAGCTGAGGGTTTAAGCGATATTTCTTTGGCAGTAAAGGATTCATTTTCTTTAATATCAAATGCTTCAGAATAAGATTTTGAAAATCCTACAAGTGTATAACTCAGCAAGTATTTCCCGGCTTTACTGGCAGTAAGTTCAAACTGGCCGGAAGTGTTGCTTACTTCAGCTTTCACAAGGCTGCTATCTGAGGCCTCCAATAATGAAACCGTTACAGCTGAAAGCGCTTTATTTTTATTGTCTGTTACCTTACCGCAAACTTTTGCCGGTACCTGTGCCATCGATTGCTGGCTAAAGGCCAACAATAAAACCAATATTGGTAAAAATATCTTCTTCATGTTTTTGTGTTTTAAATTGATGGCACAAAAGAATTATAAAATTCACTTCGTTTTTTATCAAATGGGATGAACTGTATTTATCGCAACATGAATGGAAAGCGGCTTTACATGACATGTGATGAAAGGTTTATATACGGCACGAATGGAAGGAGAACTATTATTTTTATTTACCGGATTGTAAGATGTTAACCATTTAGGAAGCGATGAGTTGCTTCATTTAAGTAACAGGCTCTTCAAAAATTGAAAGTTTCGTTAATCAAAGATTTGATTAGGTTTTAATGATCAAACTTAATAAATTCGCGTGTCATTTTTTAAACCTCCACATTGCTTCGGCAATTAAATCTATTACTGTTTATGAAACATTTTCTGTTGGGGGCTTTCAGCCTTCTATCAATCCTTTCTTAGGGACAAAGCAACAAGTTTACCTTCAAACTTGGGGCAGAGTATGAACTTCCCCGTAAATCTGAGGATCTCTCCTTTTTCGGAAATGATAAGGATGGAATTATTAACCTTTCTTTAAAAAAGGATGAGCTTTATATTTTAAGATTTGATCCTAAAACACTCGTACAAGCTTCTGATAAAATTATTGAATTACCAGATGCAACCAGGAATCTGAACAGTGAAACAGTGGCCGATTTTGGTGCCAATAACTACTGGTTACACAGTGATTGGGATAAAAGCGCTGGCAAGGAAATGATATTTTATGATAAAATAGATGTAGCAACAGGTAAGATAACTGAAACGAACAAGAAAATCCTGGAGACAACAAAAATTGCTGGTACCCAGGTTGCTACAGGATTTTACAGTGCTAAAACAGAAGACAAATATGGTTTTAACTACGATGCAGATCATAAGAAATTATTGATTTCTTATAGACTATGGCCAGAAAGTAAGAAGGACAAAATTAATTATGATAAGATTGGTTTTCATGTGTTTGATGAAAATATGAACAAACTTTGGAGTAATGAATTTACGATGCCATACACGGAAGCAATTATGGATAATGCAGATTTTTCAATTGACGAATATGGAAATGCTTACCTATTGGCAAAGGTATATGATTCAGAAAAAAGGAAAGAAGTTGACAAAGAAACAGGAATGCCGGGATATCATTATGAAGTATTAAAATTTTCTAAAGAAAGTAACAAAGTTACCACTGCTGTAGTTTCAATGGATAACTATTTCTTAAGGGTTGCATCGTTGATTGAAAGCCCATCGCACGATATGATTATTGCCTGTACCTACAGTAAAAAAGCAAAGAATCAGGGAACTGATGGTGTCTTTCTTGCTGTTCTTGATCAAAGTAACAAAGTGGTGAAATTTAAAAATGGCTACTATGAATTCCCGTTAGAAGAGCTTACAAAGTTTGAATCTAAAAGAAGTAAGAAAAAGATGGAGAAAAATGATGATTACGAAGCCCCTAATGTACGTGTAAGAGAAGTAAATGTAGGAAAAGATGGAAGTGTATTTATCTCTTGCGAAGAATTCTATGTTAAAGTAAATTACAATTACAATAACGGAAGAACAACCACTACATATACATATTACTACCAGGATATTCTTGCGAGCAAAATCAGCGCTGATGGTAAATTTGAGTGGTTGAGGAAAATTCCAAAAAATCAACGCTCTGCAGCCCGTAATCAGTCTTACGGCTTCCTAAGTGGAGGGCCATACAGAGGCACACTAGGTTATAAATTGATAAGTGACGCCAGTGGGTATTATTTCTTGTTTCTAGATAACAAAAAGAATATGGACATGAAAGATGAAGATGTTTCCAAGTATCACCTTGATGGTGCCGGTGGACAGGTTGTTGTAGCAAAGTTAGATCAGGATGGTAACTATAGTAAAGAACTTTTGTTTGATACTAGAAAAGAGGATGTTATGATATTTCCGGCAGAATTTAAACAAATAAACGGCAACCAGTTTATTGGCCGTGCAAAAGTTAAAAGGAATGTATTCCAGCCTTTATTGATTACAGTAAATTAAAATTCTAGAAAGAACTTGTTAAATAAGTCAAAAGGGCTGTCTTGTTAGACAGCCCTTTTGACTTATTTTAAATTTAAGAATTTCTATTCTCACTCCCCTTTCATCAGCGCTATTAAATCTACTCAAATCTGCGGCAACCCAACCCTTGTAACAACTAATTTTAAATATTCTTCTTCCATCAGCCTTACTAAATCCACCCAAATCTGCCGGAAAACAACCCTGCTTAAAATAGTTATCAGTAAACATTTTCTCCAAATAGTATTGTTGAAACGGGTAGTTCTCTGGGAGAAGTACAAGGTGCCAGCATTCCTTCACATCAATTAACGAATTAATATTAAAAGTAAGTGCGCTTACCCCCAATTTTGGTAGCGAATTTAATTCCCGTAAAAAAATAGCTGTCCCTAACTTTGTTATTTCCTCTTACTTCGCCTTCTTCTAAAAATGGCGCCTCTTTTCTATATGATAATTCGGATGCCTTTCGCCCATTCCCTTCCTGTAATGCTTTCAGGCTTACATAAGTTTTACTAACATCATCTAGGTAATCTGTAACCAGCAAACGATAGCCAAATTCAAAACCAACTTCATATTTGTGTTTCAGGGTTAATTTAAAACCTCCACCAAAGGGAAAACATACCTGGTACAAGGAATACTTTTTTCTATCCGGGTAATCGATTAACCCCTGGCCTTCTGTTCCCAGTGGTTGCAAATAAGTTTTCTTATTTTCATTATCATAAGTGTAAGGATTGAACCTGAATAATCCAATCCCGCCGAAAATATAGGGATAGGCATAATAAGTTTGCGGATCTAAAACGGCCACTTCAGCACAAAAGTTTAATTCTATGATAGACGTTTTAAAACTTAAATTACGAGACTTTAAATCTGCCTGTGGATTGTTTTTATCGCTGGCGCCTAATTGGGTATAAGATAATCCTGCACGTAAATTTATAAAATCTCCCGTATTGTATTTCAAATTAAAACTAACAGCCGGGTTTACCCGTTTAATAGAAAACTCTTTCTGGGTTAGATCACCATTATATGAAGATGCACCAGCCATCAATTCTGCATACCATTCCTGAGAGAAGCAGTTATTAGTATTCAGTATCATGATAAAAGCAATAGCGAAAAATTTCATTCAGTAATAAGCGTTAAGTGAAAAATATGGTTAATCATAAAACTTGCTTCGGGATTTTAAATTAATCGATAGAATACTAAAATTAATTATTTTTATTATAATGCATTCAAATTAGGGATAATATATACAAACTGACATGTTCCTATTGGTAAATTAAGTTGTTAAGTTAAACCTATCGTACGAATAAGTTACTAATAAACCGCAGTTTTTAGCCCGGCTGCCTAAAAGTACAAGTATAGCACAATGGAAGAACCTTTGATCGTAACATTGAAACTGGAGGATGATGCGCAGGAAATATTTAATAGCCTGCGAACAAAGTACTATCCAAAACATGTTAATTTCCTTCCTGCTCATTGTACACTTTTTCACACATTACCATCTAATAAACCTGTAATATACCAGGCACTTGAAGCAAGTTGTGTGAGAAGTATGTTGGTTCTGAATGTTAATGATATTCAGTTAAATAGTAACGGTGTAGCTTACTCGATAGTTTCTGAAGAATTACAAAAATTGCATAAATCGCTTCAAAAGAAATATAAACCATGGCTTACAAGGAAAGATAGTTCCAGGCTTAAACCCCATATTACAATTCAAAATAAGGTTACTTCTTTTAAAGCTTCAAGATTACACGAATCATTGATGAAGAGTTTCGAGCCTTTTGAAATTAAAGCTTCGGGCTTCAGCACATGGTTATATGTAAAAGGGCCATGGAAGCATCTTAGTGATTATTATTTTGAGACCAATGATAAAACTTAAACTTTCGCAAAGGCTTCTGCAATGATAGCATTAAGTTCACCGGCTCTCTCCATTAGCATCAGATGTCTACCATTTTTGATTATATGAGTGGGCCTTGTATTATCAATGGGTAGTATGCGGTCCTTTGACCCATGGATATGAACACAATTTTTTGGTAAACGCTCATTACGCCAGGTAAGCATAGCTCCTAAAGCCCATTTTATAAAATAAGGATCACTGTCTCTGATAACCTCTTTCAACAGATTTCTGTCTTCCAGATTATCAGTTGAAAAAAGGCGATTTAAGATAGATGCTTTTTTTAGCAAACTTATTGGTACTACTTTATATAAACCAAGATAACCGGCAATTTTAAAGTGAGCAGGAAAATGACTAGGTGTTGGAACACTAGACAATAAAATTGTTACCGATGGTTCATTCAGCTTCCGTTCTTTAAATTGCTTTGAAATCTCAGTTGCTATCATGCCGCCCATCGACAAACCAACTAACGCAAATTTGTTACCGGTATCAATTTTTTCTGAAAGCCTGGCAGCATAAGATGCAAGACTTTCGTTTTTTAACGGATGGATCCAATCCAGGTGAATGATTTCGTTCCCTTCCGGCAAAATGATATTCCTGAATACCCGGCTGTCGGCTCCCAATCCACTTATAAAATAAACATTCATATACATTATTATTGCAACAAAGAATTGTTACAGGCTGC
Organism: uncultured Ferruginibacter sp.; assembly: GCA_964496585.1. Classification (GTDB taxonomy): domain Bacteria; phylum Bacteroidota; class Bacteroidia; order Chitinophagales; family Chitinophagaceae; genus Ferruginibacter. Next base: position 53,282 of record CAZCAA010000003.1, read on the forward strand.
GAAATATCAGGTAATGTACCCTGAATTTCTGGAAACGAGACATTGTGCTGAGAGTAAATTTTGTTTAATTATATGAACGCTTTTTTGGCAACTGTCTCTGTCCTTTGAACCCGGAATTTTGTTTATGCTGTGGTAATGTAAAATTACCTCTATTTTTTTTGGATATTTTTTCGAAAATGGGATAAAAAAATTAAAAATTGGCATTCAGATGCTGGCAATTTTAGTAAATAATGAAGTCGGAATGCAATAATTCATTACCTGCGATGGTTACCCGCAGTTGTTGTTAATAAAAATTATTTAATATGCATTTTTTTTTATGTATCTTAAATCATATTTATTCATCCTAAAACTATTTTACTATGGGCTTGCTTCATCAGTCGTATCAAACCGGAGAAAATGTACCAAAGTGGATATTTATTTTGAGAATTGTTGTTGGCGTTTGCCTCATACTTAAAGCTTACCAGTTTTTCAATAATAGCCAGGCATTAGAAAATGCTTTTGCCGGATCCGGTTTTTTATCGGCTACTGCATGGCTTATTCCATTAATACCATGGATTAACCTGATTGGCGGAATTTTATTACTTATTGGATTATTTACCAGGCTTGCCGCTTTGGTTCAAATTCCACTGATGTTTGGAGCAGTACTTTTTGTAAACCTGAAAGATACAGCTACCGCAGATCTTCCTTTTTCTTTCCTCATTCTTGTACTTGTAGTAGTTTTTTCATTTATTGGCGGTGGTTATTTGTCTGTTGATGACATGTATAGAAAGCCTTTAGTAAAAGAATAACTTAGCGGTATTAGTTTACTAAATGTATTTTTAAAATATCAGAGTCGATTCACGAAGTTTCACAGCTTTTTTGTATCTTTTTTTCTGCTGCGAAGCTTCGTGAGTTCACTCATGCTACCCGCACCGATAGACAATTTCTTTTTGTATTTGACTATCTGCTTTCTTCATGCTCCTCTTCATGTATTACTTTACTTTCCGCCAGTTTTCCCGCTTTAACAACCAGCGTAATAAATTCTTTCCGATAACCTTCCTCATCCTGTTGCGAAGCACTGTTGCTATATTTTATCACATCTTTATAGTTACTAGTTCCTTTAAACTCGCTATCCAACAGCAGCATGCCAAAACTTGCTACTGCTGAAGCAAAACGAAAATTAGCGGAGGTTTTATCAAAGGGTAATGCAATTCCTTTTACAGTATTAACGATTAATTTACTCTTATCCCCGGTAGGTTTTTTATACCTGAATTTTACCGTTAGCAATTCTCCTGTTTCAAAAACTGCCGTTTCTTTGGAAGATTTTAGCTGGTACTTTAGTTCATCAACTTCCTTAAGGTATTTGGAATTCTGACCTGCCGGAATTATTTCATATAATGCAGTTACCGTATGGCCGCTGCCCAATTCACCTGCATCTTTTTTATCATCATTAAAATCTTCTTTGTTAAGCATTCGATTCTCATAACCTATAAGGCGATAGCCTGCAATAGTTGCGGGATTGAACTCTACCTGTAGTTTTACGTCTTTTGCTATCGTAAATAATGTACCTCCGAATTCATTTATCAATACTTTTTTTGCCTCATCAATTCCATCAATATAGGCATGGTTACCATTTCCTTTATCTGCCAACTTCTGCATTTTATTGTCTTTGTAATTACCCATGCCATAACCAAGAACGGTAAGATAAATCCCTGCATTTCTCTCCTTTTCTATCAACCTTACCATATCATCATCACTGCTGGCACCTACATTAAAATCCCCATCAGTGCAAAGTATCACCCTGTTGTTTCCCTGGCTCATTTTATTGTCTCGTGCAATTTTATAAGCAAGCTTAATTCCGGCGCCACCTGCCGTAGAACCACCTGCCTCCAATGCATCAATAGCTTGCTTTATGTCATCTTTGTTGTTACCGCTGGTTGCAGGTAATACAACACCCGCATTTCCTGCGTACACTACGATTGAAATATGATCCTGCTTTCGTAATTTGTCTGTAAGTAGTTTTAGAGATGCCTTAACTAACGGTAATTTATTTTGCTGCATCATAGAGCCTGAAACATCAATTAAAAATACCAGGTTGCTCGCAGGTAGCTCATCTACGGGAATTTCTTTTCCCTGCAGTCCAATCATTACTAACTTGTTTTCTTTGTTCCAGGGGCAGTCACCAATTTCTGTTGAAATAGAAAACGGATCACTATTAATCGGCTGAGGATACTGGTATTTAAAATAGTTGATCATTTCTTCCACTCTTACCGCGCCTGCCGGAGGTAATTTGCCCTCATTTAAAAATCGCCGAACATTACTGTAAGATGCTGCATCTACATCAATAGAAAACGTAGATAAAGGATCATTGGTTACACGGTGAAAGCCATTCTCTGTAATATGGTCGTAATCTTCTGTATTCATCTCTTCATCATAGCTATTCCAATCATTAGTTTTACGGTTATAATTAAATTCGGTAGACTTGATTGAGGGACTTAAAGCAATTGAATTTCCCTCTCGATCAGGTTTTCCAATGCCGGTAACTACTACTTCCATCAATTCGCTGGAGGCTGATACCAACGCAACCTTAACAAAACTGTTATTACTTATTTTCAATTCCTTTTGTTGGTAACCTACCATCTTAAAAACCAGCGTTGTTGGAAACTTGTCAACTTGAATAGAGAATTTTCCATCTTTATCTGTTGTGACGACGGAAACCGAGTTTCTGATATTTACAGTAACTGCAGGAATCGCATTTCCCTGTTTATCGGTAACAATTCCACTAATCAGCATTTTGGATACTGGTACAAATGAGAAAATAATAATAAATGCAAATAGCATCAGTAGTGATAATTTTTTCATATAATTTTCTTTGAGGATGCTGTAATTTTGGAGATTACACAAATAGCAAAAAGAAAATTGTAAATAACTTAGCGTATTGGGATTTATAAAAAATATATCAACTTCTGATTCCGACGCTTCGTTGGTGGAAGTTTATAAGCAAACTGGCAATTTGCAGGCGTTAGGCGATCTATATCAAAGATATATGGATATGATATATGCCGTTTGCCTCAAATACATGAAAGAGCCCGAGGATGCAAAAGACTGTGTTATAAATATTTTTGAAGAACTGGTGCTAAAGTTGAAGAAATATGAGGTAGAAAACTTTAGAGGTTGGGTTTACCAGTTGGCAAGCAATCATTGTTTAATGAAATTGAGGTCGAAAAAAAGATTACCGGTACATATCGACCATGAATTTGTGCATTTGGAAGAAAAAATACATCTGGAAGAAGTAATGGAGAAAGAAGGGCATTTTAGCATGATGGAATACTGTATCGGAAAGTTAGTAACAGAGCAACGACAGGTGATAGAATTATTTTATTTGAAAGAACAATGTTATAAAACTATTTCTGCCACTACCGGGCTGGATACCAATAGCGTTAGGAGCTATATTCAAAACGGCAGAAGAAATTTAAAAATTTGTATGGAAAATCAGGCTCTTAAAAATAGTTGATCAATGTCTGAAAAAGATAAACAAATAATCTATAACGCGTTAGATTTTAAACGTTACCATTCAGGAGAAATGAATGATCAGGAGATGCATGCTTTAGAAAAAGCGGCCATGGAAGATCCGTTTCTTGCTGATGCCCTGGATGGCTTCCCTAACACAAATAGTTTTGAAGCAGACATTACCGAAATTAGAAGTAAACTCTTCCCTGATAAGAAAAACAAAAAAGTTATTCCTTTATTCTCACTCTTGAACAGCCAGTGGTTAAAAGTTGCAGCTATATTTATTTTGATGGCTGCCACGGGATATTTTGCCTGGCAATTTAATAATAGCAATAAAGAACAACCTGTGTCTAAAATAGAGAAGGCCGGGCAGGATAATTCTGCATTAAATAGTATGGAGGAACGGGTAATGCGAGATAGCAATCAAACTATTAAATCCGAAACTTTAGCCTCATCATCTAAAACTTTTAATAATAGCATTATAGAAAAAGGGGAAAGTAAGGAAGATGTGGTTATTGAAAACAATCCATTAAAAAATAATAATAACGGTTACGATAGATCGCTGAACTATTCCACTGAGAAATCAGCAGCAGTGCCGGAAAGGGCAGATCAAACAAAAGAAAGTAAAGAATCGGACGACGATGCGAAAACTATTGCACCTTCTGTAACCTGGGATGCAAATACTAACGCAAAGGAGACTGCCAGTTATAATCTTAAAGGCAAAGTAATAGACGATAAGGGAAACCCGGTCCCGTTCGCTGTAATCAGTGATAAAAATAGTAATACTAAAGTTGGCACTGATGCAGATGGAAAATTTACTTTTAAAAATAGTGACAGCGTTGCAGCAACTACGATAGCTGCGGTGGGTTATGCATCAAGCGATGAAAAACTGCGTTCCGGACGGGAGGAAACAATTGTATTAAAGCCGTCTTCACAGGAACTAAGTGAAGTTGTAGTTACAGGCATTTCGCGCAGTAAGAAAAAACCTGCTAGTGCTGCGGGCAGTGCTGTTAAACGGGAGAATTTAACTCAGGCTTCTGTAGTGGGTGGAATGCAATTGTATAAAAAATATATTAAGGACAGTATGAGGATTCTGGAAATTGATGAAACTGAGTATGAAGCAGGACCAGTTATTTTATCTTTCAGAATAAAAAGAGATGGCACGCCTTACAAAATCAGGGTGCAACAATCTTTATGCGATGCCTGTGATAGAGAAGCAATAAGGCTATTGTTAAATGGGCCTAAATGGATTTATTTAAATGATAACAGAACTACGGTATCGATAGATTTTAATAAGAAGTAAAGTGATACAATGAGCAACTTTATTGCTCATCATTTCTTAAAGATTTAGCTTTTTCTTTTTTAGATCTGGTAGCGAAATACCAAAATATCAAAATACTTATCACATTTTAATTTTTCATTTTGTTCACTTTACTATTAAGTGAAATATAGAAAGCAGATTTTGATTGGTATAAAACTGCTCTCTATATTATTGCTCGCATTATCATGTAGATGACTCCAAAAATAAATCCATTTCAGAATAATTTAGCTACTTCTACCCTTCTGAATTTTCTTTACAGAAATATTAATTTCATTTGAAAGCTTTGTTTTTTGTTGCTATCAGTGATATGTAGTATGTACATTCCTTTCTGTAATCCTGCAGGCCTGTTTATTTCAAATCTGGCATTGTTATCATTGATAAATGACCAATCTTTAATTAACTGGTTCATTGAATTGTAAAGACAAATCTTATAATGATGATTATCAACAATCCTGAAATCTATAATACAAACATCTTTTACCGGGTTCGGGAAAATGGAGTAAATATTTTCTGACGATACATTGTTCAATACTACTACATTACTATAGCTGAAAGAATTGTCAACCTTCTTCATCTTGAGTCTGTATTCATTCTTCCCTTTCAACGGAAGATGGTCGGTGTAACTGTAGTTCTTTTTGGTAGTAGAATTTCCGTAACTGGTAACAGTTCCAATAGCAGTATAACTTCCAATTCCTGTTCTCCGCTCAATCACAAATGCTTCCAATCCTTCTTCCATAGTAGTTTTCCAGGTTAAGAGGTTTTTATTGTGAAGGGATTGGCCTTTAAATTCTTCAAGTTTAACAGGTAGTACTATCCAGCAATTTCCACCAATATGAAAATTAAAAGTGCGATTTATGCAGCCAGAATTTACAGATACATAACAAACATAGAAGCCAGTATCAGAAGGTAAAACAGTAGGGATATAATAACTGGTACCGTTACCGATAAGGATGCTGTCTGTACTTTGTTCATTTGTTTTTTTATACCATCGGTACGTTGAGTTATAAAGAGAATCAATTGATAAAGTTGTAGGCTGATCAATACAGTCGTAGGCACTGATCATTCCATTGATGGCAAGGGGCAAAATGCTTGCATCACCCAGTGTGGCATTGCCACAGGCATCTAGTGCCCTTAATCTGATGAGAGAATAATTTGAACCGTTGTTTATTGTAAAGATTGGGCTCGCTTGCGGACCTGTTACAATTGATGGCGTCACCGGTTGGCTTCCGATGATCTCATAGGTAAATGGTCCTACTCCATTTGTGGCAACAGCACTCACACTGAATCCGTTCACGTCACATTGATAAGCCGATGACCTGTTGAGATTGGGATAAGTATAACTTGCCACAACAACAGTATCGTATAATTTCTTATTACAGGAATTTTCACTGTAACTTATTATATATGTACCCGGGCCAAAATCAATAAAGCTGTATACACCCGCAGCCACTGTGTTGGCCGATAATGTTGGAAAGTAAGAAATACCATTCTTTTTAATGATCTTAACTGTTAACGATCCCATATTTGTGGATACGGTTGTTTTGATATTTCCTGAACCACTGGCCCAAACACCACTTGGGCATTTAGCCTGTACCGTTGGTGAATGATTAAAAAAACTGGCCGTACTTCCTAATAGCAACGTATCGCGGTTTCCACAATTATCTGATGCTATTACTGTATAAAATTGTCCGCTGGCAACACCGGGAATGCTATCTACCAATACTGAATTAGAATTATAACTTTGTTGAGAGAATAAACTACCATCCGGATTATTTATCATGATCGTCACGGGAAGATATCCACTATTGCCACCCAAATTCAGATTAAATTGTGCCCAGCCTACACTACATGATTTACCAGCATTGCCGGTTAAAGAAACCTTTATCGGAGCCTGGTTAAAACATTTAGTTATTGTGGTATCATAGCAATCATCACTTATTTTAATACAATAACTGCCGTAGTTAAGGTTAGTGAAAAGTCCTGTAGTATTACACCTGATTAACACATTTTGATCGTCGTAAATACAAAATATCGGACTGGTAAAATTTTGTACCTGCTGTATTTCTGCAGAAAAACTTGTGCAGGTTCTGTGGGATATTTGTACTGACGAACCAACTGACGGAATATTGGGCCTGACAGAAATACAACTTATTAAAAGGGTATCCGGACAAGCAGCTCTCGCCTTAATACAGTAATCCCCGTAAGGAATATTATTAAAGATACCATGGCTGTTGCATGATATCAGTACATCTGAAGCATTGTACAAACAGTATTCTGATGGATTTATGTTATTGCTTGAGACCTCAATGGTAAATCCGTTACAAGTTTTATTACTTGTTATAATAACCATATCATTGTGTATAACGGGAACGAGTACCTCTAAACATCGGGTGAAGGTAGTGTCATAACAAGCGTCGTAAATAGTTACACAATAGTTGCCCAGCGGAATACTATCAAAAATCCCGGTATGGTTACAATCAATTAATACACCAGAAGTATCGTATAAACAATAAACGGGATCTGTTAGACTGTCACCGGCAGCATTGATGCCGAAATTTACACAGTTAATATACAAAGGAACAATTACATCAGGAACAATTGGTAATGGTGGATGCGGATTGAAGCATCTGGTTATTATCGTATCGCGGCAACCGTCTCTTGTAGTTATGCAATATGGCTGATATGAAAGCCCGTTAAATACGCCTGTTGTATTGCATTCGATTAATAGGTTGGCAGAATCATACAGGCAATACTCAGGATTTGTTAAGTTGTTCTGGCCTGTGATGCCGGCGGTAAAATCGGTACAGGTTTTATGGGATATTATAACACTGTTACTAACGGAAACCGGCGGAGCACTTAACTGAAAGCATCTTGTTATTGTGGTGTCGGTACAGGCATCGTGTGCTTTGATGCAGTAACGCCCGTAAGTTAATCCATTAAATGAGCCTGTAGTATTGCAGCTAATCAAGGCGTCGCTGCTATCATACAAACAAAAATCCGGCGTTAAAAAATTAGTGCCAACTGACAATGAAGCCGAAAATGAATTACATAAGTAACCATAGGTATTTACATTTGCAGAGGCAGTTGCGGCTAGTGAAAGGCGAACACTTGCTTTCTTAATAATTCCGCAGGCATCCCGAGCAATTACATCAAATGTCGTGTGGCCCAGTAATGAAAAACTGAAATTCGGACTATTCGACCAGATGGTATCACCAGGGGCTCTAACAATGCCATAGGTAAAATCCGGGATGCCTCCAACGGTACTTATATTTCCCCGGCTATCAACTACCTTAATGAATCCTGATGCTTCATCACAACTTGTTTTTGTAAAGGAATAAGCGTCTATCCACCAACTGTAGTCAACGATAGTAATTTGCCTGGTTTGAATACCGCCGCAGGAATCTGTCATTTTAATACTGTAATCTCCAGCAGCAAGCCCACTAAAAGCTCCCGAACTATTGGTAGTTCCCACTCCCATGGGTGAAGGGGCAACGATACTGTATTGATACGGCGCTCTTCCAAACGAAAATCCATCAACAATGATAGAACCGTTGCTGGCATGGTCGCAACTGACATCAATTTTAGTTAAGGTGAAACGTGGATCCTGATAAGTACCTGCAACAACCACATTAGGAATTGTTAGGGTACAATTGCTGACTATGTCGTTTATAACGAGGCTGTAAGTGCCGGCAGATAAACCTGTGATAGAATCACTGGTTGTAAAATTAGTGTTTACAGGACCCGTTGTTTTATATTTATAATTGCCAGAACCACCTGTAGTCCGAACTTTTATTGCACCTGTAGCCGCACAGCGGGATTCATAAGTTGTAAAAGTCGCATCAAGTAAGATACACTGACATTTGGAAATTTTCGGAAAAAAGGTACAAATACAAAATAAGATCTGTACTAAAGGGTAAAGTTTTCTCATAGGTTTGTTTTGGCTTCAAAATAATACGACTTATTCCCTACGTAAAATGGTCAGTTTTAAGAAGCAGGGCCTATCATTAAGAAAGATTAGCAAGAAACTTTAGTAGGTAGCTGTGTGAGTTGATTAAACAACGGAAAAGTAATATGTTTATTGCCGTATTATGAAATATTTTTTAAAATAGTAGTTTATTAGCTAATTTTCAGTCTCAAACACGCTGTCACTAGGGTATTTTAACTCATTTTGATTTTTATATTTACGCAGTTTTACCGTGAGAATTTGTTGTACAAGACTGATAAATACCTGGAAAAATTACGCATTAGTTTGAATCAGCGTTTAATTAAAAAATCAACTTATTAATTTCTGGATGTCGCTTATAATGCCATTATTAATGAGAGTTGGAACAATGAGTAAAATTAATTGCTGGCTGGGTTTAGCTAGTTAATAGGCAGGCTTTATTCAGCCTTCCAGCATCAGCTACTTAATTATTATTTGCTTGAAAAAATGGTAAATTTGTGTTATACTAAATTCATCAGCGCACAATTCCCTTGTTAGCATTTTGGAACTTTTGGCAGCTGGTTATATTTGGCATAGTTATGTATATAGATATAAATAAATTTTAACACACTAACTTCTATTTTATGACGACGTTAAAAAAAATGATGATAAGTTTTACAGCCGGTGCAATTTTCGGAATTCTGTATGCACCCGCTAAGGGCAGAAAGACACGCCGAAAGTTAGCTGCCGCCGGATCAAATATTAAAGAGGGTTGGAATGCTGTTGCAGATGGTATAGCGGGAAAAATTGAAAATTTCAAGGATAGTGTGGATGGGATTGCCGACAATGCTATTGAAAAGGTAGAAAGTACCCAGTTCCCGGTGAATGATAAAGCCGGTTACCTATAATTTAGAGAAGTTATTTTTTTGAAATTATTATTGAAAATGACTGATACCACATTTCCGAGATGTTGGAATGGGGGTCTTTTTTCTAATATACTTTTATTTAAATTAACTCAAGGGACCAGTTTGTAAATTGTAATGTCAGGTTTCTTATTTTTGAAATAAGTCTCAAAAACTTTCGTGAATTTGTTGTTATTTTCAAATAGGTGTTTGCAGGCTGGGTTTGAGTATATGATGTAAACATTTTTGATTACACCTGCTGAATAATTAATAATATTTTCTACTATTTTACTCATTGTTTTTTCTCCAAATGGATTAAACATGTAGATAACGTTTACATTTTTTGGAATAGCATAAGTGCTTGCATCGGCATAAGTTAAAGCAAAAGTAGTCGTTGCACCGTTTCTATGCATAGTCTCACAATTTTGTTGAGCTTTTTCAAGTCCAGATTTATCAAGGTCCACGCCATACACTTCTTTAAAACCAGACAACATTCCAAAACTTAATACACGCCCCGAACCACATCCAATGTCAGCCAAAGATATTTCAGTTGGCTTTAGTTTAATTAGTTTAAAAGCTTTATTTAATGAATAAAAAGATGAAGGCTGGTTCTCATTAGCATCTTTAAATATAGACCGTGCATTTGTTTCACCAAGATTATTACAAAAGTCAGGATGTGCCACTCCCATCTGACTAAACTTTTTTTTATTTCTATATTCGAATAGGTTTTCTAAAAAGGACCTGAGTATTCCTTTTTTAGCCGCATCATTTTTTAGGAAATTGTACTTAGTTGAAATCCAGGAGGTTCCCGCAATCGACATAGATTTAAATTTATAGTTTAAAAATAAACACTGATCGCAAACAATTCATACAAGTTAATTTATTTTTTCCTACTATACTAATTATGAAGCTCGCGAAACTGTGATAGCCACTCCAACTTTTCACTTTTTATAAGTGGTAGCAAATTCTAAAATCGTTGTAACAAAAAAAGCCGCCTAATAAGGCGGCTTCGGTTCAATGCTGATTTTTCTATAGTTTAACTAGTTTAATTACTTTTCTTTTGGTTCCCTGAATTACCTCACAGATGTAAACACCTTTCATATAATTAGAACCGAATGAGGTTGTTTGTCCAATTCCTATAGCGTTTTTAAGTTCAATGATTTTGCCGCTAATATCTGTGATTCTCAAATAAGTAGCCGTTTTCTTATCATTGCTGTTGACTATCAGCTTAAATTCATTGAAAGATGGATTTGGCATTACATTGGCTTCCAATGTAGCTGTTAATACTTCCGGAGATTTAATTTCAGTTTCTGCATTTGATCTACCGGTAATACTACCTCCTCTAGGAAGCACACAAGCTGGTAAATTAATACTGAGTGTTCTGGCTGATGTTCCATTTCCACAATTGTTAGTACCGATGGCAGTTACAGAACCTACAAACGCACCTTCATTATAGTTTACTGTGATTGCTGTTGTTCCCTGGCCATCAATAATTGTTGCTCCTGCAGGTGCTGTCCATGTAACGGAAGTGGCATTTGCCGGAAGTGCAGCAATGGTATAACTGTATTGGCGATTTGGACAATTTCTTAACAAATTAACTGTTATTAAACCAGGCGTAGAAGGCAGTTTTTTTACCAGAGCAAGTGTTCTTGTAGAACTGCTTCCGCATGATGCGTCAGCTCTCGCCGTAATACTTCCCGACACAAAGTCTACGGTATAATTTACTATGATAATTGTATCATTTACACCAGCACCATTTGGATGAATGGCTGTTGCTCCTATTGCTGGAACAGTCCAGGTATAGCTGGTTGCATTCGATATTTTTTTGATGGTATAAACTGCACCCGATGTGCCAATCCAAACACATGGGTCTGTTGGGCCAACAATTGTAGGTGTAGACGATGGTAATAATGTTTTAACCGCCAGCGTTCTAGCTGTACTAATACCGCAGGCATTTACTGCCGCTACAGAAATGGTACCCGCCGTGAAGCCCGGGTTAAAAGTAACTTCAACTATAGTATCGTTTATACCGGTTCCTGCCGGGTGGGAAGCAGAAGCTCCAGCCGGAATATTCCAGTTATAAGATGATGCAGTTACTGATTTTGAAATGGTATAAGTGGCAACAGTAGCAGTTCCTGCAAAAGGACAAGAATTAGTTGGGCCTGTTATAGAAGAAGTTGCTGAAGGAGTGCCAGACCTTAATACTGCAAGTTTTCTAGCTGAACTAGGTACGCAACCTGCAGACTGAACAGATATAAATGTACCTGATACAAAACTGTTTGTGAAAGAAACTGTAATAATAGTATCATTGATACCTGTTCCACCTGGATGAGATGTAACAGTAGCTCCCGTTGGTACTGTCCAGATATATGATAAGGCATTAGATACTTTACGAACAGTATATATAGCCGATTCCGGTGAATCGATAAATGCGCAGGCATTTTTCGGGCCTGCAATGGCGCCTGGAGTTGAACTAGACGATGTTGTAATATTTAAAGATCTATCGCTGCTAGTAGCACAGCTTGATACAGACTTAACCTTTAGAGCTGATGTTGTAAAACCTGCGCCGAAAGTTACTGTAATACTCGTTGTTCCCTGACCACTAATCAAACTAACGTTAGCGGGTAGCGTCCACAGATAAGAATCAGCATTTGTAACTGGTAAAATTGAGTATACAACTTCAGTATTATTGCCAAGGTAAGCACAAGCGCTTGCCGGGCCAGATATAGAAGCAGGAGCAGAAGGTACAAGTTTTGTGATGGTTAAGCTTCTTGGAGCTCTGCTGCCGCAATTTGCATCTGCAGTTACTTTAATACTTCCCGAAACAAATGCATTTGAATAACTTACATTGATGCTGGTTGTGCCTTGTCCGCTAACAATGCTCGCTCCTGTAGGTAACGTCCAAGTATAGCTGCTCGCATCGGCAACCGGTGCAATCGAGTAAACAGCGTTAGTTGGTTGCTCTACAAAAGGGCACGCATTCACCGGACCAGAAATTGCTCCAGGTATAGCAGGTAACACTTTTGAAATAACTAATTTAGAAGGAGCACTATTAGTACAAATTCCCCCTATCACTTTAATAGTATCGGTAGTTCCAAAATTGTTGTTGAAACTAACGTTGATTGAGGTTGTTCCTTGTCCGGAAATGATTGTTGCTCCTGTAGGCACAGTCCAGGTGTAAGTAGTTGCATTAACAAGCGGCGTAATGGAATACACTGCATTGGTGACACTTCCTATGAACGGACAAACATTAATTGGACCTGAAATATTTCCTGCTTTCGGTACGATTGGTAAAACTACCGCAGCTATGCTGTTTGAAGTTGCAGTTGTTCCTGTAGCACAGATTGTATTGGCTGTCATGAAGCAACTTATCTGGTCATTATTAATAAGTGTGGTAGTAGTAAAAGTTGCTGCATTGGCACCGCTGATGTTTATTCCGTTTCTTCTCCACTGGTAAGTTGGATTTGCTCCGCCCTTTGTTGGAGTTGCGGTAAACGAGACAGCAGAACCAGAACAGTTTGCACCTGTTTGGTCAGAACTGATTACAATTGATGGTGTACAATCTACCGGTGCATTCGTATATTTGATATCGATTATTGAAATATGGCCGAAAGCACTGTTGACATCAACCTGTATATCAAAAGTCATTTCAGTTTTACCTGAGAAAGTAAATAGTGCGGCGTTATTATAGTCATTATTATTAGTTGCATTATACGCCTGGAAATTTACTTCATCATTGCGCTTTATTTTAATAATTCTTTCATCAGCAGTAGTTCTGGTTCCCCAAAATTTTATTGAATATTGTTTGTTGGCGTCTAAGCCTGCAATTTTCCACTGCCCGTTGGAAGCACTTGGATGAGCGAAAGCAAAATCCGTTGTAGTGCTGTTAGGATAATCACCAACACTTCCAACTGTATTACCTGTATTTGTTCCAGGACCACCAACATTAAATGTTCCGTCTATCCTGTTAATTATTTCAAGACTAATGCCAGTTGAAGTATTGCCAGTTGTAACCGCGTCTGTAACTTTTATGCCCTCTTGTCCATTGGCTACATTGTTCCAGAATTTACCCCCTGCATCGGCTCCGGTTGTGAAGTCTGGTCCTATGTCAAACAAAACTCTGGAATTTACTGTAAGTGTTAAACTGGTTGTGGAAACGGCACTGCTATCGTCCGTTACACTTAATTGAAAAGTATAAATTCCTTCCAACAAATTGTTCACGGCAGTATTGGAAGCATTAGGAGAAACAATTTGAGCAATCGAGGGACCTGAAGTCTGCGTCCATTGATAGTTGGTGATAGTTCCATCATCGTCACTGGATGCAGTTCCGTCTAATACGCCACTGGTTCCTGGCAAAGCAACAGTAACATCATTCGCTCGTGCTGTTGGTGGCACATTTAACGCCAATAATGGGCTGGTACGGGTTATGTCAATTACACAGATATGACCAAATGCGCTGCCCGATTTTACACGGATATCAAAAGTCATTTCAGTTTTGCCTGAAAAGCTAAAAATAGCAGAAGTATTATAGTTTAAATTATTTGTTGCGTTATATTCCTGCCAGGTAGGTTGATCAGCTCGCTTTACCTGAATTACTCTGTCATCTGCAACAGACCTGGTTCCCCAAAACTTAATGGTATATTGCCTGGTTGTTTCCAATCCGGTAATCTTCCATTGCCCGTTAGTGGCACTTGGCTCTGCAAATGAAAAATCACTTGTTGCAGTGGATGGATAATCATTCACTGCGCCTGCCGTGTTTCCTGTGTTAGTTCCCGGACCGGCGACATTAAATGTTCCGTCTATCCTGTTGATAACCTGTAATCCAATATTTGTTGCTGTATTACTTACAGTTACGGCATTCGATAATTTTATACCTGGTTGTGTTTCTGTGATGGTATTCCAGTAGTTACCGGCACCATCAGGCGAACCGGTTAAATCCGGACCAAAATCTATCAAAATTCTTGAACTAACAACTACAACTAAGGTGTCAGATTTTACATTTAAAGCGTTATCAGTTACCGTTAGCGATACCGAATATCTACCTTCAGAAAGGTTAGTTAAAGTTGTAGTTGCATTATTTGGAGCAGCAATTTGAGGAGTTGATCCTAAGGGGCTTGATACAATGGTCCACTGATAATTAGTAATGATGCCACCGAGAGAACTGAAAGATCCCGTGCCGTTTAATGGAGTATTGTTTACGGGAAGAGTAACTGCAATGTCGTTTCCAGCCCTTGCAACTAAAGTTTGTGTAACCCGGATACACAAAGAATCCAAAATTGTTTCGGCTTTCATTCTGTTATAAAAAAGATCATGCCCTTCATTGTTTACATGCACATAATCATAGTCATAAAATGGAACAATAGATCCATCTCCATTGGCAACGGTAGTCCAGAAGTCAACTGCCTTGTTGCCAAAACGACTAAAGATCCAATCTCTCATTTCTGTTAAATTAGATATCTGGCCTGCAGTCATGTTATTTCTTGGCTGGGTTGTGGCAATCCAAAATGGTACATTAGCAGAATCACATAAGAAAGCTGCCCTTTCAAAATTTGCTTGTTGTTCGGCAACACTATAGTTATTGGCCGCATCGTTTGACGGCATATTTATGATAACAGCATCAGGATACAAATTCAATGCTGCCGTAATGTTGAAAGAACTGTTTGGGCTTGGTCTGTTAGCTGGAGGTACATAGCCTGTTGAACGTAAATTCTGGTAGGTTGTATATCCCGGAATAGCCATGTTATATACATCACTCAGCGCATTTTTTCTTTTAAGATATGCTGTAAACTTGCCCACCCATGAGCTATCATATTCCGTTGCTCCGGTTCCGAAAGCAGTAGAGGATCCCAATATGGCGATTTTCCAAACACGGTTGCAGTTAACCACATCGGAGTCATTGGCAACTACCTTTCCGGCAAAGCAGCATAAAAATGAAATGACGAGTGTTAAACGGGTAAAAAGGTTAAGCATACGCTGTAATTTTCTCTTTTCTTAATGAGTATTGTGTGTATAATAATAGAATGAAGTCTAAAGAATTCACATAATTTAATGGATTAAGCCGCGGATTACAAGTGGATTGGAATAATGATTTATAGACAGGATACTTAGGTGGTAAGCTGTAATAAGCTTGGTTTCAGTGTACAAACATAATAAATATTTTAATATTTTTTTTTATTTTTTGTAAGCTGTTATAAGTTGATTGAATCTTTGTTACTTCTTAGTTTATAAATTATCTTTCTAATGTAATTTAAAGTTTAGTATCTAATTGATTGTCAGTGTGATAAAAATTATCAGCATCTTTTCTGAACATAGAACCTAGAAAAAGAAGGCAGATAAAAGAAATTTGTCCTACAGCACCAATATCCATGATGAGCCAGGTCGATAGATGAAAAAGGCATAATCCAATAGCTATCAACTTATCAAATTTCTTTGTAATAAAACCGACAAAAGTAAATAGTTCCACTATAAATGCAATGATATATAACGCATAGCTGCTGCTAATATGATTGATCAGGTAAAGATTTAGTACAGTTCTAAAACCGGTCTCCCCTTCAAGATGATAAACTGTAAATTGTGAACAAAGCATATGGCTAAAGTGTGCAGGATCTGCCAATGCATTGTTTGTTAATTTTAGTAGAGCTGCAGAAAAGTAAAAAAATAACAGGAAATAACGGATAGCTCCATACGCAAAATACTTATTTAGTGGTTTTTTAAAAATGAAGGGTACTAAAACCATGAAGAATCCAAATTGGTAATTACGGTGAGTGAGATAACCCATCAGGGTTATGTAAAAAGTGAAAAGCAAAATACATAGAGCTAGCGCAACCCAGCGCTTTAAAGGATTATAAGTAAATGCAAGTAATAACACTAAGATTAAGATATCCACCAACAGCCCAACCCAATGGTGGGAAATTATGAATTGGGGTATGCCGCTTCCAAAAAATGCCCAAAAAGCAGGGTCTGCCGGAAGGCTAAAAAATGTGTCGTTGGTAAGAAATGAAAAACTGATTCCTGAAAAAATGAATATCACATATTCCAGCAGCAGCAGACAGCCAAGTAACCTGGCGGGTGTTTTAATGTATTGATATGAATTTTCCGGTAGCATTTATCTTGCAGATAACTCAATGATGTTTGAATCTTTCAGTATAAACTTATTGTCCTTTATTATAAAATCATATTTAAGTAATTGAATGCTGTCTGGATCGTTAACAGAATATCCCGCAAACCTTATATACCACGCAGGCCAGTGTGCAACGTCAGACTTTGATGGGGATAATCTGTTTGAAAGAACCTCACGTGTTTCTTTATTTGGAATAACTGCTTGAAGGTATTGTTGCATGTACACTTCATCGTTATTCTGTTTGTATTTAGCAAAACTTAAAAGCGAAGCTTCGAGAAAGTCTTTTTTCCAGTATGGATTTTGAGTAATCTTTACTAAATTCCTATTCAATTTAAAAGCATAAGTAGAAGCGACATACTTCGTATTTAAATCTACTGCATACATGCTGTTGTAGGGAAATAAAACCATATCCATTTTTTTGTTAAAAAAGTAAATGAACATGCAAATAAATGCAATTATAAAAATAAATGCAACTAACGAATGTTTAAACAGGCGATATAAAAAAAGCTGCTTCATATTACCGGGATTATGTCTGATTTTTTCGTTGCTGAAGAGAATTGTTTTTTAAATCCTGAAAAAAGGTAAAGTAACAACAGACAATAGGCAACTGAGCTGATAAAAGCTGCAGCCAATGCGCCGTAGGAAGGCACTAGCCAGCTATCAAATGCCATAACCACTATCAATGCCATTATATCACCGGTAAGTATTTTCCTGATATTTCCTTTGCCAATGTAAATGGCATTTATTAAGGTCAAGATACCCAAACATACAAATCCAGGCAACAGTATAATCATGTAATTGTACATTTCCGAAAAATCTTTCCCAAATAATAGTGGAAAAAGCTGCTTTCCAGCAATGGCAATTGCAATTGCGCCGGAGCATAGTAGAATTATGTATGGACGCATCATTTTTTTCCATTCCTTGTAGGAACTTCCGATAGTTTCTGATGCAATAAATGGTAATAAGGTAGAGCTGATAACAGATGAGAAATATAAAAAATACTGACCAATTTTTCCGCACTGAACGTAGTTGCTCAACGTTACAGCATTTGAATATTTTTGTACAAAAAAGTTGTCTATCCGGAGAAATGCGAAATAAACAAGCGAAGAGAACATTATATAAATTCCAGACCTTATAAATACCGTCCAGCTAACCGAAACTTTTACCTGCGCATCGCTGCCTCTTCCTAAAATAAACATTACAATGCCTTGTATAAAAAAAAGTATTGCATACAATAGTTGAATATTCCCTGTTGAAATACTACCTAACCTATCAGAATAATAAATTGTAAGCAGATAGATTAAAAATGCTGAATTTGTACTTACCAACACCAGGTTTTGCTGATTGAATTTTTTCTGAGCTGATAAAATGCCCTGATAAAATATAAGCATTAGGTTACCAACACTAAAAAAAATAATGGCAGTCGCTGGTTGATTGAAATAAGGACTGTATTGAGGTAAAATAAAGAATACATAGAGACTCATAAGGGCAGCAAAAAACAACAATGTTTTAAACATCATTTTTCTTATCGAAGTAAGTAGCAATGGCTCCTGCGATAATAATGTAATTGCAGCGTAATCAAGACCGGCACTAAAGACAAAAACTACGAAATTCAAAACATAGAGTTCATTAAAATAAGCTCCGCTGCCGGTAGCTCCCAGCACATGAACCAGTAGGATATTGATAAAAAAGACAACAAGGTGATTGAGTAATTTACCCAAAACATTATGTTGCAATATCTTTTCAATATTTATCATGTATCCGTTACAGGTAGTTGATTGGTAAACAATATTGATAACGACGATAGGTTAAAATGAATTATCAACGATAGACATTCCTATCCTTTTTGAAAATAGTAACGTCATTTAATCAGATCATTTATTAAACCAATTAAACAATGAGTGGTATTGCTGTAATAATATTGCAGTTAATCTATTTCAAAGCTTTGATGATTGCTGCAAATTCTGCTGCTACAAGGCTAGCCCCACCTACCAATCCACCGTCTACGTCGGGTTTTGAAAAAATATCGACTGCATTCGACCCTTTAACACTTCCTCCATACAAAATAGAAATTGAGTTGGCGATCTCATTTCCAAACTGTTTTGCTAAAACAGCACGGATATGTGCATGCATTTCCTGCGCTTGGTCGCTGCTAGCAGTTCTGCCGGTTCCTATTGCCCAAATTGGTTCGTAAGCGATTATAAAATCTTTAACTTGTTCTTTACTAAGGTGAAAAAGGCTTTCCATCAATTGCTTTTCAACAAAATTGTTTTGTGATTCAGCTTCCCTGATGCTTAAAGGTTCTCCACAACAAAAAATGGACTTCAGATTATTTTCAAATGCCCGGTTTATTTTTTCTGCAAGTATTTTACCGTCTTCATGATAGTATTCCCTTCTTTCACTGTGTCCAATAATAACATACTGTACATTGATACTCTCCAGCATAGCTGCACTTACTTCGCCGGTATAGGCACCATTGCCAGTTGCAGCGCAATTTTGAGCTGCTACAAATAAGTTTTTAATATCCTTTAATTTATCCTGCACTTTTAATAGATAAGGAAATGGAACAGCAACAACAGCTAATCGATCATTACCCACTGTAACACCGGTTGCTACCAGCTCCTGTGATAATTGTTCTGCTTGTTGCAATGATAAATTCATTTTCCAATTGGCGGCTGCAATTTGTTTACGCATAATATTTATTGGTTTGATAAATAAAGTTGATATAGTTGTTCTTTTTCCTGGCTTGTTAATTGCTGATTTTTCATCTTCTTCCAGTTAGTAATATCTTTCAAAGCTTTTTCAAATATATAACGGTCACTACCCCACGAAAAATTCTCAACATATTTAGGTGGAATTGTTTGTCCGAATATATTACAACAAACGCCGACGACTGTTCCTGTATTAAGCGAAGTATTAATGGCTGTTCGGCTGTAATCTCCCATTAAAAGTCCTGCTTTATTTCCAGCTTTCAGCGCATTCCTGCTTTTATCAAGGAAATAGGATATTTCTCCGCCGGTATTTTTCACATTGCTATTGCTAGTTCCCGCTCCGAGGTTGCACCAGCTACCCACAACACTATCGCCCAGATAACCGTCGTGTGCTTTATTACTAAATTCAAAAATCACTACGTTTTTTATTTCACCACCTGCAATACATCCCGGACCTATAGAGGTTGCACCGTATACCTTGCTTCCCATTTTTAATATACTATTATCACCCAATGAAAAAGGCCCGCGTATGAGGTTTCCTTCCATTACCAACGCATTTTTTCCTATATAAACGGGGCCGGTTGTGGTATTGATAATGCTGTGTTCAACGGTAGCACCATCTTCTATAAAAACATCGCCTTGGCCTGAGATATGATTTGTACCTGAAATCGGTTGAGATACCCTGTTTTCCGTAAGCAGTTTAAAATCATGTTTAATAGCCCAATCATTGTATTGGTATATTTGCCACGGATAGTGGAGAATCTTTATATCACCATTATCCAGCATTGAAATTTTATCGTTTGCAGCTCTGAGTATGGACTGGATATTTACTAATGTTGGAATAATATCAGCATGAATATGCAATTCATTTCCTTCCAGTAATTGCGGATCAGTTATTATTTTCTTACCTGTAAGTAAGTTCCATTTTTCCCTGATGGTTAAAATACCCACCCTGATATCAGCCACGTGCCTGGTTTGGGTAAATGGGAATAGATTTTCCCGGGATTTTTTATCATCTAAAAATATATTCATCAACGATAAAAGTACTAAGAAGGATTCAAAGTGGCCAATTGTTTATTAATCACTTTTATAAGAATTTAATTATTGCTGTTAATCAGATACAGCAAATAAAAAATCCTCCCGGAAAACCAGGAGGACCTTAAAGTATAGCCATGAAAAACAACATTAAAATAAAGGCCACAGCCTCTATTAATTATTTTGCTTTCTTTTCGTAACGTTTTTTGAATTTGTCGATACGACCTGCAGTATCCACCAAAACATTCTTACCTGTATAAAAAGGATGCGACGTATTTGAAATCTCGAGTTTTATAACTGGATATTCCTGTCCATCTTCCCATAAGATAGTTTCACCGCTATGTGCTGTAGAGCGACTTAAAAAAGTAGTGTTATTACTCATATCCTTAAAAACCACTTTCTTGTAATTTACCGGATGAATGCCTTGTTTCATATTTTAATTTTTTGCATACGGATTTTGCCGTATAATTTTTGAAAGTGCAAATTTAGTACTAATATTTGATATTTTAACAATCAAATTGGAGAATTATTGGCAATTGTATTCCTTAGCTTTTCATATTAACAAACTGCAGCGCTATCCCCAACGTCCACGTTTTGCTCAATTGTATAACGTCCTGAAGATCATCTATTTTTTTTCCAGTTACGCGGATGATGTCATCCATGATAGCTACCTGGACTTTTAGGCCACTGTCTTTTATCAATTTCACGATTTTTTTAGCGTCTTCCTGTTTGATGCCATTTCTCACCGGCACCTCTTTTTTAGTGATCTTTCCGCTGGGATGTGGTTCTTTGCTTAAGTCGTACACTTCTGCTGCCAAACCCTGTTTCATACTCCTGCTGATCAAAACATCAACAATTTGCTGAATTTTCATGTCACTATCTGCTTCCAGGTTCAATTTAAAATCCTTTTTATTAAGATCTATTACAACATGGGACCCTTTAAAATCAAAGCGGTTAGTGATTTCCTTGTTCACAACGTTAATTGCATTATCGAGGGTTTGAATGTCAACCTTGCTAACTATATCAAATGATGCCATAAAAATAAATTTTTGCAAAGATAAAAGATAGCAGCATGTAAACGAACGGAAAGTAGAAAGGGAATAGATTATGAATGAATACGCAAAGATTTAAAGAGAATTTTCCCCTTAAATCTTTGCGTATTGAGATGATTTAGATTCTGCGTGGTGTTTTCCTCGGTAAAATCTGAGTTGACATCTCGGATTTTTAAAGATGTCAACTCATTAAATTGGAGATGTCAACTCATAAATTAAAGATGTCAGCCCCCATTAATTAGCTGTTTTTATTCTTCCCTGCTCATCACCTGCGCCGCCAGTCCTTCTTCTTTGCCCTCCTTTAATTGGTTTTCCAAAACGGTAATTAAAACTCACAGTAACAACCCGACTATCATTAAACTGCTTAAAACTCGCCTCCGTGTTTTGAAAGTTTATAAATCCCTGAGCTCTTCTCGGACCATAAACATCCCGTAACGATAATTTCAGAGAACCTTTATTTTTTAAGATATCCTTTTTAACTCCAAGATCGATCTGACTAAGAGCATTTATGATAATCTGACCTTCCTGTGTTTTGGTACGGAAAAAACCGGATAATTCAGCGCTCCAACCTTTTTTCAAGGCGAACTGATTATTCATATTCACAACGAACGAAGTTCCGTTTATATCAAGATTTTCATCATAAAGCAAACCTTTAAATTCAAAGTATCTGCCTTCTGCATAAAGCATTGTAGTCCACCATTTGCTGATTTTTATTTGAGCATTTACCGACAGGCTTAAGTTATTAGTAAGGCCATAGTTCCCCTTGGTAACAATAGTTGAAATGCTATCGTCTGGTTCATTATTTTGCCTGAATACCTCATTGAATAGATCTTTCGTGTGATTGTAATTTAGCGTTGTAGTTAAAAATTGTTTGTATGTATGAGAAAATTCAAATACACTCGAATACATCGGCTTTAAAAAAGGGTTTCCTTCTTCGTAAGTATATTTATCAAGGAAAAACAAAAAAGGATTTAGGTCCTCATAATCAGGCCTTTCGATTCTTCTGCCTAATGAAAGACCAAACTGATTTTTATCGTTTGCATTAAAGCTTATATATGCTGTTGGAAAGACATTGGTATAAGATTTTTTAAATGCTGAATCCTTCTCTGGAGTAAATTCATTTCCAAACTGGTGGCCCCGATAATTGGTATTTTCAATCCTTACTCCTGCCTGTAATCCCCACTTTTTAATCGTTTTACTGAAGTTTATATATCCAGCATTAATATTTTCTTTGTACTGAAAACGATTCGTTTTTTTTATATCAACAAATTTTACTCCGTCAATCAAATTGAAATAGCCAGCCTTGTTATCTGTTGTTACGTAGCTGAATTTTACACCTGCATCCATTTTGATGCCTTTGAATACTTGCTGCGTATAGTCAGTTTTAGCAGCGTATATCTTAATGTTGGAAGGTAAATCTCCTAATAACCTGTCCTCATATCTTTTAGTATTGTCTGCATTGTAAATGATGTTGTCAAACTGTTGATCGCGGTTTGATCTGTATTGTAAAAAATCTACATCAGCCGTTAATTGTTTTCCTGTTGAATCAAAATTATGTTGGAAGTTGAGGTTCACTGCCCCATTTTTCCAAACACCTTTTTCAACTCTCAATGCGGTTACTATAGAATCTAATTGGCCAGCACTATTTTTAGGATAACTAAAGCTATTGCCCGATTCCAGTGAAGGTGCATAGTAGCCAGTAAATACCACTCCCAAAGTTGTTTTCTTACTGGCATAAAAATCCATACCCAATTTTGTATTATGGTTATAATTTTCTCTTATTTTAGAAGTGTTTTGAGAGAAAATAGATTTTAGTGTTTTATCGTCGTAAGTATATTTCCTACTGATATCCAGCTGTTGGAAACTCTTTCTGTAATTTCCGCTTAAACTACCGAAAAGGTTAATTTTACCTGTTCTATAATTTAAATTAATAGTGTTATTTGTTTTAGAATATTTGCCCTGTCCGTATGCGAGACTCAGTGAGCCATTCAAACCTTTTTGTTTGTTCTTTTTGGTTTTGATATTGATCACGCCAGAATTGCCAGACGCATCATATTTTGAAGAAGGATTTGTCATTACTTCAATAACATCTACAATAGAAGATGGCATATTATTAAGGAAATTAGCCAGGTCAGCACCACTCATATAACTAGGTTTTCCATCTAACATGATAATCACTCCCTGTTTTCCTTTAAGGCTGATATTTCCGTCTTTGTCTACGCTAACGCCGGGTGCTTTTTCGAGTACTTCCATGGCCGTACTGCCAGTGTTGGATATGAGCGCATCCGGATTGATAATAGTTTTGTCAATTTTTCTTTCGATAAATTGCTTTTTGGAAACAACCACCACTTCCTGCAGTTTCTTTTCAATTGGGGTAAGCTGCATGATCGGGATGTTTGACTCTTTGTTCAACGAATCAATCGAAAATTGCTGACTGTAAACTTTTTTATGACCAATGGCAGTTGCTGAAACCAGGTATTGACCTGCAATAACGTTTTCAAAAGAATAATTCCCTAACCCATCAACAATGGAAGTTTTTACGAGGGAAGAATCAGCAGCTTTTAATAAATTGATACTGGCGGCTTCAATGGTCTTTTGATTGCCTCCGTCTTTAATACTACCGGTAATGGCGCCGGTAATCTGCGACTTACTAGTAATTCCCATTACCAGCATAGCGAGCGTTAAGAGATTTCTTTTCATGACTGAACTTTTTTAGTTTGGCTAATTGTAGTTGTATACTTTATTAACTACTTAACAAAAGTCAGTACTTTGCTTTACATAGTACATTGTTTTATATTGAACGGTAATATTTTTACATGACTGGTAAAATTTTATCTTGAAAGGGATTTTTTGACAATTAAAACAACTTTACAGCATATAGAACATAGAAAAAGTGGCAAGTGCCACTTTTAGTAAATAATTTTAAGGGATCAGTGCCTTACTTTTCTTTTTTATTCAACATTTTAGCAATTACGATTAGTATTAGTCCACTCAGGGCAAGCATACTTGCAATTATCTCTGCCTGAGAAGGTTTAAATCCGGCGAAATCGTAGGTCTTATTTACTCTAATCAGTTCAACCATAAATCTTTCCATTCCATTTAGCAAGAGATAGATGCCAAAAATAACCATGGGAGTGGTTACAGATTTTCGGATCATCCAGAGAAATATAAAAATAAGTGTACAAATGATGGTTTCATATAGCGGTGTGGGAAATACCGGTTGGGGCAATACACGATTATGCTCATCGGTTATACCTGGCATCAATATACCGTCTTTGTTTACGTTTTGGGGATAAGTGTAAGCAAAGAACCAGGTTGGTAAAAAGGAAACTCCTTTGAAGCTTTTTTTTGGAACGGTTTCTAATGAGGAATAGATTCTATCGGTAACATAAATTCCTACTTTGCCGGAGTCTATCGCCTTCCCCTCAAGAAAATAACTTGCATTCTTTTGTAGATTATTTCGAAATTCACCAGGCTTAGCCAACATTACTTTTCCGGATGCATCACTAACATAAGCGCTGTTATATACGCCCCAATCGCCATCTCCCGATACCTGACATCCAATTCTTCCGATAGCATATGCAATCATTAACGCCGGAGCAGCGGCATCAACTAAATATTTAAGTTTTATTCCTTTTTTAGCTGCAAACCAGCAAATTGCGATGGATGCTAAAATCAATCCTCCATAAAAAGTTAAGCCACTTGCCGATAAAAGACGCTCTATTGGATGAGCGATAAAGTCATCCCAGTTTTCAAAATTATCAAAAAGTTTGGCACCTAAAATCCCGAATACCAGTCCAAGAATGATGATGTCTCCTACTCTGTCGTGAGGCCAGATCCTTACCATCCTGCGCTCCGGTTCCTTTAGCTTTTGCTTATTTTTATCGTGCCATTTTACAGCCGCAAGTAAGATCGCAATCAGCAAGCCGCCAATTATACTGCCATCCCGTGAAAATATATAGTCCTGGGCAGTAATGTTTTCTGGTTTACTAAAAAAGAGACCAATTAGTTTATAACCAAATAGGAATCCAACCAACGCATTAATAATAAGATCGATGGCACTAGCTGGTTCGCCAACTGTGATCATCTCCTCTCTCGGTACCAACAAGCCCTGTTTTTCTTTTCTCTTCAGTTCGGCTGATAGTACGATTGCTGCTACTACAAAAGCAATAGCTACAAACAATCCGAAAGTGTTCAAGAAGCTAAGTGCCTTCCATTCTACTCCAAACCAGTCTTTGAAAACATAATATAAATTGGGATACATGCTAGATGTTTAAGGGGAATTTAGAGTTTGCAAGATATTCTATACCAGCGGCAATAAAAAATCCTCCTGCAATGTAATTACAGGAGGACCGGGATCTTAAAAATTAATTACAATGTGCGTCAAATGCGCCAATCAGGTTATCTGCGATCATTTGGGCACTTCTACCTTCAATATTGTGGCGTTCGATCATGTGAACCAATTTGCCATCTTTAAACAGTGCAATTGCGGGTGATGAAGGTGGATAAGGCATCATGTGCTCTCTAACTTTATTAACTGCTTCAATATCAAAACCAGCGAAACTGGTAGTAATATGATCAGGTTTTTTACTACCAACCTGGATAGCTCTTATTACGCCAGGCCTTGCTGTACCTGCGCTGCAGCCACATACAGAGTTGATCATCACTAATGTTGTGCCTTTTTCGCCCAAAACTTTTTCTACATCAGCTGCAGATAATAATTCGGTAAAACCAACTTCAGTCAATTCTTCCTTCATAGGAATTACTATTTCTTCCGGATACATATCTTTATAATTTATTGTTTTTTAAAAGACAAAATTACAACCTTATCGAATACCAATAGGCGAAAATTTTCAGTATGAAAAGTTAATAAAAACGGAAAAAATGACATGACTACAACTCTAGAACTGACGTTTAGGCGCATATCTTACTCGATTAATGAAAAATTGACTTTATACTTTGAATGGAATACATTTTGAACAGCAGATGGAAACAATATTTTTAAAATTAAAAAATATAAATGCCATGACCTTAGTTAAAGTAAACAACCCACTTTCCCGTTCTTTTGATGGTTTTATGAAAGACCTTTTCAATGAGTTTCCATCTGCCGTTAGCAAAACAGTAAGAGAAGATATGCTACATTTTCCGCCAGTAAATATTGTGGAAAACGTGAACGCATACCAGCTAGAAATTGCTGCACCAGGTTTTGACAAAGCAGATTTTAATGTAAAGCTTGAGGAAAATCTGTTAACAATCAGTACCGAAAAGAAAGAACAAAATGAAACTTCAAATGAAAAAATGATTCGCAGGGAATTCAGTTACAAAGCATTTAAACGCAGCTTCACTGTTGACGAAAAAATTGATGCGGAGAATATCAGCGCAAAATATGAAAATGGTATTCTAAAGCTTGAATTGCCTAAAAAGGAAATAAGCAAAGCCGTTGCTAAAGCAATTAATATTCAATAAGAGTAAAAGTTCATACAGTTAGTAAGCTTTTTAAAAGCTGGCCTCCCTATTCCTGGGGAGGCTTTTTTTATTAATGAATTTCTTAAATAATTTTTGGTTGCAAAATTGTAATGAAACCAAAAAAATAAAAAGATGAGATATTTGAAAAATATAGTGTTGCTGATATTTATAACCTGCAGCCTGTTTGCCTGCAGTAAAAAAACAAGTCCAGCCGCGAGCAGCACGCCAGTAGAAACTAAAAAAGTGGTTGTTAAAAAGCCAAAGGCCCCCACACCAACAGTGATTTCAGTAAGCGACCAGGCAGCCCAGCGAACAGTAGACGGACGTTATTATTATGATCTGAATAAGAAAAGATATTGGCGCAATAATAAGGATGGCAAATATTATCTCTTCAACAAATCAATGTATAATTCTCCAGATTTTAAACCGCTTCCTGGCAATTAAAATTTAAGTTACATAAGATGATTTATTCTTATTTATATCCCAGTATTTTCAACATGCTTTGAGCAGTTTGCTCTTTGGCATGCAACCAATCTACGAGCTTCCCGTTTTTATCATGCCCGATGATAATATGTTTTGGTGAAGGAATCATACAATGTTTTATTCCGCCGTAACCACTTATTTGATCCTGGTAAGCACCTGTATGAAAAAATCCGACATACAAAGGCTCACCTTCCTCAATTTTAGGTAGGAAAACCTCGTTGATGTGTTCTTCAGAATCGTAATAATCATGGCTATCACAGGTAATACCACCCAGCACCACACGTTGGTATTCATTGTTCCATTTATTGATGGGAAGCATCAGGAACTTTTCGCCAATTCCCCAGGTATCAGGTAAAGTAGTAATGAATGAAGAATCGATCATGTACCAGGTTTCTTTATCGTTTTGCCTTTTTTCGCCAATTACACCATAAATATGCGCCATGCTTTCCCCAACGGTATAGCTTCCAAATTCTGTAAATATATTTGGCATTGGCACTTTATTGCGGTTGCAGGCAACTTTAATATTTCTTACGATCTCGTTTATCATGAACTGATAATCGTAATCAAAAGCAAGCGAATGTTTTATGGGAAATCCGCCGCCAATGTTGATGGAATCCAACTCCGGGCAAATCTTTTTCAGCTGGCAATATAAGTTGATCACTTTATTCAATTCACTCCAGTAATAAATATCATCCTTAATTCCTTTGTTTAAAAAGATGTGTAACATTTTTAGCTGAAAACGATGCTCATTCCCTTCTATCTTGTCAACATAAAATTCCAGTATATCTTTTGCACGTATACCTAAGCGTGAGGTATAAAATGGGAAATTAGGTTCTTCTTCTGCCGCCACTCTTATGCCAAGATTGAAAGGCACTTTAACAGATTTTACATATGCTCTTAGTTCCTCCACATTATCAAGCACAGGGATTACATTTTTAAAGCCACTATTTAATAAGCCGGCAATTCGCTGCGTGTATGGCTTTTGCTTGTAGCCGTTGCAAACGATATAGATCTCTTTGTTGATCTTCTTTTTTTCGTATAATTTTTTGATGATATCAATATCGTATGCATAAGAAGTTTCCAGATGGATATCATTTTTTAATGCTTCCTCTACAATGAAAGAGAAATGCGAACTTTTAGTACAATAACAGTAATTGTATTTGCCGGTGTATTTGTGTTTTTTAAAGGCAGCCGCAAACATGGTCTTCGCCTTATTGATCTGTTTACCGATTTTTGGGAGATAAGTTAATTTAAGTGGAGTGCCATATTTATCGATGAGTGCTTTGATATCCTGTCCATTGTACTGAAGGTAACCATCTACCAACTTAAAATCTTCCTGTGGAAAATTAAAAGTCTGATCTACCAGATCAGAATATGTATTGTTCAGACCGATAGTACTAAGATTCCGCATTGTAATAACAGATTAATGGTGAGTAATTTATAAGGAGTGCAAAGATATAATTTCAACCGATATTTAAATAAAAATCCGGATACTATAATAGTACCCGGATCTGCCAAATATTTATCTAGAAAATTATTTAACCGAATCAACAAGTTTCTTGAAAGTTTCCGGCTCATTCATAGCCAGGTCTGCCAATACTTTACGGTTAAGGTCTATTTTCTTTTCAGAAAGCTTGTGTATGAATTCGCTGTAAGTAATTCCTTCTGCTCTCACAGCTGCGTTAATACGTGCGATCCATAATGTACGGTATTCGCGTTTCTTTAATTTACGGCCAACATAACTGTATGTTAAACCTTTTTCCATTACGTTTTTCGCAACGGTATATACATTTTTACGCTTGCCATAATATCCTTTGGCTGCTTTTAAAATTCTTTTGCGGCGGGCTCTGCTCGCTACGGCGTTTACTGAACGTGGCATATCTTAATTTTTTTGAAAGTTATTAGTTTGATTTATTACGATCCAGGATTTATTTCATACCCAGTAAACGCTTTACAAAATGAAGGTTGGCGTCACTTACAACTCCGTCCATACGCATGTTACGTTTGCGTTTGGTAGATTTCTTTGTAAGAATGTGGCGTTTGTAAGCTTTTTGGAAAGTAATTTTACCGGAACCGGTAACTTTAAAGCGCTTTTTTGCGCTGCTGTTGGTTTTAACCTTTGGCATTATATAACTTTTTTTAGTTACTCCCTGCTGGCGTTTCGGAATTCCGAAAACTTATGGGGCCTTACGGGAAATGAATAAAACGAATAGATTGCTCTTTTCGGGCGGCAAAGGTAAGAAATATTTCTTTAAAAAAGCTAATCCTTCTAAACAAAATGCCTTTTGATATTGTATTCGCCGCAAAATTAGGCTATTATTCAACCAGTTCGGGTACTATTTACCTGCCGCGCCTGCCGAAAGGCTTCTTCATCCATAGTTAAACATCCATCATGATGGCTATCGCACCTACTTTGGTATACATTAATTTGGCTACTTTTTTTTGGCTGATCATTTGATTTAACTTAATACTATTATTGGTGTACTTTATTCTTTCTCTAAAAACATCTTTGAGCCTTAAAAAATTATGAATAAATCTACAATGTCCTTTCTGGTTCTGAGTTCTAAGCCCCGTCTCCTTTGAAGTGAGGTTTGGGGGTGAGGTTTAGCCAGTTACTTTGAAAGCACGGCGCGGATAATAAAACTCTTAAATATTAAAACAATACCATGTCAACACTTTTTCAACCATTACAAATCCGGAGAATTTTGCTAAAAAACAGAATCGTAGTATCTCCTATGTGCCAATATTATAGTAAAGATGGATTTGCTAACGACTGGCACCTGGTTCATTTAGGAAGTCGGACTGTGGGTGGAGCAGCACTCATATTTACGGAAGCAACTGCAGTTACACCGGAAGGCAGGATATCACCAGATGATCTGGGTATCTGGAAGGATGAGCATGTTAAGGAATTAAAACGCATAACAGATTTTATTGAAAAGAATGGCGCAATTCCGGCAATCCAGTTAGCACATGCTGGAAGGAAGGCAAGCCATAGTAGCCCTTGGAAAGGAAATAAAGTACTCAGTTTAGATGAAGGCGGGTGGCAAACCATTGCTCCTTCTCCTGTTCCTTATAAACAACTTCAGCCGTTGCCAGTTGAAATGGATCAAACTGCTATTAAACAACTTGCAATCGATTTTTCATCCGCAGCAAAAAGGGCAGTAAAAGCTGGTTTTAAGATAATAGAAATTCATGCTGCTCATGGCTACCTGATTCATGAATTTCTCTCTCCCATCAGTAATTTGCGAATTGATGAATATGGTGGTAGCTTCGAAAACAGAACCAGGTTATTAGAGGAAATAGTGATAGCCACTCGTTTGGTTATACCTGATGAAATGCCTCTTTTTGTTCGCATTTCGGCAACAGATTGGGTAAGCAGCGGTTGGCAGCCGGAAGATTCAGTTGCACTTGCAAAAATATTAAAGCGGTTAGGCGTAGATGTTATAGATTGTTCCAGTGCCGGCAATTCGCCTGCTCAGCAAATTCCCGTTGCTCCAATGTACCAGGTTCTCTTTGCTGAAAAGATAAAGAAAGAAGCTCACATCCTTACTGCAGCTGTTGGCTTAATTACAACAGCTTTTGAAGCAGAAGAAATTCTATCGTCTGGTAAGGCAGATCTTATCATGATGGCCAGACAAATGTTAAGAGAGCCTTATTTTGCACTGCATGCAGCAACAGAACTTGGAGAAAAAATTGATTGGCCGAAGCAATATCAACGGGCGAAATGATCATCAGAATTATTTGTTCGGAAGATTCATACAAAAATAAAAAGTAAATAGCCTTTGCAAAAATTTCGAAAATACCTTTACCGAATACTCGCTGTAATTGCAGCTTTGTGCTTACTGCTTTTCTTGTTTGTATTTACTTATGTGTCTCTAAATAAAAGGAAGATCATTAATCAGGTTACAGCTGAAATAAGTAAAAAAATAAACGGAAAGGTATCTATTGGTAATGTAGAGTTGAGTTTTTTCCGGCATTTTCCAAAAGTATCAGTGTTATTAAACGATGTTTTTATAACGGATAGTCTTTTTGCTCAACACAATCACCCTCTCCTGCAGGCAAAGGAAGTTTATGCCCAAATAAATATCAGGAAATTACTAAACAAACAATCCCCGTTAAGTGGATTGAGGATAAATGATGCTGCCATAAATATTTTCACCGACACTAGTGGTTACTCGAATAATTATATGTTCCAGCAAAAGGCCGACAATCAATTTGCCAATAATCCAAATACCTCAAAGAATGAATTGAGTAATATCATTTTTAATAATGTTCGCATAATCATCGACGATAGAAAAAAAGAAAAGCTGCATGACCTGCAGGTAAATAAACTTGAATTAGATATGGAAGACCGTAATGCGCATTATTTTATTTTTACAGCCAATACAAACATCTTGGTTAATAGACTGGCGTTTAACCTTGCCCGTGGTAGCTTTTTGCAAGAGAAAAAATTTAAGGGGAAGTTTGAGATAAAATATGATAAAGTAGCAAGGCAATTGCAAATGGATAGCATAGATATAAATCTTGATGGCCATCCTTTTAACTTAACAGCTAAGTTCGATCTCACGACCGAAGATCCACAGTTTATGATGCGGCTGCATACCATCAATATCTTGTATGATAAAGTGAAGTCGCTACTACCCCAGCGTATTGCAAGATCACTTTCTATTGTAAATATAAATAATCCTTTAAGTGCGGATGCCAGTATAAATGGCCCTTTAAAAGGCGGCGATCCATTGATCAATATCCAATGGAACGTAAATGAAACCCTGATAAAAACTCCTTTTATGGATTTCGATGAAGCGAAGTTTTCAGGATTGTTTACCAATGAAGTGGTTCCCGGCATGCCCCGAAAGGATGCTAACTCCAGGATACTTGTTAATAATTTTAGTGCTTCCTGGCATGGCTTGCCTGTTCATGCAGATTCAATATTGATAGATAATCTGGATTCTACAACGCTAAGTTGTGATCTCAGGTCAAACTTCCCGCTGGCGGCGTTAAATGATATTATTGGAACCAATACTTTACAACTTACTGCAGGATCTGCTGAAATAAACATGACTTATAAAGGTCCAATCACCAGAAATAATAACACTAATTCGATGCTGAATGGTAGTATAACTTTTAATAATGGCACACTGGTTTATGTACCAAGAAGCGTTGAAATGCAGCAGGTAAAGGGAAGTCTGATCTTTAAAAATTCTGATGTAATAATCCGGGATCTGAAAACGGTTGTAAACCGCAACAGTTTTGTTATGCAAGGTGAGGCAAAAAATCTGCTCACATTAATGCAAACCGGACCAGGAAATATTAATATCGATTGGAGCATTTATACGCCATTGCTAGATCTTAATTCTTTTATTTACCTGCTTAATAAAAGGAAAAAGAAAACGAGTTCCAATACCAGTAAAAAAATTATTGCTAATACAGCCGCTACGATCGATAATATCTTAGAGGATGGTAAACTTCATGTAAAACTGGGTGCAGATAAACTCCTGTACAAAAATTTTGCTGCAGAAAAAGTTAGCGCAGCTATTTCATTTTTATCAGACAGTTATGTGATCAATAATGCCAGTATGAATCATGCCGGAGGTAAATTAGATCTAAAGGGTTCGTTGGTTACAGACCCGACTGTGAATCGTGCAAAGTTGACTATGAATCTCAATAATGTAGATGTTCGACGGCTGTTCAGGGCATTTAATAATTTTGGCCAGGATGGCATCACCGATCAAAGCTTACAAGGCACGCTAACAGCAAAATTAAGCGCAGCGCTCAATTTAAATGGTTCGGGAAGAGTTAACCCAGCCAGCCTGATAAGCGTTGTAGATTTTTCATTAAAAAACGGAGAATTAAACAATTACGAACCGATTAAAAAGTTGCAACGTGTTATTTTTAAGAAAAGGGATTTCGAAAATATCCGTTTTGCAGAATTGAAGAACAGATTTGATATCAGCAACCAGGAGATCAGGATAAATAGAATGGAAATTCAGTCGAGTGTGTTAAGTATGTTTGTCGAGGGATTGTATAGCATGAAAGGAAATACCGACATAAGCATCCAGGTGCCGCTAAATAATCTTAAGAAAAGGGATTCTACTTACAATCCAGAAAATATCGGTTTATTAAAAAAAGCCGGCAAGAGCTTATTTATCCGCGGCAAACCGGGTGATGATGGTTCTATCAAATTTAAAATAGATTTGTTTAATAAGTATAATAAGGAGAAGAACGGTAGTAATTGAAAATTCTTATTAGATTTTAGGCAAACACTTTTTTCACCGCCTAATGAGTTTCGTTGCATAATGAGTGAGTGCTGCTCCGCCAAAAATGAACGAAATAAGGTGTCCCCTGGCTTCCGCCCGGATGACCTTGTCGGACTGGAATATACAGCCCACCCAGGGTATGCAGCTATGTGGAGCAGTTGTACAAAATAAACTGTAATGTAGTAAGTTGATTGAGCAGCGGTTTTGCTACGTTTTTCTTTTCTGAGTAGGTAGATTGTTAATTAGCCTATTTGATTTCGGTATCCAAAAAAGTAATAAAAACAGTCATTCGGAATTTCCAATAGTTTAATGATATCTTAATCCGTAGTTAAAAACTACGGATAGTAGGTTATAATAGTTCACAATATTAAAATGATTAAAAATTAAATTATAGAACTCAAGCCTGTCAAAAGTCAGGCTAAAGGCCAATTAAACAATAATAATTTAAAAAAGATTTAAAATCTTTTATGCGTTATTTAGAAACAACCTGCTGAATCCACCATCCACCATCTCGTATCCTGTATCTAGTATCTCGTATCCTGTATCTAGTATCTAGTATCCAGTATCCAGAATCCAGAATCTAGTATCCAGTATCTAGTATCCAGTATCCCGCCTCCCATATCCTTACTCTCCCATCCCTTCTCCATCCGCAGTTTTACTGCTGCCTTTCAGCATTTCATTTAAGGCTAACATTTCCACAGGAGAAAAATAACGCCATTTCCCCGGAGCCAAACCACTTAGAGTAATATTCATGATCCTGATCCTTTTTAGCGAAGTAACACGATAGCCAAGTGTTTCGCACATGCGGCGTATCTGGCGATTAAGCCCCTGCGTTAGTATGATGCGAAAACGATTATCGCCTTCCTGTTTTACAAAACATTTGTTGGTAAGCGTACCGAGTATCCTAACCCCATTGCGCATGCTATTTATAAACTGGCTATCAATTGGCGTTTCGGTTGTTACCACATATTCCTTCTCATGACCGTTACCAGCCCGAAGGATTTTGTTTACAATATCGCCATCATTTGTTAAAAATATCAATCCTTCAGAAAGCTTATCCAGTCTGCCTATCGGGAAAATGCGTGTTTTGTAATTGACGAAATCTACAATATTGGTTTTGTCTTTTGTGTCTGTTGTGCAGGTTACTCCTTTCGGTTTATTCAGCATAATATAAACTGCTGTTTTCTTTTTTCTTATCGGCTCGCCATCTACTAATACCAGGTCGCCTTCCTGCACCCTGTTTCCTTTCTGTGCATCTTTGCCGTTAATTGTTACCCGACATTCCTCAATATATTTATCTGCCTCCCGCCTGCTGCAGAAGCCACTATCGCTGATGTATTTATTGAGGCTGGTGTCCATATCACTTAAAATAAAATAGGCTTATAAAAAGCCTATTTTGTATTACAAATTTTATAAAAATTTCAGTTATTCCGGAGCTTTTACTTCTTCCGTTACCGGAGCAGGTGCAACTTCAGCGGGTTTATCTTTAATTGGTTTACCCAGTTCACTAACTTTTTTCTTTTGTGCCCTTGGAGCAAACATAACAAGCATCCGTTTTCCTTCCATTTTCGGTAAGCCTTCCAGCGCACCAACATCTTTAAGCCTGTCTGCAAATTTCAGCAAAAGCAATTCACCACGTTCTTTAAACATGATGGCGCGCCCTTTAAACTGCACGTGTGCCTTTACTTTGTCTCCTTCTTTTAAGAATTTTTCAGCATGCTTTACCTTAAATTCAAAATCATGATCGTCTGTATTTGGCGTAAAACGAATTTCCTTCACCTCGCTGGTTTTGGATTTCGCCTTCATTTCCTTCTTTTTCTTCTTCTCTTCGTAAAGGAATTTGTTGTAATCAATGATCTTGCAAACCGGCGGATTAGCGCCTGGTGAAATTTCTACCAGGTCCAATTGTTGGGCGTGTGCCATTTTCTGGGCCTCAATCGTTGAGTAAATTCCCGGTTCAATGTTCTCACCAACTAAACGCACTTCCGGCGCTTTAATCATGTGGTTGGTGCGGTGTTCCTGTTGTTGTTCTTTTTTAAAACGGGGATTAAATGTTCCCCGCGGGGGTCTTGGTGGAAATGCCATTTACTTTTTTTAATTTACAATGTTGTTTGTTTCAGCTATTGGCTTTATTCCGCAAGCTATTACTTGTTTTTATTACACGAGCTTTTACAACTTTTTTCATCATCGTTGTGTCACTCACTTGTACGTTTTGTTACCTGTTCAGCGGTTAAGCTTTTACTGGTTCTTCGGTTTCGGGACCTCTCCTTTCTTTTATTTCTGCTGCCAATTCACTCGCAAATTCATCTAACCCTTTTACTCCCGAATCTCCGCGGCCCTGGCGTCTTACTGCTACCTGCCTTTCATTCATCTCTTTCTCTCCTATCACCAGCATATATGGCACTTTTGCCATCTCTGTATCACGTATTTTTTTGCCGATTTTTTCGTTTCTGTCGTCTATTTCTACACGAATATCTGCATTTTTCAGCGTTTGCAAAATTGTATTTGCGTAATCCATAAACTTATCACTGATCGGTAATATTTTTACCTGCAATGGAGCCAGCCAGGCCGGAAACTTACCTGCATAATGCTCAAGCAAAAATCCGATAAATCTTTCATGCGTTCCCAACGGCGCTCTGTGAATAATCAATGGTACGTCGGTAGTATTGTTTTGAGTAATATAACTCAGTTTGAACTTGTTTCCACTATTAAAATCTACCTGGTTAGTTGCCAACGTAAATTCCCTTCCGATAGCACTCCATATCTGTACGTCAATTTTTGGACCATAAAATGCCGCTTCATCCTGTACCTCAATATACGGAATATTTGATTCAATTAATGCAGCTCTCACCATAGATTCTGTCTCATTCCACAATTCCGGCTCGTCAACATATTTTTGTCCCAATTTAGCAGGATCATGCAAACTTAGCCTCATTACGTATTTATCTATGCCAAATATCTTAAAGTATTTAATGTACATGTCGTTTACTGCCTTAAATTCCTGGGCAAACTGTTCCTTGCTACAATAAATATGAGCATCGTTCATGTGCAGACAACGAACCCTCATCAACCCAAATAATTCGCCACTTTGCTCGTACCGGTAACAAGTTCCGTACTCTGCAATGCGATATGGAAGGTCTCTGTATGTCTTTGGTTCCGCATCAAAAATTTTGTGGTGATGCGGACAGTTCATGGCCTTCAGGTAATATTTTGTACCATCCAGTTCCATCGGCGGAAACATGCTATCAGCATAATACGGCAAATGCCCGCTGGTTAAGTACATGCTTTCTTTAGCAATATGCGGCGTTACTACGCGCTTATAACCTGCGGCAGATTCGGTTTCTTTTGCAAGTTTTTCCAGCTCTTCAATAATAATGGTACCATTTGGCATCCACAAAGGCAAACCCTGGCCCACATCATCATCCATGGTAAATATGCTTAGTTCTTTACCGAGTTTTCGATGATCCCTTTTCTTTGCTTCTTCCAACATCAAAAGGTATTCATCCAGTTCTTTCTGATTAGGAAAACTAACGCCGTAAATACGGGTAAGCTGTTTGTTTTTTTCATCTCCTTTCCAGTATGCACCTGCAATGCTGGTAAGCTTGATGGCTTTGATAAAACCAGTGTGCGGAATGTGTGGCCCACGGCACAGATCGGTGAATTTGCCTTGTGTGTAAAAACTGATTTCACCGTCGGTCAGATTTCCTAACAGGTCGAGTTTATATTCATCTCCCTTTTCTGTAAAGTATTGAATGGCTTCCGCCTTAGGCATAGCTTTTCTAACGTAAGCATTGTTTTGTTTGCTCAGCTCAGTCATTTTCTTTTCTAAAGCAGCCAGGTCTTCCTCACTCATTTTAGTATCGCCCAGGTCGATATCATAATAAAATCCTTTGTCAATTGCAGGCCCTACCCAAAATTTTGCTTCAGGAAATTTTTCTTGAACAGCTTCCGCCATAAGGTGTGCTGTAGAATGCCAGAAAGTTGATTTACCATCCGTATCGTCCCAGGTAAGTAATTTAAAAGTGGCGTCGTCATTTATCGGTCGGCTGGCATCCCAAACCTCTCCGTTTATGGTAGCTGCAAGTACCTTTCTGGCGAGTCCTTCACTGATCGATTTTGCAATGTCCATTGCAGTAGTTCCTTTTGCATATTCCCTCACAGAACCATCGGGTAATGTTATTTTTATCATGTGTTATCTATGTTCTAAAACAGATTTGAATAGCAAATTTAACGAACTCTTAGCCTAATACAAGTATCAATTGTATTTTTTGCAACATATTTCATATTATTTTGCAGGTCGATTAATCATAAGAAAATGAAAATAAATTTTTTACTCTTTTTATCCTTCATTTTGTTTTTCTCCGCCCAATCTCAGGATTTTACCGGGCAATGGAAAGGTGAGTTTACCGACAGGAGCACGGCTTTCAGCAATTTTGGAGGTGATCAATGTGAATACACTGTAGATATTGAATGCGTTGGCAACAGGGTTTCCGGCTATTCCTACACTTATTTTTCAGATGGAGGTAAAAATTACTATACGATTTGTAAACTGGTAGGTTTTATCAATAGAAAGCAGAAATACATTGAGCTTAAAGAAACCGAGCGTACAAAAACCAACGTACCGGTTACCATCAGAAATTGTTTCCAGATACACAAACTCACTTATTTCAAGCAGGGAGATACTGCTACACTAGATGGGAAATGGGAACCGGTGCCAAACCAACAGGGAGATTGTGGGTTTGGAAAAACATTGCTCACTCGCCGTGAATTGAAAAATAGTTATCCCAATTTTAATGCCGCTGCTTCCAAAACTTTGAAAGAAAAGACGCCCGCTCTGATATCAAAAAAATCTGTTGTTGCCAAGCGTGTGCCTCCAGTTAAAAATGTTGCTAAGACTAAAATTGCGCCGCCAAAAAAGAATACGGTAGCCATTAAAAAAGCTCCTACAACGTCAAATAAAAAAGCTGTGGTGGCAGCTCCTGTAATTAAAAAGCAGCTGTTGGTGGAAGATACTGTTGGATTATTACCGAAGAAATTTGCAGAAAGTACAGTAACAGCTCTTACAAAATTTGAAAAAAGAAACAATACAGTTTTACAAACGATATCAGTAGAACAGAAAACAATTAAGGTAGACTTGTATGACAATGGTGAGGTTGATGGCGACAGTATTTCACTTTTCTATAATGGTAAATTATTATTATCCAGCAAAAGGTTATCTGAAAAAGCGATCTCCTTAACCATTGATGTTGAAGATGACATTGAAAATGAACTGGTGATGTACGCCGAAAACCTTGGTACAATATCGCCCAATACAGCATTAATGGTGGTTACAGATGGCAAGAAGCGCTATGAAGTGCGCATTACATCCGATCTGCAAAAAAGCGGAGTGATCAATTTTGTTCATATGAAGGATCATTAATGCTTTGTAACTTTTTTTAGTCCACAGCAGTTAATGTCTTTTATCAAAAGTTTGAATCGCTCAATTAAAACTTAAAATTCCAGGTAACCGAAGGAATAATTGGGAAAATTGAAACCTGTTTTGCCTGCACTTTTAATGTGCCATCATAAGGGTTCCCAGTTTGATCATAATAAATGAAATAAGGATTTTGGCGACTATACGCGTTATAAAAACTAAACACCCATTCGGTTTGCATTTTGCGGGTTAGGTTCTTCTTTGGTGTTAGAATAGCTGCCACATCCAATCGGTGATAAGATGGTAAGCGATATTGATTGATGCGGCTGTACTCCTGCGTTAAAACACCTCCAACAATATAAAATCTTTGCGGTAATGTAGCTGCATTTCCGCTCCCATAAACAAAAGTGGCGGAAAACTTCCATTTCTTGTTCAGTTCATAAATTGCTACAACGCTCATATCATGTCTACGATCATATTTAGCAGGATATTTTTCCCCAAAATTAAGTGTAGGGAATTTGCGCCAGGTCCAGCTTAGCGTATAACCAATCCATCCGGTAAATTTCCCTTTTACTTTATTGATAAACAGTTCTGTACCATAACTCCAACCTTTTCCAAAAACAAATGAATTTTCTGTATCGTCTAATGTACTAGGTACATAGCCATCTTTGTATTCGATCTGGTTTTGCATATCCTTATAGTACACTTCTACGGATGTTTCAAACATGTTGTTTCTGAAATTCCGGAATAATCCAGCTGCATATAACCAGCTTATCTGTGGTTTTACTTTATAAGTACTCGGCACCCACAGATCTGTTGGTAGTGTAGTTCCCGAATTACTCACCAGGTGAATATACTGAAGGTTACGGGTAACCGAAGTTTTGATGGAGGTTTGATCGTTGAGAGAATACCGGAGCGTAAGCCTTGGCTCTAAACCTCCGTATGTTTTTACTGCTTGTCCGCCCTTGTAAACAATGCTGTCTGTCCTATTACCATCTGCATCGGTTGTGTAGATCTTATTTGGACCAATCTGCTGAAACCCGCTGTAACGAAGGCCGGCATTCACCTGTAATTTAGGTGATACTTCCCAATCGTCTTGAATATACAATGCTGCTTCGTGGGCATGTTTCACCTGGGCATTCAACGGGTTAAATACCACTGAATCCTGTTGGCCGCTAACTACAGATGGAGTAAAGCGGTGGTAAGTGTACAGCAATCCGAATTTTATTTTTTGTTTGGCGTATGGATAAAAATCAAAGTCCTGTTTTAAACTGACATCGCGGATGCCAGATGCAAGTTTTACTTTGAAATTATTTTGCGCTCCGGTAAATGAAAAATTATAATCATTGTAAACAACAGTTGTATTAGCGAATAATTTATTGTTGAAAACGTGGTTCCAACGCAGCGTACCGGTTGCATTACCCCATGGAATAGTTACATTGAGACTTTGACGCCCATTCTTAAAATCAAAAACATCTCTACCAAAATAGCCGCTCAGGTAAAGCCTGTCTTTTTCGTTGAATTTATAATTCACTTTTGCATTGAGGTCATAAAAGTAATAACCGGAACCATAAAACTGGCTGCTCTTTTTTACAAAAGGTTTTGTAACTGCATCAATATAAGTACGGCGGGCAGAGATGATAAAGGAGGCCTTATCTTTTTTTATCGGCCCCTGTATGGATAGTCTGGATGCGATCAATCCGAGTCCGCCTTCTACCTGGTATTTTTGGTTGTTGCCTTCTTTCATGGAAATATCCAAAACACTTGAAAGGCGTCCTCCATATTGCGCTGGCATACCTCCTTTTATTAGGGATACATTTTTAATAGCATCAGAATTGAAGATGGAAAAGAAACCAAACAGGTGACCAGTATTATACACCACGGCATCATCCAGCATGATGAGATTCTGATCAGGGCCTCCTCCTCTAACATAGATACCTGCACTTCCTTCGCCGGCGTTTCTCACACCCGGAAGTAGTTGCACCACTTTCAGCAAATCTACTTCTCCTAAAAATGCAGGAACGGATTTTATTTGTTCAATCGGTAAGCTGATTCGTCCCATTTGTGCTGTTTTCACATTGTTGTCGCGTTTGCGTGAGGTTACAATTACTTCCTGAGAGAGAGTAACGCCCGATTTAAGATCGATATTCAACAATGTATCTGCAACAAGGTTTAACTCAATTACTGAAGAAACATAACCTACATAAGAAGCGATAAGCGAATATTTCCCTTCGTTTAAGGTAATAGAATAAAATCCATACTGGTTGCTGCTGATACCTTTCGTATTGCCCTTAAGCGTAACCGTTGCATTGATCATCGTTTCGCCGGTTGCACCATCTTTGATATAGCCACTAATAGTATGTTTCTTTTGTGCAACAACCGCTGATCCAAATAATGAGAAGCAGATCAGTAAAAAAAATATTCGCATAAACGGATTGGATAATTTTTTGATAAGCTGATTGGAATCAATTTAATTGAGTTGATTAATTAGTGTGCTTTAATAGAATCCTTCACTTCACCACAGTGAAGCATAGTCGCTTTATAGGTAGGATGTATTTTACCCAGGTAAGGATTTACAACCTCATTGCTGTTGCTGATCCAGTTGGCCTGCTGGTCATCTCCAAAGGCCATCGGGCAGTTCTGCAGATAAATAACCGGACCTTCATAATTGATCGTTTTAAAAAAAGACGGATACATCATTTCAGTGACCATGCTAAAATCGCGGCGCATTTCAGTAATAGTAGTTTGTGCAAGCAACGATTGAGCGTTAGACTTTATATCGTTGATGTTAGATTGCGCAGTTTCAAAAATCCCGGCTGTATCTTTTTTTAGCTCCTGCAGTGGAAGGCTATCCAGGAAACCAATAAATTGAATAGTACTTGCTTTAGCTTTTAGGGTATCGTCATTTACAAACGCTTCCTTCATTTCAAAATAGGCATTCATTATATTATTAACGCCGGTATTAAACGTATCGGAATGGCTTTTTAGCGACAAAGGGTTCATTTTTGGTCCGCTAAAACCCCCTCCTTTTGGCTTAAAAACAAACCAATACACGCCAAAAGCAACTGCCAGCAACAGCAATAAAACAATAAATCTTTTCATGTTTCAAAATTTTTCCAAAGTTAACAGATAACGGCCAACAAGCAAACGTCGGTATGCAATCCCATTGCTTAAAATTGAAGAAAAGTGCGCCTTCCTATGCGATATTGTTGATACAAATGTGAAGAATCCCGTTTCCAGTAGCAAGTATTCAATTACTTTTGCGAAAAATAAGCGTTTGTTCATCTAAATAATCAAAAACGCTTTTCTTATTAAACAAATAGATCATGTTATTAGGATTACAGAATGTTACATTTGAATTTGGTGCAAGAACGATAGTAGAAGATGCCACCTGGCATATTCAACCAAATGAGAGAATTGGTTTGATCGGTTATAATGGAACCGGTAAGTCTACACTATTAAAGGTACTAACTGGCCAATACACGCCGGCAAAAGGAACGGTTGAAAAAGGGCGGGAAACTACGATAGGATTTTTACACCAGGATTTGTTAGGATTTGACACAGAGGATTCCATCCTGGAGGTTGCTCTTGGAGCTTTTGAAAGGATAAAGCAACTGGAGAAAGAAATAGAGGAACTGGGAGAAGAACTTGCCAAAACCGGAGATGAACAGCTCGCCCATGATTATTCTGAATTATTACATGAGATGGATGTGCTGGATGGTTATAGCATTCACCATAAAACCGAAGAGATATTGCAAGGATTGGGATTCAGCAATGTGGACCTGCACAAGCCCTATAAAAACTTTAGTGGAGGTTGGCGTATGCGGGTTCTGCTTGCAAAAATGATATTACAGCATCCAGATGTTTTATTGATGGATGAACCGACGAACCACCTTGATCTTCCAAGTATTGAGTGGTTGGAGAAATACCTGGCTCATTACCAGGGTGCAGTTGTAATTGTATCGCATGATCGGTTTTTCCTGGATAGGATGGTTACGAAGGTGGTAGAATTATACCAACAGGAACTACATTTCTATACAGGAAATTATTCCTACTATGAAACTGAAAAGGCGCTTCGTGTAGATATGCAGAAAAAGGCATTCGACAACCAGCAGGATTATATTCGCCAGCAGGAAAGATTTGTGGAACGTTTTAAAGCCAAAGCGAGTAAGGCTGCGGCTGCACAAAGTATTGTAAAAAGGCTGGATAAAATTGAACGAATAGAAGACGTTAATATTGAGAGGCCGAATATGAAGATCAATTTTGCGGTGGAAAAACAGCCAGGAAAGATTATCTGTACACTTAAGAATATTAATA
The DNA here is from genome assembly GCA_964496585.1 of uncultured Ferruginibacter sp. Taxonomy (GTDB): domain Bacteria; phylum Bacteroidota; class Bacteroidia; order Chitinophagales; family Chitinophagaceae; genus Ferruginibacter. The sequence continues at coordinate 96,770 of CAZCAA010000003.1, forward strand.
AAAGTTTCAAAGATGTACATATTGTAGAAAACACCGGAGCAGAAATTGATCGTGGAGATAAGATAGCTCTTATTGGTGCTAACGGTAAGGGTAAATCGACTCTACTGAGGATCATTGCCGGAACTGAGCCATTTGAGGGTGAACGTGAATGGGGTTACAATGTAGTTGAATCATTTTATGCCCAGCACCAATTAGAAGCACTTAATCAAAACAATGATGTGCTGGAAGAATTAAAAGAGGCCGGAAGCGGAAAAAATGACCTGGAACTTAGAAGTTTGTTAGGTGCATTTTTATTCAGCGGTGATGCTGTTGAAAAGAAGATCAAAGTTCTTAGTGGAGGCGAAAAAGCGCGTGTTGCACTGGCCAAGACAATTGCCAGCAAAGCTAATTTTTTGATGCTCGATGAACCTACGAACCATCTGGATATTCACTCGGTGGATCTTCTTGTACAATCTCTTAACAAATATGAAGGCAGTCTGATACTGGTTAGCCATGATCGTTACTTTATCAGCCGTTTGGCAAACAAGATATGGGAAATTGAAGACAAGAAAATTCTTGAATTCAAAGGTACTTATGCTGAGTGGGAAGACTGGAAAGAGCGCAGGACAAAGGCACAGGCTGATCTTAAAAAGCTTGAGAAAGTTGAAGAGAAAAATAATGTAAAGGAAGCCAAGGTTGAAAAAATTGCTAAGCCTGCTGCTCCATCATTGAGTAACGATCAGAAGAAAGAACAGCAAAAAGTTAAGACGAAATTTAAACAAATTGAAGAGCAACTGGTGGTGCTTAATAAGAAAAAAACAACCCTGGAGCAGGCGCTTGCAGCTCCGGAGATTTACGGCGACAAATCAACTTTTCAAAAAGCAGAAGCAGATTATAAAGCAGCTGTAAAAGAACTTGAAGATGCAAATTCTGTTTATGAAAAATTATTTGAGCAAATGATGGAAATGGAATAGATATTTACTGTAATATTTTTTGGATGGATTTTAATCCATCCTTTTTTTTTATTCTATTTCTGTAAAAGCATGATTTTTTAAAATAATATTTCGAAGTTACTTCCTGCCGTTGGAGATTATTTACTTTGAGCATCATATCAAAATGTGATCTCAGGAAGTACTATCTTCAAAATTCAACCACTATCAAATCATGAAAAAGTTTTTCATTGTCCTGCTTTTTACAAACTTATTACTGAATGTATGTTTTGCACAAACAGCTAGTAATTCGGTAGAAGTTAGCGGGCTAACAGATAATGATTGTGTGTTACGATCGGATATGGCTGGACGAACAGTAAGAAAATTTATTTACCAACAAAGTAATAAGTTTAATATTCAAAATTTTGCAGTGGGCCCAAACTGGCGCGAGTGTTCCGCAGGATCACTCGTGTCGTTTTAAGTTAGCAGGTCTGCGACCGGGTAAGCGCCACTAATGCTAAATTGAAGATATTTCCTTGAATTGTATTTGTGAATATAAAGGCAGATTGTTGAGCAATATGATTGCGATTGTAATGCTTTTTATACGGAACGCCTGCGCTAGAAAATTTATGTAATTGCACTACTATATTCTTTTAAACCCTCACTTATTCAACATAAAATATAAAAGGCATTTTATTAACAATGAAAATTAAGTAGAGAATTGGCCTCACGAATAAATGGCCGGTCGCAGACCTGCATGCTTACTAAGACACAGGTGATCCTGCGGAACACCTGCGCCAGAAAGGGATTAAAAAAATAATCAGGATTTAGAAAAGGAATATCTGGAATGGTATTTAGTTTCAACGATTAAAGGTTCGTAAGATTTTGTATATAGTCTCCGCTCACCAAGACTACATATTGCATAAATTCGTCAATTTACATTAAATTTAGTATTGATATTATTTGAGTTTACAACCATTATTACTGTATGCGTCAATCTTTAATTTTCTTAATGGCTTTTCTGTTAATGACAACTCAAGAGGTTTTCAGTCAGCAATTCCCTGTTTTAAATAACAGTAAATGCGGTTTTGATGACGTAAAAATAATGTTGGACAACGAAAGTAAACTACCCATTGCAGGCAAGTATAAAGAAATTGAACAAAAACTGAATGACTATCTCCTGAAGAACAGGATACAGCAAAATAACCAGAGATATTTTCCTAACGGGCCTGAATTCATAATACCTATAGTTGTACACATAGTTCACAATGGCGAGCCGATTGGAACAGGAACAAATATCAGCTATGCCCAGGTTAAAAGTCAGCTTGATGCCATTAATGCCGGTTTTAGCAATTACAGTGCCGCTGCCAACTACTATCAAAATCTGGCGGCTGCCCAATACGCCGCCTTACCCAAAGGGATAAACGCAGTTGATACAAAAATCCGGTTTTGCCTTGCCACCGAACCTGGGCAGGGAGTTTCCTGGACGAATGCTGCTGAGCCAGGCGTTATGCGATATAGTGATGCAACCGCCTCCAGGCATGAGTTTAGTGTAGTTGGGCAAACTGCTATATCAAACCTTACCCAATCCGCAGGAAGCTTTCCTTCATCTTCATTTTTAAACATATGGGTGGTTACAGCTATTAGATTTGGGGATCCAGTAGGTTCTGGTGATTGCCCAGGCATTCAGGGATATGCCAGCATTGCGGGATATACTGGTCCTGAAGCCAGGGTAATTGACGGCGTGGTGCTTAGGTCAGATATAGTTGGTGACAACTCCGTTAACAGTAATAATTTTCCCCTGCAACCAATTGCTAACCCTTCTTGCCCGGGCGGTACCAGCAGTAATTTCGCCAATAGAGGTAAAATTGCAATTCACGAAATCGGCCATTTTTTGGGATTATACCACACATTTCAGAATTGTGCAGGCAGCAGCACGGCCTTGTGCAACAGTACCGGTGATTTTATATGTGATACAGATCCCTGTGATCAACCTGCCGTAAGCGTTAGTTGCGGTGCTTCGAATATGCCTGAGAATTTTATGTATTATGCTGATGATGATATCTTGAATACATTTACTGCAGGACAGTGCGCCAGAATGTATGCAATGTTAAATACCGTGAGGGATTCTTTGGTTACTGAGTTAAATGTATTGCAGACAGGCGTTTTGGGTAGCAACGGGTGTTTTGCGGCCACCGTGATGGCAGAATTTACACAGCCAGATAACTTTTGTGTAAACATTCCTGCTTCCTTTGTTAATGTGAACAATACCGCAGGAAGCAACTTAGCAAATCAATGGCAATGGACGGTTACACCATCTTCAGGTGTAACAGTCGCTTCACCCACCAGCGCGGCTACGCAGATAACGTTTACGGCTACCGGCAATTATACCGTTAAGCTCACAGTAAGTAATTCCGGAACTCAGGTTACCAGTTTTCAACAAATAATCAACGTAATTGCCTGCGAGATTGAAGCCTGCAGAAATAATCAACTTCACTGGATCTTCGGCTGGGGTTATTGCGGTGTGGATTTTTCCAGTGGAACTCCCGTTCCTACTCCTTTACCATCTGCTATCATGACTACTGATGGGAACCAGGAATCCTACATAACAGAATCTGATCCGCAAACAGGCGAACTGTTGTTTTATTCTAATGGCGTAAATGTTTACAATGCCGCCCATACAAGGATAAACACCACCATCCTACATCCGCTTGGAGGATTGGAAAACACCAACGGGCAAATATTGTCGGTTCCATTTCCAGGGCATCCAAAACAATATCTTCTTATTATACCCAATCGTGGTTGGTATAATCCGCCGATCCTGAGTGTAGCACCAAACTATCCGCCCATCTCTGTTTATCTGGTTGATATGAACGGCGCTGGAACTGTTTCAGCTTTTAACTGCCCACTTTCTGTGGCGGCAAATGCCGGAGAAACAATAGATTTCAACCTCTTTGCATATAACGAGCAGATCACAGCTGTGCCGCATGAAAATGGCAGGGATTACTGGATCATATTTCCTGCAAAAGCAACAAATAATAAATTATACTATGTTCCATTTTTACTGAATGCGGGAGGTTTAACACAAAAGCCTTTAGGACTTGCTTCTAGTTCTGGTGGTGTAATGCCTTACGGTTGTGGTATTGTTGCAAACAAAGAGCATAACCGCGTAGCACTTAAATACACGAATGGCACAGATGGAAATGTTTATTTGAGTACCGCCTCATTCAATAATAGAACAGGAACGTTTGGTATTCCAGCAAATTTTAACGTTGCACAATATGGTATTGAATACGCTGGTGGCATCATTTTTAGCGATGTGAACCATATCTATATGAGCCGGTTAAATTTTGGCTCTTTGTCTGGAATAGCAGAAATGGATTTGATAACGGGAACGGTTACCAACTTTTCAGATAATTTAAAGTACTATCGTTTCGGAACCGGACCAGACGGTAACGTGTACGTGCTTTCACAACTGGTATTTGGAGGTTCGGGTAGTATCGGGTTGTGCAGGATTGATCGTTTTGGTGGTATCCCAACGGTCACAACGGTTATTCCGGGAAATCTGCTCAGTCCGAACCTGGTGAACCCAATTGGTCAAAACTTCTGGAATCTACCTAATAATGTTCATTGTCCACCTCCTGAAAGGCAACCCGATTTTACCATGGTTCGAACGGATTGTAATACGTTTCAATTTCAGACTACCGACAATGGTTACTGGCAGGATTTTGATGCCACCTGGGATTTTGGAGATGGAAGCCCGTTAGTTACATTGCCTGCAGGGCAAACAACAAGTCATACCTATTTAACTGCCGGTGATTACACAGTAATTTTAAATCTGCAAACAACGATCTCAGGTTGTGCCGGTTCGATGGTTATAACGATACCGACTGTATCCCATCTTTTAAGTGTTGTGAATCCTGGTACGGCAGTAACAATCAATGGTCCCGTAAGTATATGTCTGGGAAGTAACGTTCATGAAATAGAATACAACACGTTTTATAGCAGTACAGCCAATTATTTGTGGAGCATTTCCGGAGGGGGAAATATTTTAGCACCTGCAACGGGTAATGGAATCAGCAGTATCAAAATATTATTTGGTAATACTGCCGGTACACGAACTATAAATTTAACAATTAATGATGGAGGATGTAATCTGAGCGGAACATTAAATGTGATTTTAAATGAGCCTGGTCCTTCATTTGCCGGAAATGACGGTAGTGTTTCTATCTGCAGTAACCAGTCAATTCCTGTTGATCTTTTTTCCATAATTACCGGTGAGCAAAGCGGAGGCACCTGGAGTCGCATCTCCGGAGTTGCTGGTGTTTTTAATGCGGCATCTGGTACTTTTAATCCGGCACCTGGAGCGAGTAACAGCATTTTTCGATATATAATCGCAGCAACAGCAAATTGCAATTCTGCAGATTCGAGCGACGCAGTAGTAAATATTACTACATCAAACAATGCAGGAACTGATGGTATAATAACAGTTTGTGATAATGACAATTCGCAAATAGATTTATTTTCAATTGTTAGTGGCGAATTAACTGGAGGAACCTGGGAGAGAGTAAGTGGAAGTGGTGGTATTTTTAATGCGGCTACGGCAACATTTACCGTAAGCACCGGAACCAGCAACAGCGTGTTCAACTATGTACTACCGGGAACGAATGGCTGCGGCAATGATACGAGTAAAGCGCTTATTCAAATTAATGCTGCCGCCAATGCGGGCTTAGATGTGGTTACAACAATTTGTGATGAAAACAGTGCAGCAATAAATTTATTCGGACTGCTATCAGGAGCTCAACCCGCTGGCACGTGGACAAGACTGAGTGGCACAGGTGGTAATTTTGATATGGTAGCCGGAACGTTTTCGCCGCCATTTACAATTGGAAATAGTGTATTTCTGTACGTTATTTTCGGAACGGCTCCATGTGAAAATGATAGCAGTGTCGTTAACATACAGGTTGGTTCAACCAGCCAGCTTGTAGATAAAAGTATACTGGCTTGCAATAATGAAAGGGTAAATTTAACAGGTTTGTATAACCTTGCAGGTTTAACTATTATAGAAAATTGGACTATCAATGGTATTCCGGTAACTGATCCGACGTCTATTTCTACTACGGGCATTTACCGGTTAATTGTTGGCAATGGTAGTTTTTGTACCGACACATTAACGGTTGACGTTAGCATACGACCACGGGTAAATGCATTTGCAGGTACAGATATGATTGCAGTGCAGGGGGTTTCTTTACCGCTCTCCGGCACTGGTGGGGGTTCGTATAGCTGGTCATGGTATCCGGTTAATGCTATTGTGAGCAATCCGTTTATTTCAAATCCAACAGTAGTGTTAATTAATCCAGTGTATGAATTCTACCTGCAGGTAAAAGATAATGCAGGTTGCACCGGCAACGATACAGTAAAAATTAAAGTTTATAAAGGCCCTACTTACTATTTGCCGGCAGCATTTACACCAAACGCTGATGGAATGAACGACCAGTTTATACCCATTGAAGTAGGAATTGTTTCTACTCAATGGTTTAGAGTATTTAACCGATATGGTCAATTAATTTTTAATACAAATAGCCAGCATAAGGGATGGGATGGAACTTTTAAAGGCATACCACAGGATAACGGGACGTATACCTGGCTGATAAAAGGAACAGGATACAATGGAAAAACTATTGAGAAAAAGGGAACAGTTGTATTGATCCGTTGATTGGGTTTGGTAAGTTTTAAAATGGGTTCGAAAAGCTCACCTTGACACTCACCTGGCGCGAGTGTTCCAAGGGATCACTCGTGCCGTTTTAAGTTAGCAGGTCTGCGACCGGGTTAGCACTGCAAATGCTCAATAGCAAGCATACCTTTCCTATCAGTAAAATAATCAACGGCACTACTATAAACATAATCCTGAGGTTCAAAAACTATTCCGGCCCTTACTGGATTTTCGTGCAAATAGTCGAGCTTCTGTTTTAAAATGAATGGATTATTTAATTCTATTGGATGATTGTCATTTTGCCAGAATTGAAATTCTTTGTTGTTGCTATTCTTACTCCCTGCTCTTTTAAACATGTAGGTTAACCATGTTTTTCTGCTTTCCATTTGATTTTCATCAATTGCTTTATAGATCTGTTTGCTGGTAAACTTTTTCAGATCTCGTAAAATATTGCTGATTATAAAATCGCGCTTAGCGCTCATAATGAGATGGACATGATTGGGCATTATTATCCAGGCATTTAAGCGCAAACCTTTTTGATCTATGCAGTATTTCAAACTGCCCACTAAAATTTCTTTGTATAGTGATCGTGTAAAGACATCAATCCATTCAACTATGCTGAAAGTTATGAAATGAGGTAACTCGTCATCGCCTGTTTTGTATTTAACGGACATAATTTTTTTAAGCTCGAATTTATTCAACTCAACATTTAAAAAAGCCTTTTATTACTAATGAAAATTTAGTGAAGCATGGCACTTGCGTTTATGAACCCGGTCGCAGACCTGCAGGCTTTTAAAGACACAGGTGATCCTGCGGAACACCTGCGCCAGTGAAGG
>CAZCAA010000003.1:104326-132797 GCA_964496585.1 uncultured Ferruginibacter sp.
CCTGCAGGCTTTTAAAGACACAGGTGATCCTGCGGAACACCTGCGCCAGTGAAGGTTATGAAATGAGGTAACTCGTCATCGCCTGTTTTGTATTTAACGGACATAATTTTTTTAAGCTCGAATTTATTCAACTCAACATTTAAAAAAGCCTTTTATTACTAATGAAAATTTAGTGAAGCATGGCACTTGCGTTTATGAACCCGGTCGCAGACCTGCAGGCTTTTAAAGACACAGGTGATCCTGCGGAACACCTGCGCCAGTGAAGGAGACAGGATACAATGGAAAAACTTTTGAGAAAAAGGTAACAGTTGAATTAATCGGTTAGTTGTGTTATCCAGGTTTTAATACGGCTTCGACAAACTCATCCTGACAATTCGAGAAAATTCGCACAGAAAATTCTTGATAACTTTCACTGACTATTACTATCAATCAATCAAACAACTCGCCTTGTCCGTTGTCCTTCTCTTTAACCTCCCACTCCATTTCAACAGATTTAGAAAAGTCTACAAGCTTTGCTCCTACTGCCTTCCAACCCATTACTTCTACCAGTTTATCTACTTTAAATTTAGCTTTATTGATCTGCTGGCCGCGGCCGGTTTGAACTTTTAATATGGGAGAAGATTCTGTTGTAACAGCCTCCAAACGATTGTCTTTGCCTTCCTTGATAAAGAAGAATTTGCTATTGAGCGTACTCGTTTCAATCCTAAACCTTTTGATATTGTATTGCATCTTTTCATTGTCCAGGTAAACAGCTGTAACAACTTTTTCAGCATCATATTTTTCTATGAGCAGCATTTTGTCTGCATCAAAACGTTGGGTAAGTTCCTGGTCAAGTATTTCGTAATTGCCATCTGTATAAACTACCAGCAATCTGTCTTCTGCTTCAAATTTACCAAGGTATTCACCTTTTTCTTCTGTATTTAATCGCCCGAACTTTCCATCAAACCAAAGTTTTTTTGCATCCAATGTAGATTTACCAGCTTCCTTAAATTTCACCGACTTGATAGGATATTTGGTTACCTGGTTGCCTATACTGCCCCTGTTCTTGATCTCCTGTTCTTCAAAATAAAATTCGAATTCTTTCTTTTTTGCTGAGCAGTTTGGACTTAACAATATTTTCACCACTTCCGCTTCCCCGTTTGCATTGGCAGAAAAATAATGCAATTTGCTTCTTTCTGCTCCTTTGGTAAGATCGTATTCTTTATCGCGGGTAACACCCGTAACATTAAACCTTTTGGCAAAATTTATTCCCGTTTTTCCATCAACATAAATAAGGTTATAGGTAGTTCGATCATCCCCTTTCTGGAAAACCGCCACATGTAAAATGTCTTTTCCAATAAAAACTTTGTCTGATACCTTCACCACTTTCATAATACCGCCTTTAGTAAAAGCAATAATATCATCCAGGTCAGATACTTCTGCAACCAGAACATCTTTTTTAAGACTGGTACCAATGAAACCATCCTCAAAATTAGCGTATAGCTTAATGTTGGCCATGGCAACACTCTTCGCCTGTATTACATCAAACAACCTGATCTCCGTTTTCCTTTCTCTTCCTTTACCATATTTCTTGAGTAAGTTCTCATAATAACTTACTGCAAAATCTGTTAGATTAGCAAGGTCATGTTTCACCGCTTTTATTTCAGCTTCCAGGTTTTTAATTTGCTGGTTCAGCTCATCAATATCGAGCCTGTAAATTCTTCGTACAGGCTTTTCAGTTAGTTTAACAATATCTTCTCTGTTGATAGGCCTTTTCAATTGTTTCTTAAACGGATCAAAAGCTTTATCTATCGCCGTTAGCACTTTTTCCCAGGTTTCGTGCTTTTTCTCCAGCTCTTTGTATATTTTTTCTTCAAAGAAGATTTTCTCAAGTGAGGTGTAGTGCCATTTTTCCTGCAGTTCGGCCAGTTTTATTTCCAACTCCCGTTTCAGCAGTTCTTTGGTATTTTCCGCCGATGTTTTTAATAATTCAGTAACACCTAAAAATTGGGGTTTATGATCTACAATCACACAGGCATTAGGAGATATACTTACTTCGCAATCTGTGAAAGCATACAAAGCATCAATGGTAATATCAGGAGAAATTCCCGGAGCTAATTCTATGATGATCTCCACATCAGCAGCAGTATGATCTGTTACTTTTTTTATTTTTATTTTTCCCTGATCATTTGCTTTTACAATACTATCGTTGAGTTGCGTTGTTGTTACGCCATAAGGAACACTTCTTATCACTAAAGTTTTCTTATCAACTTCTTCTATGATAGACCTCACCCTTATCTTTCCTCCACGTTTTCCATCATTATAGTTACTGGCATCCATGGTGCCTCCAGTTTGAAAGTCGGGTAAAATTTCAAACTTCTTTCCGCGCAGGTATTTTATGGAAGCTTCAATCAGTTCGCAAAAATTGTGAGGAAGTATTTTAGTAGCCAAACCTACCGCAATTCCTTCCGCTCCTTGTGCAAGTAACAAAGGAAATTTCATCGGCAAGGTTACGGGTTCATTTTTTCTTCCATCATAACTTAGCTGCCAATTGGTAGTTTTACTATTAAATGCCACATCAAGTGCAAACTTGCTGAGCCTGGCTTCAATATATCGTGGAGCTGCCGCTTCATCTCCCGTTCTTACATCTCCCCAGTTTCCCTGTGTATCTATCAATACATCTTTTTGACCGAGGTTAACCAACGCGTCTCCGATACTGGCATCCCCGTGTGGATGGTATTGCATGCTTTGCCCAATGATGTTGGCAACTTTGTTATAACGGCCATCATCCATTTCTTTCATGGCATGAAGGATACGCCTCTGTACTGGTTTCAATCCATCTTCAACAGCAGGAACAGCACGTTCCAGGATAACGTAACTCGCATAATCGAGAAACCATGTTTTATATTGGCCGCTAACGCCTGTGTCGCTGTGAGAATATTCTTCTTTTATTTTTTTAGCCATAAGTTGGTAAGTCGCGTTGGTTTGTATTTGGTTTCGGCTATCAGCCATCAGCTGTAACTAACTTCTGCTAAACAGTTTTATTCTTTATTTCAAAATCTTTCATATTACCCGTTTTGCCCTGTACATCAAACATATCCTGTGCAATCATTACTTTCAATCGCCACAACAGGTATGCATCTCCGGTAGTATTCTTTGCTTTTGATAAAAACTGGTTGATGATCTTTGATGCTTTTTGCCAATCGGGCGTAATAAATTTTTTCAATTCTGCATCAAAGAAATCATAATCAGCCTGCGCCAGTTTTTTTCCTCCTTCTAATATCCGTACGCCTTTATCTTCAGAACACAGTTTCGTCCACTCGTCAGGATCAACTTCAAATTCACTGAGTGTAATTTCTCTTGATAACTTTTTTGCTTTTAAAAACTCCTTGGCAGGTATTTCACTTAGCCAGTTTGGATAAAAGATATTTCCTTTTTCATTGATGAAAGGCAGGTTGTTGAGGTAAAGTATAAAAACCCTGCTTTGAAATTCCTTCATATAATTCAACAGCCAATAGTAACCACTTACATCATGTTTGTTTTGTGCAGCCCATATCCAGATTACTTCCTCTTCATCCCTGCGCATGGTGCCCACCAATTCTGCAATGGTTTTATCATCAGTCACATCCTCATCAGTAATTTTTTTCTCATAATCACCTCCGCTCAACACTTCCTGCCACCAGTCACTGCGAAGTTGCTTGCCTTCTCCCAAATAAATATTATTTAAAGGTCCTACTGCATAATCATCTTTTATTTGAACAACCCTGCCTGCTAAGCTTTCGTCTAACGCAGTTGCTTCTTCCAGTACTTTTACATCGGGCTCATTAAAAACTATATGGATCATTATTTTAATTAAAGGTTATTAGTTTGTGTTACAATTATCAACTTGATCTATTGTCAAATTGCTATTTATTAATTTAGAATTTCATCAGAAATATCCAGTTCCACTCTCAGGTTATCAATTATAAAATCCTGCCTTTGTGGTGTATTTTTTCCCATGTAATATTCCAAAAGGTGTTGAACATGTTCGCCTGCTTCCATTATTACTGGTTGCAATTTTATATCCGGACCAATAAATCGGGCAAATTCTTCCGGACTGATTTCTCCCAAACCTTTAAAACGGGTAATCTCCGGCTTGTTTGAAAGTTTTTTAACTGCGGCCTGTTTTTCTTCTTCATCATAACAATAGATGGTTTCCTGCTTATTTCTTACCCTGAATAAAGGCGTTTCCAAAATATACACGTGCCCGTTCTTCACCAGGTCGGGAAAAAACTGAAGGAAAAATGTCATCAACAACAAACGTATATGTAGCCCGTCTACGTCGGCATCTGTAGCAATTACAATATTATTATAACGCAACCCTTCATAACCTTCTTCAATATTTAAAGCGTGTTGCAATAAATTAAACTCCTCATTTTCATACACCACTTTTTTCGTGAGACCAAAACAGTTTAATGGCTTTCCCCGTAAACTGAAAACAGCCTGTGTGTTTACATTCCTTGATTTAGTAATGGAACCACTGGCACTATCTCCTTCGGTAATAAAAATGGTACTTTCTTTCTGTTTTTCAGCTATGTTGTCCTTGTCTTTACCGGTTGCTTCATCATTGTAATGAAACTTACAGTCTCTTAATTTTTTATTATGCAGATTAGCTTTCTTTGCCCGTTCATTAGCAAGTTTTTTTATGCCTGCCATGTCTTTTCGCTCGCGTTCGTTTTGCTCTATGCGTTTTTTAAGTGCTTCGGCAATAGCAGTATTGCGGTGCAGAAAATTGTTAAGTTCCTTAGATAAAAAATCTCCGATAAAATTTTTCATACTCGGGCCACCTTCATAAACAGTTTGCGAGCCGAGTTTGGTTTTTGTCTGGCTTTCAAATACCGGTTCTTGTACCCTCACCGAAATGGCTGCACAAATACTTCCCCTGATATCGGAAGCATCATAATCTTTTTTGTAAAAGTCGCGGATCGTTTTTACATAACCTTCTCTAAAAGCTGCCAGATGCGTGCCACCTTGTGTGGTAAACTGGCCATTTACAAAACTATAATACTCTTCACCATAAGCATTTTCATGGGTAAGCGCTACTTCAATATCTTCTCCTTTTAAATGAATTACAGGATAACGAATTTCATCCTCATTGGTTTTTCTTTGCAAAAGATCCAGCAGACCGTTTTTGCTCACATACCTTTTATTGTTCAGGTTCATTACCAGACCAGCATTCAAGTAACAATAATTCCAAAACTGGTTATCGAGGTATTCCTGAACAAAGTGGAAATTTTTAAAGATCAATTCATCCGGAATAAAAGTAACCAGTGTTCCATTTTCTTCCTTGCTGGCAATCTCTTTGTGTTCTTTTAACAATTCGCCTCTTTCAAACTCAGCAGTTTTTTCCCTGCCATCACGGTAAGCCGTAACCTTAAAATAGCTACTGAGCGCATTCACTGCTTTTGTTCCCACGCCATTTAAACCAACACTTTTTTGAAACGCTTTGCTGTCGTACTTGGCACCGGTATTCATTTTACTCACAACGTCTACCACTTTACCAAGCGGTATGCCACGGCCATAATCTCGTACGCTCAATGTTTTTCCATCAATTTTTACATCAACATGTTTGCCGTAACCCATGGTATGTTCATCAATGCAATTATCAATTACTTCTTTTAATAAAACATAAATGCCGTCATCCGGACTGGTGCCATCGCCCAATTTTCCGATGTACATACCTGGTCTTAAACGAATATGTTCCTGCCAATCGAGGCTGCGTATATTCGCTTCCGTATATTCCGATAAATTTTTCTCTTTTTCTGCCATTGTATTCTTTTGGTTACGATCAGTAGTATTTCAATCAGCTTCAAAGGCGTCGCACGCTTGTACCAGATATCTATGCTCAGCAAACAAAGCTTTAAAGTAATAAGCCGGCAAATCTACTAATAATTTTAGTAAAACCCGTAGCGACAAATATAGTTAATTGGGAGAATGGCTCATTGCGGTGGTTTTTAACAAGCTGTTAATAAGTATTTATTCAAGCCGCAAGGCTGTCTTAAACCTAACAGGTTGCTGCCTTTTTCATTGCTGTAAAATCTTTATTCCGTTTATGCTTACCATCATTTACCTAATTTTGAAGTAAACAACTAAATATGAATCTTGATCTTTCCGGAAGAACAGCTATTGTAGGTGGAAGTACACAGGGCCTTGGATTTGCTTCAGCGGTTGAGCTGGCTTTACTGGGCGCCAATGTTGTACTACTTTCCCGTAACGAAGAAAAATTGCAATCAGCAGTATTGTCGCTGGATACATCCAAAGGACAAAAACACCAATATCTAATATCAGATTTTGCAGATGTAAACAATGTAATTCATGCTATTAATTCTTTCCTTGATAAAGGCAATTCAGCAGAAATTTTAATCAACAATACCGGAGGGCCGGCAGGTGGCACAACGTTGAATGCTACAATAGAAGAATTTTTGCAGGCTTTTAATAACCATCTTTTGTGTAATCATGTATTGGCAAAAGCATTGATTCCCGGTATGAAGGCTGCGGCATTTGGAAGAATTATTAATATCATTTCTACGTCTGTAAAACAACCTATCGCCGGACTGGCTGTAAGTAATACGATCAGGTCTGCCGTTGCAAACTGGAGTAAAACGCTGGCAACAGAAGTAGCGCCATTTGGTATTACCGTTAATAATGTATTGCCTGGATTTACTAAAACAGTGAGAGCAGATTACGTTGTAAAGAAAAGAGCTGCTGATTCGGGAAAAAGTGAAGAGCAGGTTTTGAAGGAACTGGAAGCTGAGATACCGGTAGGCAGAATTGGTAAGCCGGAAGAATTTGGTGCTGCGGTGGCATTCCTTTGTTCTCCCGCGGCGGCCTATATTACGGGGATTAATTTACCCGTAGATGGTGGAAGATTAAGTTGTTTATAACTATTTTTTGGATGCTTATTTATAGCATTATATTTGATGTAATAAGATTTTTAATCATTAAAATTTATAAAATGAAAATGTTACGTTTGATTGGAGGGGTTGTTTTGGCAACTACCCTATTTATGACAGGTTGTAAACCAAAAGATTCAGAGATTAAAACCAATGTTGAAACTGCACTTAAAGCTGATCCGATGATGGCTTCCACGATGGTTGCGGTAACTGATGGTGTTGCTACTATTAGCGGCGAATGTACCGATGCGACGTGCAAAGCAAATTGCGAAAAAACCACAGCCGGTGTAAAAGGTGTAAAATCTGTAGTTAACAATCTTACGATTACTGCTCCACCAGCACCTGTTGTAGAAGCGCCTGCTTCGTTAACAACTGTTTTGGATGAAGCAACTCAGCAAAAAGTTAAAGACGGCTTGAAAGACATCAAAGGTGTAACAGTAGAATTTGTAGAAGATAAGGCGGTAATTTCCGGCGAAGTTAGCAAGGCAGACAGGATGAAGATCATGCAAATGCTTGCATCTGCAAATGTTAAGTCCGATGTAACAAAGCTGATGACTAAATAATAATTTTAATTACAACTTAAATTTTTACAAAATGGCTCTTCAGGATAAATATGCAACCTTATTACAGGCTGCCAATACAATGGGTATTACCGATCTTTCAGTTGCAGAAAAAGACAATGTTTTACATGTAAGCGGAACGGCAAAAAGCAGTGCTGATTATGACGCGTTATGGGCAATGTATGATAAAATAGACCCAAACATGTCGAGCGGCGACCTTATGATGAACATCGACGTAAAAGCTGATGCGGGCTCAAATCTGAAAGTAACAACTGACTCTACCAATCTCAACATCAGAAGCACGCCAAGTACAGAAGGTTCTATTGTTGGTAAAGCTGCCCACGATGAAATTGTTACACTGGTAGAAAAAACAAATGACAGTTGGTGGAAAATCAAAACAAAAGACGGTGAGGAAGGATATGCGTACGCTCAATATCTTACGCCAGAGGCATAGTCGGTTGTTTTTCTAATGACGGAAAATGCAGCATATGGAATTCCTATTACAGTGTAACAATAGTGAATAGTAATAATAAAATCAAAACGCCATCCTTAACCAGATGGCGTTTTTGGGATAATATATTACCTGACTTTACTTCACCCCACACGACATTAAAATCAAAACGATAGACCTAACAGGTTGGCGTTTTACTATAGATTGACTATCAGAATTAATATATTAAAACTTTGCTTGACCTAACCCCCAATCCCCGTCCGACCAGTCATTCGGGCGGGCCCACCAATGGCGAGGGGTGTAAAACTCACAGTCATAAAGAGTTACATGGCTTTGTGGAATTCTTTAACAATAGTAAAATCAAAATGATGGACCTAACAGGTTGGCGTTTTGTATAAATTAACTATCTGGGTTAGTCTGCAGCATTAGCTTTAACAAAATCTGATACGAGGTAACTGATAAGCTTACCCGTAGTATCATCTCTCCTTCCATCTGCTAACTGGCAGGCGCCTTCGCTGATATGGAGATAAGCGACTTTTGCGTCTGTTGCAGTAAAATTTATATATTGTCGAGCACGTAATGGCGTTATACCACAAGGTGTACAGGCACTGCTAAGTACATGTTCAATGCAATCCAGGTCTAATTCTATACCGGTAAAAGTATCTTCGGTAAAACCAGTGGCATGCGCAATTGCCTGGATAAAGTTCTTTCTTTCGTGAATAAAAATATCTTCGTAACTGATGTAGTGGATAAATGGATTCTCATGTATCTCCATTAAAACATTTTGCGGGAGATAATTTTCATGAAGGCCCACGATGCAGTATTTGCCGAGAAAACCATCAGTTTCTGCATATTTAAATGCATTGCCGCTATGCCTGCCTTCAATAGGGCGAAAGTCGGACTGCGCATCCAGGTTGATACAATTGATCTGGGCCAACGGAATTTTCTCTGCCTTAAATAATCCTTTTGAAACACCTTTAATTATCGGATAAGCGTTGTTATGACCACCTCCAATTACAATAGGAATTTTGTTGCAGGAGGCAATCAGTTTCATCATTTTCTCCACTTCATCGTCAATAACGTTAACAGCATGACGGTAAGCGTCTATCAATTCTTCTTCGTTATAAGCATTGCTGTCTATCAGATATTTTATATCGCCAAAATCAAAATGACCGAGTAGGAGAATATTTTCTCCAGTGAGGAAATCATTGCTTTGCGTATTTAAGAAAGAGGAAAGAAATGGTAACCAGGCAGTATCTGCACCACCTTTTCCATAATTTGCCCTTACACCGATATCTTCCGGAATACCAACAATTACATATTTGGAAGAAGATTGTTGTAATACTTCAGGCCACTCGTTACTGCCTTTAAGATATTGTATACGCTCTCCAAGTTTTGTTTCAAACTTCCGCACTTTACAAAATGATAAAATATCTTCTTTAGAATAAAACTTAAAATGTTTCATGTAGGGAAGGTAGGAAAAAAAGCGAATCGATTATAATAGTTAACACCCAATAATTTATTAGGCATTTTAACTTCAGTTTGCCATGGGACGGCTTTATTGCTTTTTACTAAAAAAATCTGGGACATCTCAACATATCCAGCGAGCTGTTGCGGCGATGGCTAAAGCCTTTGTACGCTAATGTAACTTCAAAACCTCCTCTTGTTTGTGAGGCAGCTTTTAATTTGCTGGTATTGAGATCGTATGTAACGCCAATATTGAGTTGGTAATACTCTAGTTTTACAACAGGTATAAATGCGTCTCTAAGTCTGTAGAACAAACCAGCTGCAATACTTAATTTTTGTTTGTCCTCTCTTTCGTCCAGTTCGCGTGAAAACAAAAATCCTCCCTGACCCTGGCGGTTGCCACCCTGCATAAAATAATCACCGTAAAAAATAGCTCTGGTTTGGTAAGCGATTGGTGCAGAAAAGCCCGCATTCACAACGAATTTAGTATTTAGGCTAATATCATTTTGCTTTTGAAACGCTACTTTGGGCCTGGTAAAATGGTATAAACCTGCGCCAACATAGTAGGTAGTATTCTCTCCTATTTCACTGCTGAAACAAAGTCCAACCGCAGGATCCCAATAAGTTAATTTGGTTTGACTAAACGTTTGTCGTGTAGGATTTGATTCGCTATATGTGCCACCTACAAACTGGTCGTCAAAGGTTAGTTTGGAGGGATCAAATTGCTGCATAACGGGGCCGCCCATAAACGCAGCAGACAAATATGTTGATTTTACCGAACTAAGTGATTTGTGATAATTTAATACTGGGAAAACCTGCGTCCTGCTTAGTTTTGAGTCTCCTGCCATATCCCTGGTAACCTGAATGCCGTAAGTTAAAAAATCGCCACCTTCGCCTCCCATTGATCTTTTTAATTCGATTCCCAAAGCGATGGTTTGATACGGTGTGGTAACGCTTTGCCATTGATTGCGATAGGCAGAAGTGAGCCGTACATCTCCTGTAAAAATTCCTGCAAGGGCAGGATTTCTCAATAAAGGAATATCGTAAAACTGGGAGAAATTAATATCCTGGCACAGACTGATCTTTGCCAGCATCAGGAAGGTAATTAGTAGTAAGTTGGTTTTACAGGCTTTCATGGATCAGTTATTTTAATATGGTGGTATTTCCTTTGTACGTGTAAACGGCACCGTTATCGCAAATTACTTCTGCAGTAAAAACATAAACATCTGGTGTTGCGGGAATGCCTCGGATCTTTCCATCCCATCCGTACTTAGGATCATTTGCAGCAAAATTCTTTTTGTCGAATATAGTTTCACCCCAACGGGTAAATATCCTGAATGACTTAACCATGATGCCGGTTCCTCTTATCATCAAAATATCATTTAGTCCATCTCCATCTGGTGTGAATGCGTTAGGAACAAATACTTCTGCTTTTCTGCAGAAAGCAGTTACAGAGATGCTATCAACAGCTGAGCAACCAAAGCTGTTTACCACAGTTACAGCATAAGTAATATTATTCCTGATGTTTGCTATCGGCTCCGGGCAATCAGAACAACTTAAATCAGTGGCTGGTGTCCAGCTATATTGCACTATCGGGCCATTTTGATAGACAGGATGAAATGTAACAGGAACGCCATTGCTTGCGGTTATATCTGCTCCAATATTTACAGTAGGCTTTGGCCCAACTGTAATGGTAACGTATCCTGTATCGGTAAAACAATGGTAAGCATCGTACCCAACTACACGGTAACGGGTAGTTGTTAACGGTGTAGCAGTTGGATTGGAAATGTTGGTAGCATTAAGACCATCCGGTGGCGACCAAAGATAGGTAGTAGCATTTGTTGCACTTAAGTTGGTTGAACGACCAACACACATCGTGTCGTTGGGCGGTGTAAGCATATCAAAAGGAACTCTCACCATCAGCTTAACTGTATCATAGGCAACACATCCTAGCGAACTTATCCCTTTTACCGTATAGGTAATTGAATCAGCAGGAACAACCGTAGGATTAGCGCAATTCTGGCAACTTAATCCTGTTGCCGGAAACCATGAATATTGCGTTGCACCCGTTGCATTTAACTGAACGGTGTTACCCTGGCATACATCCATGTTATTGTTTGCCTGCACAATAGGCGCAGGGTTTACGGTGATTGTCATCGTATCCAAAACTAAATCACAGTTTCCTGTTGTTCCGCTTATCATGATATTGGCAACTATGGGCTGCGAAGTATTATTGAGCGCTGTAAAAGAAGGTATATCACCTGTTCCCAGCGCAGGAAGACCGATACCTGTTTTGTCATTCTTCCAGGTAAAAACTGTTCCGCTTACAGGGCCTGTTAATGGAATAGCTGCTGTAGCAATGCCATTGCAAACTTCCTGGTTGTTCGGTTCATCCAGCGAAGCTGAAGGTGTAACCGTTATTGTAAAAACCTTGATTACACTACCACAACTATTCGCTGTTCCTGTAACCTGTATAACCGCAGTAATTGGAAAGTTTGTGTTATTCTCGGCAGTAAATGATGGTACATCACCGTTACCGTTAGGCGCTAAACCGATGGCTGCAGCACTATTGATCCAGTTGTAACTTGTGCCTGCAACTGTACCCGTAAAGGCAGTTGCGTTAACTGTGGCGCCATTACAAACTGTTTGGCTCACAGGTTGGGCAATATCCGGAGTTGGGTCTATCGTAATATAAAATGTTTTTGGTGTACCCGGACAGCTATTTGTTGATGGTGTAACAGTGATAGCTGCCGTAACGGCTGTGCTTTGCGGATTTACAGTAATAAAAGAAGGGATATTCCCTGATCCGTTGCCTGGCAAACCTATTGTTGGTAAGTTATTCGTCCAGGTGAAAGCTGTGCCTGTAACGGGACTTACAAAAGCAATTGCACCAGTAGGTTCGCCATCGCACTGAAACTGATTCAATGGTTGGATAACGCCGGGTGTAGGAAAAATAGTGATCACAAATTCTTTTGGCAAACCAACACAGCCATTAGCCGTTGGCGTTACAGCTATCGTAGCAGTTATATTAGTGTTGGTATTATTGTTAGGATTGAAAGGCAAAATATTACCAGTACCAGTTGCTGCTAAACCTATGGATGGAAAATCGTTTGTCCAGTTATACACTGTTCCCGCAACAACTCCCGTAAAACTAACCAGTCCGGTAGTAGTTCCGGTGCATAATTGTTGGCTGGTTGGTTGATCAACATCAGGTGTCGGATTTACCACAATTGTAAACGAAGCGGGATTTCCATTACATCCATAAGCTTGTGCACTTACAAAGATGTTCGCTGTAAGCGGTGCATTGGTAATATTTATAGGAGTAAATGCTGCAATGTTACCCGTTCCATTAGGCGCTAATCCGATTAATGGAAGCGTATTAGTCCAGCTAAAAATGCTATTGGAAGCCGCGCTGCTAAAATCAATTGAGTTTATACCGGTACGATTACAAACAGCCTGGTTGTCTGGTTGAACCATATCTGGTGTTGGATTTACCGTTATATTAAAGGAAGTTGGTGCAGCAGGACAACCATTGTTAATTGCAAAAATATTAATGGTAGCAGTTTGGGGCACATCACCTGTGTTTACAGCAGTAAATGAAAGGATGTTACCTGTACCGTTAGCCGCTAAACCGATACCAGGAAGGTCATTTGTCCAGGTAAAAGTTGCTGCCTGCACTGCACTGTTGAAACTATTTAAAATAACATCATCAGTAGTTCCCCTGTTACAAACATCCTGGTTGGCAGGTTGAGCAAATACAGTGGTAGGTTGAATTGTGATGGTGAATGTTTTTGCATCGCCTGAGCAATCGTTGGCAAATGGAATTACTGTAATAGTAGCAGTAATGGCCGTTGTAGTATTATTGATGGCAGTAAATGCAGGTAGATTTCCTGTACCAGTTGCGGCAAGTCCGATTGACGGTTCGTCATTTATCCACGAATAATTAGTATTACTAACACTTCCTGTAAATGCAGGTGTTGTAACGATACTGCCATTACATTCCCGCAGATCGGTAGGAACCTCCACATCAGGTGTAGGATTAATAGTTACTTGTTGGGTAGCTGTGTCTTTACATCCGTAGATCGTTTCTGCAATAAGTTGCACATTGAAAGTGCCCGCCGCTGTAAAGCTTACTGAAAAATCATTTCCGTTTCCGGTACTGCCATCGGAAGCCGTCCATGAAAATGATTGGATGGCATTGGCAGATTGAATATTGCTATTAAAGGTTAAGGCGGATCTTATACAACCGGATGATGGTCCATTGATTGCAGCAAGAGGAAAATTATTTATGGCTACAATAATCGGCTTTACGATTGTATCCATGCAACCAGTAATACCGGTAATTATTAATTGAACGTTATAAGTGCCGGCTGATTGATAGGAATGGTTTACTAAGCTGCCAGACGCTGAACTACCATCTCCAAAATCCCAGTGTTGACTTGTAACGCCAAAAAATGATTGCGAATTGTCTACAAAATTCATGTCCGTATTTCCGCAATTTCTAACTTCAGAAAAAGTGAAACCAGCCTGTAGATTTTCTATTTTTATTGTAACTGTGCCGGGCAAAATCATTGAGCAACCAGCATTGAAAATTAATGTTAATACTGGCGTGTATATTCCTGATAATGAATAAGTATGAGAAATGTTGTTTGATGTAGATTGTACAATTGTTCCATCACCAAAATCCCAGTTAAGGGTGTCGGCACCGATATTGGATGACGTAAAGTTTACCGTTTTAGATCCGCAATAACTTCCTCCAGTATAATTGAAGGAACCGGTTGGTTGAATCACTTTTACCGTGTCAGTAAATGATCCGTTACATCCACCAGGAAGAATTACATTCATGGTAACGATGTAGGTTCCGGGAAGTGCATAAGTGTGCGAAACTGTATCGCCTATGCCGGTGTTGCCGTCACCAAAATCCCAGGTTGCTGACGTAGATGGAAGATCGCGGTTATAAAAAGTAAAGCGATGTGGTGCACAAATACCGGTTCTTTCGGACGCATCAAAATGTGGTGTAAAAGATCCGGTAATTCTCACTGGCATGGTATCGCGACATCCAAATTCATTAAAAGGTATCATTTCCATCCAAATAGTTGTATTTACTGGTGCCGGGTTCAACGACACCTGTTGGCCAGAGCCAAGCAATACCGTATAATCCTGGTTCCACCAGTTGTAAGTCTGGAAACCAGGAGGTGCGCTGAGGTCGGCAATGCCGGAAGCACATTCATAATTTACGTCTATGGCATGGCTACAGGTACTCTCCACATCTACATAAGCATATCCCCAATGTCCTTTTCTTACACAATCTGCTGTCGTAAACTCCAGGTATATTGTTTTACCAGCCATTCTGCGAAGGCTTACAAATACCGTTGACCATGGCTTGTAAATAACTGCAGAATCAACAGCAGAAGTGGCAAAGCCTGGCAAGCTAGAGGTTGATATATACTCAAAAGACGCACATTCAATGTATGCGTTTGCAGTAGAATCAAAAAGTTTTGCTGTAAACCTGGGTTGTGTCCAGTTAGTATGCCCTGGATCCTGTAACACAACGGCGTAATCGTATCTTATGGAAAATGTACTGTCGTTTGCGGGTATTCGAATTTTATACTGAATCCTTTCAGCCTCTCCGCCAATCCTGGTGTTTCCGAGTTTCACTGCAAAATTACTTCCATCAGGCGGGTTGGTAGGGAACAAACCGAAAGGATCAATTCCTATAGGCAGCGATCTTTGATAAAGTCTATGTCGGTTTGGAATAGGAGCAGATGGATTAACAGAAATCAAGTTGGTTGTTCCAACAGTATCTACGCTCCCTATGAAACAATTCCAGTTATTGAGACTGCCATTTTCAAAATCGATATTATCCGGACAGTCGCCAATCGCATTTGTTGAAACTGCTGTTCTTTGTGTTGGTACAGAGATTGTAGTTCCGGTAAAATTGATTGTACCATTAGTAGTCATATTTCCTACCCTGTTATCTTTTACAATTTTAGCAATACCGTTTTGAAAGCCATAAAATATATCGATATTTGGTTCAGCCACTAACTGGCCGTTAGTTTTGATTATCGTCCATTTATTTGCTGAATAAGCCGCAGTTACATTTTCATTAAAATCGAATACAATCTCGTAACGGCATGGAATCACCACTTCACCGGCTTCATTGATGAAACCCCATTTTCCTTCTTTTTTAACTGCAGCAAGATTATTTTTAAAATTTCTGGCATCGTCAAACTGCAAAGCTGCAATCAGGCCATTAGTATTATTTACAAATGAAAATTTATTATTCTTCAACACTCTGGCAAAACCGTTTACATAAGATTCTTTTTCCGTCCAGGTATTTATAGATGAAGTTGCAGGACGTTGTGCTGAAGTATGAGATACAGGTTGGTTAATACGTTGAGCCGAGGCTGCCACGCTTATCAGTAAAGCAATACAAAGTAAAATTCGATTCATGGATATTGGATATTGAACCGGTAAATTGGATAATTACATAGGTTAACGTTATTAGATGCATTTTATTTCTACTAAATTAAAATATGGGCACTATTACGTTTCTAAAACGTAGAAGTACTAAGTATAAACACTTAAAACGAATTTATTTGAATATCAAATTAGAGTTTGATAGGAAGGAGACTGAAAATAAACTGAAGGTATTTATGAGGAATAAAAAAGCCGCTTCGAATAGAAGCGGCTTACTATAAATTGAAAACTTAATTTCTAGTTGGCAGTTTTAATTGGCTTTACATTTGGATCTGCTTTTGCAGCTCCGGTGAATTTGTTATAAGTATCCACGCCCATCTTGCTTTTCATCATATGATTCTTTTCTGCTTCAATACCGGCGATTCTGTTCTTTTTTTGCTCAGGAGTTAAGCTTTCATCATTCTGGGTAGCTACTTTTTTATCTTCCAATTGCTTTACTAATGAAGAAATGGAATTGATCTGGGTTTGATTGAGGCCGGCTTTTTTATATTTTTCAATATTCGGGTCTACAAACTTTATTTCAGGAGCAACCGCTTTTTTCGAGTCTGCACCCTGTGATTTTACCTTTGTTTCCTTTGCAGTCTGTTCCTGGGTTGGTGCTGCCGTCATAGTGCTTGCTGCAGCCTTCTTCTGAGCTGTTGAAGCTGAAGTAAAAGCGATAGCAGCAATAGCAACAAATAATATTTTCTTCATTTCTTTCCTTTTAGGCATTAAAAATAAGCATCTAAACTGATATTTTGTAACTTTTTTGCAAGTAGATGCTGTTAAAATAATCTTCTACGGGTATTTCACGCGGATTAAGATCGGGTTGTATCAACTTTTTAGTAATTATTCTACAATTCTCTCCAGGTGAACCAATTTTCCGTCTGAGGTCATGCCCTCTAAAATGACTTTTATCCTCTTTACCCGATCTGCATTATAAAAGGAAAAACTAAGCTTTTTCTCTGTTTGACTTGTTTCCAAATTAGGCTCCCAATATAATGTGGTACGCATATCCGCCCCTCGTTGTACCGAATTTTTTAGGGAATAGTCCGGAGAGAAAAATTCTTTAATTGGAGCATAACCTTCCAGTTTTAATTTAAAGAGATTGTCCTCGCCGGGGATGCGGGCAAAATCATCCCCTCTTTTTGTGTAAATAGCAAGGGTTCCGCCAGCTCCTCCACTTTCTGCTCCTATAAATCCAGTAGAATAAAGTTTTACCATCGCGATCTCAGACATTGGAATATTTGCCACGTCAGAAGCACTTACCTGGCTTTCATCCAGGAATACATTCATCGGAATCATGCCACTTCGTAAACTCATTGATGCCCGATAATTTAATGTATAGTTTGAACCGCTCCCACTAACAGTAACGCCACTCAATCTTCCCTTTATATACTCAAGAATATTAGTGCCGTTGTTTGCTGCGCTCGGGTCATTGATAAAATCCAACGTTTTTGCTGCATAACTATTAAAAACGCCATTGCGTATATACCTTTCTTCTACCAGCTTTGTTGGATTTTTTGCTTTTGATACCAATTTCACTTCATCCAGAACAATCGTCTTTTTATTATTATTATAGTCCAACACATTGGTATAAAGATCTTTCAGTTTATCGTCTGCCATAGTAAATGACAAAGGCTTTACGTCAGAAAATTTACTGGAATTATTTACGCTGAACGATTCTGACATTGACTGGCTATTTTGTGTGACTGTTAACCTCTTATTTTTCGCTAATAGGTTTTGAAAATATAATGTGGCAGTGTCCCTGAATAGAAGTCCGTCAACTTCGAATTCACCAGATGAACTTACAGGAACAATGATTAGATTATTGCCAGCTTCTTTTGATTTAATAAACAAACTTACATTAGTTTCCCCCAATGCTACATTCGTAGATTCATTAAAAGCTGTACCTTTTAAAGTAATAAAATTCGGATCTTTTTTAGGAAGTACAGGCAGCCTTTTGTTTATCACTTGACCCCAGTTAAACTTTCGCCAACCATTTGTAAGCATTACCAGGTCTAAGTTATTTTGCCTATCCTCATCTCTATTTTCAAAAAAATAACCCGGATTATGTACATAGCCTTTGATATCGTTGGTTAATAAAAATCTTGAAATAATAGAACCTGCATTGTTCGGTGCAAGTTCCATGTCAGCATCGGTAACTGCCACGGAAAAAGTTCCATCTAAAGAATCCTGCAGCTCAAAACTATATTCATTTTTTGCCCTCGCACTTGTTGAGGAAGTAACTGTTTTGAAATTACTCAAAGCCTTAAAATCATCATTCAGAATAAATATGAGCCTTTCACACAAAGGCTGATTTTTACTATTGAACAAGGTTAATTGAAGGATGCCAGATGGGATGTCTGTAACTGGAATTTGTCCCTTAAAATTCTTTTGTGTTTTTGCCAGCGGAATATTAAAAACTGGTACATTTTCCATCACAGCCAACAGATAAGCTGGTTGCATTTCTTCATTAAAAATAGTTTCACTGTTTACATAAAAATAGGTACGCCCGTTTTCCTTTTTCACATTAAGCATAGCAGCAGATGCAATTACCGCAGGCAATTTTGTTTTAACGGTTACTGAATTATTTATTTTGGAAATGGCAGTGTACGTCTCGCCCGTAACAGGTGTAATCTCAAACTTCCCCATGCCATCGTGAGATGAACTGAAAGTTGCCTGTTGTTGTCCGGTGCTATTTACAATTATTCCTGCTGCCGATTCAGGATAACCCCACTGGTCTGTACATTTGAATGCTACAGTATTTTTTAATCCAGCGATGAGATTTCCAGACTCTGGCAAAAAGGAACACACATATTCTTTTGCAGGAAGTACATTTGGCTTTGTATCAGCCGGATTAAACACAGGAATTATTTGAGAATAAAAGTTAGATTCTCCAAAGTTTATCATGTGGCGGCTATAGGCTCTAACGGTATAGTTCATCTGTGCTGCATTGGCATCCAAATCAAAATTGCCACTCGCCACGCTATTAATAACAGGTAATATTTTTTTTTCTACAATAACACCTGAATCATTTATCAATTCTACATTTAAAGAAAAACTAAAAGGGGAAGGTAAAAAACCGGAGACTATATATGCCTTAAACCAGATCGTTTCACCCGCTACATAGCTCGTTTTATCGTAATGAATGAATAATTTTTCTGTAGCGTAATTTTCTCTAACATAGTCTAGCGCTATTTCTGGTGTTTGTGCGCAAACCGGTTTACATAATGTAAACAGAACAACTAATTGCAGAAAAAATCTTATAAGTCTCATTGGGGATGGTTTTTATGAAGATATATAAATTTTCATTATCAGTATTTCAGTTTAACAACTCAATTGTACTCTAAGGATCTAAAGGATGGCTTCTGGGATTATCTTGAAAACGGTATTCGAATACTTTTTTAAACAAATTGGTACTTTCAAAAAAGTCAACAGGAAAGTATGTGAGGAAATTTCGTTCTAAAACTGATTGGAAGAAAGCGTTTTTCAGCTCAATAGTTATTGGATTAAATTTCAATGCTGTCACACCTAAATTATTAAGGACGCGGGCACAAAATTCGGAACAGTATAAGCTATCATCATTTGCAATGATAAAGCTACCATCAAACCAGACAGGCTTTCGAAACATTTGCAGGCAAGTTTTTTTAGCTTTTTCAACAACAATTTCGTCCATTTTGTATTGCCAGATACTGAAATAGTAGATATCCTGTGTATCAAGAAATGCTCGTAAAGAATCTTTTCTTAGAGCTGTTCCCGGCAAATTGCTATTATCGGAAACGTGAAATATAACAGGCTTCCCCAATTCAAAAAAGCCAAGTCCAACGTGGGTGATATTGGTATCTGCTAAATTAAATTTTTGAGCAATCAATGAAGATTTCCGTAAAGTACCACGGCAAAAAAAATACAGACTTTTTTCATCTGGTTCCATTTTTTTTATGGCTGCTGAGATGTTATTGTACTCTTGAGCAATCAAAATAAAAGGCATCATCAGCAAAATCAGGGAAAAATAATGTTTCATTATGAAAGTTTTTTACTGAAGCTTATGGAAAGCATTCTGTTATTAGTTTTCAACTTTTCCTGTCTATTTTTATATACAAACAAGTAATCTGTGGAGCCTGAAAATGATAGTTCAAAATAAATATTGGATGTTATAGCTCTTTTATATCCTACGCTAAAAGTTACTCCCGCATTATAACCAAGACTATTTTTTTTATTTAAAGTTGCTGTAGGTTTTTTAACTTCTACTTTATCCAGCAGGTAATAGCTTCCGACCAAACCCATATCTATAAAACATCTGGCTGTTGAATTAAGGAAGAAATATTTCCTCGCAGTAATGGGTAATATTACAATGTAGATCGTTTTAAATCCCTGTTGATTTAAAGTATCAATTATCTGATGCATATACTTTGTTACACCAATGCCAGCATGCCAGTAAAGGGATGTGTGAGAATCAAATTCGTATAATGCGGTTACATTAGTACAAAGTGATGCCAATGTAGATCTATCGGTTTCAATTTTGCCGTAACCAACCTGGCTTTTTATTATTACTTCTTGTGCAAAAAGTGAATCTGAGAATATTAATGTGAAAAATATTATTAATAGTTTCATGAGTTGATTTTTTAATATTCAGGCTGCAAAAATTATTGCAGCCTGAATAATGGTTTTAACAAATTGCGGCTACCAGGCCACCTACCACTGCACCACCTAATCCACACCATACTCCGCAGATTTGAAAACCTATGTAAGCACCCGCTGCTGCAAATGCAACTATACACTGGGTATGCGTAAGCGTTACAGTTCCTTCCGGGCTTTGTAATTCACAAGAGCTTCTGCCGGCAACGGGGTTGTTACTGCTGTTAAATGATATTGCGGCTACACTCAGCAACAGTTCTTTTTCGTTACGGTCAATTTTTGCAAGGTTAATTTCACCTACTTTTTCTGAAAGTGTTTTCCTGAATTCATCCGCACTTTTCCCCTTAGGGTTAATCAACTGTGGGTACATATTTTTTGCATAGGATGAAAGCGTACTGTTGTTGATAAAATCATAGAAGTTGAACCCAGGTGCTTTTACCGTTTTTACAATACGGGAAGTTAAATCAAGTGATACCTGGTTTTGAAGCGGGATCATTTTTGAATATTTGTTTAATGACTCCTGCGTAAAATCTTTTACCAGTCCGGCATTGAAATCATTGCTCACCAGGTTTACAGAAGTTACAAAATCTACCCCGCGTTGATTATAAGGGTTGTTTTTTTGTGCTATGGACATAGTTGAGAAAAAACTCAGGCCAAAAACGTACAATAAATTTTTCATTTTTATAAATTTAAATTTGCTGCTGCAATCCAGATCAGACGCTGTTGCAACCAATAGAAAAATCGTATTCCTATTTATTCCGTCGGCAAGAAAAACAACTATATCCTCAAAATGATTCAGACGATAGTCTAGAATTACACCTGTTACTTCAAGTTGTTTTAATGTTTTAATTGCTGATTCAAAAGTGAAAATATTATCTAATTGCAACAAGGTTAATTCAACACTATTTATGGTTATTATCCTCAAGAACTATGTGTGTGTATATTCAGATATTTCGTAGATAGGAACAATTTTTACCGTTTGTTAAAACAGCATTGCCGTTGGCAGATCACAGATAGGTAATCATATTTATGAGGTTAATTTTGATAATTGAGATCTATGAAAGAAGGATCCTTCAATAAGCCAATAATGATGTGGGTTGCGAAGAAAGTTTCTTAACCACAGAGGTGGAAAGAGTTAAGGATAGAGTTTCACAGAGTGTTCGATAAAATATTTTATTCTCTGAAACTCAGTAAAAAAACGACTTTATCTCTGAGGTTAAATTTAATGCTGAAAGTTATTTAAAAAAAAGTATTTCAAATTATGAAAATGGTAAATTATTTATGGATTTCATTAGCAATATTGCTATTAACCTCCTGCAACACAACAACGCCGGAAAAGTATTATGATGTAGCCGTGTTAAATACAAATATGATCTACGGCTTTGCAGACGAAGGAATGTTAAGAGAATTATCTTCTCCTCCAGTAAAATCAGATGGCACGAAAGATGGATATAAATCAATGATGAGAAAAGAAGTGCTAGATAGTAAAATTGCGTTTATAGAAGACGCTTATGAAAATGTAAAAGCCTTAAATAAGCAGGATGATAATGCTGAAATGTTAGCAGCTTCTATTGCTGTATTTAAATTTGTTATACCTGTTTATAAATCCGACTATATGAGATTAGCTGCAATGCATGATGCGGGAGCTGCTGAATCTTTAATAAATGAACTGGCAAAAGATATCCATAAAAAAAACTACTCAACTTATGAAAGGTTGAGCAGTCGTTTATTTGCAGCCGGTAAAAAATATGCCGACAAAAATTATATAAAGGTGAATTATGTAAACCCCTCTCCTTTTTGAAATCAATAGATAAATGGTAATATTCCGGTTCCCTGCTGGAACTTCATTACCCGATCATTTATTTTACTTAGGAAAGCCTGTTTATCAGTAGAAGTTATGTATGTAAACGAATAGCCTGTTCCATTGTAAGCAGCTACTCCAAAAGGAAGGCTGCCCAGGGTTGGGGATGGACTATTCCTTTTATCTAGTTTTTTTAACAGCATGATATCAAATCCCTGCTGTTGCAAACGAATTGTATCATTGGCTTTTTCGGGAATTTTAAACTCTTTCTCTTTGTAGTTGTAAACCCGCATTTCTTTCAGATTGTACACTAGTTTGTTTTTCATATCAAAAAAAATGCTGTCAGATTTTTCTTCATTTGCACCATTTTGCGGCAGGCTTTTATTAATGATTGAAGTTTCTTCTAGCATCAGCAGGCAAAACCTTTCATCGCGTATTACCCTCAATTTTGCATTGATGATAAAAACTGAATCAAGCAATTTGTCTAACTGCAAGCCGGCTTTGCCTTTTAAAGTAAAGTCATATTCACTTTCTATGGCCCAGCCATTGTTTTGTGCATTTGAATACGAAAAAATAAAAAGGCTAATTACTGTGAGTAGAGCTTTCATTGTATGTTGTTTTAAAACCGGATAATTGACTGAAAGTTATAATAGTTTTAGCGAAACCGTACAACAAACCAATCAACTATCCGGCATTGTTAAAAAATATGCATTCTTCTATTCTATTTTCACTTTTTTAAGATCTACCTCTGCTGGTAAATAAATATGAGATATCACAATACTTATTGCCTGCCTGTCTTCTTCAACTATTAATTTCTCGTTATAAGGGTTTTTGTTTGTCCCTTTCGCTGAACTTAATGGTCCGGAGTAATTAAAAGGCATCGACATAGTAGTGCCGTTTCCGGTGATCGTGATGGTTGTGTTAATGGTAACAGTACCATTAAGGCTGTAGCTAACGGTACCAACTATGTGAATGGTGTACGGCCCGGATTGTACCTTAATATCGATTTTTTTCAATGGCGCCATCTTTACAGATCCGGGTGCTAAAGTTTCTATTTGTATCCTGCTTTCTGAAAAAGCAAAAGCGGAAATAGTAAATATTGCAGTTAATGCAATCAGGAATATTTTTTTCATTTTATTTGTTTTAAGTTTAACCTCTACGATTCAGATAACACGCTGTTGTAGATAAACAGGTAAATCTTATGCCTGTTGTTTTCCGTGGGCCAAAATGAGCGCTTTTTTTCGGTAAAGATCTATCTAGAATGCTCCCTAACCATGCCAACCTTTCAGCGCTTCATTGTTGCTCTTACAAAGCTTGATCTTTTTTTAAATGACAGCAAGGGAAATACAACAGGATTTTATGTTATTTTAACCAGCAACTAAATAACAACAACGAAAATTGTCTTGAATTTGATCAATAGCTTTGGAACTGTTGCGTTTAATTTAGAAGAAAACGTTATTTTACAACAAATGGAATCTACTGCTTCAATTCATTTTTCGAATAAATTATTAGGGCTGGTGGTTTGTGGCGGTAAAAGCAGCCGGATGGGTACTGATAAAAGTATGCTGCAATACCACTTTAAACCTCAGTGTTATCATTTGTACGATATGCTTGAGTCAGGTTGCGACCAGGTTTTAATTTCGTGCAGCAGTAAACAAGCAGCAGCTATTGATAAAAATTATCCTACGCTGTCAGATCAATTAGCCGTTGAAGGAATTGGACCCATGGCCGCCTTGTTATCTGCATTTCATTTGTATCCCGGCTACGATATTCTTTTTATAGGTTGCGATTATCCTTTCCTGGAATCAGAAGAACTTAAGAGATTTGTTGCTGGCATACATCGATCAGAACCGGAAGCATTTTACAATTTAACTTACTCGGTGTATGAGCCGCTATTGGCATATTATCCAGCGTCAGCTTTTGAATCAATTAAGAGGCTGCATGCCGAAGCAGATTATTCGCTACAGCATTTTTTAAAAGAACAGGATGCCCGGAAATTTAATCCTTTTTCTTTACTTACAATAAAAAGTATCGATACGAAAGAAGATTACCTGGAAGCAGTTTCAGTTATAAAAAAATAAACTTCTTTACTTTATGAATAATAACCTGGTTAAAAAGATATCTATTAAAAGATTTAAGGATAAAAGCCTTCAAAATGCTGAGGATAGCGTTGTGGTAGAAGAGCCATTAGAAATTCAACTGGTTTATAGTTCCCTGAATGGGAAAATGACGAAAAACATTTCGGTTACCATGCGTACACCCGGAAATGATGGAGAGCTTGCAACAGGATTTCTTTTTACAGAAGGTATAATATCAACGTATGAAATGATTAGCCTGGTGAAAGAAGCTATTTCCGATCAAAACAGAATACAAGTGATTTTAAAGGAGGGAATTAATCCGACTCTGCAAAGCAGCGAAAGGAATTTCTACAGCACCTCCAGCTGTGGAATTTGTGGTAAAGCAAGTATCGATGCCATTCACTCAATCAGTGCTTATCCAAAAACCAGCGATTCTATCCGCCTGCATCCTCTGTTATTAAATGGGTTGCAGGAAATACTATTTAAACAACAGGAAATATTTGCTCATACTGGCGGTATTCATGCCTGTGGATTATTTTCACTGAATGGGGAAATAATACTGGCAAGGGAAGATGTGGGACGACATAATGCATTGGATAAACTTATTGGTGCTGCTTTAAAACAAGGACTGCTGCCTTTGGATAAAAATTTGTTGTTGTTAAGCGGCAGGGCAAGTTTTGAACTGCTACAAAAAGCCAGCATGGCGGGAGTTAAAGTGGTTGCTGCTGTGGGAGCACCTTCCAGTTTGGCGATTGAAATGGCAAACGAAGCCGGCATAACCTTAATCGGTTTTTTAAGGCAAGATCGTTTTAATATTTACACAGGTTTTGAAAGAATTGAATCATAATTTTAGCAAATGAAAATACGCATCAAAGGAAATTCTATCAGGTACAGACTATCTAAATCGGAGGTTGCCAAACTTGCAGAAACTGGCTACCTGGAAGAGCAAACACTTTTTCCGAAAAACAAATTTGTATATGCTTTACGGGTTTCAGATAGTCAACAGAATTTAAAGGCCGATTTTACAGATAATAAGATAAGCCTTTTTATACCAGA
This sequence comes from uncultured Ferruginibacter sp., assembly GCA_964496585.1. Taxonomy (GTDB): domain Bacteria; phylum Bacteroidota; class Bacteroidia; order Chitinophagales; family Chitinophagaceae; genus Ferruginibacter. The sequence continues at coordinate 129,748 of CAZCAA010000003.1, forward strand.
AAGTTTCGTAAACGACTGGCCGAATAATAGTACGGTGGGCATTGATACCAGGATCACACTAACTGAAACGGATACCCTTTATCTGCTGGTAGAAAAGGATTTTATCTGCCTCGATGAAACCACGGAAGATCAAACTGACAATTATGAAAATCCAAATAAAACCTGTTAATGCCTGTGAATAAAAATATAGAAGTATCAAGTGCGGAGAATCCGCTAAATTTTACCGGTTTAAAACTCGGCCCATTAAAGAAGCATGCTGCCGGAATACCTGCGGTATGGTCGAGTTTTAAACATGTTTTTGGTGAAGCAGGCATACTCAGAGGTTTAAAAGCATTAAATAGTTTGAACCAGAAGGGAGGATTTGATTGTCCGAGTTGCGCCTGGCCTGATCCCGACGATGAACGAAGTGGTATTGCAGAATATTGCGAAAATGGTGCAAAAGCAGTAGCTGAAGAAGCCACATTAAAACAGCTCGATGCTTCTTTTTTTGACAGCAACAGCGTTGCTTCACTGGCAATGCTTACTGATTTTGAAATAGGTAGAATGGGACGAATTTCGGAGCCGATGTATTTACCGAAGGGCGCTTCACATTACCAACCCATTTCCTGGTCGGAGGCATTTAGTAAAATTGCGCATAGCCTTAACAGTCTGCAATATCCTGATGAAGCGATTTTTTACACTTCGGGTAGAACAAGTAACGAGGCTGCCTTTTTATACCAATTGTTTGTGAGAGAGTATGGCACTAATAACCTTCCTGATTGCAGCAACATGTGCCATGAAAGTAGCGGTGTAGCCTTAGGCGAATCCTTGGGTATTGGAAAAGGTTCCGTTACATTGGAAGATTTTTACGAAGCTGAAGTTATTATGATATTGGGGCAAAATCCAGGAACCAATCACCCCAGAATGTTAACTGCCCTGCAAAAAGCGAAATCAAACGGGGCTGTTATTATTTCTATTAATCCCCTTCCTGAAGCCGGGTTGATGGGTTTCGATAATCCTCAAAAATTAAAAGGCATATTTGGTATCAACAGCGCTTTAACCGATATTTTCCTGCAGGTTAAACTAAATGGAGATATGGCTTTGATACAGGCGATTGAGATACTGTTATTAGAAGCTGAAGAAAAGGAACCCGGAAAAGTATTTGATAGTGATTTTATCAATAAAAATACGGAAGGCTATAATGACCTTATTCAACATCTTAAACAGGTTTCGTTAAATAGATTGTTGGAGAATAGCGGAATTGAATTGGAACAGGTTCAGGAAACTGCTGATATATTGAAAAGTAGGAAGAAGATTATTGTTTGTTGGGCGATGGGTTTAACACAACATAAAAATGCTGTTGATACGATAAAAGAAATTGTTAACCTTTTGCTGTTGAAAGGCAGCATAGGCAAGCCAGGAACAGGCACCTGCCCGGTGAGAGGCCATAGCAATGTTCAGGGAGACCGAACAATGGGCATATTTGAAAAACCATCAGAAGATTTACTTGATTCTTTAGCCAGGAATTTCAAATTTGAACCTCCTAGAAAGCATGGTTTAGATGTGGTAGATTCTATTAAAGCCATGCATAACGGTGATGCTAAGCTGTTTTTCGCAATGGGAGGAAATTTTCTTTCCGCAACACCGGATACTTTGTACACAGCAGCAGCCTTGCGGAAATGCAAATTGACAGTGCAGGTATCTACAAAACTTAACCGTAGTCATTTGGTGCATGGCGAGGAAGCAATAATTTTACCTACTCTTGGGCGGAGCGATGAGGATATACTGAATGAATCTGTTCAGTTTATTTCCTGCGAAAATTCAATGGGTGTGGTTCAGCAATCGAAAGGCATATTAAAGCCGGTTTCAGATAAGTTACTCAGTGAGCCGGTAATTGTTTGCAGTCTGGCTAAAGCAACACTGTTAAATAGAACAGGATTGCATTGGGACAAATACCTTGTGCATTATGACCATATCAGAGACGATATTGAAAAAACAATCCCGGGCTTTAATAATTACAACGAGCGGGTACGCCTTCCCGGTGGGTTTTATTTGCCAAATTGCAATAGGGATGGAAATTTTGATACGGCTACTTCCAAAGCTCAATTTAATATCGCTGACTTTGAACCCACCATTTTGGCAACAGACGAATTGATGATGATGACTATTCGAAGCCATGATCAGTTTAATACAACCATTTACGGCTTAAATGACAGGTATCGCGGAATTTACAACGAACGGAGAATTGTCATGATGAACCAGGCAGACATGAACAGTAGAGGATTAGAAAAAGCCACAGTAGTTGATTTGTACAATTATAGTGATGGAATTGAAAGGGTTGCCCGTAAATTTTTAGTTGTGCCCTACCCGATACCGAAAGGTTGTACCGCGACTTATTTTCCTGAAACTAATGTTCTGGTCCCAATTAGCAGTGTAGCAGATAAAAGCAATACACCTGTGAGTAAACTTGTAATAATAAAGGTGAAGAAAGCAGGTAATCTATAGTTTTGGATCTGAAATTACGTTCGATGTTTATATTATTTTATTTAGATTTATGATTAACTTAGTTACAAACACTTTCTGAAAATATTTCAAATAAATTTAAATTATGCAACATCAAAAGAAAGTATCGTTGCTGGTTGTTGTTTTAGTTGCAGTTGTTGCAACAGCTTCCACTATTAATACCGGTGGAAGATATAAAAATCTTAAAGTTCTTCCTCAGGATATCAGTGAAAGTAAATTGGACAGCATAATGGGCGCTTACTGCAATGCATTAAATGTAAACTGTGATTTTTGTCATATCTCCCCAAAAAAAAGTTTTCTTGATTTAGCTCCCGCTTCAGACACATTAGATTTTTCATTAGACAATGAAATGAAAGAAAATGCAAGGAGAATGATCAGGATGTCCATGGATATTAATTCCAGCTATTTCTATTTTGATAGTACAGTGAAACCAATATATTTAAACGTTGTCAATTGCAATACCTGTCATCGGGGAAACGCTCTTCCATTGGAGAAATAGCAAAATTTATTTGAATAAATTTAAAATAATTGAATCAACCACTTTATTA
>CAZCAA010000004.1:0-130639 GCA_964496585.1 uncultured Ferruginibacter sp.
AACAATGGTTTTAACACGATCATGAGCCACCGAAGTGGAGAAACAGAAGACAGTACCATTGCAGATCTTGCTGTGGCACTTAACTGTGGTCAGATAAAAACAGGTTCGGCTTCCCGCAGCGACCGTATGGCAAAATATAACCAACTGATAAGAATAGAAGAAATACTGGCAGAGGGTGGCATATACCCTTCCGGTAAGATAAAATTTGGAAAAAAGTAATTAAAAATCCTTGAGTAGTTGATAAAATTGTTTAGATCTGTATGATGAAGCCAACAAACAATTTTATCAACTACCAGCAGGAATTCCTGATTTTTATTACACAAAATCGTATATTGTAATTAATAACACAGCATGAAAATCTTACAGGTAGCCTTAAATTTTGCCAAAAACAAGTATTTATTAGCCATAGCCTGTTTTTTAGTTTGGATGATTTTCTTTGATCCTAAAGATTGGGGGCTAATATCTTCCAGGAGAGATAAGCTGGAGGATTTACAAAAAAGCGAGCAGCGGTTAAGCAAACAAATAATTGCTACAAGAACAGAATTGAATTTGCTGAAGACAAATGCAGAAACAATTGAAAAATATGCCCGCGAGAAATATCTGATGAAGAAGGATAATGAGGACCTATTTATTGTAAATACGCCCTGATTAGCTTAAAATCTGCCCTTGTGATACAATAATCCTGTAAAGCCACCGTTTAATAACCGGATAATGATATTTATTTAATTTCAAAAGCAAATTGGCTTATGCACAATTTTACACAGGAAGACCTTCTGCAGTTCATGTACAACGAAGCTTCTACAGAAAAAACAGCCGCTATCAAAGAGGCGCTAGCAAATGACTGGAATTTGCGTGAAAAATTTAATTTTCTCTCAGCTGCACAACAGAATCTGGAAGTGATTAAACTTTCTCCTCGCAAACAAACCATTGATAGTATTCTTAAATATGCGGAAAAAGGCATGGAAGAATTATCTGAACACGCCTGATTCAACAGTATTTTAACGTAATTTCCCCGTTTCAAGATGGAACCGGGGTTTTTTTATGACCAAAAAAGAGAGATACCAATTCGTTATTGATTATTTTTTACTGCATGCTCCCGATGCAGAAACAGAGTTGATCTATGATAACCCATTTCAACTTTTGGTGGCGGTAATTCTCTCTGCACAATGCACAGATAAAAGGGTAAACCTTACTACGCCGGCTATTTTTGAGAAATTCCCTGATTCTGCTTCAATGAGTAAGGCATCGTTCGACGAATTATTTCCTATAATCCGGAGTATCTCCTATCCAAATAACAAAACCAAACACCTGATTGGCATGGCACAAATGCTACAGGAAAAATTTGCAGGTGAAGTTCCCATGACGGTGAGCGAATTGATACAATTACCGGGAGTTGGCAGAAAAACAGCCAATGTTATAACTTCCGTGGTTGATGACCAGCCAAATATGGCAGTTGATACACATGTGTTTAGGGTGAGCGCAAGAATTGGTTTAACAACTGCTGCAAAAACACCGGCAGCAGCTGAAAAACAACTAGTTACGCATATTCCCAAGGCCATGATTCATAAGGCACATCACTGGTTAATTTTACATGGAAGGTACACTTGCATGGCCAGATCGCCCAAATGCAGTAGCTGCGGGATAAAAATAGCTTGTAGATATTACAAGAATCTTGAAAAATGATAAATAAAATTGAATAAAATTCGTTTTATTTGTATATAATTTGAATACCTCGTAACAACACTGCCTTTAATTTATTAAACGGATTTTTTTAATGAAAAGAATAACTTTTGTATTAAGCCTTGTAATTATTCTTACGGGCTACTCGAAAAAAGCCGCTGCTCAATATTATTTTTATAATGATAAATATTATGACAGCCCACTTTTGTTTGAAATTGGTGGGTCCATAGGTGTTATGAATTGCCTAACCGATCTCGGTGGTAAAAAAGGTATTGGCAAAAAATTTATTAAAGACCTTAACCTCGGAAAAACAGAATTCGCAGGTGGGCTTTATTTTACTGCGATGTACAAATATTCTATAGGCTTAAGGCTGGAAGGAACATTTGGAAAGGTATCTGCAGATGACAATGTTTTAAAAGATGTTGACGCAAAAGATATCGCTCGTGCCAGGTATAACCGCAACGTTAACTTCAGAAGCAACATCACTGAATTTTCTTTGGTTACAGAATTACATCCTTTGTTTATTTTTATCGACTGGACGGAGCGTGATGAAGATCCTCCAAGAATGTCTCCTTACCTGTTAGGTGGAATTGGTTATTATTCTTTTAATCCACAAGCCAAACTTGGTAAACGTTGGGTAGATCTTCAACCATTAAGTACCGAAGGACAGGGTATCATAGAAGATCGTCCTGTATATAAATTGAAACAGATTAATTTCCCTGTTGGCCTTGGTATAAAATATGATTTGAGTGATATGCTAAGTCTTCGCGGAGAATTTGTTTATCGTATTTTAGGAACCGATTATCTTGATGATGTGAGTACAACTTATGCAGATAAAAGTATTTACACTGCAGCTAACGGCTTCTCTGCGGCAGAAGCAGCCAATGCAATATTATTAAGCGATCGTCAGATAAACGTAGTTACTGGTCCAGGTGGTAAACGTGGAAGTCCGGCACAAAAAGATGCCTTCTTCACTTTTAACCTGAAGCTTGGTCTTTCAATTGGAAGAGAAAGAATCAGATAAAAAATTAAAAAAAACCGCTTCAAATGAAGCGGTTTTTTTTATTCAAAAGTTTACAAAAAGATATCCGAATATATTTAATAGCGCATCCTCAATTCTGCAGCTAGCTCTGATTTTAAAATGAAGAGAGAAAAATCAACCGCAGGTTCTAAAAAAATTTCTACGATAACATTTTTCTTACAGATAGGTTGATTAAAAAAAATGAATGCTGCAAAGTAATAAGCAAAGTAGCTGCATGCAAATTACAATGTCCGTTTATTTTCTATTACTAGAACACCGACGTGGGTCGTATAAATCGTAGAGTTGGTAAAACTTATTAAATGCAGTTAAGAAGGAAATTCTGATTTCCTAATTTTTGATATCAAGTGAAATATTTTCTGTGCGAAGCCTGGCCTTTAGCCAATTGTGAATTTTGATCTTTTCGTTCTGAGAGATTTTGGGAATCGAAAGTGAAACATAGAACGTTGAAACATAACTACTGTCAGTAATTACAGCAACCGGCTGTATAATAGCATCTTTAACAGCAGGGTATTGCGCTTTTAGTTCAGTGTACAACTGTTTGCTCAACAGCATTACATTTTTTACGCTATCAACTTGTTTCTGCAAGATAGTACCTTGCTTATCTTTCCGTTCCATCGCCAATGTGAGTTGTGTTAATGCCTCATCATGTCCTGCATTCTTATTTTCGTTTAGGTAAGCAAACCCTTGCCTAACTTCGAGTTTGGCATCGGCTAGATTGTATTTTGATAACTTCATCCTTATTTCTTCTATCTCTTCCGGCGCAATTTCCTTTCCGCCAAATACAAGCGAGATGAGTTTATTTTTAGCATCTACTTTCTTATTCAGTAAATAATCGTTGGGAAAATGAGCTTCATTAACAATGAAATTATTGGCATTTTTAATAAATCTTTCTTGTTGCACCAGATCATAACCAAGGTATAAACTTGGGATAAGTGTAATGATAACAACAAACCACACAATACGTTTTGCTCTTCTTTCTGATCGTTGATCAAGTAAATGTTTGTAGGGAATTTTAAGAAACCTGGACATGATAAAAGTGGCCAGTGCAATAAAAACGGTGTTAATTATAAAAAGATAAAAAGCACCAAAAAAAAAGCTGAACTGGAAAGTAGCGAGACCATATCCTGCCGTACACAATGGTGGCATTAAAGCTGTTGCAATAGCTACGCCGGGAATTACATTTCCTTTTTGTTTGCTTGATATTGCTATTATCCCCGCAAAACCGCCAAATAAGGCAATCAACACATCATAGATAGTAGGAGAAGTTCTTGCAAGTATTTCAGAATGGGCATCATCAAGTGGGGAAATAAGAAAAAAAACTGTGCTGGTGATAAGCGAAACTACCGTAGCAATAAAAAAGTTATTTAAAGCTTTTTTTAGCAAAACAACATCGTTGATACCCATGCCCAAACCGATTCCCATTATGGGACCCATTAAAGGTGAAATCAACATAGCACCAATAATTACAGCAGTTGAATTCGTATTCAATCCCAGAGATGCAACGAATATTGCAAAAATCAGGATCCATAAATTTGTTCCGCGAAAAACTACACCGTTATCGATGAAACTTATAATATTGGCGCTATCTTCCTTTTCCTTACTGAGACTGAACTTTCTAAAGATATTCTTCAAACTGATGTTTTAAAGTTTTGTTTAAGATTTGAATAAAGTTAGCAGTTTATTCATTTTTAATTTTTCGCTGCCTATAAACACTTTCAAACAGTAAAAATTTTTAAAACAAGTTTAGCTGTAAAACATAGAAGCCTGAAGTTTGTTATATAAATTTAAAAAAAATTGTATTCTAGGCTTCCAACATTTCTTTCAAAGTTCTTACCAATTCACCTTTTGTAATCGGAACGCCCATGATTTTATTATACCCTTTTGCATCAACCAGGTAAATGTCCCTGATGATCTTTATTAACTGGCCGTTATTAATTTCTGGAATCAGCACTTGTTCAAAATTCTTAATGATCTCACCAAGATTTTCGGGAAAGGGACGAACATAACGTAAATGTGCATGCGAAATTTCGTGACCTTGAGCCTGCATTTCTGCACAAGCGCTTTTTATGGCTCCAAAAGTACTGCCCCAGCCCAACACGAGTATCTTACCTTTTTCCGGGCCGCTATCAAGTTTTTGTTTTGGAATATAGGACGCTATCTTGTCAATTTTTTCCTGTCTGATCTTCACCATAAGCTGGTGGTTCTCGGCATCGTAACTAATGTTACCGGTGATATTTTGCTTTTCCAGTCCACCGATCCGATGCTCAAGGCCAGGCGTACCCGGTATTACCCAGGGCCTTACCAATTTTTCATCCCGCAGGTAAGGTTGAAATTTTTCTTCCCCATGACCCAACTGTGTTTTAAAAGCTGTTGTTATTTCCGGCAGATCTGCAGATTGTGGAAATTTCCAGGGTTCTGCGCCATTAGCAATATATCCATCACTCAGTAAAATAACCGGTGTCATATGCTGTATTGCAATACGCACTGCTTCATAGGCCACATCAAAACAATCTGTTGGCGTAGAAGAGGCAATAATGGGCATCGGGCACTCTCCATTGCGACCGTAATATGCCTGCAACAAATCGCTTTGTTCAGTTTTAGTTGGCAAACCGGTACTCGGTCCACCGCGTTGAATGTTTACAATCACCAGTGGTATTTCTAACATAACTGCCAGGCCCATCGCCTCTGCTTTCAAAGCCATACCTGGTCCGGATGTAGTAGTAAGTCCAATTGACCCTCCATAACTGGCACCAATAGCCGAAGTAATAGCAGCAATTTCATCTTCAGCCTGAAAGGTTTTTATTCCAAACGATTTAAACTTGCTTAACTCATGCAAAATATCTGACGCGGGAGTAATGGGATAACTTCCCAGAAATAATGGTAGATTACTTTTTTGTGAAGCGGCAATCAATCCGTAAGTCAAAGCCTGGTTGCCCATTATAGAGCGGTATGTTCCCGGCTCCATCTTTGCTTTTGCAACAGAATAACGGGTGGCAAATGTTTCTGTGGTATCTCCAAAATTATATCCAGCCTGTAATACCTTTACGTTACTTTCAAGGATTTCAGGTTTTTTACTAAATTTCTCCCTTAAAAACCCCAACGTATTTTCCATATCACGGTTATACATCCAATATAAAAAACCTAATACAAACATATTTTTTGCACGGTCTTTTTCCTTTGTACCCATCGTGATATCTTTCAATGCTTCACGGGTCATTTTAGTAACATCCATTCTTATCACTTCGTAATTATCAAGGCTATTGTCTTCTAATGGATTGATGCCTTCAGGATAATTTGCAAGCCGCAGGTTTTTACTATCAAAACCATCCACATTTACAATGATCTTTCCACCTTTCTTTAAAGCTCCCAGGTTTACTTTTAAGGCAGCTGCGTTCATAGCAACTAATACATCACATTCGTCTCCGGGTGTATAAATACGATCGCTGCTAAACCTAAGCTGGTATCCGCTTACACCAGGCAGTGTTCCTATCGGAGCCCTTATCTCAGCTGGAAAATCGGGAAATGTGGCCAGGTCTATACCCAACATTGCCGTATTGTTTGTAAACTGGTTTCCTGTTAGTTGCATGCCATCACCGCTATCTCCGGCAAATTTGATTACTACATCCTGTAGCACTTCCTGTTTGTCCATCATTGTTGGAATATTAGAGTATAAAGTTAATTAGTAATTGCAATCGTTGATAGGTTTATTAGTTTAAAGTGTCACCTTGGGCAACTTTAAACGTTTCATCGCTAAGTTAAGATTTTACTAACATAGAAATTAAATTTATTAGGATAAAAAATGCCTTAGGAAATTTAGGTTTCCAATTATTCTTGTAGGTTTGCGCAAACTTTTTTGATGCTAGATCTCACAGATTTTTTACAGCCGATAGTGGCAGATGAATTAAATGACGACCATGGCTTTACAGACGGCCAGTTTGCCAAGCATATTTCTATTTTTGAATCAGAATTTCCTACACTCACAGATATAGATATTGTAATTGTTGGCATCAATGAAATGAGGGGTAGCGGATTTTTTATGGGCGAAAGTTATGGGCCTGACGCTATCCGGAAACAACTCTACCAATTACATTATTGGCACACAGATGTTGCCATTGCTGACATTGGTAATATTAAAACCGGCGCCGACCTCCAGGATAGTTATGCTGCACTTAAGATCGTGTTGGCAGAAATGCTGCGGATTGGAAAAACAGTGATAATTTTAGGAGGATCGCACGATATAACCCTGGCACAATACGAAGCTTATAAGGAATTGGACCAGATTATTGAAGCTACCTGTATAGATGCGTTGATCAATCTTAGGGGAGAAAGCTCTATCCGAAGCGAGAATTTTTTGCTGGATATGCTTACGGCAGAACCCAACGTAATAAAGCATTATAATCATATCGGCTTTCAAAGTTACCTCGTTCACCCGCGAATGTTGGAAACAATGGACAAACTACGTTTTGACTGCTATCGTGTAGGTGTAGTAAGAGATAATATGGAAGAGATGGAACCTGTGATGCGCAATTCACACCTGTTAAGTTTCGATATCAGCGCTATTAAAAACTGTGATGCGCCTGCCAATGCGCTTAGTCCGAATGGGTTTACAGGTGAAGAAGCCTGCATGCTTACACGGTATGCCGGCATGAGTAGCCATTTGAACACTTGCGGTATTTATGGATACAATCCAGATTTTGATACTAATGATCTTACTGCAAAACAAATAGCGCAAATGATATGGTATTTTATTGATGGAAAAAGCAGGAGTAAGCAGGAAAGTTCATTTGACGAAAAGAATAATTTCAACGAATTTCATACGGCTTTCGCAGAGATAGATACTGTTTTTCTCCAAAGTAAAAAAACCAGTCGCTGGTGGATGCAATTGCCTGATAAAAAATTCATTGCTTGTAGTTACAATGATTATGTAAAGGCGAGCCACAATGAGATTCCAGAGCGTTGGTTACGGGTGCAGGAAAGAGGGTAATATTTGAGAATAAAAAATTTCAGTGTGAGTTAACATCTCAGAAATCATGAGATGTCAACTCGGTTTTGCACGGTTGACAACTCATTTCTTTGCCGTTTGTTATACAGGAGTTTCTGTGTTTTTAACCGCCAATTTTGAGATGTCAACTCAGTTTTTTCAAGATGTCAACTCAATATAACAGAGATGTCAACTCCAATTATTAACAACAATTCCTCACCAGGCAAGGTTATTTTCATCAACTCCAACCTGATAATATTCATTAAAAAAAGAGCGCTTCACTATACTTTAATTTGCTCATACTTTTTTTTATTCAGCTCCTGTACAGTTTCAAAAAATATAGCTGCGCTTGCTTCTAAAATTATTCTTTCAGATAGTGTAATCATTGCTGGCAACACAGGCATTTCCATTTATGAGCCTTCTACCAAAAAATATTGGTACAACTATCAGGAAGATAAATATTTTATCCCGGCAAGTAATACCAAACTATTCACTTTATATGCAGGCCTTCATTACCTGCGTGATAGCATACCAGGTATCCACTATCAAATTTTCAACGATTCTATCATAAATATTTTTCCAACAGGCGATCCGAGTTTTTTACATCCTGATTTTACATATCAACCGGTTATTAAATTCCTGAAGGATTCTAACAAAATATTCTATCTCTCTTCGGCCTGGGAAACAACAGCATTGGGTAAGGGATGGTCATGGGACGATCATAATGAAAAATTTATGGCAGAGCGAAGCCCGTTTCCAATATTTGGCAATTGTATGAAATGGAATGGGAGCATTATATCTGCAGACTTAACTGGTGCAACTGTTAGCCCAGAAGTTTCACCTAAATATTTTAAACAATTTTTCGACAGCAATATTAGAAGTAATAATGAGATCATCTCTAAATATTCCAACGATACGGCCGGATTGCATGACCATTACAACAAGTTTAGATTTAAAAGAAGAAAAGATAGTAATGTGATTACAGCTGAACCGTCAGAAACTATTTCTTCTCCCCAGTTAATCCCTTTTGTTACTGACACAGCCAATACCAGTATTCAATTATTACAACATGAATTTGGTGTTAAAATTATTAAAAAAACAAGAGTTAAAAACTCTAATCAACCAGAAATCACCGATCAACTACAATTACATAAAATTAATTCGCAACGCACAGATTCCTTATTTAGAAATATGATGTTTTACAGCGACAACTTTATTGCTGAACAAATTCTTTTAATGGTTAGCAATGAAAAATTGGGTGTTATGAATGAAAATAAATTAATAGACAGTCTACTTACGTTCGATTTAAAAGATATACCACATAAGCCCAGATGGGTAGATGGAAGTGGATTAAGCCGTTATAATTTATTTACGCCACTTTCATTCATTTATATTTTAAATAAATTGAAAAATGAATTTGGTATGGATAGGTTAAAAGTTATATTCCCAACTGGCGGACAAGGATCTTTGAAAAACTATTACATCAGCGACAGCAGTTTCATCTATGCCAAAACGGGAAGCATGAGCAATATTGCAGCTTTAAGTGGCTATCTAATTACCAAAAAAGGAAGGACTTTGATCTTCTCCGTTATGATTAATAATTATATTTCGGGCGCCTATCAGGTTCGCCGTGCGATTGAAAATTTTCTCCAACAAATTAGAAATAAATATTAGTGGTTATTTGCAATAATTTTATCTTCCAAACATTTTATCTAATTCTTCTTTCTTAAAAGTCATGTATGTTGGCTTGCCATTTGGCGTGCTGCTAGGCGTAACCGTGGCAAATAAATCGCTTACCAACGATTGCATTTCTTTTTTTGATAACACCGTACCTGCCTTAACTGATTGCTGCAAGGCCATAGAGCGCAATAATTTTTCCCGCTTGCTAAATTTAAGCTCCGTGCTGAAATGTTTATATTGCTCCAACATTTTTTCCAAAGCATTTTTTTCATTCTCATTTCCGGGTCCGGCTGGCGTTCCCTGAATAACAAAAGTATTGTTTCCAAAAGGCTCCAATAGATATCCCAGTGCATTTAAATCGGGTAGTAACTCATTTAATATTACCGCATCTGTTGTTGTTAATTCCAGCGTAAAGGGAAAAAGACTTTTTTGTGTAGCAATTGTATTACCCTCAATAGCCGATGCGTATTTTTCATACAGTACTCTTTCGTGCGCATTTTGTTGTTGAACCAGTAAAAACCCTGCTGCATTTTGTACAATTATATATGAATTGTGTAGCTGCATTACCTCACTTTCATCACTATAGTTTTGTTGCAATAATGCAGGTATTTCATTTGCGGAAGAATTACTTCCAGTTTCTTTTACAATTTCAGTAGAAGGACTTTCATAAAATTCTTTCCAGTGTTTTAGTTCACTTTTCTTTTCAATAAAATGAGCCTGGTTTTTTTTTGTAAATGTTTGAAAGAGGGATGAAGAAGCTGTATCCGATCTTCGTACATCGCTTAGCGGTTTACTTACTGCGTCCAGGTGCTGTATAGATGCATCCAGTTCAAAATCTAATGTTGGTGTAATACTAAATTGAGCAAGTGCATGCTTTACAGCCGACTGCACAAATGCGTAAACAATCTTCTCATCTTCAAATTTAATTTCCTGTTTGGTTGGATGAACATTTATATCTAACTGTGCAGGATCAAGATCAATAAACAGTGTGTACATCGGAAAGCTATCTTTGCTGATCATTTCAGCAAAAGCATTCATCACAGCATGGTTTAGATAAGCACTTTTGATAAAACGATTGTTTACAAAAAAGTACTGATCTCCCCGCGTTTTCTTTGCAGTTTCAGGTTTGCCAACAAAACCATAGATATTAAGATAATCTGTTTCTTCGTGTACGCTTACCAGTTTGGCGCTATAACTATTGCCTAAAATCTGTACTATCCGATGTTTCAGTGTTCCTTTTTCCAGGTGAAATACTTCCTGTCCGTTAGAATTAAGAGAAAAAAATATTTCAGGAAATGCCATGGCCACCCGCACAAATTCATCAATAATATGCCTTAATTCTGCTGCGTTGCTCTTTAAAAAATTTCTTCTCGCAGGCACATTAAAAAACAAATTCTTCATAGCGATACTGCTTCCAATATTACTGGCAACAGGTTCCTGTAACTTAACCTGGCTATTTTCTATTTCGAGGTAAATACCGGCTTCATCTTCTGCCCGCCTGGTTTTTAATTCTACTTGCGAAACAGCCGCAATACTTGCAAGCGCTTCACCTCTAAAACCCATTGTTTTGATTCTGAAGAGATCATCAATACTTTTTATCTTGGAAGTTGCATGACGTTCAAATGCCATACGTGCATCAGTTTCGCTCATCCCCTTTCCGTTGTCTATCACTTGTATCAATGCTTTTCCTGCATCATTGATAATGAGTTTTATCTCGTCTGCGCCCGCATCCACAGCATTTTCCAATAATTCTTTAACGGCACTTGCCGGCCGCTGAATCACTTCACCTGCGGCTATCTGGTTTGCTATGTTATCGGGTAATAATTGAATAATATCTGCCAAAATCCTGTAATTTGTAGTCAAAAATAACACATACTTTCCACTATAAATTTATCTGCACTTATGCGCTCTATTGTGCTTGCCTTTTGCCTTGTAATTTCCTCCAACATTTTTGCCCAGCAATTGCCTCAACAGGCAGCAAAAAAATGGGCTGATAGTGTATTTAACACGCTCACAAACGATGAAAGAATTGCTCAGTTAATGATCGTCAGGCTCTCAGGCATCGATCTTAAAACCAAGCAAATAACATTTTATGATAAACAGGTAGCGGAGCTGGTAAAAAAATATAATATTGGAGGAATTTGCCTGTTCCAGGGCGGGCCGGTAAAACAGGCAGCCATCATCAATTCCTTGCAATTGGCGGCAAAAACGCCCATTATGATAAGTATTGATGCAGAATGGGGCCTCGGCATGCGCCTGCTGGATAGTGTGTTGCCGCTACCTAAACAAATGATGTTGGGCGCTATGAGCGATCCTGCAATCGTGTACCGGTATGGTCAACTTGTTGCAGCTCAATGTAACAGAATGGGAATTCAGGTAAATTATGCACCGGTAGTTGACGTTAATAATAACCCAAACAACCCTGTAATAAACGATCGCAGCTTTGGGGAAGATAAATTTAAAGTGGCTGCGTTCGGTATCCAATATATGAAAGGCCTCCAGGATAATGGCGTGATGGCCTGCGCCAAACATTTCCCGGGACATGGAGATGTTTCAGTTGATTCGCACCTGGACCTGCCCGTTATTCTTAAAAATATGTCGCAGCTCGATTCGCTGGAGTTGTATCCATTTAGGCAGATATTCAATGCCGGCATCTCTAGTACCATGATAGCACATCTTTATATTCCTGCCATTGATAGTACAGGTAATACCGCAACTTCTCTTTCTAAAAATAATGTTACAGAATTACTAAGGGAAAAATTAAAGTTCAACGGACTAACGTTTACGGATGCACTCGAAATGCAGGGTGTATCTAAATTTTTTCCCAATGGAGCGGCTTCTGTGCAAGCACTTATCGCTGGAAATGACATGTTATGTTTGCCGGGCGATGTACCACTTGCCATTCAAAAGATCAATGAAGCCATCAAAGCAAATAAACTAACACTTGCCGATATTGAATTGCATTGTAAAAAAGTATTAATGGCGAAATATGAGTACGGTTTATCGGCAACTCCCATCATTGATACAAAAAATCTACAGGTTGATTTAAACAATGGCGTGCCTGAAATGAGAAAACTTGTAGCTCAAAATGCTATTACATTACTTGCCAGGCAAGACAGTAGCTTTTTCCCACTCGATTCAGTAAAAAATAGCGGCGATATTGCTTATGTAGGTATCGGATTAAAAACTGACAATGAATTTTCAATTCGCATGCGTTCAGATTTTAATGCTGCAGTTTTTAATTTTGATTATACAAATAAAAATAACGACGCTCCCAAAGCGCTGATTGACTCTATCGTTACAGGATATAAAAAAGTAGTGATTGGCATACATAATATCAACAGGCCTCCTGCAAATAATTTTGGTATAAGCCGCCAGGCAGTTGATTTTATTAACAGCTTACAACAACGGTCGAGGTGCATTACTTTTCTATTCGGTAATGCCTATGCAGCTCAAAACTGGTGCTCCGCAAAGAACCTTGTTGTTTGTTATGAGGATGACAGCGTAGTTCAACAAACTGCTATCAACCTGTTAAAAGGAACCCTACCTTATAAAGGTATTTTGCCAGTTACCGTTTGCGATCAGTTTCACTACGGAGATGGATTTGTTACATCAAAAAATGACCTAATTCAAACAAGCCCTGCGCTGGCAGGTTTAGATGAAAATAAATTAATACTTATTGATTCAATAGTCAATGATGCTATCGATAAAAAAGCAATGCCCGGATGTGTAGTGGTAGTGGCAAGAAATGGAAACATAGCTTTTAACAAAGCTTACGGCTATTTAACTTACGACAAAACAGAACCTGTTACAACACAAACATTATACGACCTGGCTTCTTTAACGAAAATCTTTGCTACTACTATCAGTATAATGAAATTATATGAAGAAGGAAAAATTGATTTGAAAAAAAGTATTGCTACCTACTTACCGTGGTTGGCAGGTGGCAACAAGGCAGGTATAATCATTGAAGATGTATTACTGCACCAGGCAGGATTGCCCGCAGTAATACCATTTGTAAAATCTACGTTGAACGAAAAAGGCTTTCCGTTACAACGATTATACTGCAATACAGATATGGATTGTTTCACCATTCCTGTAGCCAATGATCTTTTTTTGCGGGAAGACTGGGAAGATTCACTCTTAATGAAGATAGTAACTAGTGCGGTTAGCAGCAGTAAATATGTTTACAGTGATATTGATTTCATTATTTTAGGAAAAATTGTAGAAAGTGTTAGTGGCGTTACATTAGACGAATATGTAATGGCAAATTTTTACACGCCAATGGGGTTAAAAAATATAGGCTTTAAACCATTGGATAGAAAATCTGTTTCAGCTATTGCACCCACTGTTCTGGAAAATCAATTTCGTGCCCAGCTATTACAAGGAAACGTACATGATCCTGCTGCTGCTATGTTTGGACAAGTTGCCGGCCATGCAGGATTATTCAGCGATGTATATGATATTGCTGCGCTCATGCAGCTGCTGCTAAACGGAGGAACTTTTAATAGTGTTCGCTATCTAAATCCATCTACAGTAAGGCTTTTCACTGATTACCAAAGTTCCATCAGCCGCAGAGGCTTGGGATTTGATAAGCCGGAAAAAAATAATGATTCCAGAGAAGTGCCTTATCCAACAAGATCAGCCAGTTCACTAACATTTGGTCATACTGGTTTTACCGGCACCTGCGCCTGGGCGGATCCAGGTACCAATTTAATTTACATCTTTCTGAGTAACAGGGTTTATCCGAATAACAGCGATTTGTTCCTGAAAATGAATATTCGTCCTAAAATTCATGAGGCCATTTACAAATCGTTGGATTTTAAAGACAAGTCTTGATACTATCTAGTTGCAAAGTTGCAATGATATAAACCAAGAGTTTTTTTATTGAACGGTTTACAATTATAAATTTGAACGGATGTTTGATCCCAGAAAAATTGCCATAGAAAATTATACATATCATCTTCCCGAAGAAAAAGTTGCCTTATATCCATTGCAGGAAAGAGATGCGTCAAAATTATTAGTTTATAAAAATGAAAATCTAAAGGAAGATAACTATAACAATATTGCCAACTATATTGCTCCGGGAAGTTTGCTGGTTTTTAATAATACTAAAGTTATTAATGCCAGAATCCGGTTTGCAAAGAGTAGCGGCGCAATTATAGAAATTTTTTGCCTGGAGCCTTATGAACTGAATAATGAGTACAGCAGTGTTATGAATAAAAAAACTTCTGTAAAATGGAAATGCTTTGTGGGAGGAGCAGCTAAATGGAAAGAAGCTGCATTGGAAAAAAATTTACAAATAGATGATGAAGCCGTAATAATAAAAGCTGCAATGCTTGAAAAATTATCGGATGCTTACGTTATTGAGTTTACCTGGAATCCACCCAGTTATAGTTTTGCTGAAATTATTGAACATGCAGGTGATGTGCCGTTGCCGCCATATATAAAACGAACAACTGATATAGCTGATACAGAAAGATACCAAACCATTTATGCAAAATTTGATGGCTCTGTTGCTGCTCCAACAGCCGGATTACATTTTACAAAAAATATATTTGAACAACTCCAGAAAAAAAATATACAACACGAATATATTACGCTTCATGTAGGTGCCGGGACTTTTAAACCGGTAAAAGCAGCTTTAATGCAGCAGCATGAAATGCATGCAGAATGGATAGACGTGAGTATCAATTCAATTAAAAACCTGCTTAATAACCAGGAGGCAATTGTTGCAGTGGGAACTACATCTGCCAGAACTTTAGAAACATTATTTTGGTTGGGTGTTAAAGCATTTCAACAGCCGGACATAAAAGAACTTTCTCTGCTACAATGGGATGTATATGAACCGGAATTATCAAATACAACGGTCAATGTAACAGAAGCATTTACAGCTTTAATGAAATGGATTGAATTGCAAAAAAAAACCGGCCTATTTACCCAGACCCAATTACTGATTACACCAGGATATACTTTCAGAGTAATAAAGGCACTTGTTACAAATTTTCACCAACCACAATCAACATTATTGTTATTGGTTGCTGCCGCTACAAATGGTAAATGGAGAAATTTATACGATTACGCCATGGCGCATGATTTCCGCTTTTTAAGCTATGGCGATGGCAATCTGATATTTATTGAGCAGAACCAGAAAATTGACTAAGGTTGAATAGTTACCGCCGTTCCTACAGGAATATAACTAAAAAGATCTTTCATTTCCGTGTACTTTACAGATACACAACCATCTGTCCAGTTATAAAAATTATCAATGGTCCACTCTTCTTCTGGCCTGGTGGCATGGATAGCAATACCATCACCGATACGAGCATTTTTAGGTAACAACCCTTTCGCCTTCCTATCGTTAAATCTTTTCATACTTTCTGCATTAGGGTAATCGAGCAGTAGTTCAGGTCCCCATTTTGGATGGATCTTTTTAAGTACAACTTTAAAACTTCCGTTTGGAGTGCGTTTATCTCCCTCCTTCATCTTATCACTCAAATCTTTGCTGCCAAATACGATTGGGTAAGTAGCATACCATCCTTCTTCATCATACACTTTTAACTCGTAATCACTTTTGTCAACAATAATATAATAAGGATTCTCCGGTTTCACTTCCGTCTTTTTAGAACCCATCGTCCTTTTCGCTTTCGGATTTTTATCCACCGGAACAAATGCCATTAAAAGCACAAGGGAAACCACCGTTAATGAGGAAAGAAAAAACCTGTATTTCATTTTAAGAATATTTGCTCGCTATGTTCAAACGATATGCCACAGAATAATATTTTATGGCTATAGCGGACATTAACAATTTATACTGTAAAATAACTACTTTTTTGAACCTGCAAAAATTATAAAAGGCGCAATTTGAATACCGAATATACGAACTGCGCCATTAAATATCTTATTAAGCAGTTTCTTTAACCCTTTTTTATCTTCATCGTAGAAGCCATTATAAATGTTCACCTGAAAACCACACGACTGATATATCGACTGATACTCACTTATTTGCAATATACGTTCGGTCCAACTACCCGAGTACGGTTCGCAGGTATTAGTATCATTGACAAGCATTGGAGGCAATGTTCCATATAACCTAAATTGGTCTATCACTTTTAAAATATCAACTTCAATCATTCCTCTTGTGCGCTGGGCGAGTATCTCTAAATCTCCTGCTGTAATATCACTAAAATGAGCCACGATTATCCCTTTTCTCATATTTAAAAAAGAAGCTAATGGCTTTTCGCCAAATAGCTCATTGTCTTCAGGATTGCCGCCTTCTAATTCATCCTTCCGTTGCAATTTTCTGAGATGTTGTACTTTAAAATAATTTTCGGGGTTACTGGCAGTGGTAAAAACAGAAACCATTTCGGGATTCATCAATTGAATAGTTTCAAAAAAAATATTAAGATTGTAAATATGTTCTATTACATCGGTACCAACTACAGCATCCGGAGTTTCAGTTTTAAAATATAACTGCACTTCTTCAATGCCGCCGTAAATAAATCCATCAGGCTCTATTTTCAGTTGTAATGCAAGCTGCTGAGAAGCCGCAACAAAACGTTGGTTACTATCATTGATATAAACACTTTTAAATCCAACATATTTTGCAAATAATCCCAACAAACCATTACCGGCTCCAATATCTACAAGTGATATTTCACTCATATGCTTTTTTGAATGCAGCAGGAGTTTATCCAATACGATTGCATAAATTGTAAGGAAATAAGTTCTATGTTGAAGTAGATGAATCAAATATTTTCTGCAGTACAATTCTGGTGAAATAGCATCTATCTGAATTTGATTCAGTTTGTTCTCAAATTCCGGAATCCTTTCACAGAAACTTACCACTCTATCCATGCCAGTAATTTAACCACTAATTTATGAAATATGGTTGGCTGATATAAAATAAAAACCTTCGCTTGCTTTTAAACTGTTGTTTATAACAAACGAAGGCTATTGAGAGAGAGAAGATCCTGTTTATTGAGAACTCAACCTGAACCCAAAATTATATGGCCTAACATCCATGCTGTGTTCATACATACTCTTTGGCGAATAGGATGCATAAAGTTTAAGAGGCCCAAACCCAACTTCTCCTATGTATGACAGTTTGAATTTCTCCAGATCGTAATCGCCTTTATTTCTTTCTTTTCCCCTGGCATCGCTTCTTTGCTTATTGCGTTGGCTATAGAGATAACCTGCACTTACTCCAAAAGCTATATTAAAACCTCTTTTATTACCGTTCCATTTATTTGTTGCAAAATTCAACATCAATGGCACAGTCAGGTAATCTGCTGCAAGCTTGTTCTTGCTGAAAGAAACGGAATCCCTAAAAACAAATGGCCGGTTGGTTATATTGCTTGTATAAGGAATCGTACCATTTTCTTTATAACTTATACTGGATTTATAACGGTAATTATTGAGCTCAAGTCCTAAACCATATTTCAGGCTTATATTTTCTTTTACAAGGTTTAGCTGCTGCATAAAAAACCAGATATTCACATTAATACTTTTACCGGAACGCAATTTAAAATCATCTTTTCCTAAACCAGGATAACCTGGCCTGTTAACAAGATATCCATCGGCAGTTGCAGCACCATAATTGGTTTTATCAGAATAATTGGCAAATCCTAAATCTACAATCCCCCAATTGGTACTAATCCTGGATTTCTTTTTTGGAGCAGTGTTCACCTGGAGAGAACTACTGTCGGACATTCCTCCCTTTTTAGCTCCTTTTTTAATGATAATAATATTGCCGATACGCATAGTATCATTTCGTTTACCCTTTACTGTTGTGTCTGTTTGTGCACTTGCGCCGAAGCAAAAGCATACTGCTGCTAATAAAATCGTTAGCCTTTTCATTTTTTTAAATTTAAGTGTGAACTATCTGGCGGCAAATTCAAATCCTGCAATCGTAATACTGCCGCCTGTTTTTACATTTGTGTTTCTCGAAATAACCCTTTTTACTTTTCGGAAAAGCCCGCTGATCTTTGTACGGTTTACTTTTTCTTCATTCATAAAAAGAATATGGTTGTTGCTACTTTCATTTTCCGAAGGGATACTAACAGCCTGCATTGCATAGCTATTTTTCATTTCAGTTATTTCAGTGTCCGAAAGGGGAACAATCGTTGTAGTGGAATTATTTTTTGCTAATACCAATTTGTCATCTGTCACTAAATTATTATTCTGTGATTTTTTTGTTTTATCCTGTACGTCTGAAGCTATTGCTTCGTTACTTTTTTGATTGTTAATATTTTCAAAATATGGCTTAGGTAAATTGTTGGTTTCTTTTTTAGGCAATTCTTTACCAGCGATATTAGTATTATTATTTACGGCTTGTTCCTTATTATCAAAACCAGTGCTGCTCTTAACTGCTGCAGTATTAGATGTTGTTGCTTTATTTATTGTTGATGTTTTGCCACGCAGATTAGCAGCAGCAACAGGTTCATTGCCTGCATCAGAACTATTTTTTTGTACCGGCAATTGTGCGGTATTAACTTCGTCAGGAGTTACAGGTATAGTTTGATCGTTTATCCGTTGCTGTTGGCTACCATTATTAACCGCTACATTTTCTATCGCCTTATCATTGGAAAAAAATGAGATGCCTGCATACATTAAAGCAGCTATTACAGCAGCTGCCACAGCAGCCCTCATAAATCGCATATAAACAACGGTTCTTTTTTCTTTTCTGTACAAGGAACGCTTATCTTCAAATACAACCTGATTGGCAGGATCGAGTTTTGTTTGCTTTAAAATATTCCACTCACTTTGTATGCTGGTATTTTTTTGCAATTCATTTTCCAATAGTCTAACTGCCGTTTCATCCAATTCATTATCTAGGTGCAGCAACAACTTCTCCCGGAGCGAATCTTCTAATGCTTCCTTCTTTAAAAGACTGTGGCCGAAAGGGAAACTAATGTCGTCTACCGGTAAAGTAGTTGCTAAAAGTATTTCGAGTTCATTTTTAAGATCAGTGTTTTCTGCAATAAAATCATCAACAGCCTTTCTCTCTGCGGCACACAACTCATTATCTACATAAAGCAGAAAATAAGTTTCATAATTATTGCGGTTGATAGTCATTTCTTATTAATAGTTAAATAACATTCTCTGGTTTTACAATATATTCTCTCAACTGTAACCTTGCCCTGTGCAGGTACACTTTTACCTGGCTTTCATTTAATCCTGTGATCTGTCCTATCTCAGCATAATTATATCCTTCATAATCTTTCAGCATCACCAGGCTTCTTTGTGTTTCACTAAGTTTATTTAATGCTTCTTCTAATATTCTTTTGGTATTGTATTGTAGTTTATCAGCGCCGCGATCTTGTTCATTAAAAGATTCTTTCAGGCTGATTCGCTTATTTTTTCTGATATGATCAATCATCCGGTTATAAGCAACGGTAAAAAGATAGCTCTTGCATTTCTCATTATCTACCTGCTCCCTGTTAAGCCACATTTTCTCAAATGCACCCTGCACCACATCCTTCGCATCTTCCTCATGGCGAAGGTTTTTGAGGATAAAACGATAAACGTTATCCGCAAAATGGTTTACACAATTATTGTACTCTCTCTCAGTCATACAGTAGCTGTTGGCTTATAAAATTATGCTATTGGGATTAATTTAAGTTAAAACGAACCTGCACCTCCAAAAGTTACAGTCCTAATAAATATTTATATAGATAAGTGTAAAATCCCCTGAGTTATAAAATTCCAGGGAGAATCTATGTTACCTGCCGGCACTTTATTGCAACAGGTTGGCGGTTTATTGTTATTGGGTGTACAGGCGCTTTCCGTACTATTAAAATCTGTTGCCAGCAATAAGCTTATGCTAACTAGCACCAACATAAAAAATAGTAGTAATTCTTTCTTTATTTGCATAAAAGCAGTTTAGAGGTATAACGAACGTAGTTTCAAAAAGTTACAGCTATCTTTCAAATTTAAACGCTATTTAATAAAAGCTCCTGTCGGATGACGACGAGTCGTTAAATTTGTATTCTAATTTTATAAATACATTCATATGAATACTACATTTTCAAACAGGATTGGGACTGAAGTAGGCGAAATTAAAAATGCCGGCCTTTTCAAAACTGAACGAATTATCAGTAGCGAACAAGGTGCAGAAATTATAGTGAACGGGAAAACCGTTCTGAACTTCTGCGCAAACAATTACCTGGGCCTTTCAGCTCATCCAAAAGTATTGGAAGCAGCAAAAAAATACATCGATTACCGGGGATTTGGCATGAGCAGCGTTAGATTTATCTGCGGCACACAGGATATACACAAACAACTGGAAGAAAAGTTGTCTGCTTTTTTAGGAACAGAAGATACTATTTTATATGCAGCAGCTTTTGATGCCAATGGAGGCGTTTTTGAACCACTCTTTAACGAGCAGGATGCAATTATAAGTGATGCACTTAACCATGCTTCCATTATTGATGGCGTTCGTTTATGCAAAGCACAGCGCTTTCGGTACGATCACAACGACATGGCCAACCTGGAAGAAAAACTTAAAGAAAGCAGCCATTTAAGAAGCCGTATTATTGTAACTGATGGTTCTTTTAGTATGGATGGCACCATTGCACAATTAGATAAGATTTGCGATCTGGCCGATAAATACGATGCCATCGTGATGATAGACGAATGTCATTCTTCCGGTTTCCTTGGCAAATCCGGCCGCGGAACCCACGAATACAGGAATGTAATGGGAAGAATAGATATCATTACCGGCACGTTGGGAAAGGCGCTGGGTGGCGCTTCCGGAGGATTTACCTCAGGTAAAAAAGAGGTGATCGAAATGCTTCGCCAACGCAGCCGTCCTTATCTTTTCAGCAATACACTTGCTCCCAGCATCGTAGGCGCTTCCATTGCTGTATTGGATATGCTTAGCAACACTACCGAACTGCGGGATAAACTGGAATCAAATACTAAATATTTCCGCAGTAAGATGACGGAAGCCGGATTTGATATAAAGCCCGGCGATCATCCTATCGTTCCAATTATGTTATATGATGCAGTACTGGCGCAAAATTTTGCTGCAAAATTATTAGACGAAGGCATCTATGTCATCGGATTTTTCTTCCCGGTTGTGGCAAAAGGCCAGGCCCGCATTAGGGTTCAATTAAGTGCAGCCCATGAACAGCGGCATCTTGATAAAGCCATAACCGCTTTCACAAAAATCGGAAAAGAACTGGGTGTTTTAGCTCCGGTAGCGGGAACGGTTTAAATTTTAATGCAGCTATTTTATCACCCGGCAGCTGGCAAACCGGCAACTTCAGTGGCGTCGCACTCTTTTACATTAAATCTTAATTCAACAAACAGGAATATAAAATTATATTCCTGTTTTACTTTCTGAAATTCAACGTTTTAAGAATAAATTATTTTATACCTTTAAGTACCAATTCTATTTTATACTAATTTCTTTAAACTCACAATTTTACAAGTATGAAACAACCCAAACTGCTACTGCTGGCAGCATTTTTAATGCTGTCGCCCTTTCTATGGGCACAAACTACCATTTCAGGTAAAGTAACGGACACAAAAACCGGTGCCCCCATCGCCAACGCGTCTATCCTGGTTAAAGGATTAACAACTGGCACTTCAACCCAATCAGATGGCTATTATCAACTCGAGGTTCCGAGAGAAGGAGTTATTCTGATTATTTCTTCAGTTGGATACACGGGTAAGGAAGTGACCGTAAGCGGACCCGTAAATAACATTACGCTCATTTCCAGCGGTACTAAAAATCTCGAAGAGATCGTTGTAATTGGCTTTGGCACAAAAATAAAAAAAGACCTAACGGGAAATATCGCCAAAGTAAAAGGAAGTGACGTGCAGAATATGCCCGTAACCAATTTGAACCAGGCACTGCAAGGCAGAGCCGCCGGCGTATTTGTAGAAGCAGGCAGTGGTAAAGTTGGCGATGGCGTAAAAGTACTGATCAGGGGATCTACTTCTATCTCTGCATCAAACTCCCCATTATATGTTATTGATGGTGTGCCTATCAGCAATAACTCTTATTCAGGCAGTCCCATAGCTGATATTAATTTTAATGATATTGAATCCTTTGATATATTAAAAGATGCTTCTGCTGCTGCTATATATGGATCAAGGGCAGCAAATGGCGTGGTTCTAATTACTACTAAAAAAGGAAAGAGCGGCAAAACGATTTTTCAGGTTAACACTCAATATGGCCAAAATAAACCAACACATTTGCGCAGCTTTTTAAATGCAACCCAATACGTCGACTTACTAAGGGAAGCAGCTATCAACAGTGATCATATTGATGGAATCGATCCTACAAATCCTGCCGATTACCCTGATTCCTGGCTGGAGTTTGCTGAGGGTAGGCTTGACCGTTATAAAGGCTATTCCGACTGGAGGACCAATGAAACAAATACCAACTGGCAAAAATTAGCCTTTGTAGATAACGCTAAAACATCTGCCATTGATGTGTCAGCTTCGGGTGGTAATGATAAATCAAAATATTATATAAGCCTTTCATACATTAACCAGGATGGTATTTTAATCGGCAACCGGTTAAAACGCATCTCATCAAGAATTAATCTTGAACAGGCTGTTTCAAGTAGATTTAAGATCGGTTTCAACCTCAGCCTAACGCAAACGACTACCGGCCGTGTGCAGGTAGATAATGAATTTGCCACGCCTATGCAAATTGTTGCACTAACGCCGGTTACTCCTTTTAAAGATCAAGATGGCGTGGTGTACACTGCTCCAACAACTACCTATGTAAATCCATATGTAGATTATTCAGAAGGTAAATACAAAGCACTTATCTACAGGAATATTGGTAATATTTTTGGACAATATAATTTTAATACGTCATTTTTATTCCGCACCGAACTTGGATTGGATATACAAAATCAAAACGATGATCAGTTTTATGGCGGACGCACCACATATGGTAATGGCACCAATGGTTATGGTGAATCAGATTGGTTCAGGGCGTTGGATTATAATGTAAACAACTACTTCAATTATAAAAAGAATTTTAGTGGCAAGCATGATATTGATGCTGTATTAGGCATGTCGTACCAGCGGTACAACTCAGAATACGCCAATGTATATGGTGAGCAGTTCCCGGTTGATGCATTGCAAAAACTTGCAAGCGCAGGCCTGATAAAAGGCGGAACTTCAAATGAAACAAATACTGCTTTTCTTTCTTATTTCCTGAGAGGTAATTATAAATTCAATAATAAATTTTTATTAACTCTTAGTGGACGTATCGATGGTTCTTCGGTATTTGGTGCGGATAATAGATATGGTTTCTTCCCAGCCGCATCTGCAGGTTGGATCATCAGTGAAGAAAACTTCTTTAAAGCGCAGAAAACTGTTAGCTTCTTAAAACTCAGGTTAAGCTGGGGATTAACAGGTAATGCCGATGGCTTTGGTGATTTCGCATCAAAAGGGCTGTGGAGCGGAGCATCATATAACGGCACTGGTGCTCTGGTTTCTACCCAACTTGCAAATCCTGATCTTAAATGGGAAAAATCAAAACAAACAGATCTTGGTCTCGACTTCGGTTTATTTAACAACAGAATAAGTGGGGAGATCGATATTTACAGTCGCAAAACCGATGGTCTTATTTACGAAGTTCCTGTTCCAGGAAATACTGGCTTTATAAGCAAAACAGTAAATATCGGAGCTATGGAAAACAAAGGACTCGAACTGGTATTTAATACAGAAAATGTTACTTCAAAAGATTTCAGGTGGTCTACAAATATCAATTTGGCTTTCAACAAAAATAAAATTACCCGGTTGGATGGCAATCAAACGCTCATTGCAGGCAATGATGGCAGGTATCTAAATTCACTCATTGTTGGAGAATCGATTGGTGTTTTCTACGGACCTAAATTTGCCGGAGCCGACGTAGCTAACGGTGACGCTTTGTTTTACAAACAAGATGGTACCACTACCAATGTTTATGAAGACGCTGGAAATTTTGTGGTTGGTGATCCTAACCCAGACCTCATTGCAGGTTTTGGTAATACGCTTTCTTACAAAAATATTGACCTTTCATTTTTATTTCAGGGCGTATTCGGGAACCAGATACAAAACGGTGCGGGCGGGTTTATGAGTTCCAGTTTTGCCTGGTTCGATAACCAAACGAGCGATCAGCTTAACAGGTGGCAGAAGCCCGGAGACGTTACACAAGTTCCGCAACTGCGCCTTGGCTATGATAACGGTGTAAGTGCTTCCAGCAGGTATGTAGAGGATGGACATTACATCAGGTTAAAAAATGTTACAATCGGCTATAATTTCCCGGCAACTCTTTTAAAACGTGTAAAATTAACCAGTGCAAGATTTTATATTACGGGCGTAAATCTTCTCACTTTCACCAAGTATAAGGGATGGGATCCTGAAGTGAATACAGATTACAGGTCGAGCAATATTAACCAGGGAAGTGATTTTTATTCTGCACCACAGATCAGAAATATTTCCATTGGCCTGAATATCGGTTTCTAATTCTATCAACTACTTAATCGAAGAAAAATGAAAAAAATATTAATATTATTATCAGCATCTGCGATCATCCTTAACAGTTGTTCAAAAAAACTGGATGTTCAGCCATTACAAAGTGTAAATGAAGAATTCGTATTCACCACCGATTCCAATATCAAAGCGGCTTTAACAGGTGCTTATGATGTAGTAAGCGGCGGCTATTTATTGGGTGGCGAATTTCAGTTATATTCAGAACTGCTTGCTGCTGATGGCGAGATCTCGTGGGTTGGTACTTATCAGCAGCCTCGTGAAATATATAATAAAGCTATTTTAACTACCAATAGCTATGTTGAAAATACCTACACCGAAAGTTACCGTGTAATCAATATCTGCAATAACATTATAGCCAACATTAATGTGGTTGCAGTAGCTGATCGCGACAGAATTAAAGCTGAAGCGCTTTTCCTGAGAGGAATGGTTTATTTTGAATTGGTAAAACTGTATGCAAAACCGTATAGTGATGGCGCTGCAGCTTCAAATCCAGGCTTACAGATCGTTACAGTTCCTACTGTTGATGGTCAGGTGACTGCTGCAAACATGGTTGCCCGCAGTTCTGTACAAGAAACATATAACCAGATTATAACAGATCTCACAACTGCAAAGCCTATCTTATCTTCCGACTTTGGTGTTTATGCTGGCTCATTTACCGCATCGGCAGTTCTGTCGAGGGTTTATTTACAGATGGGTGACTATGAAGCTGCCAGAGATGAAGCTGATGATGTGATTGAAAATTCAGGCGCTTCGCTTGAATCGGAATACAGCAGTGCTTTTAATAACATTGCACCTTCTTCAGAAGATATTTATGTTCTCCCTGTTACTGCACAGGATGGCACCAATGATATGCAGCTTTTCTGGTCAATTTTGGATTATGGTGCAAGAGATGGTGATGTAGAAGTAAATCAGTCGCACATCGACTTATACGAACTTGCTGATGCGAGGCTGGCGCATTTTTACCTGGACGAATATGATATTTATCGCAGTGGAAAATGGAAATTACAATACAAGTTTCTTCCGGTAATCAGGCTTGCAGAAATGTATCTTACAAGAGCTGAAGCAAACTTTCGGTTAGGCACAACTGTTGGAAATACACCTGATGATGACCTTAACTTGATCAGAGACCGGGCTGGCCTGGCACCAATTGTTGCCACACTGGAAAATATTGTATATGAAAGAAGGCTGGAACTGGCGCATGAAGGGCAACGACTCCATGATGTTAAAAGACTACAGGGATCTGTTGATGGCTTCGATTTTGATGCCAACAAACTTGTGTTTCCAATACCTCAAAGAGAAGTGAATGCAGGCGCAGGTATTTTAATACAGAATGCCGGATATTAAAAAATAAATATACTACTGAAGGCAAAAGCTGATAGTTGAAAAAATTATCAGACTTTTGCCTTTTGTTTTTGTACAATCATCAACTAATATTTCTATCGTGAAAAAAATCTATTTATTCTTACTAATCTGCATTTCGACATCAAGTATTTATAGTCAGGTAAAATCGCCGGAAGAATTTCTGGGTTATAAGATCGGAAGCCGATACACAGCACATGATAAAGTAATAAGTTATTTTCAATATGTTGAAAAAACTGCCGGCGAACTGGTAAAAATGCAGCAATATGGTGAAACTAATGAACACCGTCCACTATATGTTGCTTTCATTTCTTCAAAAGACAATATCAGCAACCTTGAAAATATCCGCTTAAATAATTTACGCCTGGCAAATCTTACAAAAGATAAAGTGATGCCTGTAGAAAATGCGCCAGCCATTGTATGGCTCAGTTATAATGTACATGGCAATGAAACTTCTTCTTCTGAAGCTGCTATGCTTACCCTGTTTTCATTGGTAGATCCATCTAATGCACAAACAAAAGAATGGCTTAAAAACACAGTCATCATTATTGATCCCTGTTTAAATCCCGATGGCAGGGAGCGTTATACCAATTGGTTTAATTCGGTTGTGGGTGACCGTTATAATCCTGAAAACATTGCCCGCGAACACAGGGAACCCTGGCCAGGCGGAAGATCCAATCATTACAATTTTGATCTTAACCGCGATTGGTGCTGGCAACGTCAGGTAGAAAGCCAGCAACGAATCAGCATTTATAACCAATGGATGCCGCAGGTACATGTAGATTTTCATGAACAAGGTATCAACCAGCCTTATTATTTTGCACCTGCAGCACAACCTTATCATGAAGCAGTAACGAAATGGCAAAGAGATTTCCAGGTTTCTATAGGGAAGAATAATGCAAAATATTTCGACAGAAATAACTGGTTGTATTTTACCAAAGAAATTTTTGATCTGCTTTATCCTTCTTACGGTGACACCTATCCGTTATATAACGGATCTGTAGGAATGACCTATGAACAAGGCGGAGGCCCCTCGGGCGGATTGGGTGTAAACACAGACGAAGGCGACACACTTACGCTTTACGACCGTGCTATTCACCATTATACCTCAGGATTAAGTACCATTGAAATTAGTTCGTTAAATGCGGGAGCGCTTGTTAAAGAGTTTCATAAATTTTTTAATGATGCCGTTGCCGGTTCTGTTGGTGAATACAAAACTTATGTTGTAAAAAATAATCCAAATGATGCAGCTCGTTTAAGTTCCTTGTTAACCTTGCTGGATAAAAATGGTATCCAGTATAGCACAGGAAGTGGAAGTGCAAAAGGTTTTAATTATCATAGTCAAAAAGAAGAATCATTTAGTATTGCGCCGGGAGACCTTGTTATCAGTGCAGCACAGCCAAAGGCAGTTTTGGTTAAAGTTCTGTTTGAACCTTTTACAAAACTGGTAGATTCTGCCACTTATGATATCACAGCCTGGGCCTTGCCATATGTTTACGGATTAAATGCTTTCGCCAGTAAACAAGTAATCAATACAATAGCTGGAAAAGTAATTCCTGATTTTGTAAAAAATGAACCAAAAGATGAATATGGATACGTGATCCGCTGGCAGGCCGTTAATTCAGCCAGGGCTGTATCGCAACTCTTACAAAAAAATATAAAATTGCGTTTTTCAGAAATGCCTTTTGAAGCCGGTGGCCAGTCCTTTGAAAGGGGTTCCATCATCATTTTAAAAAGAAGAAATGAAAAATTGGGCAATGATCTCTGGAA
This sequence comes from uncultured Ferruginibacter sp., assembly GCA_964496585.1. GTDB lineage: Bacteria > Bacteroidota > Bacteroidia > Chitinophagales > Chitinophagaceae > Ferruginibacter. The sequence goes on from CAZCAA010000004.1 coordinate 28,020, forward strand.
AACAGTAGCTGATATTTGTAACAATAACAATATTAAAATGAATGCCGTTACTTCAGGCATGGTAGATAAAGGATTTGATTTTGGTAGTTCTTATGTACATCCTTTAAATGCACCGCGTGTAGCGATGTTAACAGGCGAAGGTGTAAGTTCAAATGCTGCCGGCGAGGTATGGTTTATGTTTGATAAAGAATTAGATTATAGAATAACACTTATCAATGCCGGGGATTTTGGACGTATTGACTGGAGCCGTATCGATGTATTGATTCTTCCTGATGGCAGGTACAAATTTTTGAGTAATAAAGAAGACGCAGCTGCTTTTCAACTATGGATTGAAAAAGGCGGAAGAGTAATCGCGTTAGAAAGTGCAGTGGCACAGTTATCACGCCAGGAATGGAGTGCGATACATTCAAAAAACATGTCCGACTCTAACAATAATTCAAATAAAGATCCTTACGAGTTTTTACAAAAATTTGATGCAAGGGAAAGAAATGAATTACAAAACATTACACCCGGTTCAATATTTAAAGTTGATTTAGATAATACACATCCGCTCATGTTTGGTTATCCAAAATATTATTACACCTTAAAAATGGATAACGCCGTGTATGAATTTATAAAAGAAGGTGGTTGGAATGCAGGTGTGATAAAAAAGGAAAATCAATTGTCAGGATATGTTGGTTACAAATTAAATCCTAAACTGAAAGATGGATTATTGTTTGCTGTGCAGGAACTCGGAGATGGTAGTATCACCTATTTAACTGATAACGTTTTGTTTCGTGATTTTTGGGAAAATGGAAAGTTGATGTTTTGCAACGCTGTTTTCTTTGTAGGTCAATAATCATAGAGCAATTTGAACTATCAGCACAATATGTTTGTAATAATTGCAAGAGGTACGTTTATAAAAAAATAGCTGCAATTATTATCATAACAAGTTAAAATTATTATCAATTATGTCTGAAAGTGCAGAAATATTTAAAGCCAAAAGCAGCATAAAAGCAGCCGATCTTGAACACCGGAGAAAAATCAATTTTAATATTGGCAGATACAATGCCGCCGTACCGCAGGGGAAATTACAATTTCAAGATGTACACCTGGCTAGGGAACGCGCAAAGAATGTAAAATGGAGAGCAATAGAAACACTTGATCAGCAACTGCAAGAGTTTGAATTACATTTTACCAAAAGAGGGGGAAAGGTTTTATGGGCAGAAAATTCACAGCAAGCTATTGATGAGATATTGAAAATATGTGCTGCAAAAAAATGCAAAACGCTTGTTAAGAGCAAGAGCATGGTAACTGAAGAGATCCATCTCAATGATGCAATGAAAGCAAATGGAATCGACAGTATTGAAACTGACCTCGGCGAATATATTCAACAATTAGATGGAGAAGCACCCTATCATATTGTTACGCCTGCGATGCATAAGAGCAAGGAAGATGTTGCAAAACTTTTTGCAGAAAAACTTGGTACTCCAGCTTCTCTAACCCCTGAAGAGCTAACACTTGTTGCTAGGAATATATTAAGGGAGAAATACGTAGAAGCTGAAATTGGTGTAACCGGTGCTAATTTTATTATCAGCGACGTAGGTGCTGTCGCCATTACCGAGAACGAAGGGAATGCCAGGTTGAGTTGCGCTTTCCCTAAAACACATATTGTAATAGTTGGAATTGAAAAGATGATCCCCTCTATTGCCGATTTGGCGCTATTTTGGCCATTGCTTAGTACGTTTGGAACGGGCCAAAAGATAACAGTTTATAATACAATTGTTGCCGGTCCTAAGCAACCCAGCGAAACAGACGGCCCGGAAGAAATGTATGTAATCCTTTTGGATAATGGCAGAACCAACATTCTTAAAAATCCTAAACAAAGAGAAAGTCTATATTGTATCAGGTGCGGAGCATGCCTCAATGCCTGCCCTATCTATAAAAATATTGGTGGCCACGCATATGGTGCTACTTACAGCGGACCAATTGGAAGTGTTATAACGCCGCATTTGCAAGGAATGGAAGATTTTAAACACCTTAGCTACGCGTCTTCGCTTTGCGGCAATTGTACGGAAGTATGTGCTGTAAAAATTAACCTGCATGAATTGTTACTGGAGAATCGTAAAGAATCTGTAGAAGAAGGCCTGGCAGGTTTTCCCGAAAGAATGGCCTGGAAACTCTGGAAACTGGCAAGTTTAAAAAGAAGTTTTATGAACATGGGAAATGGAAACCTAAAAAATAAACTGGTAAATGGTTTGTTTAAAGACTGGAAGCAAGGCCGGGGCGACCTCGATTTTAGTAAAAAGACTTTCAATGAAATGTGGAAAGAGCGGACAGGTAAATAAGCATTAGACTGTTTTATAAGTTAAATTCGAAATTAAAAATAGTAGCCGGCTGCCGGACGTTTACATATGCTCAGGATGGTTGTCAGTAAGACTTTACCTTAACTTTGATATGAAATGATATTAATTTACGCATCTTCATCTACAAAACGATTACAGTATATCTGCAAATTTATTTTCGCTGAGGTACTGGGAATTGCGTACAGTATTACGATAGATAAAGATAGCTTCATCAGTCACAAAGGAGAAAAAATTACGTATTGCGACCATGCCATTGATGATTCATTTCACATTCAACAGCAGCAGCTTTTATTTGAAAAAGATATCCGGGAACAATCTATCAACTGTTTTGAGATTAATGGTTATAAAGCATTTTACAAAACTACTGCTGGTGATTATCCATTTGATATTTTTTCTGCCAGTTTTTATCTTTTAAGCCGTTACGAAGAATATCTGCCTCACACAAAAGATATTTATAATCGTTACGATCATCAAAATTCTTTGGCATTTAAAGAAGGATTTTTACAAACCCCTTTGGTTAATGTGTGGTTACAGGATTTTTTTAAAAAATTAAAAAATGTGTTTCCTGCAATGCCATTTCATTTGCCTGAGTTTTATTTTAAACCAACATACGACATCGATATTGCCTGGTCTTATAAAAATAAAGGCCTGTTAAGAAATATCGGCGGGTTTATAAGGAACCCTTCTATGGAAAGGCTAAGTGTATTAGCTGGATTAAAAAAAGACCCATTTAACTGTTACGAATACCTGAACCAATTGCACCATGAAAATAAACTTGAGCCAATTTATTTTTTCCTCGTTGCAACATCGAGAAGCCAATATGATAAGAATATATCTCCTTATGCAAATTCGATGTGGCAACTGATAAGGTTTCATGCAAAGAAATATGATATCGGCCTTCATCCTTCCTTTAAAAGCAATGACAATCTGGTTTTGCTGAAAAAAGAAAGAAAGATCATAGAAACAGCAGGCCGCGTAGCTGTAACAAAATCCAGGCAGCACTACATTAAATTCACTTTACCCGAAACCATGGAAAAACTGGTGGAAGCTGGGATTGAAAATGATTACAGTATGGGCTATGGTAGTATCAACGGTTTCAGGGCATCGGTAGCATCTTCTTTTTATTGGTATAATCTAAAAAAAGAAATAATCAGCCGTTTAAGAATACATCCATTTTGTTTTATGGATGCCAATAGTTTTTACGAACAAAAGCAATCTGTAGAACAATCACTGGAAGAATTAAATAAATATTTTGAAATATGTAAAAAAGTAAATGGCACATTAATTACCATCTTTCATAATAATTTTCTGGGATCTGATAAGCAATTTGACGGCTGGAAAGAAATGTACAGTCAATTTATATCTCAGGTTCCACGATGATCTTTTCATTCTCTCTTTTAATACTATAGTTCACGAGATACACACCAATAAGTGTTACGATAGCTCCCCATAAAATATTGATGGTAAGTTTTTCATTTAAAACAAATGCTGCCAATACCATTGCCACCAATGGGTTTATGTAGGCGTATAAAGATGCGATAGCCGCAGGCAGTTTTTTCATTGAATAAATAAAAGCTGCAAAAGATATTAGAGAACCGAAAATTACAAGGTATAAAATAACTATCCACACTTTCAATGATATTGCAGTGATTGACAGCGTTGGCTGTGTTGTTTCTGCCATGATCAATAGAATAAACGAGCTGATAAGCATTTGCCAGCCGGTACCGTAATACGGATTTATAGCGGCTTTGTTTCGGGCTAAAAAAACAGTTCCGATACTCCAGGATAACATTGCTACAATTGACAAGGATAAACCGATAAGAAAATAGCTGTTGAAAGATGCAAACGCATGTTCATAAAATACTATACCCACTCCCGTTAGTCCGAGAAAGAGCCCTAGAAATGTTATAATATTCAGTTGCTTGCTTTTAAAAAATACCTTTTCTATTATTACGACACTTAATGGATAAAGCGCTCCTATCAACGCACTTAAACCAGTAGGAATAAATTTCAAACTCCAGGTGCTAAGTCCATTTGCAAAAACAAACATTAATACCGCCATTACAATTATCCAGCGAAATTGTTTTAAACTGGGAAGCGGCATTTTTTTATACAGCATAAAATAAACAACAAAACAAATGCCTGCGATGAACTGCCGTATATACGCCATTTGCAATGGTGGAATTTCATTGACACCAAGTTTACTTACTACCCAGGTTGTACCCCATAGAATACAGGTAGTTGCCAGTGCCATATAACCTCTGCCTTTTCCCTCCATGATATTCAGTTAATGTAATGCCAGGCCTGTGTTGATTAATGTTTAAAATGCCGCATCCCCGTTATCACCATCGCCAGGTTTTGCTGACGGCAATATTCGATAGAATCTGCATCACGAATTGAACCTCCAGGTTGAATAAATGCTGTTATCCCTGCTGCGTGTGCAATTTTTACGCAATCATCAAAAGGGAAAAAAGCATCGCTTGCTAAAACAGCTCCGGAAAGATCAAACTTAAATTGCATAGATTTTTCAATCGCATGTTTTAAGGCATCAATCCGGCTGGTTTGGCCGCAACCTTTTCCTACCAATTGTTTATTTTTTATCAGCGCTATGGCATTGCTTTTAAGATGTTTGCAAATTATGTTTGCGAAAAGCAATTCTTTTTTTTCTTCATTATTGGTTTCTCTTCCCCCCGCTTCTTTCCATTCCAATGTGTTGCCATTATCTATTTGTTGTACCAACAGCCCGTTTAACAAAGACTTCGATTGTTGTACAGGTAAAGCAACATTTTTTAAAGCCAATAAGATCCTGTTCTTTTTAGTTTGCAACAATTCTATTGCATCAGCATCAAAAGACGGAGCAATCAACACTTCAAAAAACAGTGAGTTTATTGCCGTGGCTGTAGCCAGATCTATGGCTGCATTGCAAACCAACACACCTCCAAATGCACTTTCGGGATCTCCTGCCAGGGCAGCATCCCACGCTGACCTAAGTGTAGCTCTCATTGCTATGCCACAAACATTGGTATGTTTAATAATAGCAAATACAAATTCATTTTCAGCAGTTGCTGAATCAAACTCCTTTATTAATTGGATCGCAGCTTCAACATCTACCAAATTGTTATAAGATAATTCCTTTCCGTGTATTTGGGTAAATATCTGTTTAAGTTCGCCAAAGAAACCCGCAGACTGATGAGGATTTTCGCCATAACGCAACACTTTTTCTTCTTTCCCAAATGCTGTTACATAATTAGTTTGATGAAAATAATTTGAAATCGCATTATCGTAAGAACTACAAACATCAAAAGCCTTTATAGCCAAGAAACGGCGCTGTTCCAGGGTTGTTTCTCCTTTATGTTCTTGCAATATTTTTTCCAGTAAGGCGTAATCTTCTTTGGCCGCTACCACTAACACGTCACGGTGGTTTTTTGCTGCAGCCCTGATCATAGACGGACCACCAATATCAATTTTTTCAATAATTAAAGATTCATCCGATGTGGCACTAACTGTTTCTTCAAAAGGATAAAGATCAACAATCACCAGGTCTATTTCAGGTATATGGTATTCCTGCATTTCCTTTACATGCACTTCATTATCTCTTCTTCCTAATATGCCTCCAAACACTGCAGGATGCAAGGTTTTTACCCTTCCTCCGAGGATTGAAGGATAAGTGGTTAACGATTCTACCGGTACGCAGGGAACATTAAGTTTTTCTATAAACTGCTGCGTTCCCCCGGTACTGTAAATGGTAACACCAAGTTGCTGTAGTTGGGAAACTATATTTTCCAGGCCGTCTTTATAAAAAACCGAGATCAGTGCTGATTTAATTTTCTTCATATAATTTCCCCTGCCTAATCGGCGAAGTTTAAAAGTTAAAATAAATGGGGTAATCGTTATTCAATATCCAGTATATAAGCTCCCTTTTCCGGTATTGAAAAGCAGGGCAAAGCTAACGCTAAGCATTCTTTTTTCCACGCTGCAATTTTCCACAAACTATTAGACGCGTCAAACACTATGATGGCCGGATCAATGGCAGTAACAATATGAGCGATTTTAATAGCAGGATTACCGGAGATCAACAATACATCAGGGTTTATTCTTTTTTTAATCGGTAAAAACTGAACAGTACTATCTATGATCATTAATTTTTTATCGAAAAACTGCCATGAATTGCCATGAACATAAAGATTGTTCAATGTTTGCCTTTTCACGCTTGCCTGTAAATTTATCCGTGCTGGTTTAAGATGAAAATTACTTAACATTAAGTCTTTATTCATACTGCTATCTCCTTTAAAAACATATTGGTTCTGGTTGATGAAATCTATTGCCTTGTGCCCCGGAACATTGTAAATGATGATTTTTTTCTGATCTCTTAACCTCAGACTGGCATAACTATGCAGTGCAGTAAAAATAATCAGGCTAAAAATCGCATAATTTAGGTAACGTTTTTTTCTGCTTTGAAGCCAATAAATTAAAAATATAATGGCAGCGTATAGTGCCAGACTGGTATAAAGTGTTGCATAAATATTATCAGTTAACGAAAAAGGTATTTTGTTACAAAAATCGATACTTGTATTCATCAACCAAATGAGCCAACCCGTTATACTTCCTGTTATGCTGCACAACAGAGGAATGAAAGAAACCGATATCAAAAAAAGTTCTGCGAAAAGAATAATCGTAGACAACGGAACAGCCAGGAGGTTAGTAATAAAAAACAGGTTGGGAAACTGATGAAAATAAAAAAGGCAAATGGGGAATGTAAATAGCTGCGCCGCAATAGTAACTGAAAGCATGCCCCAAATCTGCGCCAGCCACTTATTTTTAATGTACAACAACTTTGCAATAGGCTGCTGCAATGCAACAATACCTATCACAGCCAGGTAGCTTAACTGAAAACCTACATCCCATAAAAAAAAGGGATCAAAACAAAGCAGGATAAAGGCAGATGCTGCAAGTGAATTATAAATTGACGATTGCTTAAAATAGCTTTTACCAATCACAATGCAGGTAAACATAACTGCACTTCGCAATACCGATGCTGATGCGCCTGTTAACAGAGAGAAAAGCCAAAGAATGCCAAGAACAAATATCACTTTTAAAAATCGCTGGTTCTTTACGTATGGTAGCCTGTTAAAAATCCAAACTAATAATACATAGATCAATCCCAGGTGTAAGCCTGAAATTGCAATGATATGCACAACCCCGGCGTTGCTGTACGACTGTACCAAATCTTTATCAAGGTCTTCCTTGTATCCAATTAACAGTGCTTCTGCAATTCCAACAATATCATTGTTACCAACGATGTGTTTCTTCAGGATGTTGGTAATCTTTGTACGAAGCGAAAAAATAAATGCATAGCCTTTGTTGATATCTGCATCTTTAAGTTTCGCCCATTCTCCTGGCTTTAGATAAACAGTATGAAAGGCAAGTTGAAAGGCCGCATAACGTTTATAGTTAAACGCTCCCGGGTTTCCGGAATTTTTGATTGGTTGTAAAGGCTTATGAATAAGTATTTTGTCGCCGTAATGAAGGTTTGAAGCAATGCTGTCTTTTGAAAGATATACAAATATTTTGCCTGTTACGGGAATGCTGATTGAGTTGTTAATTACAGTTGCAGCAGAAGTAATTAGCTTAAATGACTTTAATTTTTCTACAATCGGCTCACTAATCCTTACAATGATATAACTACTATCGTTATACGAATTTCCATACCAATTCTGGTGATGCCTTACATCTTTGTTCCATGTAATAAACATGGCGAATGATGTAATTAACAATAATGCCATTGATCCTTGTAAAGATTGCAATCGAAACCTTGCTGCTACAGGAAGAAAATTCAATAGTATAAATACGATTGTAAAAAAGGAAAAACAAACAGCAATAAGTGTAACTGAAAATCCGAAGTTCCATTGCAGTAAAATGCCTGTGATCATGGGGATGATCAACCTGCAAAAGGGAGCTATTTTCCAGAGAGGTATAGTGTAAGGATGCATACACTAAACTAAAAAACCGATGGGTAACTACAACTAAAGTTTATTTACTCAAATGCATACTTCTCTCTTTATACAACTGCCTGAAATATGGATCTCTTAAATCTTTTATAAAACGAATTGCTTCGCCTGTACTTTTCATTTCGGGGCCAAGCTCCTTGTTTACACCGGGAAACTTATTAAAAGAAAATACAGGTTCTTTAATGGCAAACCCTGTCAATTTTTTCTCAAACTTAAAATCTTTCAATTTTGCTTCGCCCAGCATAACTTTGGTAGCAATATTTAGATAGGGGATCTGGTATGCTTTTGCAATAAACGGCGTTGTTCTGGAAGCTCGTGGATTTGCCTCGATCACGAATACATTTCCATTTTTTATTGCGAATTGAATATTTATCAGCCCTTTAATATTTAGTGCCCTTCCAATTTTTTCTGCATACTCTTCCATAGTTTGTACAACCAGCGGAGATAAGTTAAACTGTGGCAGTACAGCATTGCTATCACCACTATGGATACCGGCAGGTTCAATATGTTCCATCAATCCCATCACATGAAAATCTGTACCATCAAAAATGGCATCAATTTCTGCTTCCTGGCAACGATCAAGAAAATGATCTATCAGAATTTTATTTCCCGGTAAATGTTTTAATAAGCTCAATACGCCATTTTCAAGTTCTTCATCATTTAAAACGATCCTCATTCTTTGTCCACCCAAAACATAACTTGGCCTAACCAAAACAGGGTATCCAACTTTCTTGGCAACTTCTATAGCATCATCTGTATTAAAAGCGGTACCATACTCAGGATAAGGAATTTCCAGTTCCTTCAACATATCGCTGAAGCGGCCGCGATCTTCTGCTATATCCATATTATCATAAGAGGTGCCGATAATTTTTATACCTTTTTCGTGTAATCTTCCTGCAAGTTTTAAAGCTGTTTGTCCGCCAAGTTGTACTATTACACCATCAGGTTTTTCATGTTCTACTATCTCCCACAGATGCTCCCAGAAAACGGGTTCAAAATATAATTTATCTGCAATGTCAAAATCTGTAGATACAGTTTCCGGATTGCAATTAACCATGATCGCTTCGTAACCACATTCTTTAATTGCAAGCAATCCGTGTACACAACAATAATCAAATTCAATCCCCTGCCCGATCCTGTTGGGGCCACTGCCCAAAACGATCACTTTCTTTTTATTGCTTACTTTAGATTCGTTGTGATCGAGACTATTTCCCTGCGACCCATTTTCAAATGTTGAATAGAAATAGGGTGTTTTTGCTTCAAACTCTGCACTGCAGGTATCCACCATTTTATATACGCGTGTTAATCCCATTTTTTTGCGGCGCTCATATAATTCTTCTGTTCCTTCTTCCCGCATGATGCGCACGAGTTGTTCGTCACTAAAACCAAGCACTTTGGCTTCCCTCAACAATTCATCCGGCAAGGTTTTAAGATCATATTTTGCAATCTCTTTTTCGCAATCGCAAATCTTTTGTATCTGGTAAATAAACCAGCGGTCTATCATCGTGCTTTCGCAAATACGCTTCACACTTACACCAGCCATCAATGCATCTTTTATTCTGAAGATCCTGTCCCACTTAGGTATTTTAATGTATTCCAGCAGTTCATCGGTATGCATCAGACTTTTGCCATAATAACCTAATCCAACGGCTTCGTTCTCTAAACTCTGACAGGCCTTCTGCACTGCTTCTGCAAAGCTTCTGCCAATAGCCATTACTTCGCCAACACTTTTCATTTGAAATCCAAGTGTATCATTTGCACCCTTAAATTTATCAAAATTCCACCGGGGAATTTTTACGATTACATAATCCAGCGCAGGTTCAAAATATGCTGAAGTAGATTGGGTGATCTGGTTCTTTAATTCATCAAGATTATAACCGAGTGCTAGTTTAGTAGCAATTTTTGCAATTGGATAACCCGTAGCCTTACTCGCTAATGCAGAAGAGCGGCTAACTCTTGGGTTTATTTCTACCACAATGATTTCTTCTGTTTGTGGGTTGAGGGCAAATTGCACATTGCAACCTCCTGCAAAATTACCCAGGTTGCGCATCATATCAATAGCAGTATTGCGCATGAGTTGATAAGCTGTATCACTCAACGTCATGGCCGGTGCCACCGTAATACTATCACCGGTATGCACTCCCATCGGATCAAAATTTTCAACAGCGCAAATAATAACAACATTGTCATTATTATCCCTTAACAATTCCAGTTCAAACTCTTTCCATCCGAGTACCGCTTTTTCTACCAGCACTTCATGTATGGGTGAAGCGGTAAGCCCATTGTTCAATGCTTCATCTAAATCTTCTTTTTTAAATACGATTCCACCACCGGTTCCACCTAAAGTAAACGAAGGCCTTATCACGAGTGGAAAACCAATCTCCTGCGCAAACTCTTTTCCTTCTAAAAATGAATTGGCTGTTTTGGCCTGAGCAACCGGAATATTCATTTCTATCATCCAGTTTCTGAACTTTTCGCGGTCTTCTGCTTTGTCGATAGCTTTGATATCAACTCCAATCAGTCTAACATTAAACTTTTCCCAGATACCTAATTCATCAACTTCTTTACAAAGGTTTAAGGCTGTTTGACCGCCCATCGTTGGCAACACAGCATCTATATTGTTTTCTTCCAATATCTGTTCGATACTTTCTACCGTAAGAGGCAAAAGATAAACTTTGTCGGCCATCATCGGATCGGTCATGATGGTGGCAGGATTGCTGTTGATCAGGATCACTTCTATTCCTTCTTCACGTATACTGCGGGCAGCCTGGGTACCGCTATAATCAAATTCACAGGCCTGGCCAATTATAATCGGACCGCTACCTATTATTAATACAGATTTTATTGAATTGTCTTTTGGCATATGATACGCCTGTTGAGTGGCGTGCAAAAGTACTTGTAAAAAAAATGTGTCGCAAATTTTAAGAACAATTAATAATATTTTTCTGTTCTCCCCTTGTTTGATGCCGCAAAACAGTGCTTTAAATTAAAGTGTTCTCCTTATTAAAAATTAACTACTTCTATGATTTCCATTAAGTAATAAAATTCTACCGGCGTTTTTATATTTAACCTATTGTAACAGTTTTGCATTTTTCATGTGCCTATCTTTGTATTTATTGCTAAAATTTTATCTCTACGATGCCTACAGTTTACAAGAATTTCTTTATTACGTTGTGCTGCTTTTTATTAATCAACTACGCTTCGGGTCAGTTATTTCCTCCTAAAAACTATCCGCAACAATACTTCCAATGGCCGGTAGCAGCTAAAGTAGCACTCGTAGCAAATTTTGGCGAATTAAGATCTAACCATTATCATATGGGGCTGGATATGCGAACAGATCAAAAAGTAAATGTTCCTGTTTACGCAGCGGCGTCAGGATATATTGCTAAGATAAAAATAGAGCCTTTCGGATTTGGCAGGTGTATTTACATCAACCACCCAAATGGTTACACAACATTATATGCACATCTTAATAATTTTTATCCCACCCTGGAAAATTATATCACAAACCAACAATATAAGCTTCAAAAATGGGAGGTTTATCTTGATATACCTGCTGATTTGTTTCCGGTAAAAAAAGGAGATTTTATAGCTTTTAGTGGTAATACCGGAGGATCTCAGGGCCCGCATGTTCACTTTGAAATTCGGGATACCAAAACTGATAAAGTGCTAAATCCTACGCTTTTTGGTTTTGCAATACCAGACAAAGTTCCGCCATTAATTACCCGATTAGCGGTGTACGACAGAAGCAAAAGCACCTACGAGCAAACACCGGTTTTATATCCACTTAAAAAAGTAAACGGCATTTATAAACCTGTTGGTGGAAAAATAATAGTGCGTTCTCCAAAAGTGAGTTTCGCCATATCTGCGACAGACAGTTATTCAGGATCTAACAATCCTAACGGAATTTATTCTGCCGAACTTTTGGTAGATAACAACACAGTTTGCGGTTTTGAAATGGACGGTATCAGTTACGATGAAACGCGTTACATGAATGCCCATATTGATTACAAAACCAAGAGCAGTGGTGGCCCTTACCTGCAGCATTTATCCAGGCTTCCAGGGTACACTGATGGCATCTACAAATCTCCTGATGGCAGCGATGGGGTGATCAGTTTAACAGCAAATGCTTTTCATGAAATTAAGATATCGGTGAGCGATGCAGATCAGAACGAATCAAATATTGAATTTACGCTACAAGCTGCGCCGGTTATTCAAAATAATAATTCAGTTTCTACTGTAAATATGTTTTTGCCAGGCGCTGTAAATGTTTTTGAAGATCCTGAAATTAATTTTTATCTACCCGAAGGATCTTTATACGATTCGTTTAGGATTGTTTTCAAAAAGATAGTACCGGCAACTGGGCAGCCCATCTATCAATTACATAATACCAGCGTTCCGCTGCAAAATTACTTTCCAATAAAGATCAAGGCCGATTTTCCCATCGAAGACACAGGGAAGATAGTTATGAAAAGATCTTTTGGCAGCAAAGAGGATTTTAAAAAAGCAGTGTATGAAAATGGCTGGTACAAAGCCAGTTTCAGGGAATTTGGAAATTTTCAGTTGGTGCTGGATAAAACGCCACCTACTATTGTGCCTATTGGTTTTCACGATGGGATGAATGCGGCAAAATTGAGCAGGATCGCATTTACCATTGCCGACAATACAGAAGAAATAGTAAACTTTACAGCCACGCTGGATGGTAAATGGTTGCGATTTACCAATGACAAAGGGAAAGTTTTTATTTACATTTTTGATGAATTTTGCAGCAAGGGCCAGCATGAATTAAAGATAGTGGCTGAAGATCTTGCAGGAAACAAAACAGAAAAACTGTATAATTTTACCAGGTAATTTTCAGGAATAAATCAACCACCTAAAAAAACATTTACAAAGATTTTTACACATGATAACACTCTCAGAAGGCAATAAAGCACCAGCTTTTAAAGGTAAAGATCAAAACGGAAAAATTGTTTCACTGGCTGATTACAAAGGGCAAAAAGTAGTTTTATATTTTTATCCGCAAGACGGCACTCCTACCTGCACAGTGCAAGCCTGTAATCTCCGCGATAATTTTGGGCTGTTGAAAAACAAAGGATTTACCGTGTTGGGTGTTAGTCCGGACGAGGTGATAAAACATAAAAAATTTGAAGATAAATACGAGCTGCCATTTACATTGATTGCAGATACTGAACACAGCATTATTGACAAATATGGCGTTTGGGGAGAAAAGCAATTGTATGGAAGAAAATATATGGGTTTACATCGCACAACTTTTTTAATTGACGAAAAAGGAATTATCAGAAAAATTTTCCTCAAGCCCAAAAGTAAAATTCATGCTCAAGAAATTCTGAAGGCATGGTCGGAAATTATTAACGGCAATTGAGAAGCTATTTATTATTACAATTTTTTATATTGAAGAACTATTGTAGCCTTAATCCGTATGTGTAGTAAATACTCATATGCAAAAGTTAATAATATTGCTTACGGTTTCATTGTTCTTTTATAGTTGTAAAAAAGCCACGGATTCAATCGAAACCCAGCCTGGAAGCTGTGATAGCGTGATTTACAGCTTCACAGCTGACGTTAAGCCGTTGCTTGTTACCTACTGTTTAACCGGAAGTAATTGCCATAGCACCGGAAGTTTAAACAGTGGTGGAGATTTAACGGACTATGAAAAAGTTTTAAATAAAAAAGCTGCCATTAGAAGAAACATTGAATTGGGAATAATGCCGGTAAATGCTGTACTTTCAGCAGAGCAAATTAAAGTATTTGTTTGCTGGATCGATAGCGGCGCGCCGAACAATTAAATAACAAATTGAACAAAACAGATTACTATATTAAAGAAGATTCTTTACTCGCCAGAATAGCTGCAAAAAAACTAGGCAAAAACAATGTTGCGATGGTTATAGGAAGTACCATTCATCTTTGGAATGCAACCAGCGCCGAATTTTTACAAAATGACCGATGGGTAAAACACGAATTGTGTCATGTGAAGCAATTTAAACAGTATGGAACTATTTCATTTATCTTCCTCTACCTCTGGGAAAGTGTAAAAAAAGGATATACCAACAATAAATTTGAAGTAGAAGCCAGGGCTGCGGAAACAAGTTGATACCTACTTTTTGCTGATTTTCTCATCAAATATCCATTCAACTTCTCCAAATTCGAATACTCCCGGCAAAGTGTCAATTGTAAGTAGTTGTCCGTGTACATTTACTCCGGCTATGTTGGTTTCAAAAACCCTGTTTTCCTTGCGGAGTTTCACCACCTTATTCAACAGGTACAGCCTGCTGTTATAAAGGGAAATTACCTTTTCAATTGGATTTTTGTCAACCAATGCTAATGCCTCTATAATTTTATGCTGAAGGATTTTGGCCAGCTCAATTACATTATACACATTGCCGGAACATTGTTTCATAGAAACAGCCCTTTTAGCATCTTCCGGAAACTCATCCTGGTTCACATTAATCCCAATACCTATAACAGCCCATTTCCAATGTTTTCCCTGGTAATTATTTTCAATTAATATACCTCCTGCCTTTCTGTCACCCAAGAAAAGATCATTGGGCCACTTTATTGCAACCTGTGATGGAAAATAATCACTTAAAAAATTGAAACAGGCATTCGAAATAGCCATATTAAACAGGAAGGGCTGGTAATGAAATATAGCGGCCGGCTCAATAACAACGCTCATTATGATGTTTTGTCCAGGTTCACTCACCCAGCTTTTACCTCTTTGCCCTTTACCCGAAAACTGGCTGTTGGCAAACCATGCCATTCCATGCTTCGCCAATCCCGCATGAACAACTCCCATGGCATAGTTGTTGGTACTATCCACCATGTCTAAAATGTAAAAGTTTTCCGTTGGTCCCATAAATGAATCAAATGGCAAAGAAATAGTACTTTTGAGATAAGTTGCAAGCTAAATTTTATTGGCTGAAAACTGCATGGTAAATTCCATGTATAAAATAAATTAAAATAGTTACTCATTTGAACAATCTAGACGTATTGAATAGCCGCAAAAAAAGCCTGACGCGATTAACAAAAAACAGCAAAATTTTCAAAACCATCATTCACGCTATCCAGGAGAAAAAAGGGGAGCATATCGTTAGTATGGATCTCCGGAAAATACCTGAAGCTGTGGCTGATTTTTTCATCATTTGCCAGGCCAACAACCCTAACCAGTTAAAAGCAATTGCGGATTCTATTGAAGAAGAAGTTAAAGACAATTGTACAGAGAGCCCCTATAAACATGAAGGCAGGCAGGCCCAGCAATGGATACTGATAGATTATGTAAATGTGGTAGTGCATGTGATGCTTCCGGAACCCAGAAAATTTTACCAACTTGAGGAATTGTGGAGCGACGCGCCATCTACAGAACACAATGGCTAACCCAACAAAGCAATACCCTATATTACCTAAATAATGGCACAACAAAATATGAATCAACCTAACAGTAAAAGAAAAATCTCTCCAGACAACAACGCACCTGGTTCAGAAGATCCACTTAAGAAGAAAAACAAGTTCAACATATACTGGATATACGGTATACTTTTCCTTTCCATAATTGCGTACAATATGTACCG
The DNA here is from genome assembly GCA_964496585.1 of uncultured Ferruginibacter sp. Classification (GTDB taxonomy): domain Bacteria; phylum Bacteroidota; class Bacteroidia; order Chitinophagales; family Chitinophagaceae; genus Ferruginibacter. The sequence goes on from CAZCAA010000004.1 coordinate 43,959, forward strand.
TGGTGTTAACAGCACCGGACTGGAAACTGATCAGCAAAAGTTTTACGAAATGCTGAAACAAGGTGATGTTGAAAAAATCAAAACCATTCGTAATAAAAAACTGGTTCGGATCTTTTTAAATAAAGACAGCCTTAAAAATAAATCAGCATTATATCGTCAGCTATTGAATGATAAGCAGGACGAAAAGAAATATGAAGCTGCTGCAAAAACTAATGAGCCGCAATTATTTTTCAGTATTGTGGATGATAAGACTTTTGCTAACCAGTTAAGTGAATTTTATAAAAAAAATCCGGGCCTTCCGGAAGTTGCCGATTCTCCTGATGATGAAGGAGAATTGTTTGGACAGATCATCAGCACATTATTACCCATCTTACTGATCGGATTTTTGTTTGTACTGATGATGCGTAAGGTTGGCGGGCCAGGTGGTGGTGGCGGGCCAGGCGGTATTTTCAACATTGGCAAATCCAAGGCAACTCTTTTTGAAAAGGGAACAAAAGTAAATATCAACTTTGGAGATGTTGCGGGCCTTGATGAAGCAAAAGTAGAAGTAATGGAAATAGTGGATTTTCTTAAAAATCCAAAAAAATACACAGCGCTAGGTGGTAAAATCCCGAAAGGAGCCTTATTAGTTGGTCCTCCCGGTACCGGTAAAACGCTTTTGGCTAAAGCCGTTGCAGGAGAAGCACAGGTACCTTTCTTCAGCCTTAGTGGAAGTGATTTTGTGGAGATGTTTGTAGGTGTTGGTGCAAGCCGTGTACGTGATTTATTTAAACAAGCCAGGGAAAAAGCGCCTTGCATTATTTTCATTGATGAGATAGATGCCATCGGCCGTGCAAGAGGAAAAAATGTGATGATGAGCAATGATGAAAGGGAAAATACTCTCAACCAGTTGCTGGTGGAAATGGACGGATTTGGTACCGACCTTGGCATCATCATTCTTGCTGCAACCAACAGGCCTGATGTGTTGGACAATGCCCTTTTAAGACCAGGTCGTTTCGACAGACAGATAACCATCGATCGCCCGGACCTTGTAGGTCGTGAAGCCATCTTTAAAGTACACCTTGTACCAATTAAGATTTCTCAAAAACTGGATATTCATAAACTGGCAGAACAAACTCCGGGTTTTGCAGGTGCCGACATTGCAAACGTATGTAATGAAGCAGCACTTATTGCAGCCAGGAAAAATAAAGAAGCGGTAGATATGAGTGATTTCCAGGATGCCATCGACAGGGTTATTGGTGGATTGGAAAAGAAAAACAAGATCATTTCTCCTGAAGAAAAAGAGATCATCGCTTATCATGAAGCGGGTCACGCTATCTGCGGCTGGTATTTAGAACATGCGTATCCGTTATTAAAAGTAACAATTGTACCGAGAGGAACAGCTGCTTTGGGATATGCACAGTACACACCTAAAGAACAATATCTTTATAATACCGATCAACTTATAGACCAGATCTGTATGACGCTTGGTGGAAGAGCAAGTGAGGATATCTTTTTCGGAAAGATAAGTACAGGTGCCAGCAACGATTTGCAACAGATCACCAAGATCGCTTACAGCATGGTTACCATGTATGGTATGAATGATAAGATTGGCAATATCAGTTTTTACGATCCCGCACAGGAAAATTATTTTACAAAACCTTATAGCGAAGAAACAGGTAAAATGATTGACCAGGAAGTTCGTAAACTGATTGACGAAGCTTATATCAAAACGAAAAAATTACTGGAAGAAAAAAGAGGCGACGTTGAAAAACTTGCCAAAGAACTACTTGTAAAAGAAGTACTCTTTAAAAGCGATGTAGAAACCTTGATCGGTAAACGCCCTTTTGAAGAAAAGAAATTGTTGGATATAGATCCCGAAGAATTGGTAAGTCATGATCCACCAACCACTATCCAGGAGGAATTAAAACATCCACCACAAATTTAAAAGGCAGCTATGGCGGTATCAGCAGCTAAAGAAAATATACTAAAAAGAATACGGCAGGCACTGAGTAATCCGGTGCCTTTGCCTTTTCCGCATAGTGAAGGAACTGCTTCTGTTTATACTACTACAGCAGAAGATACTGCAATTGTATTTGCACAGGAGTTTACAAAACTTCAGGGTAAATTTGCTTTTTGTACCAGTGAACGTGATTTGAAAGACCAATTGATAAAATTGATTTCGGAGCGTAACTGGGCTAAAGTTTTTTATAAAGAAGAGAAGATGTCAGCCTTATTAAACGGGCAACCATCTTTCCATGATCTTGCCGGTTGTGATGTTTCTATAACCGGTTGCGAATGCCTGGTTGCCAGAACGGGAACTATTGTTATGAGTTCGGCACAGCAGAGTGGCCGAACCACAAGCGTGTATGCTCCGGTTCATATTTGTATTGCTTATAGCAACCAAATGATGTACGACCTTAGTGATGCGTTCTCATCTTTGCAACAAACTTATAATAATCAAATACCCTCACAAATAACATTTGCAAGTGGTCCGAGCCGAACGGCAGATATTGAAAAAACCCTGGTAACGGGAGTTCATGGACCAAAAGAAGTATATTGTTTTCTTGTAGAGGCAACTGTTTAGCATAATAAATATCATTGTATGAAACCTACTGTTTATCGGCTTTTTGTATATGGCTCCCTGCGCAGCGGCTTTCGAAATCCTGCTTACGAATATCTTACAAGGTATTTTCATTTGATGGGCGACGCGGTGGTACAAGGTAAATTTTATGATAAAGGAGAATATCCTGTTGCTATTACAGCTTCAGGTGATCACTTCATTCAAGGCGAATTATACGAATCAAATAGCCCCGATGAGTTTGGATGGGCCATCGAACAATTAGATGATTACGAGGGATTAAATGTTGAGGCAGGTGAAACACCCATGTATAAAAGAGAATTAATTTCCGCTTATCAACACGGCAAAGCATGCGATGCCTGGATATACTGGTACAACGGCAGTGTAGAAAATTTGCAGGAAATTGCTATAGGCGATGTTTTAAAATATATTCAGCAGAAAAACAAACCGTAAGGATAGTAAAGGAATGCAGCCATCAAAAAAAGTATATTTCCTTTCAGATTTCCATTTGGGCGCTCCTGATGCAGCTTCCAGCTTAATACGTGAGAAAAAGATCATTAAATTTTTGGATGAAATAAAAGGCAGTGCGGAAGCAATTTTTATTGTAGGCGACTTGTTCGACTTTTGGTATGAATATAAAAAAGTAGTGCCCAAAGGTTATGTGCGGATCTTAGGAAAGATGGCCGAACTAACGGATAGCGGTATACCCGTTTATTTTTTTGTTGGTAATCACGATATGTGGATGACAGATTATTTTGAAAAGGAACTAAATATTCCGGTTTATTATGAGCCCGTTCCATTTGAATTTAATGGAAAGAAATTTTTGATTGGGCATGGAGATGGATTAGGTCCGGGCGACCATGGTTACAAATTCATTAAGAAAATATTCAGAAATAAAGCCTGCAGGTGGTTATTTGGCATTATGCCGCCATTTATCGGCATGGGCCTTGCAGATTATTTCAGTAGAAAAAGCAGGGCTCAAACGGGTGCTAAAGATGAAGTGTTTATGGGTGAAGACAAGGAATGGCTGGCCATCTATTGCAAAGAACAATTGCAACTGAAGCATTATGACTATTTCATTTTTGGCCATAGGCATCTTCCCCTGGATATTAAACTGAATGACAAAAGCAGGTATGTAAATCTGGGAGATTGGATTAAATACGACAGCTACGCCGAATTTGATGGAAATGAACTAAGCCTGAAATATTATTATAACAATACAACCAGTCAATAAAAAATGCTTATTTCAATTTGAAAATAAAAATACTATACCTGTTTTCCTTGTTGCTTATTTTTTACAATTCGGCCATCGCTCAGGTAGATTCCATTACTCAAACAAATATTTCACCTTCCTCCCGTTCTAATGCAGATTTTAAATTTATAAAATTTATACCTGGTAATTACCTTTCTCTTAATGTTGATATGCTCGGTAATATTTACCTGATAACCGTAGGAAATCAATTAAAAAAAATAAAGGAAAACGGAGATTCTTTAGCAGTTTTTAATGATGTAAAAAAATATGGCAACCCCTCTTATATCGATGTAAGCAACCCATTAAAAGTATTGGTTTACTATAAAAATTTTGCCACGGTGCTGATTTTAGACAGGTGGTTAAGTATCCGGAATACCATTAACTTCAGAAAGCAGAATATATTCAGTGTAACAGCCATTGCCACTTCCTATGATAATAATATCTGGCTATATGATGAGCAGGATAATAAATTAAAAAAGATTGATGATGATGGTAAGCTGCTACTTGAAAGTACCGACCTCCGGTTATTGGTAGATTCAGTTCCATCTCCTTCCGGTATAACCGACAGCGATAACCTGGTTTACCTGTACGATGAAAAAAAAGGCTTTTATATTTTCGACTACTACGGTGCGCTGAAAAATAGACTTCCGTTTTTAAACTGGAAGAATACAGCCGTTTCTGCAAAGAAAATGTATGGGTTTTCGGATAACACACTTTTTAGTTACGAGACAAATTCGTTAGATCTTAAAAAATACGAGTTACCCGATTTCTTTAAAAATTATCTTTCCATCAAAGCTATTAGCGGTAAAGTGTACCTGTTAAAAGAAGATGGCGTAGAGATATACAGTGTTCAGTAATTTATTGATATGGAAATTCTAGAAAAAATAGTTTTAAATAATACAATAAAAAGTTACGTGATCGTTTTTGGAACGATTGGAGTTGTGCTGTTATTTAAAAGGCTGTTATCACATTACATCGCTTCGCTGCTTTTTCTTTTTGTAAAACATAAATGGAAAAACATTGAAAAAAAGGCTTTTATTGCCCTTATCATTAAACCACTGGGCTGGTTCATTACAGTTGCCATTGCAGTTTTTGCTATCGACAAATTAAATTTCCCAGATGCATTAACCTTTAAGATCTACGGCCATGCTACAGATGAGATATTGCAGAAAACAGGTATTTGCCTCATCATCATCTCTTTTTTCTGGTTCCTGGTAAGCCTAATCGATTTTATTGCACTGATATTTGAAGAAAAAGCAAAACTCACTAAAGATAAAAGAGACGACCAGCTTATTGTTTTCTTCAGGGATTTCCTAAAAGCCATTTTTAGCATATTTGGCATTTTACTCATTATTAAGGCTGGCTTCAATCAAAACATAAGTACCGTTATCACCGGCCTTAGTATCGTGGGAGCAGCCATGGCTTTGGCTGCCAAAGAAAGCCTGGAAAATCTCATCGCTTCTTTTGTGATATTTTTCGATAAACCATTTTATACCGGTGATGTTGTTAAAGTGAATAACGTCACTGGCACTGTAGAGCATATTGGTCTTCGCAGTACCCGAATCAGAACGCAGGAGAAAACACTTGTTACGGTGCCAAACAAGCAAATGGTAGATAGCGTTGTAGATAACTTAAGCATGAGAAACCAGCGTAGGGCGGAAATTAAACTTGAATTCGTTGCAAAAACACCTACAAATAATATTGAAATACTTATTGCGGAATTAAAAAAAATATTAGCATCAAATTCCGACCAGATTATGAAATATTCTGTTTTCTTTTCAGACTTTAATAAGAATGGCATTACAGTAACCATTGAATTTTTTACCATTCATTTTTCTATGGCAGAATTCAATGAGTTAAAACAAGGCTTTAACATTGCTGTAAAAAAATTGATAGAAGACCACAACTTAGATCTTGCTTCTGCTGGAAATGATATTAATATATTTAGTGGAGATCCTACTGCCGGAACGGCAAAAAATCAATCAATTATTTGATAATTTACTTGTTGTAAGAACGGAGTTATTATTGGTTTCAGTTTATATAATTTGCGTATTACTTTAACATAGCTGCCAATTCCTCATCCCATTTTCCGGTTTTGCCATATTCAACAATACGGCCTATTTCTTTACCGTCTTTCATTAAGATAATTGTTGGTACGTTTGTTATTTTAAAAGCATCTGCAAAATTACTAAGTGTTTTTTTCTGCCTGTCTACACCAAAAAAACTAATACTTTCGTCTGGTATTCCTCCCTGTTCTTGCAGCTTGAAAAATTTTGGCAGTATGAATTGGGTGTCTTCACACCAGGTTCCACCAAATATAATGAACTGAACTTTTCCTTTTACTGCTTGCAAGGCATTTACAATACTAACGGCAGGCGTATAGCCACTGCTGCTGGCATTATACCAATTAAAAGAAGGATCATTCTGCAAAATATATTTCGTTATGATACCATTTAGAATAGTAACTTTTTTATCGTCTACCATAGATGTGTAAGGAGTTTGTGCCTTTAACAATGAAGATCCCGAGAAAATGAACACTAATAACAAAATTGAATATTTCATTGATTATTTTAATTTACATGTTAGCTTTTAATTCATACAAAAAAGATTGTAGATTTTTAAGGGATTCTATCATTTCAAATTTCTTATCTGCATTTTTACTCTTCTTTAAAAACTCTTTTGCGCCTTCAATAGTATATTTTCTTTCCCTTAATAAATGAAAGATCAGTTTTAAATTCTTCACATCTTCGGGTCTAAAAAAACGGTCTCCCTTTGCATTCTTCTTTGGCTTAAGGATGCTGAATTCATTTTCCCAAAAACGAATCAGCGATTGATTTACTTTAAACATGTTAGAAACAGCTCCAATACTGTAGTAACTCTTCTCAAACAGAACTTCATCTGATGGTACTTCTACCAATTCGGCACCGGCATTCATGTCACTTAGCTTCATTCTGCCTCGTGGAGATTTTTTTGTTGCACCGGCAGTTACTATTGATTCATTTATTTCTACCGTTGGTTTATAAACAACAATATCTTCCAGTTCAACAACAGTTTCCTGTTGCGTTGCCGATGCGGGAGTAATTGAGGGGGCTTGTTCCTCTTGCACAAGATTTTCATCCGGCTTTTTTTCTTCCGGCTCAAAATCAAAATTGAAAGCTGATTGTTTTAATGCCATGATATAAATTTAATCAAAACTTTTTGCACTGCCCGTCGCAGCTATTTTCAATAAACGGTCGTATTGTTCTGCATTAAGGTCATTATAGAAGAAATAAACAGGGTCAACGACATTTCCATTGATATGCACTTCATAATGACAGTGTGGGCCGGTACTTTTACCAGTACTTCCCACCCAGCCGATCACCTCCCCTCTTTTAACTTTCTGTCCTCTCCTTACTTTTATCCTAACCATATGTCCGTAAACGGTCTCGTAGCCATACCCATGATTTATTTCAACATGATTGCCATAACCACCTTCAGAAAAGCCGGATTCTGTAACTGTTCCATTACCGGTTGCATAAATAGGTGTCCCTTGTGGTGCAGTAAAATCGAGGCCTTTGTGCATCTTCGGCGTACCGTATACAGGATCAATGCGCATACCATATCCACTGGCAATCCGATCAAGTTGTTTATTACTTACCGGCTGTATGGCGGGAATACTAGCTAACTTCACATCCTGCTTGCTAATAAGCCCTGCAATTGAATCATAACTTTGAAATTGGTAGGCAATCCTTGCTGTAATATTATTCAACTGATCAGCAATATCTTTTACAATAATATTATCATTTATCACCGTCACCTTATCCAACTCCTTTTTTTTCTCAATAACTTTAGCGCGGGCACTATCTGGCAAAGGGTTGGATTCAAAAATTGACCTGTAAACCTGGTTGTCTCTTTTTTCCAGCTCGGCCATCTGGTCCTGCAGCGTTTTTACCTTGGTTGTTATAGTTTTGTAATTATCATTTAGTAACTCAAATCTCCGCTTGGCTTCAATTTCTACAGGTTTTGGGAAAAAACGATTGTATAAATAAATTACAATAGCACTACTTACTACTAAAGCAGACAGGAAGCCGAAAAAACGCAGCAATTTTACTCGCAGCGGCGTAACAAGTTTTTCATACCGAAGCGTATGTGTATTATAGTAATATTTAATTTTTTTCATACTGACTAAAACCTATCAGGTCTTAAAACTCCGGCATAATTGCTAAATTGCAGTTTTTACTATTATAACCAAGGCATACAAATATAACCCGATAAATTACAATAATCAACCCGTATAAACATTTGAACCATGATGAAGGCTTCTGAGATAAGACAGCAATTTTTAGACTTTTTTAGTTCCAAACAACATTTAATAGTTCCTTCTGCGCCAATTATTTTAAAAAATGACCCAACCTTGATGTTTACCAATGCGGGTATGAACCAGTTCAAAGACTATTTTTTAGGAAATAAAACTGCGCCTTCACCTAGGATCGCTGATACTCAAAAATGCCTTCGCGTAAGCGGCAAACACAACGATCTGGAGGAAGTTGGCGTAGATACTTATCACCACACCATGTTTGAAATGCTGGGAAACTGGAGCTTTGGTGATTATTTTAAATATGAAGCCATTACCTGGAGTTGGGAATTGCTTACGGAGGTTTACAAAATGGATAAAAGCCGTTTGTATGTTAGTGTGTTTGAAGGCGATGAAAAAGAAAACCTGCCGCCATCTACAATCGCTTTGGAAGAATGGAAAAAATTGGTAGCCGCAGATCATATCTTATTTGGAAATAAAAAAGACAACTTCTGGGAAATGGGCGAAACGGGCCCTTGCGGCCCATGTAGCGAAATTCATGTGGATATGCGGAGTGATGAAGAGCGTGCAGCCATTCCCGGTAGTGAATTGGTAAATAAAGATCATCCGCAGGTAATTGAAATCTGGAACAATGTATTTATTCAATATAACCGCAAAAAAGATGGTAGCCTTGAACCTCTGCCCGCAAAGCATGTAGATACCGGAATGGGATTTGAACGCCTTGTTCGTGTTTTGCAAAACAAGCAAAGTAATTACGATACAGACATTTTTAGCGGAACCATTGAAGAAACAGAAAGGATCACACACAAAAAATATACGGCCGGCGATGATAAGCAAAGCATCGCGTTTAGGGTTTTAGCAGATCATATCCGTGCAATCGCTTTTACTATTGCCGATGGACAGTTGCCTTCTAATACTGGTGCCGGCTATGTTATCCGCCGAATCTTAAGAAGAGCTGTTCGCTATTATTATTCTCATTTGGATTATAAACAACCTTTACTGTACCAGCTTTTGCCGGTAATCGCAAAACAATTTGAAACTATTTTTCCGGAATTAATAAAGCAACAGGATTTTGTTAGCAAAGTGATTAAGGAAGAAGAGGAAGCTTTTTTAAGAACATTGGATAAAGGATTGAAAAAAATTGATGGCCTGATAACTGCTGCTGCCAGCTCTACAAAAATATTGACTGGTGCTGATGCATTTGAATTGCTGGATACCTTTGGTTTCCCCATCGATCTTACGCGTTTGATAGCACATGAAAATAATTTATCCGTTGATGAAGTTGGTTTTGAAAAAGAAATGCTGGAACAAAAAACTCGCAGCAGAGCGGCAACTGCTATGGATACTGAAGATTGGAAAATTGTAAAAGATAGTAACAGTAGTTCATTTATAGGTTACGATGCTCTAGAGAATAAAACCAGTGTACTTAAATACAGAAAGGTTTCCGGAAAAGGTAAAGAACAATATCAGGTAGTTTTGGAAGCCACACCGTTTTATGCAGAAAGTGGCGGGCAGGTAGGCGATACCGGTATAATGATCATAAACGGAGAAGAATTAGTTATCACAGATACGAAAAAAGAAAACGACCTTATCATTCATTTCACAGGGAAAATACCAGATGATATGAGCGGTGAAGTTGTAGCAAAAATAGATCGCCACAGGAGAATGCATATTTCGGTGCATCATAGTGTTACACACCTTATGCATGCTGCCCTTCGCGAGATATTGGGTAAGCATGTTGCACAAAAGGGAAGTCTGGTAAATGACGAGCATACCCGCTTCGATTTTTCTCATTTTGCAAAAGTATCTGATCAGGAAATTGATTCAATTGAAAGAACAGTTAATAAAAAGATCAGAGAGAATATTCCTGTGGTAATAAAATCAATGAGCAAAGATGAAGCAATTGCGCTTGGAGCTATGGCATTGTTTGGAGAAAAATATGGCGATACGGTTCGTGTGGTGGTTATGGACCCAAACTATTCTATTGAACTTTGCGGTGGCACACACGTAGGTAGTACCGGAGAATTGGGCCTTTTTAAAATAAAATCAGAAAGTGCTGTAGCCGCTGGAGTTAGACGTATCGAAGCTGTTTGTGGAAAGGCTGCTGAAGACATGGTAGCAGATCAGTTTAGCCAAATTCAGGCAGTGAGGGATATTTTAAAAAATCCAAAAGAGCTTTCCAAATCAGTTGAAAACCTGCTGGCAGAGAACAGTGCGTTGAACAAAAGAATTGAATCACTGGAAGCAAGGCAATTGGTTGGTATCAGAAATGAATTGATGCAAAAAGATGAGATCATTAATAATGTAAGTTTTATAGGAGATATTGTTGAAGTACCCAGTGCCGATTCACTTAAAAAGCTTTGTTATGATTTTAAAAATCACCTGCACGATCATGTAGTTGTATTGTGTTGTAATATTGGCGGAAAAGCACATGTAGCCATCAGCGTTAGTGACACTGTAGTTGCTGCGAAAAAGATTGATGCGGGAAAAATCATAAAAGAACAGGTGAGTAAACTTATCAATGGTGGTGGTGGTGGCCAACCAACACTGGCAACTGCTGGCGGACAAGACAGTAGCAAGCTCAGAGAAGTAATAGAAACTGTGAAGAGCTTGTTGTAACTATTCGTTGATCAATCAAAATGCCGATTACAATAATCAGTAACTGGTTATTGTAACCGGCATTGTTCATTTACGGTAAACAAATTATCATGAACATTATATTGCAAACTCCCAGGCTTGTACTTCGCCATTTTACGTTGAACGATACTGATCTGGTACTTCAACTGAACAGCGATCCCGAAGTTTTGAAATACCTGCACGAACCACCGATAAAAGATAAAGCTCATGCCAAACAAATTCTCACCGATATCATTCTTCCACAGTATGAAAACAATCTGGGAAGATGGGCCATTTATACAAAATCTGACGATCAATTTATCGGCTGGTGCGGTTTAAAATACAGGCCTGAATTGAATGAAACCGATCTGGGCTATCGTTTAATGAAAACTGCTTGGGCGCAAGGTTTTGCCACTGAAGCCGCAAAGCATTGCCTGCAGTATGGACTTGATCATTTACACATACAAGTTATCACCGGCAGGGCACACATCGAAAATATCGCTTCCCTGAAAATTCTGGAAAAAATTGGAATGCAATTTTTAAAAGAAGAGATAGTTGATGATTGTCCTGTTAAAACTTACGTTGCCACCCCTTAAAAAACAAAAGCATTTGGGTGCCAACTAAATATTTCAGTTTAAACAATTATAAATACCTATCGTGATTAATTATAACCCAAAGGAATGGTTTAGCATTATTTTCCGGCTGCACAAGGCCGATACATTTCGTCAATTGTTCCCTTTACTGATCTTCATTTCCGCCTATTCGTGGCTTATTGCCTTTATTGAGATAGAGTATTTTCACATTGATGACAAGAGTGTGGTGAAAAATATTCCCATCTTGCATAACCTGCTCGGTTTTGCAATCTCTATGCTACTTGTTTTTAGAACTAATACAGCTTACGACCGTTGGTGGGAAGGTAGAAAATTATGGGGCAATCTGGTAAACAATAGTCGCAACCTTGCAATAAAATTATCTGCAATACTCCCTACAGACGATAAAGAACATAGATCATTTTTCAGGAAAATAATTCCTGCGTATGCCTACGCACTTCACAATCATTTAAAATCAGAAAAAACGCGGATTGCTCTTTTCGAAACGAATGAACAGCTTCACCTGATGAAGGATATTGATCACAATAAACATATTCCCAACCAGGTAGCACTGCTTATGTTCAAACATATTCAACAACTTTACAAAGAAGGTAAAATTGATGGCAATCAACTTATCGTACTTAATGGCGAATTACAATCATTTACTGAGGTTTGCGGCGCCTGCGAAAGAATAAAGAATACACCCATCCCCTATTCTTACAGTGTATTCATAAAAAAATTCATTTTCTTCTATATCATCACGTTGCCAATAGGTTACGTTTTCACCCTTAGCTACTATGTAATACCGGTTGTGGCATTTGTATTCTATGTTTTGGCCAGTTTGGAATTAATTGCAGAAGAAATTGAGGACCCTTTTGGTGGCGATGATAACGACGTTCCATCTGATAAAATCTCAGAAAATATTCATAAACACATAGCAGAACTGATCTAAAAAGAATTTTACCAATAAAACAATTCTACAGCAGAAAATCTCTTTTTTGTTAAAGAAAAATAAATATTTCCGAAATGTTTCGTATTTCAGATTTAACCTGTAGTTTTGATGTACTAAAAGTTTCGTACATAAAAAATTAAAACATGAAAAAAACATTAATTGCTTTTCTACCCTGGTTTTTTATGGGTTTTGCATTTAAAGCCATAGCCCAGGAAGATGCTATCTCAAAAGAGGATAAAAGCCGAACCGATGAGATAGTGATCCAGAAGAAAGGATCTAAAGACGTTAATCTAACTATTCAGTTCACAGGTGATAAAGTTTTGATCAATGGTAAACCCATGATTGAATTTAAAGACAATGAGATTACGGTAAACAAAAGAAAAATCATTGTAAAAGATCGTAGTAACTTCATAACAATGGATGGCGAATTTAATTTGGGGGAAGATGCTTTTAACTGGCATAACGACGATCATGAAGATCATATACTAAATCCTGGGAGTGCTTTTCTGGGAGTAAGTACAGAAAACACAGAAGATGGTGCTAAGATAACTGAAGAGGTATCAAAAGAATCTGCTGCGGGAAAAGCAGGATTAGAAAAAGGAGATATCATTACTAAACTGGATGACGCCAAAATTGATGGACCGAAAACTTTGTACGAAGCGGTTAATAGTAAGAAACCTAACGATCAAGTGAAGATCAGTTACAAGAGAAACGGAAAAAATAAAACTACGAAGGCTGTTTTGCAGGAAAGGAAAGGGTCTTTTAGTAAAACCTATTCCTTCTCGGGGCCAGATGGTTCTTATAAATCTTTTACAATGCCGGCAATTCCTAGAGTACCACGTGTTCCACCAATATGGGATAATAATGGTTACTCTCCTTACTTTGCTCCTGATATGCAGGATCAATTGGGCGATTTACAAATGGAATTTAATGGTTATCCTTTTCGCAAGAAATTGGGTTTAAAGATCCAGGATACCGAAGAAGAAAATGGGGTAAAAGTGTTGGAAGTGGAAGATAGTTCTGCAGCCGCAACCGCCGGTTTAAAAAAAGATGACATCATTGTTTCTATAGGAACTGAAAAAGTTTCTAATACTGACCAGGCGAGGAAATTATTTCAGGAAAACCGTGAAAAAGCTATTTATCACGTGAAGGCACTTCGCAATGGAGCTGAAATGAATTTTACTATCAAAACCCCGAAAAAATTAAAAACCGCAAACTTATAAGAACAAGTAATTAAAATAAATTTAGCTATGAAAAAACGAGGCTGTTTCACTTTGAAGCAGCTTCGTTTTTATTTTCAGATGAATATTTAAAAAAAAATACTCATAAAATCGAGCTGCTAAAAGCAGCATCGCACATACTTCCGTTCGCTTACTTGTTTTTGATTATTTTTGCGCCGTGATAAATTCTGATAAATACCAGGTAGTAATAGGACTGGAAGTACATGCGCAATTGCTTACTAAAACAAAGCTATTTTGTAGTGACAGCACTACTTACGGAGCTTCACCCAATACACAGGTTAGCCCGGTTTCTCTGGCACATCCCGGCACCTTGCCAAAAATGAATAAAAAAGCTGTAGAACTTGCAGTAAAACTTGGTTTGGCCCTGAATTGTGAAATTGAACAGTACAATTATTTTGCTCGCAAAAATTATTTCTATCCAGACCTTCCTAAAGGTTACCAAATTAGCCAGCATACGGCACCAATATGTAAAGGAGGATTTCTTTCTATCAAATCAGGCGAAGCCATAAAAGATGTAAAATTAAACAGGATCCACCTGGAAGAAGATGCCGGAAAAAGTATTCATGATGCCGATGAACACTATACTTGCATAGATTTAAACCGTGCCGGTGTTCCGTTGGTAGAGATCGTAACCGAACCGGATCTGCACAGTGCTGAGGAAGCTTTTGCCTTCTTAACAGAATTGCGAAAAATTGTGCGATGGCTGGATGTTTGCGATGGCAATATGGAAGAAGGAAGCATGCGCTGTGATGCCAACATTTCCATCAGGTTGAAGGGAGAAACTACACTCGGAAAAAGAGTAGAAGTGAAGAACCTGAACAGCATTCGAAATGTAAAAAAAGCTATTGAGATAGAAACAGAAAGACTTATCGGTATTGTTGAAGCCAATGGAACAATCATTCAGGAAACCAGAAGTTTTGATGCAGATACCAACAGTAGTTTTTCGTTACGGAGCAAGGAAGAAGCGGATGATTATCGCTACTTTCCCGAACCTGATCTTCCGGCTTTTACAATTACGGCAAATTATATTAAAGAAATAAAAGACGGTTTGCCTGCACTTCCCGAACTATTGAAAGCAAGCTATATTTCCAATTATGCATTAACAGAATATGATGCTGCAGTAATTTGTAATGACAAAGAAGATGCGCAATACTTTGAATCATTGATCAACCATACTAAACGTTATAAAGCGGTGGCTAACTGGATGTTAGGACCGCTAAAATCTTATTGCAATGAGCATAATATCAGCATAACCCATTTCCCTCTCTCAGCTATCAGCCTCGCTTCATTAATTGAGCTAACGGAAACGGATAAGGTAAATTTTAAGAATGCTTCTACCAGGATTTTACAGGCAATGATAAATGAGCCTCTAAAAACTGCTGAAGAAACGGCTTCTTCACTAAACCTTTTACAGGAAAGTGACAGCAGTGCAATTGAGCACTGGGTAAACCAGGTAATTGAAAATATGCCTGAAAAAGTTAAAGAATATAAGCAAGGAAAAAAAGGGTTACTGGGAATGTTTGCCGGCGAAGTAAAAAAAATGAGCAAGGGCAAAGCAGATATGCAGATAGCAAATAAATTACTCGCTGAAAAACTTCAATAATAATTAATTACTTCAATACATAACTAATGAAAAAAATTGCAACTGTATTCTTACTTAGTGTAGCAGCCCTTTCCTGCAAAGAAAAAAAATCCAATGGCAAGTTTGAATTGAATGGAGATGTCCGGAATATTCCGGATCAGAAAGTTTTTTTAGAGCAACTTTATTTCAGTCAGAAAAATCCAGATGTACTTGACACTGCAGAAATTAAAAATGGTAAATTTCAACTGGAAGGAACAGGTGCAGAAGAGGGACTATATCGCCTTAGGTTAGAAAAAAGTGAATCCGGCTTTATTTTTATCAACGACAAACCTGCAATTAATTTTAATGCAGATATGAAAGATGTAAGCCTGCAAGGGCCTTCGTTTAATAGTCCTGCAAACCAATTGTTAAAAAACCTTCTCCTTCAATTGGATGAAAAAGGCAAAGCACTGAATGCTGCATCAACGAGACTTGATAGTTTAAAAAATGACAGCATCCTCGTAATAGAAACGAAAAAAATAGAAGAATTGAAAGATCAGTATAAACAATTTATTGTGAAGTTTATCGATACTGTTTCAAACCCTGTTGTGGCTATGTTTGCAATCGGTTATACACAGTCGATTGATTCCAAATCCCTTGATAAAGCGATTCCTGGTTTACCAAAAAGATTTCCAGAACACAAAGGAATTGCCGAGATCGTTTCTCAATACAATGCCTTTATGGCAAAACAAAATCAACCCGCATCAACAAATCCGGCAGCGGGTACAAAGCCTGCTGTGGGTAGTATGGCTCCTGATATTACAATGAATGATACAGAAGGAAAACCATTTTCACTTAGCCAGTTAAAAGGCCAGTATGTATTGGTAGATTTTTGGGCAAGTTGGTGTGGACCTTGCCGCGGTGAAAATCCTAATGTTGTTGACGCTTTCAATAAATACAAATCTAAAAACTTTACCGTGCTGGGTGTTTCTCTTGATGAAGACAAACAGAAATGGTTAGACGCAATAAAATCTGATGAGCTAAACTGGAAACACATCAGTGACCTTAAAGGATGGGGAAATGCAGCCGTGGGAATTTATGGCTTTGATGGCATTCCTTATAATGTATTGTTAGATCCAACAGGAAAAATCATTGCTACAGAATTAAGAGCAGAGGCGCTTCAACAAAAATTAGCAGAAGTGCTTAAATAAAAAATCTTAACATAGGTTGTTACTTTTCTTGGTTTCTGGTATTTAATTTAACCACAGAGGAAAGGGAGTTTTTTCACGGAGTATCACAGAGTATTTAATAATGATTCAACCTCTGTGAAACTCTATTCTTAACTCTTTTTTACTCTGTGGTGAAAAAAATCATAAACTGGCTTTTAATATTTTCTCACGTTGAACAGCTTTAAAAGTTTGTCAGACTGAGCTTGTCGAAGTCGTGTTAAAACGATGCATGTTGTAGATCAGTGATAATTAATTTTGCTTTCTAAAACAATACTACTAATCCACCTTCGACAAGCTCAGGCTGACAGTACATAATTTTAAAATCATGCTGCAAAAAAAAAGCTGTTCAAATTGAACAGCCATTTTGTTTTATTGAAATATTATTTTAATTTCTAAGCAAGGTAACAGTATACAGTACGTTAAAATATCCTACACCGGTAACGCCTAGCTGCATTTTCAAAACAAATGTTTGTGGAACGCATGAAAGATATGAACCTGGTGTTGCCGACAATGCCGCTGAAGGTACCCTTACCGCAACTGTTTGCCCGGCGTAAGTAGCATTCAGATCTCCTGCATCACTACCAGGAATTGCATCTTGTTGTACTACAATTGCTGTAGGATTAGTTGGATCAGACCAATCAAGATTAAAACTTATTGGGCCCCAACCGTTATCCCAGATATTTTCTACAACTGCAGTTGCAGAAGTTGGACCAGTAGAAGTAACTGATGAAACAGCCGTAGTGTATGGACCATAAGGACTGGTGCCTAACAATTCGTTTGTGTTAGGATAACTTCCAACCAATGCCGCAAGATCAGGGTTTCCTTCACTGCAACCACTTGGGCCGGCAAGAACCACTTTAATGGTATCTAAGAAAGAAGTAGGTTCCAATGATGGAGTTGCAATGGTAAAAATCAACGTATCCCTGCGCCCACTTGCATAAGCGGAGTAATTTGCCTGAATGGTTACATCTGCCAATGCACCGTTTGCAGGAATAGTAACAGATCCTGCAGGGCTGATTGTGTACTGATTACCAACAGAAGCACCTGATGGCGAAGTAATATTGTAAGTAACAATCCTGTCGGCAGATGATACATCAGTAGTACCAATCTGGAAAGTAAATGACGGAGCAGGATTATCAACTACATTGTATATTTTAGTTACACTACCAATGAAATGTGCTCTTGGAGGAGCTACATCAAGATTGTAAGGTTTTGTTTTATCGCAGCCACCCAGTAAAAATGTCATTGCAACGATAGCAATGAGAGATACCTGGTTAAAAAATAATTTCATAAAATTTTATTTAATGATTAAGTACTTAAACTTTTTATTAATATAATTAGTAGCCGTCATTTTGCACCATGTTGCTGTTGGCAAGCATTTCATCACTTGGAATAGGCAACACAAACAAATAGCTACTGGCTGCAAGATTTTGCCATGCAGATGCTGCATCACTCGCTAAACGTGCTACCGGCAAATTATTACGCTTCAAATCAAAAAATCTGAAGCCTTCAAATGCCAGTTCTTTAAATCTTTCCTCCAAAACTGCATCAATTAGCGTGGCAGCAGTTGCAAAAGTCTCGTTTGTATAACCAAATATACGATTACTCCTTAATAAGTTAAGGTCCGCTGCTCCTGCTGTTAAATCAGGTGTTGCTCTTTTTGCATAAGCTTCTGCCCGGATCAGGTATATTTCAGAAATTCTGCATGCCTTCATATCAACTACACGGCCACCTCTTGAAGAAACAAAAAACTTATTTACATAATTGTTACCAGCGGCAGTTGTCCCAATATATGCTGCTTTCCTGATATCACTTGCATCATACGAAGCAACTAATTTATCAGAAGGAGCAATATAGATACTACTTCCTGTTGTAGTCCATAATGAACCGATAGCTGTACTGGTGGCATAACGGATCCTGAATAATGTTTCATAATCATTGAAATCATTCCAGATATCTGAAAAATCGCTACCTGTAACCAATGGTTTAATACCTGAATTAATTACTTCACTGCTAAAAGTAATAGCTGCATCGTAATCCCTTTTATACAAAGCTACACGCGCCTGGAAAGCCGCAACGTTTATTTTATTCATTACCGTATCGGTAAAAGTTCCGGCGGTAACTGCTGGTAGTGCTGCTTTTGCTGTAGCCAGATCTGTTTCAATCCTGTCCATTACTTCACTCATTGTATTACGGGCTGGCTGGCCAAGCGGAGATGGTTCTAATACAATAGGAACGCCCCTTGTATCTGCTGCATCATAATTTTTGGAATAAGACTGCAGTAAATGAAAATAAGCAATCCCTCTTAATGCAGTTAACTGAGCTTGTAAAACAGCAAGCCTTGGCTCTTCAGCTGGAGTTACTGTTATTGTTGGAATGTATTTAAAAATTCTATTTACCTGATCTATTGAAGAATAATTACCAACCCATGATCCAGATAGATCTCCACTGCTGGAACCTGATTGATAGCGGTAAGTTAAAGCTCCCTGGCCGGCATTATCTGCCCCCAGTTTAGCTTCATCTGATAACAATGCACTTACATACATTTCATTAGCGTAACTACCATAACGGGCATAAGCTTCATTGGTACCAAGCTGGATATCAGCCAGGGAAACAAATGCATTTGATTCGTTAAAAGTATCGTTAGGCTGAAGGTTCAGGTCTTTCTTACAACTGCTAAAACCTATGAAGGCAGCGGCAATGATGAGAAAATATTTTTTTTGTTTCATATTATAATTCTTTAAGGATAATGTTTAGAATGTAATTTCAAGTCCGCCAGTAAATGTACGTGGGTTAGGATATTCGCTCAGGTTGATATTAGTTGCACCTGCTTCAGGATCTCTTCCTCTCCATTTTGTCCAGATGAAAAGATTAGAACCTTGCACATAAAACCGTACGTTACTCAAATACTTTACTTTTCCTAAATAACTGGTTGGAACTGTATAAGACAATGTTACATCCCTTAAACGTACGAAAGAAGCATCATGAATGATCTTTGAAGAAAAATCTGTTCCGTAAAGCGGACTTGGTGTATTAACGATATCACCTGGTTTTTTCCAGAAATTAAGATCGGAAGATTGGTTGTAACCATTAGCCAGGAACCCAACAGGATTTTCTGTAAAGTACTCCATGTTATCCACCTTTGTACCGCCACGCTGCCAGCTGAACAAAACATTTACATCAAATCCTTTAAATCGAAGATTGGTTCCAAATCCACCTTTCCATGGCGCTTCCCAGGTACCAAATTCTTGTACCCTGTCTGCATCACTTCTTACATTTACAATGTTTCCATTAATATCAAAATATAATGGTTGACCTGTGGCAGCATCAACACCTGCCCATTTAACTTCATAATGAGAACCTAAAGGCATTCCCACTGCAACCAGTTCTGTTCCTTGCTCGTATGAATTTAAACCACCAAGGTCTTTTACCCTGTTTTTATTGTAACCAAAGTTTCCGTTCACGCTCCATAAGAAGTCTTTTTTCCTGATCAACTCTCCTGTTAAAGCAACTTCAACACCCTTATTTGAAAGTTTGCCGGCATTTACATCCAAAGGATAAAACCCAAAACCACTGGTAGCTGACAGATTTCTTGTTACAAACAGATCTACTGTTTCTTTATTATAAACATTCACATCACCATATACTCTTCTGTTTAAGATTTCAAAATCCAATCCTAAATTTGTTGTTTTAGTTGTTTCCCACTTCAGCGAAGTATATCCTGGCGTTAGAGCAAAAATGGTATTTAAACCAGAATAGTTGCCGCCTGAGTATTGCGCCTGGTAAGGATAATCGCCACCAGGAAAATTATCAAAGTTACCGTTGATACCATAATTCACTTTTAATCTTAGTGAATTAATCTGGCGGATATTTTTTATGAAGCTTTCTTTAGATGCTTCCCAAACTGCTCCGATAGAGTAGAAATCCTGCCACCTTGTGTCAGTAGTTAATTTCGATGCACCATCTTTTCTATATGAACCGGAAACAGTGTACTTGCCATTATAAGTATAACGAGCAGTAGCCAATCCGGATAATAATAAATTTTCAGTTTTAAAACCTGTTATCTGCGCATATAACTGATTGGCAGCATTTCCCTGTGTAATTGCTGCTATCGAATTTGGCCTTTTTGGATCAGTCCCAAAACCTGTTGAACTAAAGCCTTTATTGATCTGTTTGATATACTCGCCATAAGCTGCTACTTCAATGTCATGTTTTTGATTCACAACTTTGCGGTAAGTTAATGATGGCCTTATATCTGCTGATAAATAACGGGTTAGCCCTTCTGTTTGGAAGCCCGCTTTTCCGGTAATACTTGTTGAACTAAGCCTGATAAAAGCTAATTTACTACCATAGTTGGTAGATTGTGTTTCCCTGAAATCTATACCGGTTACTATAGCTGCAGTTAAGTCTTTTGTAATTTTATAATCTGCATTTATAGATAGGTTTCCTTTAAACTGGTCATTGTAGTTTTCATCATACTTAGTAATATCCAATTGATTTGCAGCCGCGTATGAAGCTCCGATACCAGTTGCATAAGTACCGTTGCTGTTTGTAAGGCGGGCGTAAGGCACGTTAACAGCAGATGTTAAGAAAGGATTACCAAGGTTATTACCAACAGAAGTTTGCGGGTTATTTCTTTTGGTATAACCCAAAGAAAGGTTTATGCCATATGAAAACTTATCATCAGCAAAGCTGATATTATTTCTTAGTGTAACCCTGCTCATATCACTGCGAAGCGCAGTACCTTCTTCATTGTACAATCCTAAAGAAGAATAGAAAAGAGTTTTACCTGTTCCTCCGGATAGACTAATCTGGTGGTTACTAAAATTTCCGTTGCGGAACACCTGGTCGCTCCAGTTCGTATTTATACCGGCAATAGAATCATAAATCGATTTTTCTGATACCTGCTGTGCAGGAGATAAAGTAGCATAACGAGGATTGCTGGTAGAATAATACCAACCTGGTAATGTTGGTGAACTTGCTGTTATTCCAACAATTTTACCATAATCTTCCTGTGCTCTTAAAAGTTCTGTTGTATTCATTGGACGGAAAGCGAATTCTGGTTTCGATTTAACACCCATCTGACCAGAATAAGATAATTTAATCCTGCCTGCTGTTCCTTTTTTGGTAGTAACAACGATAACGCCGGAAGAACCTCTAGATCCATATAATGCCGCACCGGCAGCATCCCTGATAACATCTATAGATGCAAAATCGTTTGGATTAAGACCCTGGAAAACACCAGCTTCTACTGGTATACCATCAATGATATATAATGGACCTGTACCACCGGATATTGAACCTGAACCTCTAATGATCACATTAGACGAAGTTCCCGGAGCACCACTTCCTGTTAATGAAATAAGGCCTGGCGCCCTACCTTGAAGTATCTGATCGAATGAACCAACCGGCTGATTTTTTAATGCTTTCTCGTCAATTTTTGTTGCAGCTCCGGTGTATTGGGATTTTTTCACCCTACTAATACCAGTTACTACAACTTCTCCCAAATCCTTAGATCCGGCAGCAGCCATTGTTACAGAAATAACCGTTTTGTTGCCAATGTTAATACTGGTAGCATCATAGCTTAAAGAACTGAATAACAATTCCTTAGCATTTGCAGGAACCGTGATGGAGTAGGTACCATCCGTAGCGGTAGTTGTACCGGTTGTTGTTCCTCTTACCAAAACTGAAACATTTGGGATTGGGGCGCCGTTTTCATCAGTAACCTTACCTGTTACGGTTCGGGTTTGCGCCATTGTGTTCAACAGCAATAAAAACATTGCCGAAAGCATCAAGGATAGTTTTCTCATTTGCGATAGTAGTTTAATTATCAAAGATATTATACAATATTTAACATACTGCTTCTTTACTGACAGATTTCTATTAACATTTGCTGCTGCAATGTGATTAAATATTTTTTTTATTACAAGTTTATGACGAATCAGACGGCCTTTTTTGCCTCTTTTATAGGTTTGGGAGCCAGGGCGATCAGCAAAACAGGCAGCAAAATTAAATTGGTAAGAGTTGCAGAAAGTAGTGTTACGGACGTGAGCCAGCCCAATGCAAAAGTTCCTCCAAAACTACTTCCACAAAAAATAATAAAACCAGCAGTTAAAACGAGAGAAGTATAAATAATGCTTAAACCAGTTTGATGTACCGTACTTTTTACGGTGGCTTCCACGTCATTATTAAATAAAGGAAGATCCTGCCGGTAATTTACAAGGAATCGAATTGTAATATCTACTGCGATGCCTAATGCAACACTAAAGATTAATACGGTAGATGGCTTTAATGGAATGCCGGCCCAACCCATAATACCTGCCGTAATTAGCAGGGGAATTACATTGGGCACCAGGGAGCAGATCAGAATTTTAACCGACTTAAATAAGTAAAGCATACACAAAGCAATTAGTAAAAAAGCCCAGAAAATACTTTCCTTTAATCCGTTAATAATAAACTTGCTTCCTTCCAGGAAGGTAATGCTGCTGCCCGTTAATACTACATTGTATTTAGTACTGTCAAATAATTCATCACTTCTTTTTTGAATTCCTGCTAAAATAACAGGCAACTCCACCGTGCCTACATCGGCCATAGACACACTTACCCTTACCCTTTGTTTACTGCTATCCATAAAAGAACGCAACATCCTGGTGAAATTATTGGCATTACCCGAATCGGATTTTTTAGCCGGTCGCAGATATTCGCCTACAAAAGCTCCATCAAACGAGTTGGGCATTAAATATTGCGTAGAGTCATTTTCATAAAATCCCTGCTTGGCAAACTTTAAGCCTTCTGCTATTGATAAAGGCCTGCTCAAAGATTTTTGCTGAGAAATATAAAGATCGAGCGAATCCACTTTTTCAAAAACTTCTAATGCTTTCATACCTGTAAGACCATTGCGCTTTTTAGTATCTATTATTATTTCGAGCGGCATTACCCCTTTAAAATTGTTTTCAAAAAATTTCAGATCGGTATAAATCTTATCTTTTTTGGGAAGGTCATCTACAATAAACGCAACCGATTTTAATCTTAACATACCCGCAATTGATACCGATACCACCAAAACAGTTACGCCAATAACCCACTTTTTATGAGTAAACACCCAGGATTCAACCTTATCCAAAAACCCGGTGATCCATTTGTTATTGAGGTATTTTAATTGTTTAGCACCAGGTGCAGGAAGATAGCTTAATACCGCAGGTAACAGAATAAAAGAGATCACAAATATGATCATGATACTAATACCTGCTACTGCACCAAACTCTTTTAAAATAGCGCTCCTTGTTAATGCAAATACAGCAAAACCGATAGCGGCAGTAATATTACAAAATAGCGTAACCACGCCCATCTTGCTAACCATGTTTACCAGCGACTCAACTTTATCGCCGCTTTTTTTATAAGATGTATGATATTTATTTATAAAATATATACAGTTGGGAATACCAATTACTACCACCAGTGATGGTAGCAGCGCCGTAAGTAACGTAATATTGTAGCCGCAGAGATATATAGTAGCTACCGTCCAGATCACACCGGTTATTACAACTGCAAGCGAAAGCAGCGTAGTACTAATTGATCTGAAAAAAAGAAGCAGGATCAACACACTTAAAGCCAGTGAACCGAAAAGGAAAAATTTCATTTCCTTTTGAATACGGTCGGCTATCACCGTTCTTATTAAGGGTAATCCACTCAGGTGCGCTTCATTGCCTGTAATCTTCTCAAACTCCCTAACCTCGGCGGTAATTGCATCTACGATGCTGGTTCTTGCTGGTGAATTTAATTTGTCTTTATTTATTTTGATCCCCATCAGGTACGCATGGGTGCTATAATTATATAAAAGAGAATTGTAAAACGGAAGGTTGAAAAGAACGGCCGCTTCATTGTTTAACTCCTGTTGTGTGCTTATTGTATCCGGAAATATTTTTAATGCATTTAATTTTTCAGTTGCACTATCTTTTTGTAAACTAACAGTACCGGGTATGCCCAGGATATCTTCTACCCCATCAATTTTCTTAATTCGTTGCTGCAACTGTTGATATGCAATAAAATTCTTCAACAAAAAAAGGCTATCATGAATACCTGTTACACTATCCTGTTGCCCCGCAACAGCACCAGCCCTAATCCCAATCACCAGCATATTGCCATCATCACCAAAAGTTTTTTTAAAGGATAGATAATCCTGGTATTTGGAATTATCTGTAGGAATAGCCCTGGAAAATTCGTAGCTAAGTTTCACTTTGGCGGCAAAATAACCCATTACAATGGTAGTGGCTATTAGTATGATCAATAATACCAGCCTGTTATTTATAACAAATTTCCCTAAGCGTTGCCACATAATTATTAAATATTGATTGCTTGTTTATAAAATTGAACTGATATAGGTTTTCTTGTAAGTAACTTGCAATGAACGAATACAATTTCTCAACTATCTGCTACCAGTTCAATGACTTCTTTGCTGCAAATAACGATGAAAAAATGACACACAAAACAAAAGGGATCGTATTAAGGGCGATAAAATATGGAGAAACCAGTTTAGTGGTTAGCATTTTTACCGAGTTGTTTGGTGTACAATCTTACCTTGTAAACGGCATTAGAACCCAGAAGAAAGCGGGCAATAAAGCTGCCATGTTTCAACCTGCAGCTATTCTGGAAATGGAAGTGTATCACAACGAACTTAAAACGCTGCAACGTATAAAGGAATTTAATTGGGCCGTTCTCTATGATAATGTATTAAGTAATGTAATTACCAACAGTATTTCTTTGTATATGATGGAACTGCTTCATAAAACGCTAAGGCAGCCGGAAGAACATGCCGAGTTGTATAATTTTTGTGAAGATGCGCTCCTGCAACTGGATAAAGCACACAATGTCATTACTGCCAATTTTGCCCTTTATTTTACATTACATCTTAGCTACTTTTTTGGCTTCCGGATAAATAACAATTATTCTGAGAAAAACAAATTTCTGGATTTGGTAGATGGAAATTTTATGGAGGATCAACCGCATCATGCAGCATTTTTGAGCGGGCAATTGGCAGCTATAACCTCTGAAATATTAAATATAATGCAGCCGGAAGAACTGGAACAGTTGAAACTTAACTATGAAATAAGAAGAGCTTTGTTGGTAAAATACCAGGAATATTATAAACTTCATATCCCTGATTTTGGGCAAATGAAATCGTTGGTAATTTTGCAAGAGCTGTTAGGATAAGGATCAACGATTCAAAGCTATTATCCGTGTTTAATAGCACTGCCCAAATTGTTTTTAGATTAATCTTTTTATTTTCTTTCCTAATTTTTCGTCGCCTTCAGTTGTTTCAATCAACACAATTCCGGGCTTTTTACATTTTTCAAAACTACCATACACATTGTCGCATCCAAGGGCTTTTGCGCCATTCAGTGTAGCCCAGCTTAACAACTCTTCAAGTTCTATTGTAGGATAAGCAACACTGATCGCCCTTACTTCTTCCCATATACTTAGCTGGTCATTTGAGGCAAGACTATCTGTACCCAACACAAGATCACATCCCTGCTTTATGAAACCTGGAACATCGGGTAAATAATCACTGATATATAAATTGGCGTTTGCGCACAAACAATAGTATACTTGGTTATTCAGTTCCTTCTTCCACGAATTTGCATATTGAATATCTGACGCTGAAGTAAAAACATTGTGTACTAATATTAATGAAGCTGCTTTTTGCAATTCAGGTAAAAATGTCTGTAGACTTGTTTTGCCGGTGGCTTCAAAAAAACTGATATCAATACCCATGGTATCAAACATCCTTAAAAAATCTCCGGACTTACTAATAAACAGTTCATTTTCTGCAGCAATTTCCTGGTTATGAATCGAAAGATAATTATTTCCGGGAAAGTTGTTGATCAATTTAAACAATGATGGAGAAACTGAATAGGGAGCATGCGGAACAATATTATTTTGAGGTAAAGCAGAAGCAAATATATTATAGAGCGCTGCAGCTTTTTCAAATCTTGGTAATGCGGCGGCCGGAGGAAAACCTGCCGTTTCTATAAAATTCCGGTACCACAATCGCTGTTGTTTTTTTTGAGTAACTGTGAAAATAGTATTGCAAATATCGCCAACCGCCACAATGCCGTTTTTATATAGCTCATCTTCACCATTCTTGATGGCCGAAATGATCTCC
Source organism: uncultured Ferruginibacter sp. (assembly GCA_964496585.1). Classification (GTDB taxonomy): domain Bacteria; phylum Bacteroidota; class Bacteroidia; order Chitinophagales; family Chitinophagaceae; genus Ferruginibacter. The sequence continues at coordinate 70,416 of CAZCAA010000004.1, forward strand.
TCCTCAGGAAAATGCCGCTCGTTTACAATTTTCAACACAAAATCTACCAAGCCTGTATGCTTGGGAATCAATCCTTTTAAGTGTGATAATTCCAGGTGGCAGTGGCAATTGATGAAACCAGGAGTTAAAATACCCTCATAATGTTCAACATCATCCCCGGCGTCCATTTCCTTAATAATATCCAGCAGCATACCATGAGCATCTGTTACTAAAACAGTATCTGGCGAAAAAAAACCAGTGCCGGAAAAAATCTGCGTTGCCTTTAATTTTCTGTACAAATTGATTGATTGATATGATGTAAATTTGCCGCCCCAACGTAACAGTTAAGCGAAAGGTTTAAAAGTGTATTGCTTTTAATTTAACAACTGCATTTACCGGTTACAATAAATAAAATTACATTATGTTAGATAAACTGGATGCTATAAAAGCAAAATTTGATGATATAGGCGTAGCACTTACCAATCCCGAGATTGTGAGTGACAATAAAAGATACAGCACCCTGAGTAAAGAATACCGCAGCTTGGGGAAAATTGTAACCGTACGAAATGAGTACGTGAAATTACTGGGCGATATAGATTTCAATAAAGAGGTGCTGAATGCTGATGATGAAGAAATGAGGGAAATGGCAAAAGCAGAATTACCTGAAATGGAAACTAAAAAAAATGCTTACGAAAAGGAATTGCGCAATATGCTGATTCCAAAAGATCCTTATGATGAAAAGAATGCCATACTGGAGATCAGGGCAGGAACCGGTGGAGATGAGGCGTCCTTATTTGCAGGTAACCTGCTGAGGATGTATCTGAAATATTGCGAAAAGAAAGGATGGAAAACTGCTTTACTAAGTGAAAGCGAAGGAACAGTTGGAGGATATAAAGAAGTACAGGTAGAAGTTGTTGGGGATGATGTGTATGGCACTTTGAAGTTTGAAAGTGGCGTTCACCGTGTTCAAAGAGTACCTGATACCGAAAGTAGCGGCCGCGTGCATACCAGCGCGGCTACAGTTGCCGTAATGCCAGAAGCTGAAGAAGTAGATTTTGAATTAAAAGAAAGTGATGTGAAAATGGAAACTGCCCGCAGTGGTGGAGCAGGTGGACAAAACGTAAACAAAGTAGAAACGAAAGTATTCCTTACACACAAGCCAACAGGCCTGGTGGTTGTTTGCCAAACGGAAAGAAGCCAGTTGGGTAACCGTGAAAAAGCAATGGATATGCTGCGTACGAAGCTTTATGATGAAGAAGTTAGAAAAGCTGAAGAAGCAATTTCCCACAAAAGAAAAAGCCTCGTAAGTACGGGTGACAGAAGTGCTAAGATTCGCACATACAATTATCCGCAAGGCCGGGTTACTGATCACCGTATCGGTTTAACCGTATATAATTTAGATACCGTTCTCAACGGTGAGATTCAGGAATTTATCGATGCTTTACAGTTTGCCGAAAATGCAGAGAAACTGACATCTGAGCAGTAACTGAACAAAAAGTGATTTGCCATTGTTACACTAATATCGAGATGTGGCAATGGCATTTTTGTTGTAGTTGGTATATTTTAAATCAAAGAAAATTTGTTTGCATATTCTTAACATCAAAGCTGTTTTTCTGGCATCCTGTTTGCAAATATTATTTCGGAACACACAACTACGAACTTTTTAAATTTCTCATAAGCAGTTAGTTTTGGTAAACGGCCCCTGTTTCTACAGGGGCCAATTTTTTGTGGTTATATTTCGGGATAAGTTTAGTATCAACCTAAAAATTAATGGATATTACCATGCTTATCATTAGGTTAATATGCTGTAATTAGCAAAGCGGTACCGCGATGGTTAATTTTCTTTACCCAATTTTGTATTTTTATTTTTATTTATGGAAAGCGAAAAACAGATCTTTTAAACAGAAAACCCAACCAGGTGGAGAAGTGTAAAGTGGCGTGTACGAATTATTTCATTGTTGTCGATATTTTGTCTGCTAGCAACAATCGTAGCGATAGCATATGACGGAAACCCTCCGCTCCCGCTATTAGATTCCAAATCAAAGGCATAACAGGACAAATTAGATTCTTCTAACTTTTTACAATTTCAACGAAGCAAAACATAAAATTTGCTGGATTTGAAAGTTTCATTATTCAAATGTAAATGTAATTACAAAGAAAAATGGTGGAAAAGCAACTGCATTAAATTTCGGAATTAACATAGCTAACGCTGAATACATCGCTTGCATAGATGCAGACACACAACTTAAAAAGGATATTATTACCGAACTGATGAAAAAATTCAAGTCCGGGAAAGTATGCGCTGTTGCAGGTAATGTGAAAGTAGGTAATGAAATAAATATGATCACTAACTGGCAAAGGATTGAATATATTACCTTCCAGCATTTTGACAGCGGGTATTTGATCTGATGGATTGTATTACCGTAGTATCTCAACGCTTTATTTACCGACAGCTTATGTATTATAAATTAATAAAATCTTTTAATAAAGCGCTTAAAGGCGAATTACAGGGCTGGGGCGTATTAAAACGTACAGGTAATGTAAAACTTGTTCCAACTTCATAACGTAACTTGCGGCTTAAATAAAAATTCGCTAAACAGCCCTTATTTTGGCAGATACAACAACAGAAAAAACATCTTTTTTAAAGCGGCTCCGCAAGGGCAAAAATGCAGCAGGTGAACAGCAGGAAATGAGTTTCATTGATCACCTGGAAGCATTGCGCTGGCACATTGTAAGAGCATTGATAGTTTGGCTGATAGGAGTAATTGGTATCTTCTTTTATATAGACTGGATATTTGATAATGTTATCTATGCACCGGCCCGGTCGAATTTTATTACTTACCGGGCTTTATGCAATTTCAGTCACTGGGCACACCTCGGAGAATCATTGTGCATGCCACCGATAGAAATCCCTCTTCAGGGAAATACAATCAGCGGACCGTTTATGTCGGCCATTTCCATCGCAATGATTGGTGGACTCATATTGGCTTTCCCTTATCTTTTCTGGGAACTGTGGAAATTTATCAAACCGGCACTTTCTCCCAAAGAAATAAAATATTCACGGGGAAGTATTTTCTGGGTATCGCTTTGCTTTTTTACGGGCGGCGCATTTGGTTATTTCTTATTGGCTCCCTTCACATTTAATTTTTTAGCCAACTTTACGTTGGGAACAACTGGCGCCTATAAATATATGCCCACGCTGGATGATTATATTGATACCATCAATAATATTGTTCTAGGTTGTGGAATCGCTTTTGAATTACCAGTTCTCGCATTTATTTTAGCAAAGATCGGCCTCATCTCTGCTCCCTTTCTTAGAAAATATCGGAAATATGCCTTTGTAGTAATTTTAATATTAGCAGCAGTAATTACTCCCTCGCCAGACTGGACCAGTCAGGCAATTGTTTCCGTTCCGTTGCTTATGCTGTTTGAATTGAGTGTGATCATTACCTCGAGAGTAGATAAAAAAACAGAAAAGAAGGAAAAGGAATGGAGTTAACAGGAAATTAAGGGATTTAAAACCAATTGAAATTCAGCAGAAGATTTTCAATTTTTTATCCTTGCTGTCCAACCAAGATCATTCATATTCGACACAGTCCCTTCTCGTAGTGATTTTTAAACACCCTCTCCCTTGGAGAGAGGGTGGAGGTAAGGTTAAGCCAGGTAATAATTTAAAAGAACTAACCGGACAAAAATAATTTTATATCTATCATTAAAATATTGACTGCTAACTCGTTTAAAGCAATTTAATGCGCTAATTTTATGGGGCAGATTTAATTGATTCAACATTAAAGCAAACAATATGTACATATTCGATATTTCCAAGCCAATAGCCATTGGATGCGATCATGCAGGCTTCGACTGTAAAGAAGACCTGATTTCTTTTCTCGAAGGTGAAAATATGGTTTATAAAGATTTCGGAACTTATAATAAAGACTCTGTAGATTACCCCGATTTCGCTCATCCCGTGGCGTTAGCAGTTGAAAATGGAGAAGCGGCATTTGGTATATTACTGTGCGGCAGTGCCAATGGCGTAGCCATTACTGCTAACAAGCATGCAGGCGTTAGGGCTGCCATCTGCTGGGGCGAAGAACTGGCTGAGCTTGCCCGCAAACACAACAACGCAAACATAATTTGCATTCCTGCCAGGTTTGTGCGTGATGGTGATGCAGAAAAAATGCTCGACGTATTTATGAATACAGCATTTGAAGGCGGCAGGCATGCTGGAAGAGTTGCTAAAATTGCAGTAGCTGATTAGCTATACAGAAAATAAACTATAGCTAGTGTCTCTTTTAAGACGCATTCATTCACAAATAATAAATTTATGCTTCGGTTAACAATACCGTTTAAATAATCTACACTTAATAAATTATTGATGAAGAAAATTCTTCTTGCTGCATTCCTGCTGTTTACTATCAGTAGTGCCTATACGCAGCAACTTGATGTTGCTGCAGGTTTTGCAAATGAAATATCTACCGCTGAATTACAAAGGCACCTCACTATTATTGCAGGGGAAGAAATGCAAGGCAGGGAAACCGGTACAGAAGGCCAGCGAAAGGCAGCTATATATATAGAAGCTCAATTTAAAAGTATCGGATTGAAAGCTCCCGAAACATTAAAGGGATATGAGCAATTTTACCCATTGATACAAGATAGCCTCGTAAAAGGATCACTTCAGATTGGAACATTCAGCGGTATTTATGGAAGCGATTTTATCATCCCAAAAACTAATGTAAATGGTAGTTTTAATTCAACGGAAATGGTTTTTGCAGGCTATGGTATAGACGATAGTAAGTATAGCGATTATACTAGTTTAAACGTGAAAGGAAAACTGGTTATCATAGTTCTGGGAGAACCAAAATTGGAGGGAAAATTTTTGATAACCGGTTCTAAAAGCAGCAGTGAATGGACTTTCCCGGGTTTGTCTAAAAAAATATCGATGGCTGCTGAAAAAGGAGCTGCAGGCGTACTAGTATTAAATCCAATGCAGGATAATTTCGGTAAAAGAATGATAGAAGACAGCAAAAAATCTTCACTCTATTATCCAAGAGAAAGTCAAGATAAAAAATTACCATTTGCGCTTATTTCAACTTCATTTGCAAAAAACATTTTACCGAATAACATCGATTCAATAATAAAGAAAGCAAAAACAGGGATGCTGTTTAATAATGATGACAAATGGCAGCAAAATATTACCTCCTTTTTTGAATATAAAAAAAATACTACAACGGTATATGCCAGTAACGTAATCGGAATAATAGAAGGGTCTGACAAAAAAGACGAATACGTTTTCTTAACGGCGCATTATGATCATCTTGGAGTAAGAGATGGAAAAATTTATTACGGAGCCGATGACGACGGCAGTGGAACAGTTGGTGTAATACAAATGGCTGCAGCGTTTGCAAAAGCTAAAGCTGCCGGACATGGCCCAAGAAGAACCGTTGTTTTTATGACCGTTAGTGGTGAAGAAAAAGGTTTATGGGGAAGTGAATATTACAGCGAACATCCTGTTTTTCCTTTAGAAAAAACTTCAGTTGATCTTAATACCGATATGGTTGGAAGGATTGATACAGAACGGAAAACTGCCGACACCAGCAACTACCTTTATGTTGTGGGGCATGATAAATTAAGCACCGAGCTTCCTTTAATAAATGAAGCCATGAATAATAAATACACAGGCCTTGTATTAGATTATAAATTTGACGATCCCAAAGATCCGGAAAGAATTTATTTTAGAAGTGATCATTATAATTTTGCCCGTAAAGGTGTACCAGTGCTGTTTTTCTATGATGGCATGCTAAAAGCTGACTACCACAAACCAACGGATACTGTAGACAAAATAAACTGGCCGCTCTACGAAAAAAGAGTTCGCATGATATTTCATACTGCCTGGGAAATTGCAAACAGAGAAGAAATGTTGAAAAGGGATTTACCTATTCCAACTTCAACCCGATAAAACAAGGAAGATTACTAATTTCGAAAGCTAACTATTAGGATTATACGCTGCAATTTAATGTCCAAACATTACCATCCAAGCACCCAGGCAAAAATTAGGGGGCAAACAATGGTGGCGTCACTTTCAACAATAAATTTAGGTGTGTTGATATCTAATTTCCCCCAGGTAATTTTTTCATTGGGCACAGCTCCTGAATAAGAACCATAGGAAGTGGTGGAATCGCTTACCTGGCAGAAATAACTCCAGAAAGGAACATCATGCCATTCAAGATCCTGGTACATCATAGGCACTACGCAAATAGGAAAGTCACCGGCAATACCACCACCGATCTGGAAAAATCCAACTCCTTTCCCTGCAGAATTATTCCTGTACCAATCGGAAAGCCACACCATGTACTCGATGCCGCTTTTCATTGTAGAAGCTTTCATTTCATTCTTAATGATATAAGATGCAAATATATTTCCCATGGTGCTATCTTCCCATCCCGGCACCACAATCGGAATATTTTTTTGTGCAGCTGCGAGCATCCAGCTGTTCTTTGGATCAATTTCATAGTACTGTTCCAACACACCACTCAATAACATTTTATACATATACTCGTGAGGAAAATAGCGCTCTCCTTTATCGTCTGCATCTTTCCATATTTTATGAATATGTTGCTGCAATCTTCTAAATGCTTCTTCCTCGGGAATACAGGTATCAGTAACCCTGTTGTAATGATTTTCCAAAAGTTCCCATTCGTCCTGTGGGCTTAGGTCTCTGTAATTTGGAACTCTCTTATAATGGCTATGTGCCACTAAATTCATAATATCTTCTTCAAGATTGGCACCAGTACAACTTATAATAGCCACTTTATCCTGGCGGATCATTTCTGCAAAACTCAACCCCAGTTCAGCTGTACTCATGGCACCTGCAAGTGTTACCATCATTTTTCCGCCTTCCAATAGATGAGTTTCGTATCCTTTGGCGGCATCCATTAATGCGGCTGCATTAAAATGACGGTAATGATGCTGGATATATGCTGATACTGGTCCTTTTTCCATTTTACATTTTTTAGTGCACAAAAATAAGCCTTTTTAACAACTAAGGCTGCGCCACAGAGAAGTAAATTATACAGGTAACTTTCAACTCAGATAGTTAAAAAACATTGTAATACTTCAGACTATAATTTCAAAAAAAAGTTGATAAAGTAAACATCGTGCCTGTTATAACGCGAATGCTTAGCCTTATCAACTTTCTATTAATAATCTTTGCGCTTATTATCTCACCAACTTCAATTCGTCGATGATATTCTTAGCGCCGCCTAATTTATCTACACACCATAATACGTAGCGCACATCTACACAAATTGTGCGGTTAAGATCTTTATCAAATGCGATCTTATGGCTCAATGCTTCGTAGTTACCATCAAATGCCAACCCAATCAGGTTACCACTTCCGTCAATTACAGGGCTTCCGCTGTTACCGCCTGTGATATCGTTGGTTGTAATAAAACCAACAATAAGGTCGTTACGGCTTTTATCAATGTACTGGCCAAAATCCTTCTTCCTCAATAATTCAACCTGTTTTGCAGGGAGGTCAAATTCATAATCGCCTGCAATATATTTCTCCAAAATACCTTTGCTGGTAGTTAAATAATCATAATGCACCGCATCACGTGGGTTATAACTTTTTACATTTCCAAAACTAACCCTCATGCTGAAGTTAGCATCGGGATACATTTTCTTAACCGCTGCGGGATTCTCCTCCATTATACCTTTTAAATAACTGCGCCCCAGTTCGTTATTCTTATTATTAAACGCCGTAAACAATGAAGCATACTTTGTATTATAGTTTTTTACAAAACTCGAAGCAAAATCAAATGCAGGATCTTCCTGTAATACAGGTGCATCCGGCGAAGCAATAAAAGCACTCCATTTTGCATCATCAAAAATCATTGTCTTAGCAAATACATCAGCGGCCCATTTCTTATAAGTTGCCTCATCAGACAGATCGCCATAAGCTGCTTTTAATTTTTCATAATAGCCAATCGGATGCTGGCTTTTGTCTATATCATTATAAAATGCCATAGCAACTGCTGCCAATATCTTAAGATCGCTTGGCTTATCTTCTGATTCCAGGAAATTTTTCCTTGCAGCATCTGCTGCCTTGGCAGCTTTTTTAATATCCTCGCTGGTACTTTCTTTTTTCACTATAGCTGCTTCAAGCCCCATTAATGATGAAGCAAATGCCGACAAAGGTGAACCTAAGATACCTTCGCGCAGGTATTGGCGATGTTTGCTGTAAGGCGTCCAGTCGGCATAATTTTTTTCGTATTCCGCAAAAATATTTTCAAACTCTGGCTTTCCTTTTGCCCAAGCCGTAAACTTTTGTTCGTAGGCTTTCTTTTGATCGTATGTTTTAAATTTTATTAGTTGCTTAGTTTCTCCGTCAAAAAATTTCCAGTAGTTAGCAATGCCTGCATAGTCCGACGCCAGCTTTAACTTTACTGCCGGATCTTTTATCATCTGCTCGTGCATATATTTTAAGCGCATATCCCTTAACGCTACCAATGCAGGATTTTCTACTTCGTTCTTCAATTTAATACCATTGCTGGTTTCGTACCTGTTGGTTCCACCAGGGTATCCGTAAATCATAGCATAATCACCATCTTTTATTCCTTTGATACTTACAGGTAAAAAGTGCTTTGGTTTTAAAGGCACATTCTCTTTACTGAATTCTGCTGGTTTGCCGTCCTTTGTACCATATACACGAAAAATTGAAAAATCACCTGTGTGTCTTGGCCATTCCCAGTTATCAGTATCTCCACCAAATTTTCCTACGCTTTCAGGTGGCGCACCAACCAGGCGGATATCGCGGTATGTTTTGTACACATACATGATGTATTGATTATCTTTAAACATGCTGTAAACCCTTCCATTGAGGCCATTTTCTTTGTCTGCCACTTTATCCGTTATCCCTTTATAAACTTCCTGTAATTTTTTTACCCTGTCTGCCCAGGCCAATCCTTTCAATCCTTCTTCTACTTCTTTGGTAACATCAACAATCCTGTCAAGAAACTGAACAGTTAACTGACTCTGTATTTCCTGATCTTTGTTATACGCATAAAAACCATCCCTCAGGTAGTTATGTTCTACACTGCTGGCATTAGCAATTGCTCCATATCCACAATGGTGATTGGTAAAGATCAATCCCTGGTCACTTACGATCTCTCCTGTGCATCCACCACCAAAGATGATGATGGCATCTTTTAACGAAGCTTTGTTAATTGAATACAATTGTTCTTTGGTGAGTTTTAATCCTTTTTTCACCATATCATTATACACCTGCTGACCAAGCAGCATTGGCAGCCACATTCCTTCATCGGCACGGGCTTTAAAAAGGCTTGCAACAAGCACAAGCGACAGTAATAATTTTTTCATATGTATTATTCTTTTTTGTAGCGGCAAACGTAGGAAATATATTTGAAGATTGGGCGATTTGAATAATGGAACATGACCGTTTATCAAATACATCGCTGTAATAGTTCAGCTGGTTCATCTTCAGGTTTGGAATTAGGTTAATGTTCAAATCATTAATTTATATTTGTTATTCTCAAATAACCCTGTAAATGGCAATTTTCGACATAAAGCTTCCTAAATCACTGGCAAAAGCATTGAATTTACCGGTAAGTGATGCCAGAAGGCAGCAATTGAAAGTGCTGAAAAAGCTATTGCGCAAGGCAAGGTTTACGCAATTTGGACAGAAATACAAATTTGATGAGATACTGTTAAGCAAACATCCCGGTAAAAAATTCCAGCAACTTGTACCTACCTATAATTATAATAAGATCTATGACGATTGGTGGTATAAAACGCTGGAAGGAACTCCAGATGTTTGCTGGCCTGGTGTAATAAAGTATTTTGCTCTTAGTAGCGGCACAAGCGATGCATCCAGCAAGTATATTCCAATTACTAAGGATCTCATCAGGAGTAACATTGTAACCAGTTTTAAGCAGTTATTAAGCCTTACCCGATACGATAATGTGCCCAAAAGTGCTATTGGCAAAGGCTGGTTGATGCTTGGTGGCAGTACACAATTACAAAAAGGTGGTACTTATTTTGCCGGCGACCTAAGTGGCATACAGCAAAAAAATATTCCGTTTTGGTTCCTCGGTTTGGGGTTATATAAGCCCGGAAAAAAAATTGCCCGGGTAAAAGATTGGGAAGAGAAACTGGAGGAAGTTGTAGAAAATGCACCCAACTGGGATATTGGCTTTATTGTAGGCGTGCCCGCCTGGTTGCAATTGTGTCTTGAAAAAATAATTGAAAGGTACAAGCTGAAAAATATCCATGAAATTTGGCCTAACCTGGGTTTTTACGTTCATGGTGGCGTAGCTCTTGAACCGTATAAAAAAGGCTTCGAAAAATTATTGGGTAAACCTATTACTTATATAGAAACTTACCTGGCCAGTGAAGGTTTTCTTGCTTATCAGAACCGGCAGGATACCAAAAATATGCAACTGGCTCTAAACAATAATATATTTTTTGAATTTGTTCCATTTGATGAGAAAAATTTTGACAGCGACGGAAATATGGTTGATGATCCTGAGGTTCTCATGATACACGAAATTGATGAAGACAAAGATTATGCGATTTTAATCAGCACAAATGCAGGTGCATGGAGATATACCATTGGTGATACGATCAGGCTGGTTGACAAAGAAAAAAGCGAGATCATCATTACCGGCAGAACCAAACATTTTTTAAGCCTGGTTGGAGAACATTTAAGTGTAGACAATATGACCAAAGCGCTTGAAATGGCCGCAGAGGAACTTAATGTTTTTATTCCGGAGTTCACAGTAGCTGGCGTTCCACACGGAAATTTCTTTGCTCATAGATGGTTTATTGGTTCTGATGACGCTATCGATGCTAATAATATTGCTGAAGTAATTGATGCGAAAATTAAACTTCTAAACGACGATTACGAGGTTGAACGCCGGCATGCGTTAAAAGCTGTGGAAGCTATAGTATTACCTGAACAGGTATTTATGGATTTCATGAATTTAAAAGGAAAACTCGGTGGGCAACATAAATTTCCACGGGTGCTGAAAGGAAAATTGCTGGAAGAGTGGGAACAATTTCTTCAAGTAACAATTGCAAAACGATAATGGGCAATTGTTTAATTTCGTAACAAATTTAAAAATATAAAAAGAGCAATTGGGCCAAATTTATTTTGACAATCATCTTTGACTGCCCCTTGCCAATTAACAAATATGACCGACGCCATATTTTCAGGGTTTTTATTAGGGTTAGCCCTGGTTTTTTCGGTTGGACCGGTAATATTCACCATTATTAAACTCCGGATTAATTATGGTCTTATAAGTGCCTTCTATTTTATTGCCGGCGTTTGGTTAAGCGATTTACTTTGGGTAGTTACAGCCAATTTTTTTGGAAGCTCACTCACAACATTAATAGTTTATAAAAAACCAATAGGTATTACTGGTGGATTGTTTTTGGTTGCACTTGGAATTTATTACCTGTTTTTTAAAAAATATCATACCAAGGAAGAGCTGGATAACGGTGTGAGAATAGCAGGAACTACACACCTCAGATTATTTATAACCGGTTTTTTGATAAATACATTAAATCCTGGAGTTATTGCACTCTGGTTTGCGGCTACAACGAAAACAATTGCTAACGCTTATACCACTAATGAAAGAATCATAACTTTCTCTATTTGCCTCCTTTTAAATATGCTGGCAGATATATTAAAAATTAATCTCGCCGGTAAACTAAGAAAAAAATTAACAGACAGGAATATTGCAATCATCAACAAGATTTCCGGAGCGCTGTTTTTAGTTTTTGGATTAGCACTAATGATTGGTGTACTTTTGGCAAAGGATTGAGGTATAAATTAGGCTCGTTGCAAGGTTTCAATACCCTCCAATCTTTACAATTTCAGCTATGATCCGCATCATCTTCATTATATTATTATTTGCTTCTTCTACAGCACTGGCTCAACCATCAGATTATATTGCAGTAAAGAAAAATGGCAAAACCATTCGATCCTATTACGCAGGAGTACAAATTGAAATGGTTACTAAAACCGGCGCGTATAGAAATGCTTTGATTACCAAGATAAATAATGACAGTATTTACCTTCGGGAATATTTAGTAAGGCAGGTAGTAACGCAATTTGGATTTTATGTGGTAGACACGGCAGGAAGTTTCAGTTATATATATCATTACAAGGACATAAAAAGTATTGGTAAAAAGGAAAAGGGATTTAATGTAAGAGGAAGTGGAGCTGCATTGCTTGGTGGGGGAATATTACTAACAGTAGCAAGTGGCGTTGTGTATCTGGCAGACAGGGAAAAATTTAGCCCGGCGTTAATGGGCGCTTCTATAGGTCTTGCAGGTATTGGCTACCTGATGTCGAAGGCGGGAAACAAAGGTATCATAATAGGTAAAAATAAATACCAGCTTGACTACATAAAACTTACTCCTTAAATAAAGACATAATAATTATTTTCGCATTTATACATGGCAGATTTTTTAAAAAAAGCTTGGAGAATAGTTAAACGCATTTTTATATGGATGCTGATCCTCCAATTTATTTATATCCTCATCTGCAAATGGTTAAATCCACCAATTACAATTACACAACTGGTAAGCGTAGCCGAAGGTGATGGCCTGAAACGTGACTATATCTCTTTCGACGAAATGGGGCCTAATATTAAACTGGCTGTAATGGCAGGAGAAGACCAGCTTTTTCCAGATCATGATGGATTCGATATCAAAGCCATTAAAAAGGCCATGAAGTATAACGAAAAACATCCTGCCAAAACAAGAGGAGCCAGCACCATCAGCCAACAAACAGCAAAGAACGTTTTCCTATGGCAACATGGAGGTTATTTTAGAAAAGGCCTGGAAGTATATTTTACTTTTATGACTGAAAAAATCTGGGGTAAAAAAAGAATACTTGAAACATACCTGAACGTAGCCGAAATGGGACCTGGGATTTTTGGAGTGCAGGCTGCAGCAAAAAGTTATTTTAATAAGGATGCTATAAACCTAACACGAATGGAAGCGGCCATGATTGCAGCTTGTTTGCCCAATCCAGTTAAGTTTACTGTAAAACCTTTAAGTAGGTATGTATCTATTCGATCAGCTAATTTATTACGGCAAATGAATAACCTTGATGATGATGAAGATATTCAACAGTTAATTAGATAAGCAGTAAATTTGCTATTCGGAATTTTAAATGGCTATTATTATTTTTCTTTAACGCCAGTTTTAGATAGGATGATATTTTGTACATTAATATCAAGCCAGGGAATATTTTGATATTTACTTTCGAAAAGTGAAAGTTTTCCATTGATGTCAATGCGAGGATCAAATCCCGGGTCAGTTAAAAATGAAAGCACGTTGCTTATCTTAAACTCTGCCAATATTTTTGATAAAATTGAAATTCCCGGCTCTGCAATTCCCTCTTCATAAGTGCGATATGTTTCATTACTTATACAGATAAGGTTCGACATCTGGCTAAAACTATAACCATTGAACAACCGTAACTTTTTAAGATTTAAGGCAAATTGCATATTAATTAAAAATAACAAAAAAAACTGTGATTGTAAATTTGCTTTGCAAAAGATTAATTCCCGAAAAAAATAAAAAACTATTTAAAAAAAAATAAATCTTTAAATAGTTTTTTTCGGTGAGGCACGATTACATTTTTGCCTCCCTTTGTTGAAATAATTCTACATTTTAAGGTGGTTCTTTTTACACTTCAATCATTCCTTCTACAGAATCATCTAATGTTTTACCAATGGCTGCACCAACAGCCATTTTTATAAAAGCAACGGCATTACCATGTTTATTATCCCAATAATATGCTTCTGTAGGAGTTACCTTAATGACTGTAATGCGTGGATCATCTTTGCCCTCCGTAAACCAGGTCTTAATAAGCGGTTCCCAAAGTTCATCAATCATATTCTTATCCCGGGATATACTCGCTGTTCCATATAAATTTAAAAAGCCCGAATGAGTAGAACCTCTGAATAACAGTTGTACATGCTGATCTTCAGCAATTTCTTTGTTGGTATGGCTGTCCGAAGCACTCAGAAACCATAGGTTACCGGCATCATCTACCTTTTGCACAGCCATGGGTCTGGTTTTAAAGGGCTGTCCAGTTGTTAGTGCCGTACAAAAAAAACAATTGCTGCTTTTCTCTGCTAATTCTTTGATCTTTTTAATACCATCATTACCTGCCAGATCTTCATGATTGTCTTCTGCTTGTTGTTGATTGATGCTGTTCATATAGATTATTTTTTAAGTAAGTATTGAATAGATTTCATACAAAGACCATTCCATCAAATATTATGATTTTGTAGCCGCTGTTTGATAAGTACCTAATTCAGCAGCGTCAAATTTTTCAGAAAAAAAATGAGTACATTTTCAGCATCCAATAAAACTGAAATTTGAGGAAGCAGGAAAAAAGAAATAAGAATAATAAAAAATAAGAAGCTTAGTCTAAATTGTTTACAGCTTCGATAGCGAGTTGCAATCTCTCATCATGATTTCCTTGTATAATTACCCAGGGAACTGACTGATTGATCATGGCATCTTTGTAAAAGTGAAATAACTTCTCCCTTGTTTCGAGGTCGGGATATTCTCTAAGATTATCTTTTACCCATTCAAGGTCGGTATTACAAAGCAAATAAAGATCGTAGTGCCTCGCGGCGATTTGGTTTAAAATCCGGTTATCACATTTATTAAAGACAAATTCACTCCATACTTTTATAACATAAAGATCTGTGTCTATAAATAATTGTCTATTATATTCTGCTGTTTCAGAAAAACGAAGAGACATTTCATCCTCTGTTCTTATTTGTCCTCCGGCAATACTGAACAAATCTTCATAAGTATAATCTGTACCATGAGTTTCCAGGAAAGTTCTTGCATATTCGGGAACCCACGCTGTTTTAAAATGAGCAGCAAGTTGTTCGCACAAAGTACTTTTACCGGTAGATTCCGGACCAATAACAACAATTTTTTTTATCATACTATTTAATCTTCCAGGCCGGTTTAGCCTTAATTACTTTTTTATAGATAACACAATTTTCATCGTGTGCACCAGGCAAATAACCGGTACTCATCAAAAATTCATTTACAATTTCACCACCAGTAAAACGAAAAGTTTTCTTAAACAACTTTACCCATTCATCTTTTGTTAAAGGATGTTGTTTATCGAGCCAGCCCTTGAAACTTCCATGTTCTTTTTGAATAACCAGGATCGATCTGGCGTTTTCAATGGCGGCATTTATTTTTAAACGATTGCGTATAATACCCGCATCTTGCATCAACCTTTCAAAATCTTTTTCTTTGTATGCAGCAACTTTCTTAATGCTAAAATTATGATATGCCTTTCTAAAAGTCTGTTGTTTTTTTAGAATGGTTGTCCAGCTCAGGCCCGCCTGATTGATCTCCAATATCAGTCTGCAAAATAATTCATCATCATTTTCTATAGGAAAACCATATTGCTGGTCGTGATAAATTTTATGAACTTCCAGATCAGCAGCCTTCATACTCAACATAGCTTTACAATAGCTCATTTGTCTTTCATTTTATTTTTTATAAATTATTCAACCTTGCAAATTTTTCTAAACGGTTGATAAAACAACTATCCTTCTTCTCTTACGCCATTCAATAAATCCTGCAACAGCTAATATAAGTAACACCGTATAATACACACTGGTGAAAACATATTGCTTCACAAAATATAATGGTATTGAGGCAAGATTAGTAGCTATCCACCAGATCCAGCTTTCCACTTTCTTTTTCGTCATCAACCACATGCCGGTAAAAGCAGTAGCACTCGCAAAGGCATCTGCCCAAGGTATTGCGCCAGGTGCGAAATTCTTTTTTAGCATTGTTAGTGCAATGTAAATTGATATATAAAAAATTGCGAAAAATAACAAATGCTGCAACCATTCCTTTTTTGTAGAGCTAGTAATATTTAATACTAATCTATTCTTTTGATCTCTTCTACTCCACCAAAACCAGCCATAAATACTCATTACAGTGTAATAAAAATTTACGGTTGCTTCTCCCAGCAAACCGCCTTTAAAACTTAAATAAATGTAGAAGATCGTATTAATAAGCCCAGTTGGATAAACTAGAATATTTTCTTTGCGGCTATACCAAACACTGATGATGCCAGAGAATACAGCTATGTATTCCATCCAGCCGGTTTGTTTTATACCGGAAATAAATTCATCTAAAAATTGCGAAAGTTGCATAATGATAAAACATTCAATTTATAACAATTAAAAACAAAAAACAGCATCCTGTTTTCATTATACAACAGTTATATTTATGAATGCTTAAAAAAATAAGTCTTGTGGTAATGTCCATTTTTTACATTGGGGCCGGTATTAATCATTTTAGAAATCCTGATGCATATTATAGCATCATCCCACCTTATTTTTCTAATGCCTATCTGATCAATATTCTTAGCGGAATTGCTGAAATTTGTTTAGGAATATTATTGTTTTTTTCTCCAACAAGAAAAATGGCTTGTTATGGTATTATCATTATGCTGTTAGCGTTTATCCCCGCTCACATTTATATGATCAAAGCAGGTTTTTGTATAAAAGACTTTTGTCTACCTATTTGGGCTTTATGGGCACGATTGCTTGTTCTTCAACCTTTGCTAATTTTCTGGGCCTGGAAAAACAAAGATTAATAAATACATTTTTATTACAGAAATAAAAAAGCCCCACGCTTTCGTGAGGCTTATATCATAGTTAATTAAATCATTCTGCTTCTGCCACTACTTCTTTCACTTCAGGTATCATTCTTTTCATCATACCTTCTATACCAGCTTTTAAGGTAATCATGGAAGATGGGCAACCGCTGCAACTTCCTTGCAACATGAGGTTCACCCTTCCCTGCTCGTAACTTTTAAATTGTATTGCACCACCATCCATTTCAACGGCTGGTTTCACATAATTCTCCAACAATTCTTTTATGCGTTTCACCACATCGTCATCATCAGCACTCACTTCGTTGCTACTCTCCTGTTTCATAACCGCTACTTCTTCCTCATTTACTACAGGTTTTCCTTCTTCAAGGTATTCTTTCAAAAATTGTTTGATGGTAGGAATGATATCCTGCCAGTCTTCTGTTTCGGCAGTTTTTGTTAACGTAACAAAATTGCTGGCTATAAAAACAGATTTAATGAAAGGGAAAGTAAATAATTCCTGAGCAAGCAGGGATGGCTTAGCGCTAGCCTCATCCGAAAAATCGATACTCTTTCCCGGATATAATAATTTGTTAGCAACAAATTTCATTGTCTCAGGGTTAGGAGTCATCTCTGTATAGATGCTGATAACGGGATTTCCTGTTTTGATCATAAAAATTACACTTTTAATTATTGGCAAAAATAACTCATATCGGGCAACTTGTGTTTGCAGATATGTTATAAAGAGCGGATGATTAGTTAATTTTTCTTATTTCGAAAACTGTTTTGCTCATGTTAAAAACCAATACGGGCGTGCAAATAGGTTTAAATGTTATATTTTTATATAAATTACCTGGTATGAAGGCTAAAATATATTTTACTGTACTACTTGTCAACTTTACACTTCTGGCAATTGCGCAAAAACCGATAAGAAAAGGTATGCCGCCTGTTAATACTACGAAATCTATTACTTCAAAAAACAAAGCTTATTATAATATTGGCCAATTGAATGGCAAATGGCAAGAAGTAAAACGGACTTCTATTAAAGGGGGCGCCGCTATCGCATTTTCAGATTCTTTGCTAATGCAATTCGACAGCAACAAAGTTGAGATAAAAGATGCTACCAGTATGCGTATGACCATGAAAGGAGACGCTTTCATTGATCCTCCATATATTTTGTTTGCGGCAGGCGATGAGTATATTATACGGGCGCTGGATAAAACAGTACTTCTATTAGACGATGGAGAATATATCAAGGAACTGCACAGAAAAGAACAGTTTTATTATGAAACCCTGGGAAAACTTACTGTGGCAACAGATACGTTAAACGGTCCTATAAAAGCAGACCCAAAACTACTGGAAGGCAAATGGATTGTATATCGCCGACAGGCAATGGCTGGTTCTGTAGAATCAGATGCTGTGGTGATAAAATCACTTGAAATTTTCCCTTCAAATACAATTGGCTCTGCTCAGGGGAAAGTTGTTTGTTATAAATCAGACATTACCGAAGCATTTCCCTGCAAAATCGTATTTGGCGAGAGCGATATACTCGTTATAACGGATTCTTATGTATGGGAATTTCAAACCTATAAAGCCGATGGCAACGAGTTTATTTTTGGAGAACTTGGAAGGCTGTTGTATTACGCAAAACATTAGAGAGATGTATGATGTATGATATTATATAGATTATAAATTTCAACCAAAAATCAACCATCTAACGTCATACATCAAACGTCATACATCACAAATCATACATCATACATCAAACGTCATAGATCATACATCGCCCTTTAACCATTCTCTACGATCCGCAACTTCGCATAATTCAACATAATTTTTTTCTCACCGTTTGTTTCAAAATTAATTGTTGCTATCGGATTATGTGCAGCACCTTCCAGTTTTACAACATCGCCAAATCCAAACTTTTGGTGTTCAACTTTATTACCTTCCCGTAAATCATTCATATCACTGGCAGCAAAATTTTCAGATGGCACATGTTCTTTTGTTTGCGGCCTGGCCGGTGCGGTAGCATAAACAGGTTTTTTAACTTCCTCTCTTTTTGCAACATTTCCAAATCCACGCCCCATACGCTCAAAAGCACTTCCCTGATTCCATCCGGTGCTGGCATTATTTCTGGCAGCAACCCCCGCATAACTCCGGTCAATATGATCTTCCGGTATCTCATCAATAAATCGGCTAGGCTCGTTTTGCTGCAACTGCCCAAAGCGATAACGGGCATTTGAATAGCTTAGGTATAAATTCGTTTTTGCCCTTGTAATGGCAACATAAAACAAACGTCTTTCTTCTTCCAGTTCTTCCCTGGTATTTATACTCATAGCATTTGGAAAAAGAGTTTCTTCCAGTCCACCTACAAATACAACAGGAAACTCCAGACCCTTTGAAGCATGAATGGTCATCAACTTTACAACATCACTGTTTTCTTTATCATCATCAGCATCTGTAAGTAGTACAATCTGTTGAAGATAGCCACCCAATGTTTTATCTCCTACTTCTCCATCTTCCAGGTTAGAAGGTGTTTCTGTAAATTCCTTAATTGAGTTTAGCAATTCCTGTACGTTTTCGTAGCGTGCAAGTCCTTCTGTTGTTTTGTCGTTAAAAAGTTCTTTTACAATATTGGTACTTTTTCCTACTATAATCGCCAGGTCGTAAGCATTCTTCTTATCCAATTCACTTTGAAACATTTTTATTGAAGTAACAAAACTGTCCAGTGCTTCCAATGTGCCACTTCTAAAACCGTACATGGCGGCGTTTGCTACCACATCCCATACACTCAGGTTGTTTTCATTGGCAAACAATACTGCTTTATCAATCGTTGTTTTCCCAATTCCTCTTGCCGGAAAATTGATGATGCGTTTCAGCGCCTCTTCATCCCTGGGATTTACCACCAGGCGCAGGTAGGCAATAAAGTCTTTGATTTCTTTGCGTTGGTAAAAACTCATACCGCCATAAATACGGTACGCAATTCCCATACGTCGTAAAGACTCCTCAAAGCTCCGGCTTTGTGCATTTGTTCTGTATAGAATAGCAAAATCCTTATTAAAAAAATGATTGCGGAGTTTTAATTCCTGAATACTGTCGGCTACCATTTTCCCCTCGTCATTGTCCGTCATCGTACGCACTAACTTTATCTTCTCACCTTCAGCGTTATCTGTAAATAATTTCTTTTCTATTTGCCCTTTGTTATTGCTAATAACGTCGTTGGCTACATGCAGTATATGTTTTGTGCTACGGTAATTCTGTTCCAGCTTTACAACTACTACATCATCGTAATCCTTTTCAAACTGTAAAATATTTTCTATGGTTGCACCGCGGAAACTATAAATACTTTGGGCATCATCGCCCACCACGCATACATTCTCATGCATAGCACCCAATAACTTTATTATTTCATACTGAGCTGGATTGGTATCCTGATACTCATCAATCATAATATATTTAAACTTGCGCTGGTACTTACTCAGTACATCAGGAAAATTTTTAAGCAGGATATACATTTTAAACAACAGGTCATCAAAATCCATGGCGCCGTTTTTAAAACAACGCCTGGCATAAGCGTCATATATCTTTCCCAGCATGGGGCGGTTAGATCGGCTATCTTCCTGTTGCAACATTCCGTCGTTAGCATATTCTGCGGGCCCAATCAGGCTGTTTTTTGCAGCGGATATCCTATTGTAAACGCCGGCAGGTTTATACTGTTTATCATCCAGATCCAATTCTTTGATCACTGTTTTTACCACACTTTTTGCATCTTCGGTATCATAAATGGTAAAGTTGGAGGGATAGCCAAGTTTGGGTGCTTCTGTTCTTAATATCCTGGCAAAAACACTGTGAAAAGTGCCGATATAAAGATTGCGGGCTTCGCTATTGCCCAGCGTACGTTCTACCCTTTCCTTCATTTCTGCGGCAGCTTTGTTGGTAAAAGTAAGCGCCAATATATTAAATGCATCTATGCTATGAGCCGACATCAGGTGAGTAATTCTGGTAGTAAGAACCTTTGTCTTGCCACTTCCTGCACCCGCAATTATCATTATTGGACCATCTTTATGAAGCACAGCCTGTCTTTGCGGTTCATTCAATTCTGCTAAATATTTCACCATGCTGCAAAGGTACGAATCGGGCATATGAGGTTAGGGAACTGTGGGGAAATATTTATTTACCTGGCTGTAACAACATCTTTCAACATCGTTGCGTCGCACACTTGTACAGCATATCATTATGAAGCCAAAAAACTGGTCAATTTTACCTTATACATAAGAATCTTATGTATATTTGATCATGGCTAATAATACCCAGCTTTTAAAAGGTTCACTCATCAACATCATCCTGAAATTGCTGGGCGATAATGATAAAATGTACGGCTACGAAATCACCAAAAAAGTGAAGGAGCTTACCAACGGGCAATTGTCACTTACCGAAGGAGCGCTTTATCCCACCTTACATAAGTTGGAAGCTGAAGGATTATTATCAGCAGATGTTGAGCATATTGATAACCGGCCACGCAAATATTACAGTCTTACAAAAACCGGGAAAAAAGAAGCTGCAGTTAGGCTGGAGAGTTTTAAAACTTTTGTTACTCAGATGCAATTAGTACTTAATCTAAACCCCGCAATTAAGTAAATGAAATTATCTGCTGCACAAATAGAACAACTTTTTGTATTCACTGAAAAAAAATATGTTCGGTACTACGACCTACAGGTAGAACTCGTTGATCACCTTGCAACAAATATTGAGGAAGCGCTGACCAACAATAGTAAATTAACTTTCAACGAAGCGTTAACGCTTGTGTACAGTGAGTTTGGCATATTCGGGTTCGCAAAGATTGTGCAACAAAAAGAAGAGCAGGTATTAAGAGCAGGTAAGAAATTGTTACTAAAAGAAATGAGGAATTATTTTCGCTGGCCTCAGATAACATTTGTTGCATTTATAGCTATTCTTACCTGGCAACTTACTGTATGGGTAAATATGGAAATATTACTTCCTGCATTTTACTTCGCCTGGATTAGTGCCAGCGTTTGGCTAATTATTATACTCACAAAATGCAGGGGCAGGCAAAAGAAGAAACTACTTTCTATACAATTCGCTCCGGTTTTTACAAATGGAAGTATTTTTTTTGTAGAATGTATGTACTTTAGCTGGGGCAGTGCTCACAGCAGTATTGTATTCTGTTTCATCGTAACCCTCGGGATATTATTAAAACTGGCTGCTTATAAAGTTTATGTTGCCGTCAGGAATAAAGCCTACACATCTTACCCCGAAGCATTCGCATAAACCGTTTACAAAACAATTTGCACCGCTTATTAAGTTAGCATGCCTGCAAAGCATATTGTTGCTGTTCTTCGCAGCGTGAAAAAAGTATTTCCCATTATTTTAATTTTGATAAGATCAATGAACGCAACAGCTCAAACACCCTCTACAATTGTTGGTGAATATTACCTCAGGGGTATTATGGAAATGGCTTCCGGTATTAAATTAAATCAAGATTCCAGTTTCGAATTTTTTTTCTCTTACGGTGCTTTAGATCGCAGCGGCGCAGGAAAATGGTTTTTGGAAGATAGTTCTGTAATTTTAAACAGCCCTTTACCTACCTCGCAGGATTTTGCGCTTGTAAGCAATAAGTTCGTTAACAATGATCAGCTAACAGTAAAAATACTGGAGCAAAATCCTTCCTTTCTTTCCGGTGTTTATGCCGTAATAAAATCGAATGACAAAGAATTTGAAGCTGTAAGTAATAGTAACGGTGAGATCAGTTTTCCTAAAGTACCTGTAGATAGCATCACACTGCGTTTCGAATTTTGCCCGGAGAAAAAATCAGTATTTACTTTTATCAAAAAAGATGATAACTATTTTGAATTCCGCTTTGAACCAACAATAATGGATATAAATTTCGAAAATGTAGCCTTACGGCTCACAACAGATGGATTAGAAGGTCAACATCCATTACTAAAAAAAGGTAACTACGAATTTAAAAAAGTTCATTAACAGTTGCTTGAGTTCTCCCTCACAATGCTTACGGATTTGTTGGCTTTTTTTTCTTAAATTCGGCCTCCAAATGGATACTTTATGAAGATAAGCAAGTCGTTAATTTTATTCGCAATGATGATTGCAGGATTGTACGCCTGTAATAAAAACGAAGATTTTACGCCATCAGGAGGCTTGTTACCTACCAATTATATTCGCATTCTCGATAGTTCCTTCAACCCTTCCCTTTTAATTGTTGCCAATGGCAATTCTTTTACTTTCTTAAATGGCACTACGGTTGCACACACTATTGTGAGCGACGATACAACTACTTTAAGGGCGGTACTGATTAACCCCGACTCTTCTTATTATTTTAAACCAGACACTGCCACTATACTACCTGTTCAAATAAATATTCCATATCATTGCGTTGAGCATCCATCCGCCCGTGGAATAATTATACTTACACCATAATTTCTTAATGCATTTTAATTGCAGCTTGCTGCATCCTGCTAATTCAACGGCAACGATTTGGCAATTTGTGGTGAAATTCTTTAGATAAATTTGTGTGTTGCTAAAACTCCAATATGGAACAGCACTGATCGTAACTTTTTATTATAAAAGTTCTCAATAAAATACAATTTTGTATCACACAGTATTATATGGCAAATAACAGGAAGGCGGCAATTGGATTTATTTTCATCACTTTGATGATAGACGTAACAGGTTTAGGATTAGTAATCCCTGTGTTCCCAAAATTAATCCAGCAGTTAATAAATGCTGATATAAGCGAAGCTTCCAAATACGGAGGTTGGCTCACATTTACCTATGCCATTATGCAATTCTTTTTTGCGCCTGTGTTGGGAGCATTGAGCGATAAATTTGGCCGAAGGCCGGTACTGTTACTTTCTTTATTTGGATTTGGACTGGATTATATTTTTCTATCTTATGCCCCTGCAATAGGTTGGCTTTTTCTTGGCCGGGCATTAGCAGGAATAGCCGGCGCAAGCTTCACTACCGCTACGGCTTACATAGCGGATATCAGTACCCCGGAAAACAGGGCCCAGAATTTCGGAATGATTGGAGCTGCTTTTGGACTAGGTTTTATTATTGGTCCGGTGATTGGCGGATTACTGGGCAGTTTCGGTCCACGCGTACCGTTTATGGTGGCAGCAGCGCTCAGCTTCATAAATTGCCTTTACGGGTTCTTTGTTTTACCCGAATCACTCTCTAAAGAAAACCGGCGGGCTTTCAGTTGGAAAAGGGCTAGTCCATGGGGATCATTAAAACAACTGGGTAAATATCCTGGACTTGGTGGATTGATCGCAGCATTTTTCCTTATTTATATTGCGGCTCATGCAGTTCAAAGCAACTGGAGCTATTTTAGTATTGAAAAATTTAATTGGAGTGAAAAAATGATTGGCATTTCTTTGGGTGTAGTTGGATTATTAGTAGCAATTGTACAAGGTGGTTTGATCAGGTATATCAATCCACGCCTGGGAAATGAAAAAAGCGTTTATATCGGGCTGCTATTTTATGCTGCAGGATTGATGCTATTTGCCTTCGCTTCACAGAGCTGGATGATGTTTGTATTTCTCATTCCTTATTGCCTCGGTGGTATTTCCGGCCCGGCATTACAATCAATTATATCCGGCAATGTACCAGCAAATGAACAAGGAGAATTACAAGGCGCACTCACCAGTTTGATAAGCCTCACCTCTATCGGCGGTCCGCCATTGATGACGGGGCTATTTTCTTACTTTACAAAGCCTGGGGCACCTGTTCATTTTTCTGGTGTAGCTTTTTTTGTTGGTTCTTTGCTGATGTTAGTAAGTGCTTATATTGCTTATAACAGCTTAAAATCTCACAGACTAAAAACTTCCGGTAAATAAAATTAACTGCGTCTATACTTTGCCTTTATCATATTATTGTATAAAGAAAAAATATTTTTTAAGGATTTCGGCACAATAAAGTGTTGATTCTTACGCTTATATAGCATCTCGATACAATGCAATTTGTACCGACTATGAAAAACCTTTAACCAGAGAAAAATTACTATACCTCCATTGTAACTTCTACGCAAGTGGCAGGTAAATTTCCTCAACCATTATTGGTATTTTCAGAAACACATACGTAACCTAAGGATTGAATGGCTGCAGGACAACAACTGCCACTTTATCATAAACACTTTTTGTTAGGTACTACAGGACAACGAAGGGCCCCGGTATTGGACGGGGCTTCTTCTATTTAACCCATTAAGGAAATCTATTAATAAAATTTTATTGAGCTGAAATCTCTGTATTTATAATACTGTTATGGCGGCTGCAAATTGTGTAATAACGCCAACAAATAACCCCATATAAATATCTTTTGCAGAATGGCTACCGAGCAGTAACCTTGATGTACAGACGAAGCCGGAAATTAATAATACAATACACAATGGCCAGGTCATAAGCATAGAGCCATCTTTAATAATAACCAGTGAAAAACCAAGCCATCCACCCATACCAATAGCATGCATGCTAACTTTAAAATAAATATTTACAATTAAGGCAAGGGAAGAAGCCAGGAAAATACCTAATATAAAAGAAGTGAGTAATAAAGGGTATTGCGCTTGTTGTTTAAATACTGTGTAAGCCCAGAAAAAAAATATGCCTGATGCTATGTAAGGAATTATCCTGTCTTTTTGCGTACGCAGATACAACGATTCTATAAATCCAACAGCTCTTAATAACAACACACTGATCAGAGGAAAAAATACAATATTCAACAACACGATCATCAATGTCTGCTTTTTTTCCAGTGCAGAAAAACCCGAAAAGGCAGACGGATGTAGATAAAGCAGGAATAGCGTTACATATACAGGAATGAAAACCGGGTGAAACAACCATGAAAAAAAATTTGCAAATAACTTAGCTGCAAGGCCAGGTTTTACAGCCTCTTCGTCGGCGGGCTTGCTGCTATTAACAGGCATTGCAAAAAATTGATCCATGCTCTTTTAATTTTTTGATAGGTTATAAGATCTTTCTAAGCCTTGCAACCGGTATATTCAATTGTTCCCTGTATTTGGCCACAGTTCTCCTGGCAATATTATATCCTTTTTCCTGAAGCATTTCTGTTAGTTTTTCATCGCTGTATGGATGCTTCTTGCTTTCTTCGCTTATTAGGTCTGTAAGTATTTTTTTAACTTCTCGTGTACTAACCTCTTCCCCACTGTCGGTTTGCAGACTTTCACTAAAGAAAAACTTTAACCTGTAACTACCAAATTCTGTTTGTACAAATTTACTGTTTGCCACACGGCTTACGGTTGATATATCGAGGTTGGTACGCTCTGCAATATCTTTTAGAATCATTGGTTTCAGATCAGTTTCGTCGCCGGTTAAAAAGAACTCATGCTGATAATTCATGATAGCTTCCATGGTATTCAGCAAGGTATTTTGCCGCTGCTTAATGGCATCTATGAACCATTTCGCCGAATCAATTTTTTGCTTGATAAAAAGTACCGCTTCTTTTTGTTGCTTATCTTTCTTCGTGCCTTTATCGTAATCCTTCAACATGTCGCGGTAACCTTCACTAATCCTTAAATCAGGTGCATTCTTGCTATTCAGTGTAAGTTCCAGTTTACCATTGCTATTGGTAATAAAAAAATCGGGTATCACATAATTCGCACCTTTGTTACTGCCGCCAACTGTTCCTCCCGGCTTAGGGTTTAGTTTAACGATCTGGCTAATAACCTCCCTTAACTGTTCATCATTAAGATCTAATCCTTTTTGGATTTTCTCATAATGTTTTTTTGTAAACTCATCAAAGTATTTATCCAGCACTTTTATCGCCAATTCAATATGTTTACCCTGTTCAACTTTTCTATTCAACTGCAATAAGAGGCACTCCTGCAGACTTCTGGCACACACTCCCGGAGGATCAAATTGCTGAATTTGCAGAATGATAGCAGCTACCTCTTCTTCATCTGTATCTACATTTTGTCTGAAAGCAAGGTCATCAATGATAGATGACACTTCCCTTCTCAGGTAACCATCATCATCCAAACTACCAACGATCTGCTCTGCCACCTTTTGTTGCTTTTCATTCAGCTTCAGCATACCGAGTTGTTGCAGCATCATTTCATTAAAACTTGTTTCAACTTTATGCGGGATAACGCGATTATCATCAATTTCAGGATAATTGTCGTCTCTTAATTTGTAGTCGCCTACATCATCATCTCCTTCATGTACATAATCGCTGATATCGATATTATCATATTCATCAGCACTACCATCTTTCTCAAACTCTTCTTCTGTTGAATCGGCAAACTCATCCTTATTTTCAAACTCATCGTCATGGCCTTCATCTCCTTGCTCCAAAGCAGGATTTTCTTCCATTTCTTCCTTTATCCGCTCATCTAAAATAGCAGTAGGAACCTGCAACAATTTCATCAATTGAATTTGCTGGGGAGAAAGCTTTTGTAGAAGCTTCTGTTGTAAACTTTGATGTAATGCCATACGTAGGATCTTTAATTTCCGAAATACACTTTTCTTACAGGTAGATCTGGTTCGCTTATTTCAACGTAAATTTACAATAAAGGTTCTCTTAAATGAAAGAAAAATCAAGTTTATTATTTCTTTGCATGATTTTTGCTGCAATGGCTGCATGTTGCCAATATTCTCCTAAAATTTCTCCCGCTTATAGTAATGAAATAGCTAATTCGTTTACGTTTTCCTCTACTAAACAATGGGCTTCTTTGATCCCTGGTCAGATACCTGCGAATTTTTACCTTACTCAATTAGGATACATCTGTAAAAAAGAATGGAAGATTGAATGCGCTACCAAAGTACCTTTAAGGTTCAGGTTAGGTACTGTTCAGTATTGTGATTGGCTGGAAGGCAAAAAAGGAGCTTCTGTACTTCCTTTAAACCGGTAGAATTTCTACACAGTTTATTCAACCTGGTTTCGAAAATAAAATTGTACCCCTGGCATAAATTAATGATTATGCCATCACCTAATACATCTGATATTCCTACCTGCTGATGACAGGTAAAGGAGCCGGAGATTTAAAATAATTAAGGCGAAGACTATCTCCCCAACCACTCATATTTTTTTCCAGAGATTTACTGCTGTAAAAGATCATTCCTTGCAGATTGGCTGTCTTCCTGATCTTTTCTATCTGGCGGGGCAATTGAGTTTTATCTCTCCATGCCACACTGCTGTTTGATCGGTACACGCCCAATCCTATGTAGCAATTTTTTCCATAGGTATGTTTACTCCACCAATCTACCAGTACTTCATAAGGAGCTGCCGAATGGCCAAATTCCCAATACAGTTGCGGTGCTATATAATCTATCCAACCATTTTTTAACCAAAGTAAAATATCGGCGTACAATACGTCGTAGTTTGTAGGACCAGCTTTTGTGTTGCTGCCTTCAGGATCTTTATCAATATTTCGCCATACACCAAATGGACTTATACCAAACTGGCACTTACTATTTTGTTGTTTTATTGTGCGAAAAAGCGCTACAATGATAGAGTCTGTATTACTTCTGCGCCAGTCGGAACGGCTTAAACCATTTCCATACTTTTTAAAACTGGCATCATCCGGAAATTCTTTTCCTGGTAACGGATACGGGTAGAAGTAATCATCAAAATGGATGGCATCTACAGCATATCTCGTTACAACATCTTTTACAACAGCAGTTACATATTGCTGGGCTTCCTTATTTCCAGGATCAAAATATTTTTTTTCTCCGTAGTTAATAAACCATTCCGGGTGAATTTTAGTAATATGCGTAGTAGAAATGCTGGAAGTACGCACATTAAAAACTGCCCGGTAAGGATTCATCCAGGCATGAAATTCCATACCGCGTTTATGCGTTTCCGTAATCATGAAATCAAGTGGATCGTAATAAGGTGCAGGCGGCAATCCCTGCTTGCCGGTAAGCCATTGGCTCCATGGTTCAAAGGGAGATGGATAAAAGGCATCTGTTGCAGGGCGTACCTGCACCACTACTGCATTTATTCCGTTTGCTGCATGAAGATTTAATAGTTTAATAAACGAAGATCGTTGTTCTTCACTTGTCATGCCTGCCCGCTCAGGCCAGTCTATATTATCAACTGTAGCAATCCAAACGCCGCGAAACTCAGGCTTTACAGCCGGTTGGGCAAACAAGGAATTCGCATTACAGAGGGAGATCAGCAAAACAAAAATCTTAAGAAAAAAACGCTTACTATACATTCGCCGTTCGAATTTTATCAAGTAAATTATTCAACTCATTTGCCTCGTTTTCTGATAAGGCGCCAAAAATGGCATCCATTTCATTTTCATACTGATCTAATTTTATAAGCAAATTTTTTCCTTTTTCTGTTATCAGGATATCTACCAGTCTTTTGTCATTTTCGCAGGTATTCTTTTTCACAAGACCTTTGATAACCAACCGGTCAACAATGCGGCTTGTATCGCTCATTTTGTCGAGCATACGTTGCCTTATCTGCAAAGTAGACAAAGGCTTTCCGGCTCCTCTCAGAATACGTAATATATTGAATTGCTGGCTGGTTATTTTTTCTTTATCAAAAAGATGTTTCATCCTTTCATTCATCCAATTGTAAGTATAGATCAGGTTTACAACAGCTTTTTGGTATTCATTCCTGAATTTTGATTGCGATATATCTTCCTCAATACCCATACGATGTTCTTTAAGATGTGCAATAATAAAAAATAGTCTGCCAACATTACTTAATGTAGCAGACTATTTATAAAAAAATCGGTTAAACTACTTATGGCTGCAATAATTTAACTACAATCATTTGGCCCTAACTAAAACATAAAAACATATTTTCTTACTTGTTTTTGCCTAGGCCTGTTACAATAAAAGAGCTTTTTGCGCCAATCAATTTTTTAATCGTTATAGTAAAACTTTTCTTCTACGATTTGCCCATTCTTCCATCTTTGTACAGCTATCTGGGTGTAATTTTTTTCTCCAAAATCCTTGTGGGTATAGTCAAACCACCATTCTACGGCAACTATTCCATCGCTAACAAGTGTATTTACCACTTTGGCTCCCCTGAATTCTGTAAGCCCGTTAACAAAAGCTTCTTCAGCCTGTCTGCAAATTTCTTTTCCCACCCTTTGAGGGTAATTATTGTCCTGCATTATAACGTCGTCAGCATAAAATTTGTCAAATGCTTCCAGTATTTTTCCTTCCAATATCATCAGGTTAAGTTCATCCACCAACGTTCTAAGATCTTTCATAATAAATTATTTAATGTTTGAACATTAAAGTTAATGTTTAAACATTAAACAACAAATAATTTATTCTTTACCAGCAGCTACTTCGGCAGGATCTTCCATTGCGGTAAACTCGTTCAGGTAAATCTTAATCAGAATCAAAAAATAACTAATCAGCAACGGGCCAAATATCAAACCCATAAAACCAAACAATCCAAGCCCTATAATTACGCCTAAAACTGTTACCAAGGGATGAACATTTCCCATTTTCTTAAGTAATCCCAACCTTGTTATATAATCAACATTTCCGGTAACAACAATACTGTAGATGGTTAAGCCTGTAGCTGGCCAGTTTGCGCCGGTTGCATAAATGGATATTACGATTGGCACCCAAACAATCATCGTTCCTACGAGTGGAAAAAAAGCAAATACACCGGTTATAAACCCCCACATCCCCCAATCTTTTACACCAAATATCCAATAACCGCAGGCTGCTACAGCACCCTGTACAATACAGATGATAGGAATTCCGAGTGCATTAGCCTTGATCATCAACTTGGTTTCTGCTGCCAGGCTATCGATATTCTTAGGTTTTAATGGAATAATATGATTAAGGTACTTTTCTACCGACCGCCCGTTCACTAATAGATAATACAATAAAAAAAACATCATGAGCAAATTGGTGAGAATGCTCGCAGTACTGTTTAGTAAAGTAGGAATAAAGGAAGATATTTTTTTTGTTATCTCTGTAGTGTTTTCAGGAGACAGCAACTCTACTCCGGTTCTTTCCTGGATCTTAACAGAAACATCCCTGAGATTGCTAATGATAGAATCCTGGTTGTCGATAATATTATTAATTGTAGGAGAAACAAGTCTTACACTAAAATATACCGGTATTGCAATAATAACGAGGCAGCCTAAAATAAATAATAAAGCTGTGCCTCCTTTCTTCCATTTTTTAATTACCGTTAAGTTAAAAAAAAGCGATCTGGTAAGTATATATAACGTAACGCCGCCAAGTAGGCCGGGAAGAAATATATACATCTCACTTATGAAAAGAATTGCCAGTAAAATTATGAGTGCCAGTAAAAGCAATTGTCTTACCCTATCATTAAAAGTATTGTCCATTTTGGATAAATTTATTAGAATATTGAAACGGGGGTTTACTTCCACACTGAAGTACCTTCGCTGCAATTGGAACAAATATCAATATTTTTCCTGCCATTCATCAATTCGCCACGGAATTGTTTATAGTTACTATTGTGCCAGATATTTTTAAACGACTCGTTTTTAAGATTACCCAGTTGGTGCATAGCGTCTTTGTCAAAACAACATGGTACCACCAGTCCGTCGAATGTAATTACATTGGCGTGCCACAATTTCCAGCAACGATTTGCCAGTTTATTCTTAGAACGGTAGGTGCCGTCTTCATTTATTTTATAGCGGCTGAATTTATCGATAGTAGGAATCAGCTTATTTGGATCATTCACAAAATCATACACCTGTGCAGTTTTAAAACGAACTTCATCTACCCCAACTTCTTTTGCCAACCGCTTAATATCTTCTATCTGGTGTTCGTTTGGTTTTACCACCAGGAATTGGAAAAAAACAAAAGGTGTTTTACTGTTTAATTCCTTTTTCCATTTTACAATATTTTTTGCTCCTTCAATTACTTTTTCAAGATTACCGCCAACCCTGTATTGCTGGTAAACTTCCTGTGTAGTACCATCAATAGAAATGATTAGCCTGTCCAATCCACTCTCAACTGTTTTTCGTGCAGCCTCATCCGTTAGATAATGGGCATTGGTGGATGTTGCTGTATAAATACCTTTGGAAGAAGCATACTTCACCATATCCAGAAAAGAAGTGTTAAGGTATGGTTCGCCCTGGAAATAAAAAATGAGGTAAAGCAATTGCTTATGAATATCATCAATAGTTTGGGTAAAAAAATCTTTTTGCAACATTCCTGTTGGCCTCGAAAATGCCCGGAGACCACTGGGACACTCAGGACAACGAAGATTGCAACTGGTGGTAGGTTCAAAAGAAATAGAAACGGGCAAACCCCATTGTACAGGTTTTGAAGTAAAGCGGCTTATGTAAAAACTGCTTAAAACTTTAAACCCGTTCCATAAACGGGACGGGGTTAATTTACTAACGAGGTTAATAGTATCGTTGATGTTTAGCCGAGGCATTACAGCAAAAATACTGGTATTTTGATTGCCGAAAATTTTCTCTATGCCAAGTGCCTTTTCATTTGTATATAGCGGGATCTAAATTATTCTTCCAGTATAGCTGTTTCGTGAATATTATTATTTTCTACCATTTCTTCAGCTTTGCAGGTTATATCCTTAAAACAGAGTGTATTATTTTTAAATGCTTCGTAATTATTAAAAATCACGTTCAAAGCAATAAAATTCATTACATATGATCTCGTCTCTGCCGGCAGCAAATGTTTGATATCCCAAAAATCGGGTGATTTTTTACCGCAGCGCTGCATAGCATTCCAAACATTACCAACACCCCAGTTATAACTCGCTGCTATAAGAAGCCAGTCATTATCAAGATTCCTGCTTCTGTCTTTCAGGTATCTCGCCGCCACATTAGTTGATTTATTGAAATTCTTTCGGTCATCCACCGCTACTGCTGTTTTAGATTGATTCTTCTTTACAGCTAATTTTGAAGTTTTCTTCTTTTCATTTTTAATTTTCGCAGCAATCTTTAAGCCATATTCTTTTGCTACTTCATCCATTATTTGCCAATAT
The DNA here is from genome assembly GCA_964496585.1 of uncultured Ferruginibacter sp. Taxonomy (GTDB): domain Bacteria; phylum Bacteroidota; class Bacteroidia; order Chitinophagales; family Chitinophagaceae; genus Ferruginibacter. Next base: position 103,033 of record CAZCAA010000004.1, read on the forward strand.
CCAACAGCCCCTGCGGACGAAACTGCATTGGCATTGAACCCGCTTTCGAGTGCCAATAATACTTTAAATTCGGTTGGAACATTGTACTTTTTTAAAATCGCTTCAGCCTTGGGAAATAATTTTCTGCTGCGGTTATAGGTACGAATCAAATAATCTTTTCTAGAAACAGAAAACTTTTCAACATAATCAATAGAAGCATCTTCGTTACCGGAGAGTATGGCAGGATATACAATATTGGCAGCTTTCAAAATAATTTCAGTTGAAGCTTTTTTCTCAAGTGATGCCATTTGTATTTTTCTACTGGTATCTCCGGGTGCAACGTTTTCAATTGCAAAGCTGTATTCACTTACAAAGGCGCATAGAAAACCGATACCAAGGATTTTAACAAAAGTTTTTTTCAATTCTTTTAATTATTACGTGGTGAAATAAGTAGTTAGCAACGGCGTTTTATAACAGTTCCTGCTTAAACGAATTACAAAAAGCATTATTGCCTTTTTTTAAAATGGAACAGCTTTATTTATAATCGTATTTTTACGTTAAACCAATTACTGATGCGTATTTTGATCTTATTGTTGTTTTGCTCTTCTGTTTCGTTTGCTCAACAGGCGTCTGAAGCAAATCAGGTTTATAAGATTGCTGCTATGGAAAGAGATGCGCATAGCAGGATTAATCCGGGAGGCAAAAGTAGTGCCGCTTCCGCTAATTATGATGTTAAATTTTACCGTTGTGAGTGGGAAGTTGACCCAGCCATCAGGTATATTAACGGTAAGATAACAATCTACTTTACAGCCACTACTTCAACCAATACAATCACGCTTGATCTGAAATCTGAGTTGGTTACAGATAGTGTTACACAACGAGGCGTTGCCATCAGCTTTTCGCGGCCAGCTGACGCTATTCAGATCAGTTTGGCTTCAACGTTATCAACAGGTAGCCTTGATTCTGTGAGCATCTATTACAAGGGTGTACCACCTGATACCGGTTTCGGTTCGTTCATTCAAACAACGCATGCAGGCGTTCCCGTTATATGGACCTTAAGTGAACCGTATGGTGCCCGCGATTGGTGGCCATGCAAAAACGGTTTAGAAGATAAAGCTGATTCTGTAGAAATGATCATCAAAACACCTGTTGCTTATAAAAGTGCCAGCAATGGATTATTGTTATCTGAATCATCTGCAGAAGGCGGTACAAAAACGATTGCCCGTTGGAAACACCGCTACCCTATTGCAACCTATTTAATGTGTTTCGCTGTAACCAACTATGCAGTCTTTAACGATAGTGTTCAGCTAGGTTCCGTAAACCTTCCTATGGTAACTTACTGTTACCCCGAGAGCCTTGCTTCCTTTCAGGCTGGTACACAAAACACATTGGATGCAATGGAGTTGTACAATAGTCACTTTGGTCCTTATCCGTTTATGAATGAAAAGTACGGGCATGTTCAATTTGGATGGGGTGGAGGAATGGAACACCAGACTGCTACTTTTCTTATTAGTACAGACGAGGTGTTGGTTGCACATGAGCTGGGTCACCAGTGGTTTGGCAATAAAGTAACCTGCGCAAGTTGGGAAGACATTTGGCTAAATGAAGGATTTGCCACTTACCTGGCCAGATTTTATTATGAAAATAAATATCCTGATAATGCCATTTCAAACAGAAGGGCAATTTTAAATAATATCACCTCACTCCCAAATGGTTCGGTAAAAGTTGATGATACTACAAGTGTTAATCGCATTTTCAGCGGGAGACTTTCATACAATAAAGGCTCTTACCTTGTTAATATGCTGCGTTTTCAATTGGGCGATTCTGCTTTTTTCAGGGGCTTGAAAAAATACCAGTCGGATCCTACTTTACAATACGGCTTCGCCCGCACCGCAGATTTAAAAAGAAACCTGGAGGAAGCAAGTGGACAAAACCTCACAACATTTTTCAATCAATGGTTCCTTGGACAAGGCTACCCTACCTACAACGTTCAATGGTCACCGTTAGGTAGTAGTTCAGTAAAAATAATAATGAACCAGGTTACATCAGATCCATCTGTAACTTTTTTTGAAATGCCCGTACCGCTTACTTTTAAAAATGCTTCTCAACAAACTACTGTGATCGTAAACAACCGATCAAATGCTGAAGCGTTCATAAAAAATATTGGATTTATTCCAGACACAGTTTTAATAGATCCTGCGTATTGGTTGATCTCAAAAAACAATGTTGCTACAAAAGTAGCGCTTGCTAATTCGGGTAACCCTGGCGTGGAGGTTTATCCAAATCCTATTCAAAATCCGCTTACTGTATATCTCCATGATTTTAATGAACCTGTAGCTTATATGACTGTCTACAATATGGCAGGTCAGTTAGTAGCAAAGCGGCAGATCGCTTTGATCAACGGAACAGAACTGATTAATCTGGACCTTCAGCATTTAGCTCGTGGGCAATACATTTTGAAAATAAATGCCGGAAGTTTCAGGTACACCAAAAAGCTCCTGAAATAGATAATGGCAAAAAGAAGAAAAAAGAACTTATTCCGTACAATTGCCGGCAGCATCGTTATACTGCTTGTACTTGGCACTTTGGGTTATTATATCAGCAGTTATTTTTACAAACCTTCCTTCGTTCATTACAAAGAATTTGGCATCAGTCTGCCCCGGCAGTTTGAAATGCATGGTATAGATGTAAGCAAACACCAGGGTGTTATTTCCTGGAAAGAAGTGAAGGAAATGAAAGTGCAGGATGCAAAAATTGGTTTCGCTTTTATTAAGGCAACTGAAGGAATCGGCCGCATTGATGAACAGTTCAGGAGAAATTGGTTCAATGCCCAAAAGGCAGGTATCATCAGAGGGGCGTATCATTTTTTTATTGCCAGTAAAAGCGGGAAAGCACAGGCAGAAAACTTTTTGGAAACGGCGCATTTACAAAAAGGCGATCTCTGCCCGGTGTTGGATGTGGAACAAACCTTTGGCACTTCAACTGCTACCCTTCAACAAAGAATGGCAGATTGGCTTGATATGGTAGAGGCAAAGTATAAAGTGAAGCCAATCATTTATACCAATGCCGATTTTTATAAAAATTTTCTTGCAGGGAGATTTGATGATTATCCTTTATGGGTGGCTCATTATCTGGTAAAAGACAAGCCACGTATTAACCGGAACTGGCATTTCTGGCAACATAGTGAAACAGGTCATGTTAACGGAATTGAAAGCTTTGTTGATTTCAATGTTTTCAGTGGAGATAGTACCGATTTTAAAAAATTGTTACTTCGCTGATATAATATTCTTTAAATTGCTTTCATGGGAATGGAAGATGATACAAGGGGATTTTTGGTACTCATCGTAAACACGATATCTATTGTTTTTATATGGATGATGACACACGTGTTGTTAGGAATCTATTTTGGTCTTGCCTTTTTTGAAGAAACCCCGGGCTGGAAAAATTATCTCTACTACGTTATACTATTGGCAAGCCTTTTCTTTCTCATTCGGTTCATACGCCGTAAATGGAAATTATAACTGCGTTTACCCTTAACTGCTATGATCAGAGACGATCAGCCATTTGTTTTTTATCCGTTTAAATAACAGCGTAAAGTGGCCTTCGAGGTTACCTTTGAATCTTGTTAGTTTCCATTTTCCGGTTACATGAAAATAAAGTACTGATAATCTCTTAATCTCAATTATCCCTATATCGAGTATGCCCATGCTGGCAGTATCAGGATATGTCTTTTCATAATTAGCCAATGTTTGCTGCCAACCATAAGTAACGCCGGATTTTCCTATAAAAATCAGGGAATCACTTTGCCAGTATGTTTGCATGTACCGGTTAATGTTACCATCATTCCAGGCAGCAACCTGTTCTTTCAATGTATTAAGGATATACATTTCATCTTTGCCCTGGGCAAATGATAAATTGGTAGCCAAAAAAAACGTTAATAACAGATGTGTTCTTTTCATTTGAATTACAATTTAAGAACGAGTAATAATAACATTAATGCGCATGATGGGGTGAATTGCATTTATGTCGGTGGCAATAACGATAATTCATATAGTGCGCTGTAACAATCAAAATTACAGCTGGTATCAATAAAAAAAATTCGTACTCATGATAAATTTGTTTTGCCGCCAAAAAACAGAAACCGACTGCAAATATTAAAACAGGAACAAAAGATCTGTGGTGTTTTACAAACCCATGAAATAAAGAATAACTACCAACTGCAAATGCAATTAAGATCATACTCCATTCAAAATATTGATTATGTATAATATTAATTCCAAACAAAGGCAAACTTGTGATGATAAGCGGAAGCACCGCACAATGAATTGCGCAGGCAAGTGAAGTTGCGATACCTAACCCATCCCAATTTATCTTAATATTCATGAAGAGGGCAAAGATACAATATTTGCAATATTGTTGCAAGTTTTAACATATTTTGACGAGTATTATTTTTATTACGGGTGATAGTGCAGTAGATTTGCCTAATTATTTAAGCACGATGAAGAAGAAGACCTGGTTATTATATATTGTTTTTTTTGCGGTATTGCTGGGCGGTTTTTACCTGGCTATTTTCAGGGAACCCAACTTTTCAGATTCCAAACTGGCAGTTATCAATTCCTCTATTCCCGATTTTCAATTTGTGAACCAGGATGGGAAAACAATCAGCCAAAAAAATACTGAACAGAAAGTTTATGTTGCCGAATATTTTTTTACAACCTGCAAAGGAATCTGCCCGAAGATGAATGCAAATATGAGGAGGATCTTTGATGAATTTAAAGATGAAAAAGATTTTCTGATTATCTCTCACACTTGTATGCCCGAAACCGACAGCATTCCTGTATTAAAAGCCTATGAACAAAAGATGCTAACCGGCACATTGATCAGAAATGAAGATGGATCTTATAAAATATCGAACATCGGTTCTGAAAATAAAGTGGCCAAAGAAAAAACAAACTGGAATTTTGTTACAGGAGAAAAAGAAAAGTTATACAAACTCGCCAGACAAGGTTACATGATAGACAATGCAAAACCAGACAGTACACAGCTGATACAAGATCAGTTTATACATACCCAGTTTTTTGCTCTGGTAGACAAATACGGACGGGTAAGAGGAATTTATGATGGATTAAAAGAGGATGAGGTTCAAAAATTAATGGTGGACATCAGGGGACTTTTAAAAGAAAAAGTAGAGCCGGGAAGATTCCTGAATGGATTTAGCAATAACCCCGGTTAATTTTTATGAGTGATAATCTTGACATATTAAAAAAGAACGGCTTAAGCGTTACTGAAGGCCGTAAAAAAATATTGGATTTGTTCCTCGACAATGAAGGAGCGCTGGCGCATGCCGATATAGAACGTCATACTGATGCCGCTTTCGACAGGGTAACGGTGTACCGTACACTACAAACATTTGTAGACAAAGGCATAATACACCAGATACCAACAACTGATAATTCTGTGTTATACGCTTTATGCAAACACAAATGTGAGGCAGGTGATCATCATGACGAACACGTTCATTTTATCTGCAACAATTGCGAGAAAACTATTTGCCTCGATGACGTAACCGTTCCAGCGGTAAAGTTGCCCAAAGGCTTCAGGCCGGCACAAGCAGCCATGGTTGTGACAGGCATTTGCAGTGATTGCAAATAGACCACAGGCTATTATTTTTGCAACAAGGCTCATTCGTTAAATTACCCTTTAACTTATCTTTTCCATTTCCACATTTACAAAATCCATCAGGCCCTTAATTTTTTCGGGAGAAAAATCAAATTCCAATCCTGCAGTTTTATAAAGTTCAGGCAGCGTTTTTGTACCTCCCAGACTTAACGCATTACAGTAATTTGAAAGTGCCTGTTCTTTGTTTTTCTTGTACTGCATCCACATGCCGATAGCACCAAGTTGTGCGATACCATATTCAATATAATAAAAGGGAACTTCAAATAAATGCAGTTGCCGTTGCCAGGCATTACTTCTATACTCCTCCAGGCCGGAATAATCAATTTCATCATCCATAAATTCATTTAAAATACTTGTCCAGGCTGCTGTTCTTACCCTAGCTAAATGTCCAGGATGTTCATATACCCAATGCTGAAACTTATCTATGATGGCAATCCATGGAAAGATCGTGATCACTCTTTCCAGTTGATGTTCTTTCGCCCGCTTTAAATCTGCTTCATTATCAAAAAATGTTTCCCAGTGGTCCATGCTAAAAAGCTCCATTGCCATACTGGCAACTTCGGCAATTTCCATTGGATATTCTTTAAAGCCTGTTAGTTCTAATTTGTGTGACAAGAAAGAGTGAACCGCATGGCCACCTTCATGAACCATGGTTGTAACGTCGTGCATCTGCCCGGCCGCATTCATAAAAATAAATGGCGCTCCACTTTCTGCTAACGGGCAGTTGTAGCCGCCGGGAGCTTTTCCTTTCCTGCTTTCCAGGTCGAGGTGGTTCATCGCCTGCATTCTTTCCAGGCAATCTCCAAAAAAAGGATTCAGTTGTTTAAAGCAGTCAACAGATTTTTTAAGCAACTCTTCCCCTGTACTAAATGGCCTCAAAGGAGTTGTACCTGCTGGTTCTGCTTCCAGATCCCAGGGACGCAATCGATCTACACCCAGCGCCAACCTTTTCTTCTTATATATTTTATTTACCAGGGGCAATACATGTTGCTTCACTGCTTCATGAAATTTAAAGCAATCTTCTTTGGTATAGTCGAACCGGCCAAGTTCTTTAAACCGGAAATCACGGTAGTTTTCAAAACCGGCATTAGTGGCCTGCTTATTTCTTAGTTGTAATAGCTTTTCAAATAATTCATCCAACCTGGCTTTATCCTGCAATCTCCTTTGCTGTATCTTTTCATATACTTCCTGCCTTATTTTCCTATCGGGATTTTCCAGGAACTTTCCTGCCTGTTGCAGCGTGTACTCCTTATCGTTAACAGTGATCGTCATTGCGCCTGTTATCTGCCCAAACTGTTGCTGTAACACACTCATTTCTGCCTGTAAAGGAATATTCTCTTCCCGAAACAGTTCTATACTTTTACTTACACTTCTGAGATAAGTGTAATACTTTTCATTATCAAGATCTTTTAAATATTTTGCAGCCAACAGTTTTTTGTTCAACGCATCTGAATATGGTTGTATGTTTGGCTGTATTTCCATACAGAAATAGTTGAAAGCTTCCTCCAGCGATTTATTCTCTGTATCGCATGTCATCCTGATTTGCCTCCAGCAGGCATCTTCATTAATGATAGCTTCAAGTTCACTTTGATCTTTTAACCACTGCTCAAGCTTTTCTTTTGATTCGATATCTCTTTCAAGCAGGTTTTTGAGCCAGGGCTCAAGGGATGCCCAATCTTTAAGTTGAAAATCATCGGGAAGAAAATGTCTTTGCATTTTTTCTATATCTGCAGAATACTTCATGATAAATTATTGACAGCTGAATAAAAAAACAGGCCAATAAATGAATGGTATTAATGTTTTAATTAACTCACTCATTTATTGACCTATTTATCGGTTCTTTTAATTATGCCATTTTACGCGGCGAATTTATTTTTTTAGGAGGTGCACTTTTTACAGCAGTAGTTTTAGGTGCTGCAGTTTTATTGGCAGTAGTTTTTTTCTCAGCAACTACGTCGGTAGTTTCTTCTGCAGAAGCTTCTGATAATTTAATATCAACATTATTCTTTGATAAAATATCAAACCATTTTACCATCTTTTTCATATCGCTTCCATAAACCCTTTCAAAATCCATATCAGGATATACTTTTTCAAAATATGCTTTGATAGCTTTTGCATCTGCTTTTGCATCCGGCAATGCCTCTTTGCTGCTTTTCATGGCAGTAAAAATATCTACCAGGTTCACATTGTCTTTTACCGTAAATATCTCGATGCTTTCCAGGTGAGAAAAACTATGCAACCTGTTGCTTACAAATTTGGTGCTTTTATCTTCCAATGAGCGAACGATACCGCCATCTGCTTTTGAAGAAACCAATTCAAATAATCCACTTAACCCTGTAACCGATACTAATTTGTTATACTCCATACACTAGAAATTTTAGGTGTGCAAGATATTGTAAAAAGGCAAATTATAAGGGCATAGAAATTGTAAAGTTTCACTATTATAAAAAAAATGAACGAAAACGCCTGTTTTTATGAAACAAGTCGTCTAAACATTGATACTAAAAGTATAAATATGATAAAAATTGTTTTTACAGCGTTGGTAATATGCTTCAGCAGCCAGTTAGTAAACGCTCAGAATGGGGCTATTACAGCGATCATTACAGATAATTCAGACAAAACAAGGCTTCCCGGAGCTACAATTTCATTGCTTTTACAAAAAGACAGCAGCTTGGTAAAAACTACGCTTAGCGATGCTACCGGTTCTTTCAACTTAACAAACCTTGTTCCCGACAGTTTTATAGTTACCATCAGTACCGTAGGGTATCAACAATATGTATCTTTTATCACGCTTTCCGATACAAGTCGCGACCTTGGAACCATTGGCCTTGAAAAACAAGGGAAAGACCTTGGTGTGGTGATTCTCGTTGCCAGAACACCTGCTGTGATACAAAAAGGAGATACTTCACAGTTCAGCGCAAACCAGTATAAAGTAAATCCTGATGCTACTACTGAAGATCTTATTAAAAAAATGCCGGGAATAACGGTGGCTAAAGATGGAACGGTAACTGCGCAAGGCGAGCAGGTAAAAAAGGTAACTATCGATGGTAAGGATTTTTTTGGTGATGACGCCTCTGCTGCTTTAAAGAATTTACCTTCTGAAGTAGTTGATAAAATACAGGTATTTGACCGGTTAAGCGACCAGGCGCAATTGACAGGTGTTGATGACGGAAATTCGGTTAAGGCGATTAACGTTGTTACAAAATCAGGTATTAAGAATGGCCAGTTTGGCCGCATATATGCCGGTTATGGCACAGATAATCGCTATAGCGCTGGTGGAAATATCAGCTTTTTTAAAGGAGATAGGCGCTTATCATTTGTAGGCAATGTCAACAATATTAACCAACAGAATTTCGGATCTCAGGATTTGTTAGGTTTAACCAGCAGCGGCAGCACAAGAGGTAGTGGCGGACGTGGAGGCGGAACAGATAATTTCAATGTTGGACAGTCTAGTGGTATCAGTAAAACAAATGCTATTGGAGTTAACTACAGCGATAAATGGGGCAAAAAAGTAGATGTGAGCGGAAGCTATTTTTTCAATAACAGTAACAACGAAAATTCATCGGTTGTAAATATTGAAACTTTAGGAGCAAGAAAGCAGTTCTCTTCCCAGAACAGTATCAGCAATACTGAAAATAGTAATCACAGGATCAATCTGAGATTAGAATACAAGATAGATTCCAGTAACAGCCTTTTCATTATACCAAATGTAAGTTTCCAAAAAAATAATTCCACTTCAAATTCAGATTTATTTACGCTAAATGCCTTGGGAGATTCTGTGAATAATTCATTTGCAAAGTCTAACAATATCAGAACAGGTTACAACATCAGAAACAATATTTTATTCCGTCATTCATTTCCTAAAAAAAGACGAAGCCTTTCTCTAGGATTTAATGTGGCTTTTACAAAAAATGACGGAGAATCGATTATAGATGCCCGTTACCGTTACTTCGACTCTGCGGGCATTTTTACTACTGATTCACTTCAAAACCAGTTTTCAGATAACATTACAGATGGGCGTACTATCGGAGGTTCAGTTACCTACACAGAACCAGTTGGTAAGAAAGGTATACTACAACTTCAGTACAATCCATCTGTTCAAACTAACAGTGCCAACCAACAAACATTTTTGTACGATTTACCGGGTGAAAAATATACCATCTTCGATAGTTCGCTTTCAAACAAATTTGATAATAGCGTAACTACAAATAATGCAGGCCTTACTTACCGTCTTGTAAAAAGTAAGGACGAAATGTTTTCCGTTGGTGTAAGTTACCAGCATTCGCAATTGGAAAGCAAACGCATTTTTCCAACGAGCACTTCCGTAAACCAAACCTTTTCTAATTTTTTACCGAATGCTATGTGGAGAAAAAAGATTTCTACCTATAGCAATGTGAGAGTATTTTACCGGGCATCCACCAACTTTCCTTCCGTAAACCAATTGCAGGATGTAATAGATCTTAGCAATCCATTGCGGGTAAGTAGCGGGAATCCTTTTCTAAAACAGTCTTTCACAAATTTTCTAGCAGCCAGGTATAGTTATACTAATTCAAAAACTAGTCGTAGTTTCTTTGCAAACATTTTCCTTCAATCGGCCAGTGACTATATTTCAAATGGAATATTTTTTATTACTGGAGCTGATTCTACGATCCAGAATGGTATTAAACTGAAGCAGGGATCTCAACTTACAAAACCTGTAAACCTTGATGGATACAGAACATTACGCAGTTTCTTTACCTATAGCCTGCCAGTGAAAACACTAAAAACTACGGTTAATTTAAATGCTGGTTTTATATATTCGAAACTACCGGGACAGGTTAACTACATAGCCAATACCACCAATAATTATGTTTATAATGGCGGAGTAGTACTTGCAAGTAATATCAGTGAATACGTAGATTTCAATATCAATTACAATGTTAACTTCAACAATGCCAGTACAACTGGATCTACAATTGCAACCAGTAAATATGTGAACCATGTTGCTGGTGTAAACTTAAATCTGCTTAACAAGAAAGGCTGGTTTGTTCAAAATGATGTGTCGTACCAGGTGTATGATGGATTATCAGGTGGTTTGGATCAAAATTTTACTTTATGGAATGCAGCTGTTGGGAAAAAATTCCTGAAGAATAAAGCAGGAGAACTTAAATTATCGGTATTTGATCTTTTAAAACAAAACCAGAGTATAACAAGAACAGTAACAGGCACCGAAATTACAGATAGCCAAAGCAAGGTGCTACAACAATATTTCATGCTCACTTTTACGTATAGCCTCAAAAATTTTGGAGTAGCAAAAAAAGTAGAAAATAGTAATTCAGAAAATTCCGGTTCTGGAAACAGGAGAATGGGAGGCCCAAATTTTTAAGTACTTTTAGGGTTCATTATTAATTATATTATTTGAACCAGGCGGATATCATTTATGGATTAAAAACTGGTGAGACCGCTGTATTCAATGAAGTAGTTAGAACCTGGCAAAACAAAGTTTACAATACGGCTATTAGTATTGTTCAAAATGCAGAAGATGCAGAAGATATTACGCAGGAGGTTTTTGTAACATTATATCAACGCATTGCTACATTCAGAGAAGAGGCTTTGTTGTCTTCCTGGATTTACAGGATTACAGTCAGCAAGTCACTTGATCATGAAAAAAGAAAGAAGCGGCAGAAAAGAGGCGGATTGCTCAAAAAAATATTTTTCATACACGAAGAAGATGATCCGGTAAATTTTGAGCATCCGGGCATTTTACTAGACAATAAAGAACAAGCCAAAATATTATTTGGAGCCTTAAAAAAAATACCGGAAAAACAGCGAGTTGCCTTTACGCTTCATAAAATTGAAGGACTTACAAATCAGGAAATAGCAGTTATTATGAACACAAGTTTATACGCAATAGAATCTTTACAACTGAGGGCAAAAAATAATTTAAAAGAGATTTTGAAAAGCTATTATGAAAAGCATCTGTAACATCTAAATATTATATGCATGTTAAACAGCCATATTGAAAAACTAGTTGAAAGTAGTTTAAATGCTTTCAACGGATCTAGAAAAGCTGAGCCTAAACCATACTTATTAACCAGAGTAATGGCAGCTGTTAATGCAAATGCTACCGAGAATAATTTTTGGTCAAATGCAATAGCCTTTATCAGCAGGCCGAAAATCGCACTTGCCTCTGTATTTATTATCATCTTTTTAAATACAGGAATTATCCTGTTTAACACGAACAATTTTTCAGCTAAAGCGGATACGGTACAGGGAAATTCTCTTCCCAGCGAAGAGTTTGCCATAAATGCAGGCTTTATTTACGACATTGAAAACCAGTAGCCACCATGAATGCACAACCTAAAAACAAATTACTACTCCTGATCATTGGTATTTTACTCGTTACCAATATTGTACTGCTTTCTTTTTTTTTGATGAACAACCCATCCAGGGAAAAAGCACCAAAATCAAACAAGAAGAACAATGTTACCGAATACCTGGAGAAAGAACTGGGCTTTAGTGCTGTTCAACTTTCGAGTTATGATTCTTTGTCCAAAAAACACCGTGAGCTTGTAAAATCAGGGCTAAACGATATTTCATCTGAGAGACGTGTCATTTTCAAGGAATTAGCGGCAGCTAAATTTACCGACAGTGCACTTAACAACGCTGGCAGTCAGCTCAACGAACTTCAAAAACCTTTTGAATTGAACATGTTGCAACATTTAAAAGATATCAGGCAACTTTGTACCAAAGAACAGCAATTTCGGTTTGATACAGGCTTTCATAAAATTTTTGGCAGGCGAAGAGAAGGACGTAAAGAAAATTAATCCTATATTTATAACCAATTTAAAAAAAACAAGATGAAAAAACAATTTCTATTATTTGTTGCGGCGGCACTTATCAGTATTTCGTCATTAATGGCCCAGGAAAAAGGCCGTATGAGGCAAACGCCGGAAGAACGCACAAAAGCAACGATGTCGAGAATGGATGCTTTTGATCTAAAGCCAGACGTAAGGCTGAAAGCTGAAACAATATTCAATGATTTTTTTAAGGCTCAGCAAACTTACATGCAGGAATCACGCACTGCAGGTACGGTTGACCGTGCTGCCACATCTGCTAAACTTCAGGAACTTATGTCTGTAAGAGATGCTAAATTGAAGCAGATTTTTACTGACGAACAATATAACAAATGGATCGGCGAAATTGAGCCTTCTTTAACGCCACAAAAGCCTTCCAAAGCCGCGACAGTTGCACCAGCTAATTAATGCATCATCGTAAATTTATCAACCTAACCCCTGCAAATAATGCAGGGGTTATTTTTTGCTAAAGTTGACCATCAGTTTTATTCCAAGGCAGTTTTTTAAATGAATTGGTTTCCTATTGTAAAATAGATTTCAGAACTTCAACTTTGCACATCATATTAAATATCTAAAAACATGAATAGCGCTATCAGTTGGTTTGAAATTCCTGCCGTAAACTTGGAAAGGGCTCAGCAATTTTATGAAACAATTTTTTCAATTAGTTTAATCCCAATGGATATGCCGAATATTAAAATGCGGATGTTTCCTATAGATGATATGAATTCGGGTGTGGGCGGAGCAATTGTTGATAGCGGTGGTTTTCATAAACCGTCCATCACCGAAGGACCTCTCCTATACCTTAATGCAAATCCTGATGTGCAACAGGTACTGGATAAAGTAGAAGCTGCCGGTGGAATAATTCTGGTACCCAAAACTTCTATTTCTCCGGAATATGGCTTTATGGCTGTTTTACTGGATACCGAAGGTAACCGTATTGCATTGCATTCTGTATAACAGAATTTTAAAAAATTTTATCACTACTTAAAAAATACTATGCAATCCAAAGTAACTACCGTTGAAGCATACATGAAGGAAATTCCTGCCGACAGGCAGCAAGCAATTAGCAAGCTTCGAAAAATTATTTTAAAGAATATTCCAAAAGGATTTAATGAAGAAATGAGTTATGGCATGATTGGGTATGTGATCCCCCATAAATTATACCCAAAAGGTTACCACTGCAACCCCAGTTTACCGTTACCATTTATGAATATTGCATCACAAAAGAATTTTATTGCCATATACCATATGGGGATCTATGCCAGCAAGCCTTTGATGGACTGGTTCGTAAAAGAATATGCTAAAAGCACAACGAAAAAATTAGACATGGGGAAAAGCTGTATCCGGTTTAAAGATCCCGAATCAATACCTTTTAATTTAATTGGTGAACTGGCAGCTAAAGTACAAGTAGCAGATTGGATTAATTTATATGAAAGTATGCTGAAAAAATAATATGAAAAGATTACCGTTACTTTTAGTGGCATTAATTTTTTCAACAGCTTATGTTTCAAAAAATAGTCAACACGAAACATTTTCCAGGCTACTTTTATTAGAAGGAACCTGGCAAACATTGTCAAAAAATGGAAAAGTAATTGGCGAACAATGGAAAAAAATCAATGATAGTCTTTTGCAGGGTACAGGCTTTTTTGTTAACGAGCAAGATACCATAATTTCAGAAAATACTACACTGAGGCAAACTGCCAACGCTATTATTTATAGCTCAACAGTCTCTGATCAAAATTATAAAAATCCTGTTCTATTTACATTAACTACAGTAAGTGAAAATGAATTTACTTTTGAGAATGCCGGCCACGATTTCCCTAAAAGGATTGTGTATAAATTTATAACGCCCGACTCCATCCACGCTTATATAGACGCAGGTAAAAGCGACGCAACTAAAAGGAAAAACTTCTTTTATAAAAAAGTAAAATAAAAACCACTAAATGACAAACACCAGTTTTAAGTTCTCTCTTTGATCTGTATGCAGAATTTCTTATAAATCTCACAATAACAAATTATCAATCCTCCCTTTTAATGTTTCAAAATCGGTGTACCCTTTTGCCAACATGTGAAATTTTAATTCGCCGGTTTGAACCAACACAACCGGGAAAGCATTTACCTGCAATTGTTTCATTAGTGAAAACTCATAGTAGGCCATTTCTTTGTATTGCTCGCTGCCAAGTTTCTCAAAAAAAATCTCTGGCTGAATACTATACTTCTCTAAGAGATGAAGATATGCTTCATTGTCTGTAAGGTCTCTGCCTTCATAATGCAAAGCGTACTGCAGATCAGCAGCAAATTCGATTACACGCTCTGGGTAATACTCTTTAAAAATACACATCGCAATTGCCGGTTTCTCAGAATTGGGATACCAGTCACTTTCTTCAGGATTCATAATATGCCATAAATAATCCTTGCCAAATTCAACGCCTGTAAGTTCTTCTACCTGTTTATAAGCATTGGCAATATAATTTGCTGCAACTCTAATATGAACAGGCTTTTCGGGTAATATCATTCCACCACTCAATACTTCTAAATCCATCTTTTCTACATAGATTTCAGCAATTTTAGCTATTACCGGGCTAAAGCCATAGCACCAACCACAATAAGCATCATAACAATAAATAAGCACTGGCTTCTCCATATTGCAAAACTCCTCTTTTTTCTTCAGTTTTCCTGCATTGAAAATGCCGTTTAAAATAAAATACCTGCCGGTTGCTTTTTCCAGCTATATCAAAATTAAAAACAATCCCAATTTTACAAAAAGAAATAAGAACCATTTATATAGGTTTTCAATTACAATGATGTCATAGTAACAGAAGCTATAAATGGTAGTTGATTTATTTTAAAAAAATCATTTTCAGATTGCAAAACAGGTGGCTTTAAAAAGCTGCCTATTTTGAATTGGGTTACCGATGGTTTATCCGTATGCACCTTTTGCTTTCTAATGAGTAAAACTTTTGTAGTTTATATTAATCTTTATACCTTAACAGCCTCTACCCATAATCGGTCGCATGCGTTTAAAAATAGTTATTCTTTTATTGCTTTTTAACAAAGTTTCTGTAATGCAGGCCCAATTCATCTTTCAAAACCTGCGTTGGCAGGATGGACTAAGTGCAAAAGAAGTGAGATCCCTTTACAAAGACAATGATGGGTATTTATGGATCGGAACCAGCAATGGTTTAAATCGTTTCGACGGTGCCGTTATTAAACAATTTAAGAATACCCGCTTCCTTAATAGCCTTACCATCAATGCCATACAACCCATCGGAAATACAGATAGTTTCCTCATAGGCACTCGCCAGGGTGTTAGAATATTTAATAAAAAAACAGGGGTTTTCATTTCTGATAATAGATTTGAATCACTAAACAATCTGACGATTTCAGGAATAAAATCAGATGAAAGCAATAATTTATGGATCGCTACTACTAAAGGCATCTTCGTGTACAGCCTTGGAAAATTATTAACAGTAGCAGAGTTTATGCCGGCAGCAAAAGTAATAAAACAGCAGGGGTACACTACTACAGCTTTTGTTTGGGATAGTTATAGAAAAGGATTTTGGGTAGGAAGCAATGTTCCCTATTTTATTGATTGCGCCAACAACCAGGTGTTCAGCAAAGATAATAACCCTAAGCAGTATCCGCTACTGGATAGTAATTCCGTATATTCAATTGCCCTTGACAGTAAATTCAATCTATGGTTCAGTTGCAACACAATCCCATCCCTGAATTATTGGGATAGCCGCAATAACAAAGTGGATTGTTATAAAGAACTTGATGGCAGAGAACTTAAAACCGGTGCACCCAATAGAATCTTTGTTGACAGCCATGAAAGGGTGTGGATATCCACCTGGCTATTTGCGGCATATTTAAAGGAACCTGGCAAACCAATCAGGAAGATTCCGTTTAGCCAATCGCAAACTTATTCAATTGGGTACGGACATTTCCGGGATGTGATTGAAGATAAAGAAGGCAATGTATGGTTAGGAACAATCAATGGTGTAAGCAAAAGCCAGACAAACAATCCATTTCAGGCTATTTATCAGTTGCCAAGTTTTAAGTTTTATCTAGAAACTGGTTTTGCCCAGGCAAATTATGTAAGAATAGACAGTAACACGATCATGGCGTGTAAAGAAGAAGGAGTTATTGCCTACAACACGCTTGAAAGAACCTATAAACGCTATGTTGTTTCGGAAACAGATATTTCGAAGAATGGTTTTACCATGGCGTTAAGACAGGGAAAAACCTGGTGGTTTGCTGGTTACGCGGGAATCTTTTTCCTAAAAGATGGCAGTGACAAATTAGAGCGGTTCCCTATGCCCCATAATAACATGAACGGCAGCACCGGAAGTTTTATTTTCCAGGATAGTAAAGCTAACATATGGTTCCAGGTTATTCATGACGCCTTGTACCGTTATAATCCATCCAGCAATAAAATTGATAGGTTTGATGGCAAAGATCCGAAATACGGGTTGTTTGAATTTAAATCCTGCAATGGATTTGTATCACTTAAAAACAATAATCTGCTATTTGGTATGTATGGCACAGGCTTTCTAAAGTTTGATATAAACACTGAAACGTTTTCCGTTATTCCGGTATGTGGCAAAGCCGACTTCCCTGTGTTAGATTTAACAGAAGACAAGAAAGGTAATATTTGGGCTGCAACAGCTGGCAGAGGTATTCTGAAAATTGATCTGCGGGGTAACTGCCTCGATAGCATAAACAGCAGCAACGGCCTGCTGATAGACAATATTAACAGTGTTGCCGTAGACGACAGAGGTTATATATGGGCGGGTTGCCGTGAAGGATTAATGTTCTTTAATCCAGAAACTAAAGACCTCACAAAAGTAGAAATTGATCTGGGACAAACTCTCCAGGATTACTGGAACAATATTACGGTATATAACGGTAAAGTATATGCGGTTATGTTGGATCACGTTGTGGTTATAGACCCTTTTCGTTTTGAAGCTTTGCAAGTTAAAACTCCTCCACATATCAGTTCGATTACTTTATTTGGAAAAGAAGTATCACAGGAGGTGAGTGATAACCTACTTACATTGTCAACAAATGAAGACTATATTTCCTTCCAGTTTGCGTCTTTGCATCACCGTGATATTCCATCTTTACAGTATAGCTATCTGCTTGAAGGTGTGGATAAAGACTGGGTGAATAGTGGCCGGGTTTTGAGTGTATCTTACAATAATCTCTTACCAGGCAACTATACTTTTAAAGTAAAGAGTACAGATGAGCATGGTAAATGGATGAATACAATGACCACCCTGAAAGTATTCGTGAAATCGCCCTGGTGGCAGCGCTGGTGGTTTATTACGCTTTGCTCAATAGCAGCCGTTGTACTGTTAACTTTTATTTACAAAAACGCTCTCCAACGAAATGAAAAAAAGAATATCGATAAAACAATTGATTATTTTGCCAACTCCGTATATGGTGAAAATTCAGTAAACGAAATATGTTGGGATATTGCACGAAACTGTATCTCGCAACTGGACTTTGAAGATTGTGTGGTGTACCTGCTTGATGAAGAACACCAGGTAATGGTACAAAAAGCAGCTTACGGTCCTAAAAATCCAAAAGGCCATGAAATCATTGATCCGATAGAGATAAAAAAAGATGTTGGTATTGTAGGAAATGTATGGAGTACCGGTAAGGCACATCTGATAAACGATACATCAAAAGACGAAAGGTATATTGTAGATGACGTAAAACGAAAATCAGAAATTTCCGTACCAATCTTTCATGATGGAAAAGTAATTGGAGTAATTGATTCGGAAAATTCTAAAAAGAATTTCTTTTCTGAAAACCATTTAAAGGCATTGACAACCATAGCATCGATAAGTGCAAATAAAATTTCAGAAGCTAATGCAGAAGCGTTGGCCAAACAAAATGAAATAAAACTACTTGAAATCAATAAAATGCTTGCTGAAAGCCAGTTGATGGCCCTTCGTGCTCAAATGAATCCTCACTTTGTTTTCAATTGCCTTAACAGTATCCAGGAGTGTATCGTTACAAAAAAATATGGGGAAGCCAGTAAGTACCTCAATAAATTCTCCAAACTTTTCAGAACGGTGCTAAATAATTCGGGCAAAAAACTGGTTTCAGTTGATGAAGAAAAAGAAGTACTGGAATTGTACCTTGAACTGGAACAAATGAGATTTGAACAAAGTTTTACATATGAAATGTTGATCGATCAAGAACTTGAAACTGATGAGATATTGCTTCCTTCAATGCTGCTGCAACCATATGTAGAAAACGCCTTGTGGCATGGGCTAATGCATAAAGACGGCGAAAGAAAAATGAGGATTGAATTTAAAAGGATAAATGAAGAGTTGTTTCGTTGTACAATTGATGATAATGGAATTGGCCGTAAAAAATCTTTTGAACTTAAGGAACAGCAAAGCAAAGCTAAACGCCACGAATCTAAAGGATTAAAAATTTCAAAAGACAGGCTAAACCTTCTGGAATTGCAAGGCTATCATGCCAGCATCCAGATTATTGACAAATATGATGAGCATCAAAATGCCACCGGTACTTCAGTGGTGATTGAACTATCCACTTTCTTAAAAAATAATTAACAACCTTATTATGATTAAAGCATTGATCATTGATGATGAACTAAAAGCAAGGAACATCCTCAACCATTATATTGAGAATTTTATTCCGGAAATCACAGAAATAAAACAGGCAGATTCCGTTGACAGCGCCCTGGAGATTCTTCAAAATTATGAGCCGGGTATTGTTTTTCTGGATGTTGAAATGCCACATAAAAACGGCTTTGACTTTCTCGTATCACTAAAAGACCCTTCTTTTGATGTGATCTTTACTACTGCTTATAACCAATATGCTATTCAGGCAATTCGCTTCAGCGCACTGGATTATTTACTTAAACCTGTTGATCCGGATGAATTGAAAGCTGCTGTATTAAGGCATCAGGAAAAGAAAGAATCTGTATTGGAGAAAAAACAACTTTTTGATAACCTAGTTCAGAACATGGACAAAAAAGAGATTCGCGATTTTAGGATTGCTGTTCCTTCCAATGAAGGCGTTTACTTTTTTACTATCGATGAGATTCTGCGCTTAGAAGCCGACCGAAGCTATACCCATATTCACCTTGTTGGCAAAAGACCTTTCATTGCCAGTAAAACATTAAAACATTTTGAAGAGATGCTGGATGAATTCCAGTTTATACGTACACATAAATCCCATTTGGTAAATCCCAGGCATATAACACGGGTAAGCAACGACAATGAATTTGTATTGCTGACTGATGGCTCAAAAGTGGAAGTTTCCAGAAGGAAAAAAGAAGAAGTATTGCAGCAATTAAAACTGAGATAACTTTCTGACTATTCTTAAGA
Organism: uncultured Ferruginibacter sp.; assembly: GCA_964496585.1. GTDB lineage: Bacteria > Bacteroidota > Bacteroidia > Chitinophagales > Chitinophagaceae > Ferruginibacter. The sequence goes on from CAZCAA010000004.1 coordinate 122,897, forward strand.
CATGTATTTTCAACTTCGTTCATTTCCTTTTGCAGATTTTTACGCTCCGTTCACTAGTTAATATACAGGATAGCCGTATAGTTAATTTCCTTTGAATTACAAAAGGAAAAAACATGCTTCTATTCACCTATATATTTACAGCCTGCTTTATCATCAGTCTTATATTACTCCTCATTAGAAAAAAGTTTACATTCTTCCATAAAGATTTTATAACAACAGATGCTAAAGTACTTTCAGTAGAACTTACAGGAGTTTGCATAAAAGAAGAAATGCAGGCTATTATCCAATTACAAGTGCAACCTGACCTGGGAAAAAGTTTTGTATGCGAGATCCGGGACATGTTGAATGTTTCAGATTATATACATATACAACCCGGAAAAATGATACTGGTAATTTACGCTCCCCAAAACATTAAAGAATTGAAGATTATTAAAACAGCCTGGAGAAAAACAAAATAGTGCAGGTACAGTAAGTTACCTGTTCCGTTTGTTAAACTGCAGCTACCGTTTACAAATTACAAACACTATTAAAGCAGGCTGGGTAGTTTCTTTGTGTAAGAATAATAAGTAAGGTATAACAACAAGATTAAATAATTATTAAGCAGGTTATTTATTGAGGGTTAAACAATCAGACTTTGGTTTTTAGGTTAAAAGGGTTGCTGTGGTTGGTAGCCCTTTTTTTATTTTCCTTGTTTCAACAGCTTTTATTTGTTTAACTGTGGTTTTACCGAATATTAACCAGCAATAGCCGATAGCAATTTGTTTTCCGCTTTAACCTTTTAAGTAAACTTCCTTTGTGGAATAATAAAAAAATCAAAAACATGAACCATTCCTCCTCATTTGTTAAATGGATTACCTTACTAATTGTAATGCCTTTTATGGTAATTGCATATACTAAATTAGAAAGCAGATTATCAAAGCCCGATACAATTCCTGCTGCTTCCATCACAGGGGCAACACCGGTTTCTATTGGATTGATCAGTTTTAATAACGGAGTAGACCCAATTGCAAAAAAAGCGATTTCAGGTGCTAACAAAGTACCTTATATTTTCGTCAAATAATAACTACCGCTTTTTAAGATTTTCATCTATTTCTACGCTTTTATTAACAGGACCTATTACAACGAAAGAGGCTGTATCGTAAATATGATACAGCCTCTTTTAAAATTATATCGAAACGGTAATTACTTTTTAGTCATTTTAATTTCCATTATTTTACGCTCCTTACCTTCTCTCGTTTCAAACATTTCCATTACATGGTTTTTATCATCAACGATTTTTAAAGTTTCTCTTATATCAATCGACTTGCCAGTTAAAGGATCAGTTTGTTTTCCTTTCATATTTATCGTTTTGTTAGCGTCGTCCCATGTCCCTTCCATATACATCATTCCACTTCCCATATTATCTATCCATGTAGAAACAAATATCTTTTTTGCATTGTCATAACCTGTTACACTGATGCCTTCAAATGGCATTCCACCAAAATTACCGGTATGAGTTGACTGCTGGTAAAGGCCATTCAATATCATTTTATTTTCGGCTGTTGAAGTGCTCTTTTCAGGCGGAGTATCAGGCGCCATCCACATGGTCATATCCTGGTGCCATGTACCTGTTGCAGACGCCAGCATCTTATGTGCGTCGCCAGGCGTCATAAAAGCCTGCCACGCTTTCATGGTTGCTTCTGAATCTTGTGTTTGGGCATAGCTGCCTACAGCTGCCACAATTAAACTACATACGATTACTATCTTTTTCATAATATATGTTTTTTTTATAAAGTATAAATTTATATAAATAATTTCAAAAAATTATCAACTTTTTAATGCGCTTCCAGCCAATTAGCTCCTGCGCCTAATTCTGCACTGGTAGGTACGTCATTTGGCAATACCATTGCGTGTTGCATGCAATCAAGTATCACCGGTTTTACAAGTTCTAACTCATCTTTCATTACATCAAATACCAATTCATCATGCACCTGCAAAAGCATCTTCGACTTAAAATTATTAAGACGGAATTCATGTTGAATCCTGATCATCGCCAACTTTATCATATCAGCAGCTGTACCTTGTATTGGAGAATTAATAGCATTCCTTTCAGCAAAACCCCGGACAGTAAAATTCGCAGAGTTGATATCTTTCAACCATCTCTTTCGGCCCATTAATGTTTCTACATAACCATTTTCTTTTGCAAAATTGATTGTGTTATCCATGTATTGCTGAATATTCGGGAATTGCTTTTTATAATTATCAATAATCTCTTTGGCTTCCGACCTGGAAATACTTAAATTTTCTGCTAATCCAAATGCACCCTGGCCATATATAATACCAAAGTTTACACTTTTTGCTCTGTACCTCATTTCCTTGGTAACTGCTGATTCCTCTACGTTAAACACTTTTGCAGCAGTTGCTGTATGAATATCTTTTCCTGTTCTAAATGCCTCACACATATTTTCATCTCCGCTGATTGCCGCTACGATGCGCAATTCAATCTGAGAATAATCGGCAGAAACCAACACATGGTTCTCGTCTCTTGGTATGAAAGCCTTTCGGATTTCGCGGCCCATGTTTGTACGAATAGGTATATTCTGCAGATTTGGATTATTGCTACTAAGCCTTCCCGTTACTGCCACTGCCTGTGCATAGCTGGTATGTACTCTTCCTGTTTTACTATTGATCAACAGAGGCAAAGCATCTACATAAGTATTTTTCAGTTTTGTATATTCTCTGAAAGTAAGGATATCATCAACAATTTTATTTTGACTGGCTAACTTTAAAAGTACGTCTTCTCCGGTAGCATACTGACCTGATTTCGTTTTTTTTGCTTTAGCATCCAATTGTAATTTTTCAAACAAAACTTCTCCCAGCTGTTTTGGTGACGCCAGATTAAATCTTACTCCCGCTTGTGCATAAACGCTTTCTTCGGCAAGCTTCGCTTCTTTTTCCAGTTGTTTGGAATACTCGTTTAAAAATTGTTCGTCTATACGGATCCCTTCAAACTCCATTGCTGTAAGCACTTTTACCAATGGGTTTTCCACTTCATAAAACACTTTCTCAACGTCCTTCTCTTTTAGCATCGGAAGAAAAGTATTTTTAAGTTGTAAAGTAATGTCGGCATCTTCAACCGCATATTCTTTGGCTTTTTCAATTTCAACATAACGCATGTTTCCCTGCGACTTCCCTTTTTTACCAATTAATTCTTCTATGTGAATTGGCTCATAACTCAAAAACTGAGCGCTCAGCAAGTCCATACTCCTTTTGCCGTCTGGCTCAATCACATAGTGCGCCAACATGGTATCAAAAATATTCCCGGCCAGTTCTACACCGTGCCATTTTAAAATAAGCATGTCATACTTCAGATTTTGGCCAACCCATGTTATATTTTCATCTTTAAACAAACCGGAAAATTTCTTCAACAGGTTAATCGTTTCTTCACGACTGGCACTGCAGGGTACATAAAAACCTTCACCAGGTTTTATAGAAAAACTTAAACCAACCAGTTCGGCCAGGTTGGCATCAATATTTGTTGTTTCAGTATCGAAACTAATTTGTGATTCTTTGGATAATAATTTTATGAGATCATCAATTGCCCCATCACTGTTTACTAATGAATAATTATGTTCGGTATTATTTATGTTCTTTGTTGGTGCACCGTAAGTAGCCAATGTTTCAAGATCTGACAAACTGGAAATAACAGGCTGCTGCTGTTCTACCACATTTCCAAAAAGATCCATTTGTGCCGGCACTTCGGGAGCTATTTGTTGAGCAACTGCAGTGATATCTTCGCCTAGTATTCTTTTTGCCATGGTTTTAAATTCCAGGGCGGTAAATATTTCAGTGAGTGCTTCGCGGTTCCATTCCTTCATGCAAAAATTTTCTTCATGAAATTCTACGGGCACATCTAAAATTATTGTAGCCAGTTTTTTACTCATGATCGCATCCTCTTTGCCCTTCCTTATTTTTTCTCCCAATGCACCTTTGATATTATCGGCATTAGCGAGTATGTTTTCTATGCTATGATACTCTTTCAATAACTTGGCTGCTGTTTTTTCTCCTACTCCCGCTATACCCGGAATATTATCCACCGCATCGCCCATTAATCCTAAAATATCAATTACCTGGTTTACGTTAGCTATATCCCATTTCTTACAAACTTCTTCAGGGCCCATAATTTCCACCGTACCGCCCTGGTAACCAGGTTTATAAATTTTTATATTTTCAGATACCAGCTGGCCATAATCTTTATCAGGAGTAACCATAAAAACTTCGTAACCTTCTTTCTCCGCTTTCTTTGCAAGAGCTCCTATGATATCGTCAGCTTCATAACCATCTAGCTCAATCACGGGAATATTAAATCCTTCAATTATTTTTTTAATATCTGGAATCGAAGAAATAATATCTTCCGGTGCTTCCTGGCGATTGGCTTTGTAATCTGCAAAATCTGTATGCCGTTCTGTTGGTGCATGCGTATCAAAACAAACAGCAATATGTGTAGGTTTTTGATTGTTAATAAGGTCGATCAGTGTATTGGTAAATCCAAACTGTGCATTTGTATTGCGGCCTTTACTGGTAATGCGTGGACTGCGGATGAGTGCATAATAGGCACGAAAAACAAGCGCCATCGCATCCAGGAGAAAAAGTTTTTTTTGCATGGGTTAAAATTAAAACAAATGTGGTAATCAATACATATAGTATTTGTTAACTGCCTTATGCCCTCAGTTGGTTTATGAATTTATTATTACAAAAGTTTAAAAAGTAAATATTATTATCAATACCATAATTGAAAATAGAACTAAATGCAGACTACCTGGTTTGAATTGTAAAAAATTGCAGCAGGAACTTATTACAACAAGAAAAAAAATGTCCTTAGTTGGAAACTAAGGACAGTAAATTAAAATTTATTTTCCATATAAGCGGGTAACATGGCTCTCCATGTAGGCCAATCGTGTTTCCATTCATGCCCCCAGATATCGAGATCATGATTAATACCTTTACTATGTAACACTCCGGAAAAATTGCGGGAAGCCTGTGGATCTTCATAATCGCCGCTCCCGGTAAGTATATGAATATGCTGGCTGCGACGAATATTTTGCAGGTACCATTCATCTGATAAATTGGGTATATAATGCGCCGGTGAATTGAAATATACCTGGTCATCATAAAACCCTTTTGTATATTCTGTAAGATCATAAACGCCACTCATGGCAATAACACCATTAATAAGATCGGGGCGTTTTAAAAAAAGATTCATGCTATGCAACGCACCGAAGGAAGCACCACAGGTAATGATGGGCGTTTCCCAGGAAGTGCTGGTACGAATAAACGGTACCACCTCATTAAAAACATATTCATTAAACTGATTTTGACGGATTGCTTTGTGTTCTCCGGCCATTTCATTGTTCAGCCAGCTCTCATTGTTTATACTGTTAATTGAGAACACCCTTACTTTCCCTCCATTAATATAAGGAGCTAAAGTTTCCATCAACTGAAAACGCTCATATTCCAGATAATCTGCAGCAGCTGTTGGTACTAATAAAAGTGCAAAACCGTAATCTCCATAAGACACGATCGGCATCTCTTTTTGCAATGCAGGGCTAAACCATCCCGATAATTCTCTTTTCATAACAGTATCATTTTTTTAGTCTGTTTTGTAAATATATTCACAATAAATATATGGTTTACCTGTGATACACAACGCAATAAATTGATTTTTTAGTTTTGCCGGCAAAATTTATACTAAACGGCTCAGTTCAAGAATTGAATGCTTTATGTTGAGCACCTACTTTGGTGAATACTTCGGCTTCAATCGTTAAAATAAAATCATTTTTGTTAGGGTATTAAGAAAATAGCTTAGAAAGCTTATTTTTACTGCCGCTAAAGTTTAAATATTATGTTTCGTTCAATCAGATTTGTATTGTTCTCCCTGGTATTATTAGTTGCTGCTTCCTCTTGTGAAAAAGAGGTAAGTCTGGAAAATGGCGCCGACCAAACAGGCGGAAGCCAGTCTGGAACAGCGCTGTTTGTGCAGAATGGCGCACCCGGGAATTGTGTATCACCTTTAATAAGTGGCGACTATGTTGTTGGCACAGCACTTAACGGCAGCAATTCGGTTGTAGTATCGGTAAATGTTACTACGGTAGGTACTTATATTATTTCTACAGGCCTTATCAATGGAATGCAGTTTTCCGGTGATGGAACTTTTACTGCTACCGGGCCACAGAACATTACTTTATTTGGAACTGGAACACCTGTTTCCGCCATTTCTTCAAATTATGTACCTGGTGTTGCGGGCTGTTCATTTTTAATTACCGCTACTACAAGTATTATTAACCCGGTAACGAATGCGGTTGGAACGCTGAATTGCAGCACTGCCACTAACGCTGGCGTATACACTCAAAGTGTTCCATTGAACAGCACTAATACGGTTACTATCCCTGTGAATGTAACCACTGCAGGTTCATATTCTATTACCACTACCGCAACCAATGGCTGTACCTTTTCGGGTACGGGAACGTTGGCAGCAGGAGCCCAGAATATTATACTAACAGGAAGCGGAACCCCCACCAATCTTGGTGCAGTTTCATTTCCCGTAACATTTGGTACAAGCAACTGTAGCTTCTCCATTACTTTTTTACCTGCGCCACCGCCAGCAGTTTATACTTTCACTGGTGCTCCCGGTGCTTGCGCTCCCATAACCGTAGCTGGAGATTATCCAACCAGTAGTGCATTAACGGCGGCTAATACGGCTACCGTACAAGTAAATGTTACTACGGCAGGTTTATATACGATTACTACCAATACCGTAAATGGCATCACGTTTTCTAGTACCGGCCAGTTTACGACAACCGGAGTGCAAAGCCTTGTTTTAACAGGCTCGGGAACACCTTCAACTGTTGGAGCCAGCACATTTACAGTTGGTACAGGAGGCTGTACTTTTGATGTAACTGTAACTGCGCCAAGCAGCCCCTGCACCGGGCTTGTAGATGGAAAGTTTGTGCTGGTGGGACAGTTTACTTTGAATGGATTTTCATTTGGTATTTCAACAGGTACAGGAACTTATCAAACTACCATACAGGAATCACCGCTACAACTTGATGTATTTTTCCCTGGCGATACTCCTCCTGCACCGGGAACTTATACCATCGGATCAGTTACTATGCATAGCCTTTATATTTCAGGAGCAACGGCAATTGACTGGAACGCTACCGCAGGAACTGTTTACGTAAGCACAAACGCTGCCGGTGACCTGATAATTGAATTTTGCAATATAAATTTCACCGGAACCCAGTTGATAGGTGGACCAAACCTTACTTCTACCGGCTCAGGTAAAATGGTTTTATAAACTTCTTCGACTAACAATAAAAAGCCTCCACGAAAAATGGAGGCTTTTTATTGTTATTTTTTAATACAAATTTCTTTATAAAATGCCTTCTTTGATCTCTGTCCACAACTCACGAAAGCTTTTAGCAGCATAACTGCTGTTGGCAAATTCCATTACCGGGGCTTTGTGCGTGCCCATCTTTTCAACATCACTTAAATAGGGAATGTAGTTTTGAAAGAAACGTTTATCCTTATATAATTCATCCATGATTTCGTTGTGCATGTTCTTCCGTAGGTCGGCCATGCTAAAGAAGCACATCATTTTAGAAATGTCGAGGTCTTTTTCTTTGAAATAATCTTTCACCATAAAATAAGTACGGATAGAAAGCGTGGTTGGAATAACCGGCATCAATACGATATCCGAAGCATTAA